>NZ_JAOZVR010000017.1 GCF_025869515.1 Ferrovibrio sp.
GTCGTCGAGGAACATGTATTCCGAACACGGGTTCGACGCATTGATGCGGCCGTCGGCCGGGCAGGTATGCCAGTCGTTGATGCTGGTATCGAACTGGATGCCCGGATCGGCCGAGGCCCAGGCGGCATAGCCGACCTGTTCCCAGAGCTGGCGCGCCGGCAGCGTCTTCGACACCTTGCCGTTGCCGCGATAGGTCAGGTTCCAGTCGCCGTCGGTTTCGACCGCCTTCAGGAAGTCGTCGGTCACGCGCACCGAGTTGTTGGAATTCTGGCCCGAGACCGAGAGATAGGCTTCCGAATCCCAGTCGGTGTCATAGGTCGGGAAATCGATCTCGGTATAGCCCTGCCTGGCGAACTGCACCACGCGCTGGATGTAGTTTTCCGGGATCATCGCCTTGCGCGCCGCGATGATCTCCTTGCGCAGCTGCGCGTTCTTCTTCGCATCGAAGCGGTTTTCTCCGCTGCCGAGCTGGCAGGCGGCCATGATGGCATTGAGATGCTTCTGCGAAATCTTCGAGCCGGCGACCAGCGCGGCGACTTTCTGCTCTTCCTTCACCTTCCAGTCGATGAACTGTTCGATATCGGGATGGTCGATGTCGCAGATCACCATCTTGGCGGCGCGGCGCGTGGTGCCGCCCGACTTGATGGCGCCGGCGGCGCGGTCGCCGATCTTGAGGAAGCTCATCAGGCCCGACGACTTGCCGCCGCCGGCCAGCTTCTCGTTCTCGCCGCGCAGCTTGGAGAAATTGCTGCCGGTGCCCGAACCGTATTTGAACAGGCGCGCCTCGCGCACCCACAGGTCCATGATGCCGCCCTCGTTGACGAGGTCGTCCTGCACCGACTGGATGAAGCAGGCATGCGGCTGCGGATGCTCGTAGGCCGAAGCCGACTTGGTCAGTTCGCCGGTCCTGTAGTCGACATAGTGATGGCCCTGCGCCGGACCGTCGATGCCATAGGCCCAGTGCAGCCCGGTGTTGAACCACTGCGGCGAATTCGGCGCGGCGATCTGGGCGGCCAGCATGAAGCGCAGCTCGTCGAAGAAGGCGCGGGCATCGTCCGCGGAATCGAAATAGCCGCCTTTCCAGCCCCAGTAGGTCCAGGTGCCGGCGAGACGGTCGAACACCTCGCGGCCGCTGGTCTCCTGCGTGGTGCGGTCTTTCTCGGACAGGGCGGAGAGCGCCTCGGTGTCGGCCACACGGCGCCACAGGAATTCGGGGACGTCGGATTCTTCCACCGGCTTCAGCGCGACCGGCACGCCGGCGCGGCGGAAATACTTCTGCGCCAGCACATCGGCGGCCACCTGGCTCCAGGCCGCCGGCACTTCCAGCTGGTCGAGACGGAACACCACGCTGCCATCGGGATTGCGGATTTCGCTGACGGTGGTTTTCCACTCCAGGCCGGCATAGGCGTCCTGACCGTCCACTGTGAAATGCCGCTGAATACGCATTGCGTGCTTCTCCCGCCCGAACCGAATGAAATCAAAATGTTGGCCAGGTTGGGAAACCCAATATGTGGTTACCAATCCCCTCAACAGGGGCTAAATCTAGGGAGTTCCGGTGAGTCGGCGCAAATGGGAAATCTCGCTAAATTTGGCGATGATCCATTTATGTTCCCTTGACTGGATTTCGCCATAATTAGGCTTATGAATGACTCGCTGAGTTAAACAGGATTCGCCGATGAACCGCCTGCTGTTTGCCCCTGTACTGTTTGTTGTGATGATTGTCTCCGCTTTCGCGGCGGGCCCGAGTCATGCCCAGGACAAGGGCGCCCGGGCGGCGGCCGAGCGGCTGATGACCACCATCGGACTCGAAAAACGTGTCGAGGCGATCACACAGCTCTACCTGAATTTCCTGCCGGCCAACACGCCGGCCGAACAGCAGCGCGCCGCCGACCTGCGCCAGCGCGCGCCCACCGCCGGACCGCGCTTCCGCGGCGCCGTGGTCAATGCCGCCAGCACCAGCTACACGAAGCCTGAGCTCGAGGCGCTGGATACCTATTTCGCCAGCGGCGAGGGCCAGCGCCTGCTGACCACCGCGCTGACCCGCGCCGTGCTCGGCATGGGCCAGAAGGGCAGCGTGAAGGGCAGCGACATCCTGCGCGCCGAGGACCTGCCGCGCGACAATCCCGCCCTGCAGGCGGCGGCGGTCAAATATCCCGGTTTCGAGAAGCGGGCCCAGGCCGAGCTGCAGCGCGAATTCGCCCAGGAAATCGCCCTGATCACCGCCCGCTAGTTGCATTTCTGCCGATATGGCGTGGTTAATACTGCTTTAAGTATATATTTTCATTGACGTTTCCCGCGCCCGCCTGAACTCTCCGCGTGTTCGCCTCATCGGGAGGCCGACTGAGCAGATGGGCCAGGCCAATGACTGAGATTCAGACCCTGCAGCCGCGCGGCGTCACCACGCGCTACTACCATTACGATGGCGCCAGCATGAGCCTGGGCACCGCCGAACGTTTCAGCGAACATCTGCAGCGGTTCGGCGTCAGCATGAATGCGCTGGCGCAGCAGCACCGCACCTGGATCACCAGCGGCCAGACCGCATCGAAGCCGTCGCTGAATATCTACAATCAGGCCCCGCAGCCCGCACCGGAGCAACCCGCGACGCAGGAACCGGCCGAAGCCGCCGCCAGGGTCAACGACGCGCTTGAGCGGCTGTGGGATATCGGCCGTGCCGTGCCGGTCGTGAACGTCTGGCAGATCGACTGGCTGGAAGGCCAGGATGCGAAACCCGCCCACACGCCGACAATGAGCGGCACCGATGGCGATGACGAGATGCATATCAATGCGTCGCAGGCCAATACCGGCGCCGGCAACGATACCGCCTATGTCTACAACAACGCGCAGGTGCAGACCGGCGAGGGTGACGACAAGGCGGTGCTCTACAGCAACAGCACGGTGCATCTGGGCGAGGGCGACAATCACGCGCTGATCTACAGCAACGGCCATGCGATCGGCGGCAGCGGCAATGATGAATTCACCCTGCTGCGTGGCGGCCAGGCGCATGGCGGCGCGGGCAATGACAAATTCCTGGCAATGGCCAACGGCCTGGTCTATGGCGAGGCCGGTGACGATCATATCGAATTCGCCGCCGGCGAAAGAGGCGGGCGCGGCACCGGCTTCGGTGGCGAAGGCAACGACACGATGATCACGCAGGGCGATGGCTGGCTGCACGGCGACGAAGGCAACGACACGCTGGTCGCGCTGGGCAGTGGCAAGCTCTATGGCGGGGCGGGCGAAGACATCCTGAGCGGCAAGGGCGGCTTCCTGAGCGTGTTCAATGGCGGCACCGGCAACGACACGATCAACCTGCTGCCCGATGTCGATCAGAATTATCGCATCGAATATAACAAGGGCGATGGCGACGACATCATCACCGGCGACCTGAGCAGCGTGAAATGCACGACGTTCAGGTTCGACAAGGGACCCGACGGTAAGCTGGTGGCCGTGCAGGAAGGGCCGTCGCGGCAGGTGGCGAAAGGCCAGATCATGGTGGGCGAAGGCATCCAGCGCGATGAAGTGACGGCCGCGCGCGACGGCAATGACGTGCGCGTCAGCTTCGGCAGCGCCGGCGGCTCGATCACCTTCAAGGACTTCCAGGACCCCGCCCCGCGACTGACCTTTGCCGACGGCAGCTGGCTCGATATCAAGACGCTGCTGCCGGCGGCGGAGAATCCCGCCACCTGACGGCGCCGAACTGCAGCGCGATTTTGCTGAGGAAAAGTTGCATTCCGGTGTATGCGGGTGGCCTGATACAGCTTTAAGGATGTATTTTCTTGACGGCGGGCCACTCGCATGGCCTGATTAACCAAACGGATCAGGCCGACGTCCCAGAAGGGGCGGTTCCTGGTCCGGCGACGGAGTCAGGGAGAATCCCGTGACGAGTATCAGCAGCCTGAGCAGCGGCCTTGCCGCGCTCACCATCCTGACCGACAGCGCGCGTGCCAGACACGGCAGCGGAGCGACACCGCCCGCGCTCCGCCCCGTTGTCGCGTCTGCAGCTGACATGCCGCACATCGACGGTGCCAGGCTGACTGTGAAGACCAGCCAGAATCCCGACACGCTGGTGCAGGACACGTCGGCCTTGCGACGCGCTGCTGAATTGGCGGGCGCGGAAAGCAGCGCGCCGGGCAAGCCGACCCCCGCCTGGCTCGATTCATTCTCCGCCTATGTCCGAGCCCGATATTCCGCGCCAGTCCCCAATACCGAGAGCGGCGAGACGGTGGAGTTTCGTGTGATCCAGGTTCACGCCAATGCCAAGGGGCAGACCGGACCCGGGCACGACATCGTCTTCGTCGGCGGCAACGCCACGGTCGATACCGGCGACGGCGACGACTTCGTCTATCTCGCCACCAACGGCAGGGCCTATCTTGGCAACGGCAACGACCATGTCTACCAGGCTGTCAATTCCACCAGCTATGGTCAGGCCGGCAACGACACCTTCCGGCTTGCCGGTAACGGCAGAGCCTTCGGCGGCGATGGCGATGACAGTTTCCGCCTGGACGAGAATGGCACCGCCTTCGGTGGCGCCGGCAACGACAGCATCGAAATCTGGAGCAACGGAACCGGCTACGGTGGTGAAGGGGACGACGTCATCGATGGCCATGGCTTCGGCAATATGCATGGCGGCGCAGGCAACGACGTCCTGAAGGGTGGCGGTGTCTACGCCCGCTTCACCGGTGGCACGGGCAACGACACGCTGGTCATGACCGGTTATGGCACCATCAACTACTCCAGCGGCGACGGCGACGATGTAATCCGTTCCTTCCATGCCGGCGGCGACTTCAACAGGCGCACGCTGGCTTTTGGAAAAGGCATCCGCAAGGAGGATGTCGAGATCACGACCACGGACCAGGGCGTGCGGATCACCTTCGGCGCCAAAGAGGGCTCCATTCTGCTCGAAGGCTACCAGAAGGGCAGGGTGGCGATGACCTTTGCCAATGGCGACAAGCTCGCCATCGGCACCGAAGCCGATGCGAAGCCGGCTGCAGCGAAGCCTGGGGCTGCCCCGGGCACGACGGTCAACGTCACGACGTGATCAGGTGATTGCGCGCTCTGCTGCTGCAAAAACGCGGCGGCAGGGGGGCGATGCGAGTTTCATTGCTGGTGGCCCAGAACCGGGCCGTATCGACCGAAGGGAGAAACCCATGTCATCCGTGACGCAGACTGAGTCGCAATCCGCCTATACCCTGGCTTATGCACGCGCGAGCGATACCTCGGCTTTCGCTGCCCGCGTTAACGTTAACACAACGCAGACGAACACCAGGCCCGCGCCGAAACCGGTGCCGGTTCAGTACAGCAATCCCGTCCAGAAGAAAGAGGAAGACACGGTCTCGCTGTCGCCGGATGCCGACCGGTTGCAGAACATGCTGAAAGCGCTGAAAACCCTGTCCAAGCTGGCGGATCACATGTTCGCCGCCAGCCGGGAAATCCGCGACAGGCTCAAATCGCTGGATCGCGGCACCGTGGCGGGCGTGAATATCACGGTCGAGAAGATTTCGATTTCCATCTCCATCAGCAGCACCACGGTCCAGGTGGCGCAGCCCGTGGCCTACCGGCCGCCCACGCAGACCCCTGCGCCGGTCAGCAGTGACGACGTGATCGCAGCCAGCGGCCAGACCGTGATCCGCAGCGGCAATGGCAACGACACGATTGCGGCTGGCGCGGGCTCGGATATCGATGCCGGTGCCGGCAACGACACGGTTGCCGCCGGTCGCAACTCCACGGTCGTTGGCGGCACCGGCAATGACACGATCGCAGCCGGCGCGGGGTCGACGGTCGAGGGCGGTGCCGGCAGCGATGTGATCGCCGTGGGGCCGGGCGGCAGCGTGTCGGGCGGGGAGGGTGACGACGTGATTGCGGGCGCCGCCAACAGCAGCGTGAATGGCGATGCCGGCAACGATACCATCGCGGTGGCCAGCAACAGCCAGGCCAGCGGCGGCGCCGGCAACGACACCATAGCCGTAGGGAATGGCAGCACGGTGACCGGCGGTGCCGGCAATGACGTGATCGCCGTGGGCAAGGGAGCCACGATCAACTATTCCCGCTCCGGCGTCGCCGGTGGCGACGGCAACGACACGGTCAACGGCGATTACGGCAGCGAGGGTGCGAAGCTGAAACTGAACGGCATTGCGGCGACCGAGGTGCAGGCCGAACTGGTCGGCAAGGATCTGAAGCTGACCTTCCAGGGCAGCAGTGGTTCGATCACCTTCAAGGATTTCCAGGGCGAAGGGCCGCAGCTGGTTTTCTCCGATGGCGCAACCATGGATGTGAAAGCACTGCTGGAGCAGGCAGCCTGACCGCAACCGGGCGGCTTCAAGGTAATGGTTTTCCGGGCCTTTTCCGGCTTTCCCGGTGCCGTCGCTCTGCGACCGAGGCTTGCCCGGCCGGGTCCGTAATGCCATATTCCGGCTGAATTTCCAGCCGGATTCCCGGCCTGAGGGTGGCAGTCGCATGAGTCTGATCGGCACCAAGCTTTTCACCTGGTGGAAGGGCGAACTCGTCGGCAACGATGCGTTCGGCAACCGCTATTTCCGCACCAAGGCTGGCGCCGCGAAAAAGCGCTGGGTGCTCTATAACGGCAAGGCCGAAGCCTCGAAAGTGCCGCCGGAATGGCATGCCTGGCTGCATTACACCATCGACGACGCGCCGATCCATGGCGTGGAACACAAGCCCTGGGAGAAGGAGCATCTGCCCAATCTCAGCGGCACGCCCTATGCCTACCGGCCGCAGGGCAGCGTCGCCAAGGGGGGCCATCGTCCGGCCGCGACCGGCGACTATCAGGCCTGGCGGCCTGAATAACGCGCGGCAGGCGAGGACGACATGAACGGCAATCTGGTCGAGACCCTGATCGGCGCGGTGGTGCTGCTGGTCGCCGGCTTTTTCCTGGCTTTCGCCTACACGACGGGCGGCGTGGGTAGCGGTCGCATGAACGGCTATGAACTGCAGGCGCGCTTCAACCGTGCCGATGGTCTGGTCACCGGCGGCGATGTGCGGCTCAGCGGCATCAAGATCGGCACCATCACCAGACAGGCGCTCGATCCCAAGACCTTCGATGCCATCGTCACCTTCAGCGTCGACAGCCGCTACCAGCTGCCGGAAGACAGCGCGGTGAAGATCGCGTCCGAAGGCCTGCTCGGCGGCAACTTCATCTCGGTCGAGCCGGGCGGCAGCGATGCCACGCTCAAGCCGGGTGCGGAAGTGAAATTCACGCAAGGGTCCGTCAACCTGATGGACCTGATCGGCCAGGCGATCTTCAGCGCCACCGGTGCCGGCAACGGTAAGGACAAGCCGGCGAATGGCGGCGACGAACTCAGCCCGCTGCCCAAGGCCAACTGATCCCGTGCAAACGGATTCTGTGCTGCGTATCCTGCGTCGAGGCGTGATGATCCTGCCGCTGCTGCTGGCCGCGGCAGCCGTTGCCCAGGTGCCCGATATCCCGCCGCATCTGCAGCAGTATCCCTCGACGCCGATGCCGGTTGCCGTGCTGCAGGGCCTGGATAAGATCACCGCGCGCATCTACACCTTCGAGGCGCCGGTCGACCAGACCATCGGTTTCGGCACGCTGAAGGTGACGGTGAAGGCCTGCCGCAAGCGGCCGCCGGAATATCCGCCGGAAAGCACCGCCTATCTCGAGATCGTCGAGCAGCGGCCCGAGCAGCAGCCCAACGCGCTGTTCCAGGGCTGGATGTTCGCCTCCAGCCCGGGCCTCAACCCGCTGGAGCATGCGGTCTACGATGTCTGGCTGATCGACTGCAGGACCAGCGCCGGCGGCGCATCGGGCGGCAAGCAGTAAAAATCCGCCCGCCGCGGCAGGGCATCCATCAGCAGCTCCAGGTAATCCGCGCGCTTCACCTCGATGGCGCCGAACTGCTTCAGGTGTTCGGTGACGAACTGCGTGTCGAGCAGGGTGAAGCCGCCGGCGATCAGCCGGCCGGCCAGATGCACCAGCGCGACTTTCGAGGCATCGGTGGCGCGGCTGAACATGCTCTCGCCGAAGAAGGCGGCGCCCAGCCGCACGCCGTACAATCCGCCGACCATGGTACCGGTCTCGTCGTAGCATTCCACGCTGTGGGCGAAGCCGAGCCGGTGCAAATCGGTATAGGCGTCACGGATGGTGGCGTTGATCCAGGTGCTGCGGCGCTGCGGATGCGGCGTCGGTTCGGCGCAGGCGGCGATCACCCCGGCGAAGTCGGTATCGACGCGCACGGTGTAGATGCCCTGACGCACCTTGCGGGCCAGCTTGTGCGGTACATGGAAGCGGTCGAGCGGCAGGATGCCGCGCCTGGTCGGATAGACCCAGAAATAGCCCGGATCGTCGGCCGCATCCGCCATCGGGAAGTAGCCGCGGGCATAGGCCTGCAGCAGCAGTTCCGGCGTCAGCGGTTCGGGATGCTGGCTCATGGCGAAGAGCTGGTGCGCATCCCGAAAATCTCTAACCCTGTCTGGCGATGAATTCTTCCAGCCAGTGGATGTCATAGGCGCCGTTGACGAAATCGGGTTCGTTGATCAGCGCCAGATGCAGCGGGATGGTGGTCTCCAGGCCGCCGATCACATATTCCTCCAGCGAACGGCGCAGACGCATCAGGCATTCGTTGCGATTGGTGCCATGCACGATCAGCTTTCCGATCAGCGAGTCATAGTGCGGCGGAATCTGGTAGCCGGTATAGAGCGCGGAATCGACGCGCACGCCCAGCCCGCCAGGCACATGATAGTCGGTGACGCGGCCGGGCGAGGGCGCGAAGGTGCGCGGGTTCTCGGCGTTGATGCGGCATTCGATGGCGTGGCCGTTGAACTTGATGTCGTCCTGCGTGTAGCCGAGCGGCGCGCCGTTGGCGATGCGCAGCTGTTCGCGCACCAGGTCGAGGCCGGTGATCATCTCGGTGACCGGATGCTCCACCTGCAGGCGGGTATTCATCTCGATGAAGTAGAATTCGCCATTCTCGAACAGGAATTCGATGGTGCCGGCGCCGCGATAGTTCAGCTTGGAAATCGCCTTGGCGGCGATGTCGCCGATGACCTTGCGCTGGTCGTCGTTCAGCGCCGGCGAACGGGCTTCCTCGAGAACTTTCTGGTGGCGGCGCTGCAGCGAGCAGTCGCGTTCGCCCAGATGCACCGCATTGCCCTGGCCGTCGCCGAAGATCTGGATCTCGATATGGCGCGGGCGGGCAAGATACTTCTCGACATAGACCTGGTCGTTGCCGAAGGCATTGCGCGCCTCGGTGCGGGCCTGCTGCAGCGCCAGGCCGAATTCGGCCGGCGAACGCACCACCTTCATGCCGCGGCCGCCGCCGCCGGCGGTGGCCTTGATCAGCACGGGATAGCCCATCTCGGCGGCGAGCTTCAGGCCCTGCGCCTCGTCTTCCACCGCGCCCTTGGAGCCGGGCACGACCGGGATACCAAGCTGGCGCGCCGCTTCCTTGGCGGTGATCTTGTCGCCCATCAGCTTGATATGCTCGGAGGTCGGGCCGATGAAGGTGATGCCATGCGCCTCGACGATCTCGGCGAATTTGGCATTTTCCGACAGGAAGCCGTAACCGGGATGGATCGCATCGGCGCCGGTGATCTCGGCGGCTGAGATGATGGCGGGGATGTTGAGGTAGCTCTGGCTGGACGGCGGCGGGCCGATACACACCGACTCGTCGGCGATGCGCACATGCATGGCCTCGGCATCGGCGGTGGAATGCACCGCCACCGTGCGAATGCCCATCTCGCGGCAGGCGCGGTGGATGCGGAGCGCGATCTCGCCGCGATTGGCGATCAGCACCTTGTCAAACATATGCGGGGCCCGCCGACTGTTACTCGATAATGATGAGCGGCTGGCCGAATTCGACCGGCTGCTGGTTCTCGATCAGGATACGCGCGACGCGGCCGCCCTTCGGCGCCGTGATCGGATTCATCGTCTTCATCGCCTCGACGATCAGCACGGTCTGGCCGGCATTGACGCTGTCGCCGACCTTGACGAAGGCGGCGGCGCCCGGCTCCGGCGCGGTATAGACGGTGCCCACCATCGGCGACTTCACGGCGCCGGGATGGCTGGCGTCATCGCCGCCCGCGGCGGGCGCGCCGGCGGCGGCCATGGCGGCTGCGGCAGCCGCGGCTGCGACCGGGGCCGCGGCATAGACCGGCGAACCGCCCTTGGTGACGCGGACTTTCAGCGGTCCTTCGCTCCACTCGATCTCGGTGAGGCCGGTTTCGTTCAGCAGGTCGGCGAGTTCGCGGATCATCTGCTGGTCGATGCGGCTGTCAGCCTTGGCTTTGTCCTTCGGCGCGGCCATGCGCTACTCCTGTATGCGTAGACGTAAGAAGATTAAGTGTTCAGACGATATCGGCCAGCGCTTCGAGCGCCAGCACATACCCCTTCGGCCCGAAACCGCAGATCATCCCTTTCGCCGCCAGCGAAACATAGGAGTGATGGCGGAAGTTTTCGCGCCGGTGGATATTCGACAGATGCACCTCGACGCAGGGCTTTTCGGCCGCGTTGAGGGCATCGAGCAGGGCGACCGAGGTGTGGGTATAGGCACCGGCATTCAACACGATGCCGGCGGCCTTGCTCCGCGCCTCCTGGATCCAGGTGACCAGCTCGCCCTCGAGATTGCTCTGGCGGAAGGAGATGGCGAGGCCGAGCCGGCTGGCGGCGGCGGCGCAGAGCCGCTCCACATCGGCCAGCGTGTCGCGGCCGTAAATCTCGGGCTGGCGCAGGCCGAGCATGTTCAGGTTCGGGCCGTTCAGCACATAGATCAGCGGCTTGCCTTTCGCGGGGGCCGCTTTCGCCGCCGCCGGGCGCTTGCCGTTTGCTGCCGATTTCAGTGCTTTCGCCATGCGAATCCCAAAGCTGTCGCCGACCAGACCGCCTGCCGTACACCATCGGGGGAGGCCGGGCAACCCGTTGATCCGGCTGGGCGGAAAGCGCCGCGCGTTCACTGTATGTTTCACGTGAAACAGGCCTGGAGATGGCCGATATGGCAGGCGGCGGTTTGGGTCCGGCGCGTTCGCACCGCTTCGTTTTGCTTCGTTTCTATCAAGGATAGAATGAGATGAAAATTTCAGCCGATCCCCGGTCGGCAAAATTGCAAAATCGGCCGTGGCCGGTTAATCCGGACGCATGATGACTTCAGCCGCCCCGCAGCAGCCGATCCTGCATGCCGAAATCAACCCGGTGACGCCGTTCCAGCAGAACTGCTCGCTGATCTGGTGCCCCGAAACCATGCGCGGCGCGCTGGTCGATGCCGGCGGCGAGCCTTCGAGGCTGCTGGCCGCCGTGCAGCGCCACGGCGTGACGCTGGAAAAGCTGCTGGTCACGCATGGCCATCTCGACCATGCCGGCGCGGTGATGGAGATCGCGGAGAAGCTCGGCCTGCCCATCGAGGGGCCGCATGAGGATGACAAATTCTGGATCGACGGCATGCCGGCGGCGGCGCAGCAATATGGTTTTCCGCCGAGCCGCAGCTTCACGCCGACGCGCTGGCTGAAGGATGGCGACCGGGTGACGGTCGGCAATCTGGTGCTCGATGTCATCCACTGCCCGGGCCATACGCCGGGCCATGTGGTGTTCTATCACGCGCCCTCGAAAGCGGCGCTGGTCGGCGACGTGATCTTCCAGGGCTCGATCGGCCGCACGGATTTTCCCAAGGGCAACCATGCCGACCTGATCCATTCGATCCGCGACAAGCTGTTTCCGCTTGGCGACGATATCACCTTCGTGCCCGGCCACGGGCCGCTGTCGACGTTTGGGCAGGAGCGGGCGAGCAATCCCTTCGTGTCGGACCGGGCGGTGGGGATTGGTTAGATGAAGCAGGTTACCTCCGGTCGCGCCAGACTGGCGACCTTCGTTGCCGGCAGTGGCGCGCCGGTGGTGTTCCTGCATGCGGCCGTCTGCGATAGCCGCATGTGGCAGGGGCAGATCGAGGCAGTGGGCGGAACCCATCAAGCGATTGCCTATGATCGCCGCGGTTTTGGCCGAACGGTTGCCGAACAGGAAGATCATTCTGCCGTCGCCGACCTGCTGGCGGTGCTGGACGTCGTTGCCGCTGGCCGGCCGGCGACCCTGGTCGCCTGCTCGCAGGGCGGCCGAGTGGCGCTGGATGCGGCGCTGCTGCATCCGGAATGTATCCGCGGCCTGGTGCTGATTTCACCATCCGTGGCCGGTGCGCCCGATCCGGTGCTGTCGCCGGAGATCGAGGCGCTGGTGGCCCGGCAGAAGCAGGCGGAAGCGGCCGGCGACCTCGACCGCGTGAATGCGATCAAGGCGCACCTTTGGCTGGACGGCCCATTGCAGCTCGAGGGGCGCGTCGTCGGTGCGGCGCGCGCGCTGTTTCTCGACATGAACGGCATCGCGCTGCGCGCGCCGCCGGCCGGTGCGAATGTCGATGCGGTGTCAGCCTTTCAGCGTCTGGGCGAGATTTCGGTTCCGGCGCTGGTGATCTGCGGCGCGTACGATTTTCCCCATATCGCGGAGCGCTGCCGGCATCTGGCGACGGCGATGCCGCATACAGTGCACCACGCCTTGCCCGGCGCGGCCCATCTGCCGAGCATCGAGAGGCCGGCGGAGATCACGGCGCTGATCGGGAAATTTCTCGGCAACTAACTCCAATTGTCATGGCCGGACTTGTTCCTGCCATCCACGTCTTGTCACGCAAAAAAGTAACTCGTGGATGCCCGGGCCAAGCCCGGGCATGACAGTTAAAGGTGTTGCGGCCCCGTATATTTCACCACCGTCTGGTCGATCTTGCCGAAGATCGACTGGCCGTCGGTGCCGGTCATATCCATCTGCACGCGGTCGCCGAATTTCATGAAGGGCGTTTTCGGCTTGCCGTCGGCAATCGTCTCGATCATGCGGATCTCGGCCAGGCAGGAGAAGCCTTTCGAGGCATCGCGGTTCGACACCGTGCCGCTGCCGACGATGCAGCCGGCGCGGAGCCGCCGCGTCTTGGCCGCATGGGCGATCAGGTCGGCGAGGCTGAACTGCATGTCGGCGCCGGCCTCGGGCTGACCGAACAGCTTGCCGTTCAGATGCGTCACCAGCGGGCGATGCACCTTGTTGTCCTTCCAGGCCGCGCCCAGCTCGTCGGGCGTGACGGCGACCGGCGCAAAGGCCGTGGACGGCTTGCCGTGGAAGAAGCCGAAGCCCTTGGCCAGCTCGCCGGGGATCAGGTTGCGCAGGCTCACGTCATTCACCAGCATCAGCAGGCGGATATGTTTCGCGGCTTCCGCCGAGGAGGCGCCCATGGGTACGTCGCCGGTGATGGCGGCGACCTCGCCCTCGAAGTCGATGCCGTAAGATTCGTCGGCCACCTCGATAGCGGCGGTCGGCGGCAGGAAGTCGTCCGAGCCGCCCTGGTACATCAGCGGATCGTGCAGGAATTCCGGCGGCATCACGGCGTTGCGCGCCTTGCGCACCAGCTCGACGTGATTGAGATAGGCCGAGCCGTCGCACCACTGATAGGCGCGCGGCAGCGGCGCATGCAGTTTGCCCGGATCGTAAGCGATGGCGCCTTCGGCCGTACCGGCATTCAGCGCGTCATATCGCTCCTGCAGCTTCGGCGCCATCGTGGACCAGGAATCGAGCGCCATCTGCAGGGTGGGGCAGAGCGCATCGACCGGCAGCATGGTTTTCAGGTCGCGGCTGACGACGCAGAGACGGCCGTCGCGGCCATGCCGCAGCGAGGCGAGTTTCATGGATGGAGTCTCCCTAGATCAGTTTTAAGTCGTCATTCCCGCGAAAGCGGGAATTCAGAACAGCAGAAGTGCTGGGTCCCCGCCAAAGAAGATATCCCTGGCGGGGACGACGAGGATGGTGATGTTACTCCGCAGCCTGCTTGAACCCGTCGGGATTCCAGGTCGCCACATAGCCCTTGAATTCGACGCTCTCGGCCGCCGTGGCGACATCGAGCGCATCGCGGGTGTCGATCATCACCGCCACCTCGTCGGTTTCCTTGCGCGTGCCCTTGGCGCCGGTGGCGAAGGCCTTGGGATGCGGACCGTGCGGGAAGCCGCAAGGGTGCAGGCTGATCATGCCGGGATGGATGTTGTCGCGGCTGAAGAAGCTGCCCTGGTGATAGAAGATCACCTCGTCGTAATCGTCGTTGTTGTGGAAGAACGGCACCTTGAGCGCTTCCGGATCGCTCTCGATCGGGCGCGGCACGAAGGTGCAGACCACGAAGCGCGAGGCCAGGAAGGTGGTATGCGCGCTGGGCGGCAGGTGATAGCGGTGGCTCATCAGCGGCCGGATGTCGCGCCAGTTCAGCTTCACTGCGGTGAGGTCGCCCTTCCAGCCCACCACGTCGAGCGGGTTGTAGGGATAGGTGACGGTGGAAAGCTGGTCGCGGCGCTTGATCACCACGCGCCAGGGCTTCTTCACCTGCTGCTGCGCCCGGTAGGCGTCGTCGAGTTTCGGGATCTGCAGCACGGCGGGATCGAAGATCGCATGCGGCCCGACGATGCCCTTGTCGGGCAGGCGGTAGCTGTCGTTGGTCGCCTCGATCAACAGGATTTTGCTCGGCGTCTTCGGCTCCAGGCGCCACATGCTGCCGCGCGGCAGCATGATGTAGTCGCCCTCGGCATAGGTGAGGTGGCCGAAGTCGCAGAACAGCGCGCCTTCGCCGTCATGCACGAACAGCAGTTCGTCGCCGTCGCCGTTGCGCACCAGATGGTCCATCGCCCGGGTCATCAGCATGTGGCGGAATTTGACATGGGCATTGCCCATCATCAGCTGCGCCTTCCACGGGCAGTCGACCGCAGCGGCGAATTTCGCCGTGTCGAAGGCGCGCGGCTTGAGCGGGCCTTCCCAGTCGATCCAGCCGGTCGGCGGATTCTGGTGATAGAGATGGGCGGCGGGGCCGAAGAAACCCTCCTTGCCCATCTCGCGCTCGTAGGTGCCTTCGGGCAGTGCCACATGCGCCTGCTTGGCCGCTTCGCCCTCGGTATGGCTCATCGGAATCCAGTTTTTACCCATGGGGGCGTCTCCTCCTAGACTTGGTTTTTTAATTGGCCTTCAGCACGCCGCGGCGAATCTGGTCGAGTTCGATCGATTCGAACAGCGCCTTGAAATTGCCTTCGCCGAAACCGTCATTGCCCTTGCGCTGGATGATCTCGTAGAAGATCGGCCCGATCACGTTGTCGGTGAAAATCTGCAGCAGCAGGCCCTGGCCCTTGGTCGGCGCGCCGTCGATCAGGATCTGCAGCTCCTTCAGCCGGGCGACATCCTCGCCATGGCCGGGCAGGCGGTCATCGACCTGGTCGAAATAGGTGTCGTTGGTCGACTGGAACGGCACGTCGCGGCCGCGCAGCGCGCTGACCGTGCCGTAGATGTCGTCGGTGCCCATCGCCACATGCTGGATGCCCTCGCCGTGATAGGCGTGCAGGTATTCGGCGATCTGCGACTTGTCGTCGGAGCTTTCGTTGATCGGGATGCGGATCTTGCCGCAGGGGCTGGTCATCGCCTTCGACTTCAGGCCGGTCAGCTTGCCCTCGATGTCGAAATACTTGATCTCGCGGAAATTGAAGAGGCGTTCGTAGAAGCCGGCCCATTCGCCCATGCGGCCGCGATGCACGTTATGGGTCAGGTGATCCACGTAAGTCAGGCCGACGCCCTTCGGGTTGCGGTCCACGCCCTCGATCGGCACGAAGTCGACATCGTAGATGGTGCCGCGCTCGCCGTAGCGGTCGACCAGGTAGATCAGGCTGTCGCCGATACCCTTGATCGCCGGGATATTCAGCTCCATCGGGCCGGCGTGGTTCTCGACGCCCCAGGCGCCGAGTTCGACGGCGCGCTTGTAGGCTTTCGGCGCATCCTTGACGCGGAAGGCCATGGCGCAGATCGAGGGGCCGTGGATGCGGGCGAAGCTCTGGGCGAAGCTCGACGGTTCGGCATTGAGGATGAAATTGACATCGCCCTGGCGGTACAGCGTCACGTTCTTGGACCGGTGTTTCGCCACCGCCTGGAAGCCCATGCGCTCGAACAGGGCAGCCAGCTTGGCGGGTTCGGGCGCGGCATATTCGATGAATTCGAAGCCGTCGGTGCCCATCGGGTTGTCGAACAGGTCGGCCATGGGGAAAATCCCTCCCGGAATCTGCTATGGGGTCTGATATTGCGGTTGAGTCGCATATTAGTTACAATTGAAACTAAATTCAAGCGTGGCCGTAGCGGATCGCTCCGAGCGCCAGGACGCGCAATCGGGAAAAGCAGGGGAAATGGCGAAACCTAGTCTGCATCTGGAAAAATTCCTGCCCTACCGGCTGTCGGTGGTGACCAACCGCATCAGCGGCGCGCTGTCGCGGCACTACGCCGACCGCTTCGGCATCGGCATTCCGGAATGGCGGGTGATCGCCAATCTGGGCCGCACGCCCGGCCTGACCGCCAATGCGGTGGTGGAACGCTCGGCGATGGACAAGGTGACGGTGAGCCGCGCGGTGGCGGCGCTGGAGGCGAAGGGCCTGCTGACGCGCGAGCGCGATGCCGGCGACAAGCGCAAGTCGCGGCTGACGCTATCGACCAGGGGGCAGACGGTTTATGCCGAGATCGCGCCGCTGGCGCTGGGCTTCGAACGCGACCTGCTGACCGCGCTGACGGCCGATGAAACCGCCCAGCTGGACCGCATCATCGACAAGCTGAATGGCAAGATGGACGGCCTGTAGGCTATTCCGAAGCCGGTTTACTCCGACGTGGGCGGCGTGACCTGCTTCTGCTGCTGGGCGGCGACCTTGGCCTCGAAATTCTTCTTGCCGCGGCGGTGCACGAAGAACAGCACGATGCCCACGGTGGCGAAGATGCCCAGCATGATGATGCCGAAATCCTTGGCGATATCGCCCAGCACGGCCTCGAAGGCGACGCCGAGCAGGTAGCCGACCCAGCAGAAGGCATTGGCCCACAGGCCGGCGGCGATGAAATTCAGCGCGGCGAAGCGCGGCCAGGAGATCAGGCTCATGCCCATGGCGAGCGAGGAGAAGTTGCGCACGCCATAGATGAAGCGGAAGCTGAGGATGAAGCCGACATGGTATTTGTGCAGCATGTCGAGGGCGACGTTGACGCCGCCCTGCAGCTTGGGGAAGCGCTTGAGCAGCCGGTGGCCGTATTGACGGCCGATCCAGAAATACAACTGGTCGCCCGCGAAGCTGCCGAGCCAGGCGGCGGCGATCAGCCAGTACATATGCAGCAGGCCCTGGCTGGCGGCCGCGCCCGCGAAGATCACGAACGTCTCGCCTTCCAGGAAGGTCCAGACGAAGGTGATGATGTAGAACCACTCGCGATACTGTTCGATCAGCTGGTAGATGTCGATTTCCGGCACGGTCGCTCAGCCTCGCACGGTCAAATCAGGCCGGCGAGCGGCGAGGATGGATCGGCATAGAGTTTCTTCGGCATGCGGCCGGCCTGGTAGGCGAGGCGGCCGGCCTCGATGGCCAGCTTCATGGCGCGGGCCATGCGGATCGGGTCTTTCGCCTCGGCAATCGCGGTGTTCATCAGCACGCCGTCGCAGCCCAGTTCCATGGCAATCGCCGCATCCGATGCGGTGCCGACGCCGGCATCGACCAGCACCGGCACTTTTGCATTTTCGATGATCACCCGGATCTGCACCGGGTTCTGCACGCCCAGGCCGGAACCGATCGGCGCGGCGAGCGGCATGATGGCGCAGGCGCCCAGCTCTTCCAGCTTCTTCGCCGCGATCGGATCGTCGGCGCAGTAGACCATGACGTCGAAGCCCTCCTTCACCAGCAGCTTCGTCGCGGCCAGCGTGGCTTCCATGTCGGGATAGAGCGTTTTCTGGTCGCCCAGAACCTCAAGCTTGACCAGCTTCCAGCCGCCGGCCTCGCGCGCCAGGCGCAGCGTGCGCACGGCATCGTCGGCGGTGAAGCAGCCGGCGGTATTGGGCAGGTAGGTGTATTTTTTCGGGTCGACGTAATCGACCAGCATCGGCTGGTTGCGGTCGGTGACGTTGACGCGGCGTACCGCCACGGTGACGATTTCGGCGCCCGAGGCCTCGATGGCCAATCTGGTCTGCTCGAAATCCTTGTATTTGCCGGTGCCGACGAGCAGCCGCGAGTGGAAACGTTTGCCCGCGACTTCGAAATAATCGTCCTCGCCCGCATTGAGCGGGGCGTTGCCGCCGCCGATGAAATGCACGATCTCGATCTTGTCGCCGTCGTTCAGGCCGGTGGCGGAATAAGCCGAGCGCGGCACGATCTCGCGGTTCAGCTCGATGGCGATCTTGCGGGAATCGAGCTCGAGCGACGACAGCAGTTCGGCCACCGTGGCCGCGCCTGCCATGTCCCGCGTCTCGCCATTGATCGTCAGGCGCATATCCAAAAGCTACCCTGTCTGCCCACGTTCCACCGGTTGGTCCCGGACGCCCCCGTGCCCGTCCCGCAGTCTCCTTCAGATGGGGGTGCGGCGGCGCGCCGACAATAGAGCGCGTCACGCTGTCGCGGCAACCCTTTCGGGCTATCCCAGAAACCTATCAAGGCTTTGTAACATAACGGCGACTGGGCTAGAATCCAGACCAACAGGAGGCAAGCATGCTGTTGTACGGGTATTTCCGGTCCTCGGCCGCCTACAGGGTCCGGATCGCGCTCAATCTCAAGGGCCTCGCCTACGACCAGACTTTTGTCCATCTTGCCAAGCTGGAGCAGCTGTCCGAGGCCTTTGCCGCAATCAACCCGCAAAAGCTGCTGCCCGTGCTGGTGACGGATGACGGCATCCTGCTGACCCAGTCGCTGGCGATCATCGAATATCTGGAGGAAATCCAGCCGCAGCCGCCGCTGCTGCCGAAGGATCCGCTCGAACGGGCGCGCGTGCGGGCGCTGGCGCTCGCCGTGGCCTGCGAAATCCATCCGCTCAACAACCCCCGCGTGCTGCGCTACCTGACCGGCAGGCTGGGCGTCTCGGAAGAGCAGAAAGACACCTGGTATCGCCACTGGGTTGAGGAGGGGTTGCAGGCGGTCGAGACCATGCTGGCCACCAGCCCGCAGACCGGCCGATTCTGTCATGGCGACACGCCCACGCTCGCCGATCT
This sequence comes from Ferrovibrio sp., assembly GCF_025869515.1. GTDB lineage: Bacteria > Pseudomonadota > Alphaproteobacteria > Ferrovibrionales > Ferrovibrionaceae > Ferrovibrio. The sequence goes on from NZ_JAOZVR010000017.1 coordinate 19,005, forward strand.
CTGCCTGGTGCCGCAGGTGGCCAACGGCCGCCGCTTCAAGGCCGATCTGTCGCGCTGCCCGACCGTGCTGCGCATCGATGCCGAATGCCAGAGCGTGAAGGCCTTCGCCGATGCCGCGCCTGCCAAGCAGCCGGATGCCGAATAAGCGGATGACGCCGCGCCAGGTCAGCGTCGGTCTTGCGGGTGCCTTTGGGGCCGGCCTGCTGCTGCTGGCGGCGTCGCAGGCCGCCTCGGCGCAGGGAGCGCCGGTTTCGCAAAACGGGGGCCTGCTGCGGATCGGCACCGGTGGCCAGAGCGGCACCTATTTCCCGATCGGCAACCTGATCGCGCGCACCGTAAGCGAAACCCAGATCGGGGCGGATTGCGCCATGGGCGATGCCCGCAACGGCCGCTGCGGCGTACCGGGCCTGGTGGCGGTGGCGCAGACCTCGAACGGCTCGGTCGCCAATGCCGCCGCGCTGCAGAACGGCGAGATCGAGATGGCCCTGGTGCAGGCCGATATCGCCGACTGGGCCTTTAACGCGCGGGAAATCTTTGCCGGCAAGCCGCCGCAGGACCGCCTGCGCTTCGTGGCCCATCTCTACTCGGAAGCCATGCATGTGGTGGTGCGCCGGGCGGCGAAAATCTCCAGCATCGGCGACCTGCGCGGCCGGGCGGTGGCGATGGACGAACCCGGTTCGGGCACCCTGGTCCATGTCCGCAACCTGCTGGGGGCCTACAAGCTGTCGGAATCCGATCTGCGCCCGGTCTATATCAAGCCGGATATGGCCCTGCCGCGACTGCAGGCCGGCCAGCTCGACCTGTTCTTCATCGTCGCCGGCTGGCCGACGCGGGCGGTCAGCGATGCCATGGCCGGCGGCGTGGCCAGCCTGCTCGCCATCGATGCCGATGCGGCGAACCGGCTGATCAGGCAGAATCCCTTCCTCAGCTATGGCAGCATTCCGGCAGACACCTATGCGGACCAGCCCGAAGTGCCGACCCTGATGGTGGGCGCTCAGCTGATCGCGCGTGCCGACCTGCCCGGCGACAGGGTGCAGGCCGTGCTGGAGGCGATGTGGAGCCGGCGTGGCACCGCGCTGCTGGCGGCCGGGCATCCGCGCGGCGCCGATATCCGCTTCGACGATGCCCTGACCGGCCGCAGCATCCCGCTGCATCCCGGCGCCGAGCGCTTTTATCGCGCCCGCGGCCGGACCGTGCACTGAGCGGCGCCCCATCATGTTCGGTCACCGCCAGATCACCTTTGCCATCGTCCTGCTCGTGCTGGGGGCGGTCGGCGTTGCGCTCTATGTGCAGAACACGCTGACCTCGGTGGCGCGCGACCTGCCGGTGACGCTGCTGGACCAGGAGCGCGATGCCGAGACCATGATCCGCGAAATCGCCAACCTGGCCTGGGCGATCGAGGCCTGGCAGCGCGATCCGCAGGGCAGCGGCATGACCCGGGTGGCGGCGCATCTGATCTCGGCGCGCGCCCGGGCCGAGGTTTTGCGCGCCAACTACAACCTCGACAACATGGTGGGCGCGGCCGGCATGCATGCCGTGGCCAGTCCGGCCCTGCAGGACCTGACGCGCTGGCTGGACGAGGGCGTGCCGGGTCAGCCGGCCGGCTCGCCGGCGGTGATCGCGCTGATGCAGGCGCGCGCCCGCGATGCCGAAATGCGGCTGATCGCCCTGCTGGAACAGTCACGCGCCGCGGCGCGCGAGATGCTGCAGAACCAGGAACGCCGGCTCGACCGCTTCGCCGATGGCGTCGGCCTGCTCACCGCCTTTGCCGCCATGCTGCTGATCGGCCTGGTGCTGCTGCTGTTCCGCGAGCGCCGCGTGGTCGATCTCAAGGAGCAGGCCGAACTGTCGGCGCTGGCGGCCAAGCGTTCGGCCGAGGAAGCCAATCGCGCCAAGTCGGAATTCCTCGCCAATATGAGCCACGAGCTGCGCACGCCGCTCAATGCCATCATCGGCTTCTCGTCCATCATCCGCAACGAGATGCTGGGGGCGGTCAACATCCCGCGCTATCGCGAATATGCCGGCGACATCCATGCCAGCGGCGAGCATCTGCTGGCGATCATCAACGACATCCTCGACCTGTCGAAGGTGGAAGCCGGCAAATACGAACTGGCCGAGCAGGATTTCGATGCCGACGAGATCATGTCCGCGGCCGTGCGGCTGGTGCGTGAAAAGATCGAGCGCGGCCACATCCAGCTGCAGATGCGGGCGCCGAAAGGCCTGGTCCAGCTGCATGCCGACCGCCGCGCCCTGCTGCAGGTGCTGATCAACCTGCTGGCCAACGCCGTGAAGTTCACCGAGGAAGGCAGCATCGTGCTGTCGGGCGAGATCACCGAAGGCGGCGGCTTTGCCTATAGCGTGACCGATACCGGCATCGGCATGACGCCGGCGCAGATCAAGATCGCGCTGCAGCCCTTCGGGCAGATCCAGAATGCGCTGACCCGCGCGCAACCGGGCACCGGACTCGGCCTGCCGCTCAGCGACCGCATGGTGCGCCTGCATGGCGGCTGGCTGGAAATCCAGAGCCAGCCGGGCCATGGCACATGCGTCAACGTGCATCTGCCGCCCGCCCGCGTGATCGCCGGTTTCCAGCCGGCCGGCGGTGGAAAGTAGCGACCCGCCTTTCGCAATCGTCATGCCCGCGAAAGCGGGCATCCAAGTCTAACCGCCGAGCGCGACGAGCGCCTCGGGCAGGTCATTGAAATGGTCGATCAGGCGGTCGCCGCCCAGTTGATGTGGCGGAATCTGGGTATAGCCGAAGCTGACCACGACGCAGGGCAGCTCGGCCGCCCTGGCCGCATTCACGTCATTGGCGGAATCGCCCACCATGGCGGCCCAGTCAAAGGCCGGGCCGAGCCGCTCCAGCGTGCCATGGAGATGGCCGGGATCGGGCTTGCGCACCAGCAGGCTGTCGCCGCCGACCACAGCACCGAAGAAATCGCTCAGGCCGAGCTGGCCGAGCAGGCTGCGGCTGAGGCCTTCCGGCTTGTTGGTACAGACCGCCAGCGCATAGCCCTGTTCGGCCAGCGCGGCCAGGCAGGTGACCACGCCGGGAAACGGGCGGCTGGTATCGGCCAGATGGCGGCCGTAATAGATCAGGAAATCCTTGAACGCGGTCTCAAACATGACCGGCTCCGGCATGCCGCCGGATGCCCTGAAACCCTTTTCGAGCAGGGCGCGCGCACCGTCGCCCACCATGCTGCGTACCGCATCCAGGCCGATGGCCGGCCGGCCGGCGCGGTCCAGCGCATAATCGGTGGCGGCGGCCAGATCGGGCGCCGTATCCACCAGAGTGCCATCGAGATCGAAGAGAATTGCCTTACGAGTCATGGTGTTACAATTCGAAAGACCCTGAAACAGACGGAAAGACGATTTGATTTCCGTTGCCTATCACGGCTATGACACTGTCCGGCCGCGTCGCATGCGGCGAATCGGGTTTTTGTACACGGAAGCGGAGCATGGCGAAACAGCCACCCAGGAAGCAGGCGGCAAACAAACGGCAGGTGGCCGTGGTGATCCTGGCAGCCGGCCAGGGCACGCGGATGAAGTCGACACTGCCCAAGGTGCTGCATCCGGTGGCGGGGCAGGCGATGGTGCGCCATGTGCTGGATGCCGCAGCCGCGCTGAAGCCCGACCGCATCGTGGTCGTCACCGGCAAGGGCCAGGAACGGGTCGCGGCCGCCGTGGCGCCGGCCAGGATCGCGATCCAGCATCCGGCACGCGGCACCGGCCATGCCGTGATGGCGGCGCTGCCGGCGCTCAAGGGTTTCAAGGGCGATGTCATCGTGCTGTTCGGCGATTCGCCCCTGCTGACGCCGGCGCTGATGAAGGACCTGCTGGCGGCGCGGCGCGCGAAAAGCGATCCGGCCGCCGTGATTGTCGGCTTCCGCCCGCTCGACCCGGCCGCCTATGGCCGGCTGATCGTCGATGGCAAAGGCGCGCTGCAGAAGATCGTTGAGTTCAAGAACGCCACGGCCGATGAACGCGCCGTGCGCCTGTGCAATGCCGGGCTGATGGCCTTCGATGGCGCGCGACTGCCGGCACTGCTGAAAAAACTGTCCGACAGAAACGCGCAGGGCGAATACCTGCTGACCGACACGGTCGAGCATGCCAATGCGAAAGGCTGGACCTGCCGCGTGGTGGAAGCCGATCCGGTCGAGGTGATGGGCATCAACACGCGCGCCGAACTCAGTGTCGCCGAAGCCGCGATGCAGCAGCGCCTGCGCCGGGCCGCGATGGCCGCCGGCGTCACCATGACGGCGCCGGAGACAGTGTATCTGCGCAGCGATACCACCTTCGGCCGCGACGTCACCATCGAACCCTTCGTGGTGTTCGGACCGAAGGTGAGCGTCGGCAACGATGTGGTGATCCGCAGCCACAGCCATATCGAGGGCGCGACGATCGGCGCCGGCGCGACGATCGGACCTTTCGCGCGGCTGCGGCCCGGCGCGAAGATTGCCGAGGATGCCCATATCGGCAATTTCGTCGAGATCAAGAATGCCAGCGTTGAACGCGGCGCCAAAGTCAATCACCTGACCTATATCGGCGATGCCCGCATCGGCGCCACGGCCAATATCGGTGCCGGCACCATCACCTGCAATTACGACGGTTTCGACAAGCATCATACCGATATCGGCGCCGGCGCTTTCATCGGCTCCAATTCGGCGCTGGTGGCACCGGTGAAGATCGGCGCGGGCGCCATCGTCGCCGCCGGCAGCGTGATCACCCGCGACGTGCCCGCCGATGCGCTCAGCCTCGGACGCGGCAGGCAGGAAGACAAGCCCGGTCTCGCGGCGAAGTTCCGCACCATCAAATCGGCCCAGAAGGCCCGCAAGAAGACGTAGCAGGAGTTTCGATATGTGTGGAATTGTCGGCGTGATCGGAACGCGCGATGTCGTGCCGCTGCTGGTCGATGGCCTGAAGCGGCTGGAATATCGCGGCTACGATTCCGCCGGCGTGGCGACACTGGTGAAGGATGGCACCATCGAGCGCCGCCGCGCCGAAGGCAAGATCGTCAACCTGCAGGAGCGGCTGAACAAGGAGCCGCTGCAGGGCCTGATCGGCATCGCCCATACGCGCTGGGCCACCCATGGCGCACCCAATGAGTCGAATGCGCATCCGCATGCCACCAGCCGCGTCGCGCTGGTGCATAACGGCATCATCGAGAATTACCGCGAACTGGGCGAGGAGCTGATCGCCAAGGGCCACAGCTTCCAGAGCCAGACCGATACCGAGGTGGCGCTGCGCCTGATCGACCAGTATCTGGCCGAGGGGCTGAAGCCGGAGGAGGCGGTGAAGACCGCGCTGGGCCGTCTGCGCGGCGCCTTTGCGCTGGCCATCCTGTTCCATGGCGAAACCGACCTGCTGATCGGCGCCCGGCGCGGCGCGCCGCTGGCCGTCGGTTTCGGCAATGGCGAGATGTATCTTGGCTCGGATGCGCTGGCGCTGGCGCCGCTGACAGACAAGATCGCCTATCTCGACGAAGGCGACTGGGTGGTGCTGAGCCGCGATGGCGCCCGTTTCTTCGATGCCGAGAACCGGTCGGTGAAGCGCGAGGTCCGCCCCACCGCGATCAGCGGCGCGATGATCGGCAAGGGCAACTACCGCCACTACATGCTGAAGGAAATCTACGAGCAACCGGCGGTGATGGGCGACACCATCAACACCGTGGTCAGCCCGACCGACCGTTGGGTGCATCTGCCCGATCTGGGCCTCGATCTCGCCAGGATCACGCGCATCACCATCGTGGCCTGCGGCACCTCGTATTATTCCGGCCTGGTGGCGAAATACTGGCTCGAACGCTATGCCCGCATCGGCGTCGAGGTCGATGTGGCTTCCGAATTCCGCTACCGCGAAGCGCCGGTCGATCCCAACGGCCTGTCGATCTTCATTTCGCAGTCGGGCGAAACCGCCGACACGCTGGCGGCCATGCGCTATGTCAAGGCCAACGGCGGTCGCACGCTGGTGATCGTCAACGTGCCGGAAAGCAGCATGGCGCGCGAGGCCGATGGCGTGCTGCCGACCAAGGCGGGTCCGGAGATCGGCGTCGCCTCGACCAAGGCCTTCACCTGCCAGCTCGTCACGCTGGCCGCCTTCAGCCTCGCCATGGCACGGGCCCGCAAGGCGCTGAGCGAGGAAGAGAGCGCGCGGCTGATGGCGGCGCTGATGGAAGTGCCGGCGCAGGCCGCCGAGGTGCTGAATCACGACGAGGAGCTGCTGGCGCTGGCCGAGAAGATCATGGATGCGCGCGACGTGCTGTATATCGGCCGCGGTCCGTGTTTCCCGCTGGCGCTGGAAGGCGCGCTGAAGCTGAAGGAAATCTCCTATATCCATGCCGAAGGCTACGCCGCTGGCGAGCTGAAACACGGCCCGATCGCGCTGATCGACGAGCAGGTGCCGGTGATCGTGATCGCGCCGAGCGACAGCCTGTTCGAGAAGACCATCTCCAACATGCAGGAGGTGATGGCGCGCGGCGGCAAGGTGATCTTCATGTCGGACAAGGCCGGCCTGGCCCATGTGGACGAGCGCACCTTCGCCACCGTGGTGCTGCCCGAGGTCGAGCCTTTCGTGGCGCCGATCCTCTATGCCATCCCGGTGCAGCTGCTGGCCTATCATGTCGCCGTGCTGAAGGGTACCGATGTGGACCAGCCGCGCAACCTGGCCAAGTCGGTGACGGTGGAATGATCGCGGGGGTTCGGCGATCCGCTGGCTGGGTTATTGTGATGCTCGTCGCATTATTGACGGCGCATGCACGAGCGGCCTCCGATCCCGAGCGAGATGTCCTGATCCGTTGGTTGGCCGATTACGTCGTGGCGAAGCCGAATATTTCCACAAACCGTCTGATATGGGAGCCAGAGTTCAATCGGTTGCTGGATAATGCCGTGCCGAATCCGATTCCGCTCTATCTTGGCATGACGCCGAATAGGGAGGTGGAAACGCTACGTTATCACCTCGGCACGGTCCTGGGTGGCCCCCCGAACCCTGTGCGGGTCACCGAGGAGCGCTATATCACTGCTAGCGCCTGCCGGCCCCATTCATGCCCTGAAAAGGGTTTGGTTTGGGTGGATACCGCAACCAGTCAGCTGGTCGTAGTGGTTCGACACTTCCTTTATCAAGATCAGCGGCGTTCGCTGGACAGCGGCGACTTGATGATCGCTACAAAAGATCGCGCTGATTTCCATGACTTGCCCAGCGCCTTTTTCCAGGAGTTGAAGAGCTGGCTGGACGCTGAGAAAAATTCGATTCCCCGGTATGATATCCAACCGGCATATGTCCGGTTTGCGGGCAATCGTAATACAATCGTCGATGTCACCGATATGTATCGGCGCGTCGTACAGCAATAGAGAGAACAACAAGGTGTTGCCATGAGTGTCGTCGAGCGTGGCCTGCTGCCGTTCCGCCTGAGCATCTGCGGCATCGCCGAGCTGGAACAGTTCGCCGGCGACGTGACGCATATCCTCGGCATCCTCGATCCCGGCACGCCGCAGCCGGACGGCTATGTGCACCATCCCCAGGCCCTGCGCGACGAGTTCCGCTTCTACGACATCGTCGCCGATGACGGCAGCCGCACCATGCCGACCGAGGCTGATGTCGCCGCCATCCTGAAGGTGGGCGAGAAGCTGGCGGCGCAGCCGGTGCGCCATCTGCTGGTGCACTGCTTTGCCGGCGTGTCGCGTTCCACCGCTTCGGCGGTCGCCCTGATGGCGCAGCGCAATCCCGGCCGTGCCGCCGATATCTTTGCCGCATTGGGCGACATCCGGCCCAGGGCCTGGCCCAATACGGTGATGATCGGCCATGCCGACCGCATGCTGGGGCTGGGCGGCACGCTTGTCGAAGCGCTCCGGCTGCACCACATTGCCACAGCCCATCGCTACCCCGAGGTCCGGACCTTGATCTCCAGCGTCGGTCGTGGGCATGAATTGCCTGCGGAATATGCTGCGGAAGGACCCGACCCCCATGAGCCAGTATGATTTCGACCTTTTCGTGATCGGCGGCGGGTCCGGCGGCGTACGCGCCGGACGGATCGCCGGCGGCTACGGCGCGAAGGTGGCGGTGGCCGAGGAATACCGCTATGGCGGCACCTGCGTGATCCGCGGCTGCGTGCCGAAGAAGCTGCTGGTCTACGGCTCGCATTACGCCCATGATTTCGAGGATGCCGCCGGCTTCGGCTGGACGCTCGGCGAACCCAAGTTCGATTGGGCGACCATGATCGCCAGCAAGGACAAGGAAATCGGCCGGCTGGAAAAGATTTACCGCAGCCTGTTCGAGAATGCCGGCGCCAGGACCTTCGACGGTCGCGCCACCCTGAAAGACGCCCATACCGTGCTGATCGGCAACAAGGCCGTGACAGCCGACAAGATCCTGATCGCCAGCGGCGGCCATCCGGTCAGGCCGGCGATTCCCGGCGCCGACCTGATGATCACCTCGAACGAGGCGTTTCATCTGAAGGAACAGCCGAAGCGCATCGTCATCGTCGGCGGTGGCTATATCGCACTGGAATTCGCCGGCATCTTCAACGGTTTCGGCTCCGCGGTGACGGTGCTGTATCGCGGCGAGCAGATCCTCCGCGGCTTCGATGAGGATATCCGCAGCCATCTGGCCGCCGAACTGGTCAAGACCGGCATCGATCTGCGGGTGAAGACCGATCTGACCAGGATCGAGAAGAAGGGCAACGCCCTCGTTGTACATCTGACCGACGGCAGCAGCATGGAGGTGGATGCCGTGATGGCCGCCACCGGCCGCAAGCCGAATACCGACGGACTCGGCCTCGAAGCCATCGGGGTGAAAACCGATGCCGATGGCGCGGTGGTGGTGAACGAGTATTCGCGCAGCAGCGTGGAGAATATCTACGCCGTCGGCGACGTGACCAACCGCATCAACCTGACGCCGGTGGCGATCCGCGAGGGCCACTGCTTTGCCGATACCGTGTTTGGCAACAAGCCGCGCTCGCCCGACCATGCCGATGTGCCGGCCGCCGTGTTCAGCCAGCCCCCCGTAGGCACGGTGGGCCTGAGCGAAACCGACGCGCGCAAAACATACGGCGAGGTGGATGTCTACCGCACCAGCTTCCGGCCGCTGAAGGCCACGGTATCGGGCCGCGACGAACGCGCGATGATGAAGCTGGTGGTGGATGCGAAAACCGACCGCGTGATCGGCGCCCATATGGTGGGCGCCGATGCCGGCGAAATCCTGCAGGGCATCGCCATCGCCATCAAGGCCGGCGCGACCAAGGCCGATTTCGACGCCACGGTGGGGATTCATCCGACGGCGGCGGAAGAATTCGTCACCATGCGCGAGAAGGTCAAACCCTGATGCAGGCCCGGCCGCGCGACGATGCCGGGATCACCCTGATCCTCGGCGGCGCGCGTTCGGGCAAGTCGCGGCTGGCGGAAACGCTGGCCGAGAAGCGGGATGGCCGCCTGGTTTATATCGCGACTGCCGAAGCCTGGGACGAGGAGATGCGCGCGCGCATCGCCGAACACAAGCTGCGCCGCGACGACCGCTGGCACACTATCGAGGCGCCGGTTGCCGTGGCTGAAGTGCTGCAGGCGCTCCCGGCCGAGACAGGCGCCGTGCTGATCGACTGCCTGACCCTGTGGCTGTCCAACCTGATGCATGCCGGCCGCGACCTGGGTGCCGAGACCGCAGGCTTGCTGACGGCGCTCAACACTGCGCGCTTCCCCGTGCTGCTGGTGTCCAACGAGGTCGGCCTGGGCATCGTGCCGGAGAACAAACTGGCGCGCGACTTCCGAGATGCCCAGGGCCGGCTCAACCAGGCGGTGGCTGCCGCTGCCGATCACGCGATTTTCATGGCCGCCGGCCTGCCGCTCGTGCTGAAGTAAGCGCGGCATGACACTCGCGCGCAGCCTGATGTTTCAGGGTACCGGCTCCGATGTCGGCAAGTCGGTCCTCTGCGCGGGCGTGATCCGCGCCCTGGTGCGGCGCGGCCATCGGGTGCTGCCGTTCAAGCCGCAGAACATGTCGAACAATGCCGCCGTCACCGCCGATGGCGGCGAGATCGGCCGCGCCCAGGCACTGCAGGCGCGTGCCGCCGGGGTGGCGACCAGCGTGCATATGAATCCCGTGCTGCTGAAGCCGCAGGGCGACCGCACCAGCCAGATCGTGGTGCAGGGCAAAATCTATGCGCAATGCGATGCGCGCGGCTATCTGGCGAAGAAGGCCGAGCTGTGGCCCTTCGTCGCCGAGAGTTTCGGCAAGCTGAAGGCCGAGGCCGATTTCGTCATCGTCGAAGGGGCGGGCTCGCCGGCCGAGGTCAACCTGCGTGCCAACGACATTGCCAATATGGGTTTCGCCAGCCGGGCTGATGTGCCCGTCGTGCTGGTCGGCGATATCGACCGCGGCGGCGTGATCGCCTCGCTGGTTGGCACGGCGGCGCTGCTGGAACCGGAAGAGCTGGCGCTGGTCTGCGGCTATGTGATCAACAAGTTCCGTGGCGATCCGACGCTGTTCGAGGATGGCCTGCGGGTGATCTCCCAGCGCACCGGCTGGCGCAGCTTCGGCGTGCTGCCGCATCTGCCGGAGGTGGCGCGGCTGCCGGCCGAAGATGCGCTCGGTCTCGACAAGCCGAATACCAGCAGTGGTGAAATCGTCATCGCCGTGCCGCGTCTGGCCCATATCGCCAATTTCGACGATTTCGATCCGCTGCGGCAGGACACCCATGTGCGGCTGGTCTTCGTCAATCCGGGGCAGCCGCTGCCGGCCGAGGCCGCGCTGGTGATCCTGCCGGGCTCGAAGGCCACCATCGCCGATCTGAGATTCTTCTGCGCCCAGGGCTGGGATGTCGATCTGGCCGCGCATCTGCGGCGCGGCGGCCGCGTGCTCGGCATCTGCGGCGGTTATCAGATGCTCGGCCGCAGCATCAGCGACCCCAGCGGTATCGAAGGTCCGGCCGAGGCGGTCGAGGGTCTCGGACTGCTGGCGGTCGATACCGTACTGACCAAGGCCAAGACCCTGACCGAGGTGCAGGGTTTCGAGCGCTTCACCGGCGAGGCTGTGCGCGGCTACGAGATGCATGTCGGCAGCACGGCAGGCAACGATGCGGCGCGACCGTTCCTGCGCCTGCAGGGCCGGCATGACGGTGCGGTGTCGGAAGACGGCCGCGTGGCGGGCTGCTACCTGCACGGCCTGTTCGCGGCCGATGCGTTCCGTGCGGCGTTTCTTTCGCAGCTCAGCGGCCGGGATATCGCCGCCGGCAGTTACGAGGCCGGCGTGGACGACGCGCTGGATGCGCTCGCCGCCGCCATCGAGCGGCATCTCGATATCGACGCCCTGATCAAAGCAGCGCGATAGCCCCGAGCAGTGCAGCACCGGACAGCAGCAGTCCGGCGACGGCATAAAGTTTCAGCGCGCGGCGGATATCGGTGGCGGTTGCTTCGCTGCGGCCATCGCCCATCCAGTGATCCTCGACCCAGCCTTCGGCATAGCGGCGCGGCCCGGCCAGCCGCAGCCCGAGCGCACCGGCCATGGCGGCTTCGGGCCAGCCGGCATTGGGCGAGCGATGCCTGCCGGCATCGCGTTCGACCGCCGCGAAAGCAGCGCCGGCGGACGCACCGGGCAGGACTGCTGCGGCCAGCACCAGCAGCAGGGCCGAGAGCCGCGAAGCGGGCAGGTTGACCAGGTCGTCGAGCCGCGCCGCCGCCCAGCCGAAGGCGCGATAGCGATCCGACTTGTGGCCGATCATGCTGTCGGCGGTGTTGATCGCCTTGTAGAGCGCGATGCCGGGCAGGCCGCCGATGGCGAGCCAGAAGGCCGGCGCCACCACGCCGTCGGAAAAATTCTCGGCCAGGCTTTCGATCGCGGCACGGCTGACCCCGGCCTCGTCCAGGCTTTCGGGGTCGCGGCCGACGATCATCGCCACCGCCTCGCGGCCGCCCACGATGCCGCCGTCTTCCAGGCCGCGCGCCACGGCGACCACATGATCCCACAGGCTGCGCTGCGCCAGCAGGCTGGCGGCGAACACGGCCTCCACGATCCAGCTGTCGCCCGGCAGCAGGACGGCGAGCCAGTGCCGCACTAGGCTGGCGGCATACCACACCGCCAGCAGCAGCAGGGCCAGCGCCAGCAGGCCGGTGAGACGGCGCCACAGATCGCTCCAGGCCGGTCTGTTGAGATGACGTTCCAGCAGGCCGATCAGCGCGCCGATCCACACCACCGGATGGCGGATCGCGCGATAGAGCGGCGCGGGCCAGCCGAGCAGGGCTTCGATGCCGAGCGCGACGACAAGGAGCCAGAGGTTGATCGCAGCCGGGTACACCGTAAGATCGCCGCCCATGACAGAGGATGATTCCACCATGGCGGCGGCAGCACCGGCCAGTCAACTGGTCCATGGGCAACCGGCGCCGTCCATCGTTGCCCATGGCGGCGATCTGAGCGGTCTGCGCGCGGCGCCCGGTGCCTATGCGGGCGACTGGCTCGATCTCAGCACCGGCATCAATCCGTTTCCCTGGCCGTTGCCGGACCTGCCGGCCGAGGCATGGACCCGGCTGCCGGGCGCCGACGGGATGGCGGCGCTGCTGGATGCCGCACGACAGGCCTATGGCGTGCCGGCCGCGGCCGGCATCGTCGCCGCGCCGGGCACCCAGGCGATCATCCAGCTGCTGCCTTTCCTGTTCCCAACCTCACGCATTGCCATCCTCGGCCCCACCTATGCCGAACATGCCCATGTCTGGCGGCAGGCCGGGCATGACGTGCGCGAGATCGACGGCGTACCGGGCAGCCTGAAGGACATCGACGTGCTGCTGACGGTCAATCCGAACAATCCGGATGGCCGCGCGCTCGGCCTGCCGCTGCTGCATCGCTGGCATGCCGAACTGTCGTCGCGTGGCGGCTGGCTGATCCTGGACGAGGCTTTTGCCGATGTGGCGCCGGAGGTTTCGCTTTGCGCCCAGGCCGGTACACCGGGCCTGGTGATCCTGCGCAGCTTCGGCAAGTTCTTCGGCCTGGCCGGACTGCGACTCGGTTTCATGCTGGCGCCGGCTGAGATGACAGGGACTGTCAGCGTCGCTCAGGGCCCCTGGGCGGTGAGCGGCCCGGCGCTAGAGATCGGTGCGGCGGCGCTGAAGGATGCTGCATGGCAGGCGCAGATGCGCGACGAGCTGCGCATGCGCAGCAGGCGGTTCGACCAGGGCATGCGCGAGCGCGGCATCCATGTACTGGGCGGCACGGCGCTGTTCCGGCTCGCCAAGGTCAGCGATGCCGCCGGTTTTGCGCAGGCCTTGCGCGGCCAGGGCATCCATGTGCGGATTTTCGAGAAACAACCGCAGTGGATGCGCTTCGGCCTGCCGGTCGACGAGGCGGAATTCTGGCGCCGCCTCGATCTGGTGCTGCAGGATTTCAGGCTTTAGTGCAGGCGGCGTCACGCCACCGAACGGGCCTTGCTTCTTGCCGTCTCAATGTCGCGCACCGGCGGCAGGCCGTATAGGCGGCCGTATTCCCGAGTGAACTGCGACACGCTTTCATAACCGACCGCGAAGGCCGCGCTGCTGACGGGCATATTTTCCGACAGCATCAGCCGGCGGGCTTCGATCAGGCGCAACTGCTTCTGGAACTGTAGCGGCGAGAGAGACGTCACGGTGCGGAAATGCTGGTGGAATGAGGAGGGACTCATTCCGGCCATGGCGGCCAGGCGCTCGACCGGAATCCGCTGGGAAAAATCGGCGCGCAGCACGGCGACGGCGCGGGCGATGCGCTGCACATGGCCGTCCGGCCAGCCAAGCCGCCGGATCGCCATGCCATGCCGGCCGGTCAGCAACCAGTAATGCATCTCGCGCAGAAGCTGCGTGCCCAGCACCGGCAGCGAAGCCGGACGTTCGAGTAGCCGCATCAACCGCAGTGCCGCATCGGCCACTTCGGAATCGGTCGGCTCGACCCGCACCGGCGCGGGATCGGCCACATGCGCAGCCTTCATCGCCACCGCCAGATCGGTAATGATCGTCAGGTCAAGTTCCAGCACCAGCGAGATATAGGGTGCGGCGATGCTGGCCCGCGTGATCTGGCTCACCGTCGGCACATCTGCCGTGATCAGCAGGCTGTCGCCGGCGGAGAAGGGAAAGCCCTGCATCCCCATCGTCACATGCTTGCTGCCCTGCAGGACCAGACAGACGAGTGGCTGCGAGATCGCGTAGACGAGATCGCTGGACGCAGTGGCGCGTACGAGGAAGAGGCCGGGGATCGGCGTTTGCGCGATCCCGTTCGCATCTGCCTGGGCTTCGGTATAGCGGCGCGCCGTATCGAGCAGCGTGGTCATGCAGCAAGCCTAGCCGGTCTCCGGCCGGCCTGCACCGGATTTTGGAGGATTAGGCAAGGAACGCCGAGCTTCTGGCAACAAAGCCCGGTATTCCGGCCCGATATTCGGTTCGTCACCCCCACCAGGAGATGGACCATGAGCAAGATCACCCTCGTCACCGGCGCCAGTCGCGGCCTTGGCCGCAACACCGCGCTCAGCATTGCCCGCCGCGGCGGCGATGTCATCCTGACCTATCAAAGCCGGAGTGCGGAGGCCGAAGCCGTCGTTGCCGAGATTCAGGCGCTGGGCCGCATGGCCGCCGCCTTCCAGCTCGACAGCGGCGATGTCAGCGGCTTCGCACCCTTCGCCGAACGGCTGCGCAAGGCCCTGCGCGAAACCTGGGGGCGGCAGAGCTTCGACCATCTGGTGAACAATGCCGGCCATGGCGACTATGCACTGATCAGCGACACCACCGAGGCGCAGTTCGACGGCCTGATGAACGTTCATTTCAAGGGTGTCTATTTCCTGACGCAGGCTTTGCTGCCGCTGATCGCCGATGGCGGCCGCATCGTCAACCTATCGTCGGGCCTTACCCGCGTTTCGTATCCCGGCTATGCCGCCTATGCAGCGATGAAGGGTGCGGTCGAGGTACTCAGCGTCTACATGGCGAAGGAGCTGGGCGCGCGAGGCATTGCGGTCAATACCGTCGCGCCGGGCGCTATCGAGACCGATTTCGGCGGCGGTGCAGTGCGCGACAACCCGGAAATCAACAAAATCTTCGCCGAGATGACTGCGCTGGGTCGCGCTGGCCTGCCGGATGATATCGGCCCGATGATCGCCAGCCTGCTGTCCGAAGACAATCGCTGGATCAATGCCCAGCGGATCGAAGTTTCCGGTGGCCAGGCCATCTGAAGGCGATGGCGGATCGGGTGGGTGTCGGCGGAGGCGTCTCTGCCGGCATCTCGTCCACCTCGGCCAGGCGCGGCCCTGTTCAGCGTCTGCCGGTCAGGCTGCGTTTGTAGAGCAGGCTGGCGGCGATGACGAAGACGCTGACCAGCGCGATCAGCAAAGTGGAGATCGCATTGATCTCGGGCGAGATGCCGAGCCGCACCGCGCTGTAGACCCGCACGGGTAATGTCGTGGCACCCGGGCCATTGACGAAGGAGGCCAGCACCACGTCGTCGAGCGACAGCGTAAATGCCAGCAGCCAGCCGGCCGCCAGCGCCGGTGTCAGCGCCGGCACCGTGACCAGCATAAAGGCCTGCACCGGCCCGGCGCCGAGATCGCGCGCGGCGGCTTCGAGATCGGGATCGAGGCCGACCAGCTTGGCCTGCACGATCACCAGCACGAAGGCGGCGCCGAACGTGGCATGCACGATCATCACCGTGGCCAGGCCGCGTTCGATATCCAGCGAGACGAACAGCAGCAATGTGGCGACGCCGAGAATCACCTCGGGCAGCACCATCGGCGCCAGCATCAGGCCGGCAAAGACCTGCCTGCCGGGAAAACGGCCGAGCCGGGTCAGCGCCAGTGCCCCCAGGGTTCCCAATAAAGTTGCAAGCGTGGCCGCCACGGCGCCGATCTGCAGTGAATGCCATGCCGCCTCCAGATAGGCCGGGCTGGAGAACAGCACGCCGTACCAGTGCAGCGAAAAGCCGCCCCAGACCGTGACCAGTTTCGAGGCGTTGAAGGAGAACACCACCACCAGCAGGATCGGCAGGTAGAGGAAGGCGAGGCCGAAGCCCAGTGCAGCCAGATTGAGCGGGCTGAATCTGTTCATCGCGCCGCCCTGCCGAGTTCGAGCCGCTGCAGCGTCATCGCCGGCACCAGCAGCAGCAGTGTCAGCAGCACCGCCAGCGCGCTGGCCATCGGCCAGTCGCGGTTGGAGAAGAATTCGGTCCACAGGGTCTGGCCCAGCATCACGGTGGCCGAGCCGCCGAGCAGATCGGGGATGACGAATTCGCCGACCATCGGGATGAACACCATCAGCCCGGCGGCGAGAATGCCGGGCCGCGCCAGCGGCACGGTGACCAGCCAGAAGGCTTTCATCGGCGTGGCGCCGAGATCGATGGCGGCCTCGGTGAGTTTCGGCGACTGCCCGGCGAGGCTGGCATAGATCGGCAGGATGGCGAACGGCAGGTAGCTGTAGGTCATGCCGAGCACGACGCCGAAGCCGGTATTCACCAGCACCAGCGGCGTGTCGATGATGCCGAGGCCGAGCAGGGCGGCATTGATCAGGCCCTCGGGCTTGAGCAGCGCGATCCAGGCATAGACGCGGATCAGGAATGAGGTCCAGAAGGGCAGGATGATGAGGGTGAGCAGCAGCGGCTGCCAGCCCTTCGGCGCCCGCGTCACCGCGCGCGCAATGGCGAGGCCGAGGACCAGGCAGCACAGCGTCGCCAGCCCGGCGAACAGCAGGCTGTTGCCGAGCGCGCGCAGGTACAGCGCATCCTCCAGCAGCAGGCTGTAATTGCCCATCTGCGCCGCCAGCGCGCCGTCGCGGAACAGAGGCGTGAACGGCGGCTGGGCCAGCTGGGCTTCGGCGAAGCTGATTTTCAGGATCAGCAGCAGCGGCACCACGACGAACACCGCGGTCCACAGCAGCGGCAAGGCGAGCAGACCGAGGCGTCGCGGTGTCATGCCTCTTCGGCCCGCAGCGGCACCAGCGCGTCGGCGTCCCAGCTGAGCCAGACCGGCTGATCGAGTTCCAGCAACGGCTCATGCAGGGCATTGAGCTGCGAGGCCTTCAGCACCTGACCGTCGTCCAGCCGAACGGAAATCCCCGTCATGTCTCCGATATAGTCGATATCGGTGATGATGCCGCTGGCGGTGTTCGGACCGGGTACCCAATGAGGAGCCGGGGGATCGCGCGAAATCTCGATCTGCTCCAGCCGCAGCGCCAGTTCCTGCCGGCCACCGCGGGTCGGCCGGTCGGCATCGGCGCTGTAATGCAGCAGCAGGGTGCCGCTGCGTGCCGCCACCAGCCCGCCGATGCCGCTTTCGACGGCGGCATTGAACAGGTTGGTCTCGCACATCAGGCTGGCGACGAAGCGATCGACCGGCCGGTCGTAGACGCGGCGCGGCGCATCCAGCTGGCGGAAGCGGCCGCGATTCATCACCGCGATGCGGTCGGCCAGCGCCATGGCCTCGTCGTTGTCATGGGTCACGAAGACGAAGGCGATGCCGGTCTGGCGGTTCAGCCTGCGCAGTTCGGCCTGGGTCTGCTGGCGCAGGCGCTTGTCCAGCGCGCCGAGCGGCTCGTCGAGCAGCAGCAGGCGCGGCCGTTTCACCAGCGCGCGGGCCAGCGCCACGCGCTGCTGCTGGCCGCCCGAAAGCTGATGCGGCTTGCGCGCGGCAAAGTCGGCAATCTCCAGCATCGCCATCGCCTCGCTGGTGCGGCTGGCGATCTCGGCCGTGGCCAGGCCCTCGCGGCGCAGGCCGAAGGCGATGTTGTCGCGCACGTTCAAGTGCGGGAACAGCGCATAGGACTGGAACATCATGTTGACCGGTCGCCGGTGCGACGGCAGCGCTGTGATGTCGCGTCCATCCAGCAGGATGCGGCCGCTGTCGGGTGCCTCCAGTCCGGCGATCAGGCGCAGCAGGGTGGATTTGCCGCAGCCGGACGGACCGAGCAGGACAAGCGATTCACCATCCTCGACGCTGAGATCGAGAGTGTCGACCGCGGGTTCGGCGCCATAGGATTTGCTGACGCCGCTCAGCTGCAGCAATGGCACGATCTAGTTGCCGCCCTTCACGCGGGTCCAGGCGCGGGTCAGCAGGCGCTGCTCGGCCTGATTGGACGGCACCACGGTATAGAGGTTCTTCAGCGCCTCGACCGGCGGGAACACATCCTTGTCGGCCATCGCATCCTTCGAGACCAGTGACAGCGACTCCGGCACGGCATTGGGATACTGCACGGCATTGGTGATCTTCGCGATCACTTTGGGCTGCAGGATGTAGTTGATGAAGGCATGCGCATTGTCGGGGTTGGGCGCATCGGCCGGGATCGCCATCACGTCGAACCACTGCTGCGCGCCTTCGCGGGGCAGCAGATACTGCACGCGCACGCCTTTCTTCGCCTCTTCGGCGCGGGTACGGGCCTGCAGGATGTCGCCCGAGAAACCGTAGGCCAGGCAGGCATCGCCATTGGCGAGGTCGTTGATGTACTGCGAGGAGTGGAACTTGCGGATATAGGGGCGCACCTTCATCAGCACGGCCTCGGCTTTGGCAATGCTGGCGGCATCCTTGGCGTTCGGATCGAGGCCGAGATATTTCAGCGCCGCCACCATGATCTCGTCGGGCGCATCCAGCAGCACGACGCCGCAATCGGCGAACTTCGACACGATTTCCGGATCGAACAGCATTTTCAGCGAATAGGCCGGCGGGTTGGCCATGCGCTGTTTGATCTTGTCGGGGTTGAGCCCGATACCGCTGGTGCCCCAGAGATAGATGGCGGCATGCTGGTTGCCGGGGTCGTATTTCGCCAGCCGCTCCATCTGCGCCGGATCGAGTCTGGCGAAATTCGGAATCTTCGTCCTGTCGAGCGGGCGCAGCAGTTTGGCCTGCACCTGGCGCGCCATGTAGTACTGCGTCGGCACCACCACGTCGTAACCGCTTTTGCCGGCCAGCAGTTTGGCTTCCAGCGTGTCGTTGGAGTCGTAGACGTCGTAGCGCACCCTGATGCCGGTCTCGACCTCGAAATCCTTCAGCACCTGCGGATCGACATAGTCCGACCAGTTGTAGACGTTGACGGCTTTTTCCTGGGCGACCGCACCTGTGAACGGGGTGCCGAAGGAGAGGGCGGCCAGCAGGGCAGCTAGCATGGGCAGGCGGGTCAGATACATGGGGCGGCTCCGGGTTGGTTGCCGGATTATGACAACCCGGCTCTGGCCGGGCAACGCCGTCGCGCCGGATCATCCCGCCGGTAACCTTCTGTGGATTGTCACCAAAGTTTCACGACTGTCTCCGACTTATCCCCAGCCTTTCATCGGCCTGTCATCGAATCGCGATGTAATCGGGAATCGGTGATTCGGCCCCTGACACGGCAGGGGAGCGTCCAGGGAGAGAGCAGTCATGCGTATTCTGATCGTTTCCGATGCATGGCACCCGCAGGTCAACGGTGTGGTGCGGACCCTGACCAAGACCCGCGAGGTGCTGGAAAAGCGCGGCCATGTGGTCGAGGTGGTCGGGCCCGGCGAATTCCGCCGCATCCCCTGTCCGACCTATCCCGAAATCGAGCTGGCGATCCTGCCCTACCGCAAGCTGGTGCGGATGATCGAGGCCTTCGCGCCGGATGCCATCCATGTCGCCACCGAGGGACCGCTCGGCATGGCGGCGCGCAAATACTGCAGGCGCAACGACCTGATCTTCACCACCGCCTATCACACCAAGTTCCCCGAATATGTGCATGAGCGCAGCGGCCTGCCGCTCAGCTGGAGCTATGCCTTCATGCGCTGGTTCCACAACGGCGGCGCCGGCATGATGGTGGCGACCGACAGCCTGGCGCAGAGCCTGTCCGAGCGCGGCTTCAGGAACCTGAAGACCTGGTCGCGCGGCGTGGATATCGAACGCTTCAGGCCGCGCCCCAAGGACATTCTCGACCTGCCGCGGCCGATCTACCTCTATGCCGGCCGCGTCGTGGTCGACAAGAATATCGAAGCCTTCCTCAAACTGAAGCTCGACGGCACCAAGCTGGTGGTCGGCATCGGCCCCGACCTGGAAGCCTATCGCGCCAAGTATCCCGAGGCGATCTTCGCCGGCTATTTGGAAAACGGCCATCTCGCGAGCTATTTCTCGGCCGCCGATGTCTTTGTCTTCCCCAGCCTGACCGACACCTTTGGCCTGGTGCTGCTGGAGGCGCTGGCCTCAGGCGTGCCGGTCGCCGCCTATCCGGTCACCGGCCCGATCGACATCGTCGGTCCGCATCCGGAAGTCGGTCATCTGGACGAGGATCTGGCCGTTGCCATCAGGGGGGCTTTGGGCAAATCGGCGGAAGCCTGCCGCGACTTGGCGCTGCAGTATTCCTGGGAAGCCTGTACCGACCAGTTCCTGCGCAACCTAGCGCCGCTGCGCCGGCCGCTGACGCAGGGTGAAACGGCGGCGAGGGCGGCCTAGGCCGCTGAAAACGCTGCCGGCAGCCGGACGTTATCGCGGCAGGTCGCTGCCGTGGGCGATCACCGGATAGATGCCGGCCAGAATCTGATCCACCTTGCTGCCGGACATCAGGGGCAGGGCAAGCTTGTCGACCTGGATGTGATTGCGGATCGAGGGGCTGAAGCGGGACACATAGACTGGTCGCTGCAGCCGGGACACCTCGTCGTATTCGACGAGCGGGCGGTCACCGATCAGGATCACCGAATCGATCACTGTCTTGTAGGTGAGGTCGAAGCCGAAAATCTCCGTCAGATTGGAGCCGTACAATCGGAACCGGATGTCTTCCCGGCTGTGCAGGTTATCAAGGATCAGCAGGTGTCCGAGCCAGGGTTTCAGTTCGAACACACTGAAATCGCTGCGTGAGGGGGCGAGTCGGCCATGACGTTTGGCCGCCCAGAGTTCATACAGTTCGCGCAACATCCGATTCCCGATCTGCGGCGCCGGTGGTGGCGCGCGATTCGGCAGGGGCGGGAGCGTGAGGTGATTCATGTCCGGTCTCTCGCAGTTTTGATGCGCCGGAACAGCCGAAAATCGTGTATTTATGCGCACCATTTGCAGCATGGCAGCGTTTTGTATGCAGGACATACTCCCGCAGGGTTACGGCGAGAGGGTTCGGGTCTGTCGTATAGGAAAGGCCGGAATCCGGCCCGCGTGCCGTTCATAAAAAGAACTATGTCGGCATGGCCGCAACCGCTTACATGCGCATGCAATGCGATGCTGGGGGAGATTGATGTCGCATTCCGTTGCCCAGATTTCGCCGGCGCTGCTTGAGCAGCTTTATCTCGGCGCCGTGGACGAAGACGAGATAAAGTGTTTCCTGAGCGATCTTGCGCTCGCCTTCGATGCCAGCCTGGCCTCGTTCGCGACCATGGATGGCCGGTCGCGGCATGACAGCCTGCGGATCACGCGCTGGGCCGACCAGCGCGACTATGTTGGCGATGTGCCCGGCTACTACGCCGTCCGCAGCCCGTTCCGCCCGATCATGATGCTGGACAACAACTTCGGACGGGTCATGACCTGCAGCGAGATGGTTTCGCCCTCGCGACGGTCGCGCGACGTGTTCATCAACGAATTCCTGCGGCCGAACGACCACGAGTATCTGGTGACGGGCACCTTCGCCAGGTCGGGCGACAAGTATAATTACTTCGTTCTCAACCGTGGCCAGCGTTTCGGCGATTTCGATGAGTCGACGGTGAGGGGGCTGCAGTCGCTGGTGCCGCATCTGCGCACCATGCTCCGCCTGCGCAACAGCATGGTGGCGCGCGAGCGGCATATCGGTTTCTCGCAGACGATGGCGGATCGCAGCGGCGATGGGCTTGTGCTGCTCGACCGGCATGGCCGGGTGCATTCGATGAACGCGCGCGCGGCGGACCTGCTGGCCGAGGCCGATGGCCTGTCGGTCAAGGCATCCCGCCTCAAGGCGGCCAGCAGCGAGGATGACGCGCATCTCAATGCGGCCTTCCAGCAGCTGCTGCACGGCGATGCGCCGGATACGATGCAGCCGGGACTGTCGCTGACCGTGCGGCGGCCTTCCGGCGCCCAGGCGTATCGTTTGCACGTCATGCCGCTGACTCTGCGCAAATTCCTGTTCGCGGGCGATGATGTGGAGCTGGCGGTGCAGATCGTCGGGCGGCGGGTGACCGGCGAGATCCAGGACGGTATTGCGGCGCAGTATGGTTTGAGCGCCGCAGAGGTGCGGGTGGCGACGCATCTGCTCGCCGGCGTGCCGCTGAAACAGATCGCCGATGTGCTGGGCAACAGCGTGAACACCATCCGCGTGCATCGTCGCAATCTGTACCGCAAGCTCGGCGTGAACCGGCATTTCGACATGCTGCGCCTGCTGGGCGGCTGAGTTCCGGCGGCGCAACGGACAGGACCGTATTGGTTCAATGGTCCTGCAGCTTGCAGGGAGCGGCATCCTGCCGCTAGGGTTTCCGCCAACTCATATATCAGTTGGAGGAAGCCCGAATGGCCATCGAGATCCTGCAGACCACCGCCATGCCCCCGGCGATCCAGAAGGTGCTGGATGGCAGCTATACCGTGCACAAGCTGTGGGAAGCCAAGGACAAGGCGGCTTTCCTGGCCGAGATCGCCCCGCGCGTGCGCGGCATGGCCACCTCGGGCGGCGCCGGCGCCAGCCGCGCGCTGATCGAGGCGCTGCCCAAGCTGGAGGTCATTTCCAGTTTCGGCGTCGGCTATGACGCGATCGACATCGACTGCGCCAGGGAGCGCGGCGTCACCGTCACCAACACGCCCGATGTGCTGACCGAATGCGTGGCCGACACCGCCATGGCGCTGACGCTGGCGATGATGCGCCGCATCCCGCAGGCCGACCAGTTCGTGCGCACCGGCCGCTGGCCGAAGGACAAGTTTCCGCTGACCGACAAGCTGGGCGGTCGCATCATGGGCATTGTCGGCGCCGGCCGCATCGGCCAGGCGATTGCCAAACGCGCCGAGGCCTTCGGCCTGCAGATCGCCTATTTCGGCCCGCGCAAGAAGGCCGAGCTGGCCTGGCGCTATTACGACAACCTGGTTGCCATGGCCAAGGATGTCGACATCCTGATGATCTCCTGCCCGGGCGGCAAGGAAACCAACCAGCTGGTCAATGCGGCAGTGATCGCCGCACTCGGCCCGGAAGGCTACCTGGTCAACATCGCGCGCGGCAGCGTGGTGGAGGAGCCCGCGCTGGTGCAGGCGCTGGTGGAGAAGAAGCTCGCCGGCGCCGGCCTCGACGTGTTCGCCGACGAGCCCAATGTGCCCGAGGCGCTGTTCAAACTGGATACCGTGGCGCTGGCGCCGCATGTCGGCTCCGGCACGCATGAAACGCGGCAGGCGATGGGAGACCTGATGCTGAAGAATCTGGAGGCGTGGTTCGCCGGCAAGCCCGTTCTGACGAAAGTGGTCTGACCAAGGTGGTGTGAACCGGGGTCGTCTGACGGATCAGCTTTCGCTGTCGAGGCTACTCTTGGGGCTGCCCAGCCCCATCAGCTTGCTGCGGTTGCCCAGCATGATCTTGTGCAGCATTTCCATCGCCATCAGCTTCATATTCTGGTCGATGAATTTCCGCTGCTCGTCCAGTTGCGCCTGCACCGCCGAATTGCCATAGGGCGCATTCTGGGCCAGTGCCGTGGCCTGGCCATCCAGCGGCACGATATCGAGACCGGCCGATTTGCTGTCCAGCTTGGCATTGAAGAAGGCATAGATCTCGCCGAGCGAACGCGGCTTGCCGTCGGGGGTGTAGAACACGCCCTTGTTGGCGGAGGCTGCTTCGGGCAGCAGGGCGGCCGCGCTCTGCGCCGGGTTGTCTTTCAGGCCGGTGAGGAATTTGGTGGCGCCGCCGGCACCGAGGAAATGGCCGAGATAGAGATCGACCTTCTTCGCCTCGACGCCGAATTCGCGCGACAGGATCTGCTGGTTGCTGCGGGCATATTCGGCCGCCATGACCGAGGCGATGCGCGGATCGTCGCGCAGGGCCAGGATGTCGCGACGTGCATCGGCGTCGCTGACGCGCGGCTTGCCGTCGCTGCCGGTGACGATCTTCTGCGCCTGTTCGGCCAGGCCGTGCTTGGCGCCGTGGTCGCGCACGGTTTCCAGCCAGGTGCTGTCGATGAACTGGAACAGGCCACGCGCCGAGCTGGTCCTGGCCTGCGCGTCCGCCTTGAAGCCGCTTTCCTGCCCGGCCTGGGCGACCAGGTAGGCGAAGTCGATGCCGGTGCGGCTGCTGGCCTGCTTCAGCGTGCTGAGCAGTTCGTAGCTGACCTGGTGGCCGCCGATGCGGTAGCTCTCGGCGGCGGTTGCAGGCGACGGACGAAACGGCGTGACGGGAGCCATGCAGCGGTAAAACCTGATATGAGCCGGAGTATCCTCTAGCCGATCCGGGGGAAAGATTCGGTTAACATTCCGGTCGGTACGGTATCCCCTTGTTTACAAACGGATTTGCGGGCAAACAGGCGATATGAGCGAAACCTGGGCGGCGATGATGGCGCAGCTGGACTGGTCGAAGGACGGTCCGTGGCTGGCGCTGCTGTTGCTGCTGGTCGGCGGCATTGCCCTGCCGGCCGGACTGTACGCCCTGCTGGACCGCTGGGCCGCCTCGCGCCTGCGTATCGATTCCATCGCGCTGGCCACCCGCTACGGCGGCTACATGAACTCCTGGGCGGTGTTCGGCCGCCATGCCAGCGAATACCGCGACCTGCGGCCGCTGTTTCCCGAAGCGCAGGCGGCGGAACTGGCGCGCTTCCATGACGGCACGGCCTGCATTGCCGCGCGGTTCCGGACCCACGACGCGGCCGAGGCGGCAGCCGAGCAGCGCTTCGGCAGCTTCGCCTCCGCCGGCGTCGAATACGCCGATGCCGGCGTCTCGTTCAAGACCGGCCCTGTCGCCGGCAGCGAGAAGAAAGGCTATGCGCGCGGCCAGTGGCTGGTGATCGGCGATACGCTGTTCGCCTTCTACGGCCCGGACAGCCAGGCGCTCGCCCGGAGGCGCCATGCCATCCCGGCCTTGCGCGCCCGCCGTTTCCCCGGCCCGCTGCGCCTGCTGCACAGCCGCATCGGCCATGGCGTGGCGGTCCTGCTCTGGCTCGGCCTGCTGCTGTTCGTCGCCGGCCGCTGCCTCGAACTGACCGCCATGCGGCCGGGCGCGGGCGCGCCGGTGACGATGACCGAACTGCGCATGCGGCTCGGCGCGCTGAATGCCGGCGGCCAGCGCGCGGCGACCGAACTGCGGCCGGGCGGCATGACCATTGCGCGCCATGGCGACGATCTGCGCCAGCATGATCTCGGCCTGCTGGCCGGGCGCGACTGGCTCATCGGACTCGATCTCACCTTCGACCGCGAGCGCAATACGGTGAAGGCGCTGCCGCTGGTCGGCCGCAGCGGCGCCGCCGAACGGATCGGCGCAGCCTTGCCGCCGCCCAAACGCTGGCGCAACAACACGCTGCTGGTCGAGGCCGATGATCCCCTGGTGCTCGCGGTGCGCGATGCCGTAACGGAAGCCGGCTGGACCTGGCAGCCGGTGCTGGTGCCGGCCCTGCCTGTGGCGCTGTGGCAACCCGGCTGGGCTTGGCTCGGTTTCGGCGGCTGACCTATACTCTCCGCAACAGTAAGCGGAGGAAACCATGCGCAAGGGCTACAAGGCGATGCTGGACGAGGCCATGCAGGCCATCGTCACGCTGACGCCGGAACAGGCGGCGGAGCAGTATAACCAGCCGGATGTCGTTCTCGTCGATATCCGCGACCCGCGCGAGCTGGAACGCGACGGCATGATCCCCGGCGCCTTCCATGCCACACGCGGCATGCTGGAATTCTGGATCGATCCGGAAAGCCCGTATCACAAGCCGGTCTTCGCCGAAGACAAGCAGTTCATCTTCTTCTGCGCGGGCGGCCTGCGTTCGGCGCTCGCCACCAAGACGGCACTGGACATGGGGCTGGAGAAGATCGCGCATATCGAGGGCGGCTTCGGTGCCTGGAAGAAAGCCGGCCTGCCGACGGCGGAATGGAAACCGAAGGACAAGAAATGAGCGGGCCTCTTACGGGACTGAAAGTCATCGAGATGCCGGCGATCGGCCCGGTGCCGTTCTGCGGCATGCTGCTGGCCGATCTGGGCGCCGACGTGCTGCGCATCGACCGCGAGGGCGAGGTCGATCTCGGCCTGCCGATCGAACCGAAGTACGAACTGCTCGGGCGCGGCAAGCGCTCGCTGGCGCTCGATCTGAAAAACCCGCAGGCGATTGCGCTGGTGCTCGACCTGATCGGCAAGGCCGATGTACTGGTCGAGGGCTTCCGCCCCGGCGTGATGGAACGTCTCGGCCTCGGGCCCGACGTGGCGCAGGCCAAGAATCCGAAACTGGTCTATGGCCGCATGACCGGCTGGGGCCAGCAGGGTCCGATGGCGATGGCGGCGGGCCATGACATCAACTACATCGCGTTGACCGGCGCGCTGCATGCCATCGGCAATCAGAATGGAAAGCCGGTGCCGCCGCTCAATCTGGTCGGCGATTTCGGCGGCGGTTCGCTCTATCTCGCCATGGGTATTCTGGCGGCACTGTTCGAGCGTCAGCAGTCGGGCCGGGGACAGGTGATCGATGCCGCCATGGTGGATGGCGCCGCCTCGCTGATGACCATGTTCTACGGCATGAAGGGTGCCGGAATGTGGAGCGACACGCGCGGTGCCAACATGCTGGATTCCGGCGCGCCGTGGTACGACACCTACGAATGCGGCGACGGCGGTTTCGTTGCCATCGGCTCCATCGAGGGCAAGTTCTACGCCGAACTGATCGGGAAACTCGGCCTCGATCCGGCGACGCTGCCGAAGCAGCACGACCGCAAGCGCTGGCCGTCCCTGCGCGCCGCCATCGCCGCCACCTTCAAGACCAAAACGCGCGACGAATGGTGCGCCATCATGGAAGGCAGCGACATCTGCTTCGCCCCCGTGCTCGGCCTCGACGAGGCGCCGCGTCATGCCCATATGGCGGCGCGCGAGACGTTCGTTTCTCCCGACGGCGTCACCCAGCCGGCGCCGGCGCCACGCTTCTCGCGCACGCCCGGCGCGATCCGCCGCAAGCCGCCGCAGCGCGGCGAGGGCGGTGAGCAGGTGCTGGCCGATTGGGGTGTGGCTAAAAAGGTGACCGCCGCCGAGTAGCGGCTGCCCGCTTTCCGGGCATTCCTGTACGGCGGGTCAGGAAATTCCTGCTGCAGTCCATTGCGGCATGCGCCTTGCATTTTCTAAGCTTCGATTTCCAGCAAGGAGCATGAACATGGCCGAGGCGCGCAATATCCGGGTCGCAAATATTCGGGTGAATGGGGACCGTCTGTGGGACAGCCTGATGGAAATGGCCAAGATCGGCGCCACGCCCAAGGGCGGCTGCGCGCGTCTTGCTCTGACCGATCTGGACAAGCAGGGCCGCGATCTCTTCGTGCAGTGGTGCAGGGATGCCGGCTGCACGGTCAGCATCGACCGCATGGGCAACATCTTCGCCCGCCGGCCCGGCAGGAATAACGACCTGCCGCCGGTGGTGACCGGCAGCCATCTGGATACGCAGCCCACCGGCGGCAAGTTCGATGGCGTTTACGGCGTGTTGGCCGGACTGGAAGTGATCCGCACCCTCAACGACCATAAATTCGAAACCGAGGCGCCGGTCGAGGTCTCGGTCTGGACCAACGAGGAAGGCTCGCGTTTCGCGCCGGCCATGGTGGCGTCCGGCGTGTTTGCCGGCGTGTTCACCGAAGAGTATGGCCTCAGCCGCGAAGACATGGACGGCAAGACCATCGGTGACGAGCTGAAGCGCATCGGCTATTTCGGCGATTTGCCGGTGGGCGGCCGCAAGTTCAAGGCCTTCTTTGAGGCACATATCGAACAGGGGCCGATCCTGGAAGCCGAGAGCAAGACCATCGGCGTCGTGCAGGGTATCCAGGGCATGCGCTGGTTCGAGGTGACGGTCACCGGCACCGAAAGCCATGCCGGCACCACGCCGATGCCGCGCCGCAAGGATGCCATGCTGGGCTGTGCGCGGATCGTCGAGCGCGTGCACAAGATCGCACTGGATCACGCGCCGGCCGTCACCACGGTGGGCCTGGTCAGGGTGATGCCGAATTCGCGCAACACCATCCCGGGCAATGTGTTCTTCAGCGTCGACCTGCGCCATCCCTTCGATGATCAGCTCGCCATCATGACCGAGGAGTTGCATGCTGCATGCGCCGAGATCTGCGGCGCGCTCGGGCTGCAGGTCGAATGCAAGGAAATCTGGCATTCGCCGGCCACGCATTACGACAAGGACTGCGTCGCCGCCGTGCGCAAGGCGGCGGAAGAAAGCGGCTATGCCTGGCGCGACATCACCTCGGGTGCCGGTCACGATGCCGGCTATATCAGCCGCGTGGCGCCGACCGGGATGGTCTTCGTGCCCTGTGCCGACGGCATCAGCCATAACGAGGTGGAAACCGCCACGCCGCAGGACCTGGCGGCCGGCTGCAACGTGCTGCTGCGGGCGATGCTGGAACATGCCGCCTGAGGGCGCTATGTCTCTGGCCTAGGGTTTACCAAAGGGAGCGAAACAATGGATTTCGGCATCAGGGGCCGCAACGCACTGGTCTGCGCGGCCAGCAAGGGCCTGGGTTTCGGCAGCGCGCTGGCGCTGGCGAAAGAGGGCGTCAATGTCACCATCACCGCGCGCGGCGTCGAGACGCTGGAAGCGGCGGCCAAGAAAATCCGCGAGGCGGCGCCGGGCGTGACCGTGAAGACGGTGGCCGGCGACATCACGACTGTTGAAGGCCGCGAACAGGCGCTGAGCGTGGCCGGCGAGATCGACATCCTGGTCAACAATGCCGGCGGGCCGCCGCCGGGCGATTTCCGCGACTGGGAGCGCGAGCACTGGATCAAGGCGCTGGATGCCAACATGATCACGCCGATCCTGCTGGCCAAGGCGGTGGTGGACAAGATGGCGGCGCGCAAGTTCGGCCGCATCGTCAACATCACCTCCAGCTCGGTGAAGGCGCCGATCCCGGTGCTCGGCCTGTCGAACGGCGCGCGCTCGGGCCTGCACGGTTTCATCGCCGGGCTGTCCCGGCAGGTGGCCAAGGACGGCATCACCATCAACAACCTGCTGCCCGGCCGCTTCCTGACCGACCGGCTCAAAGTCACCATGAACAAGGGCGGCACGCTGCAGGGCGAGGCACTGGAGGCCGAAATCGCCAAACAGGCGACCACCGTGCCGGCCGGCCGCTTCGGCACCGCCGAGGAATTCGGCCAGGTCTGCGCTTTCCTCTGCTCGACCCAGGCCGCCTACATGACCGGCCAGAACGTGCTGCTCGACGGCGGCAACTATCCCGGCAGTTTCTGACACGGAGCAACAACGCTCGTCATGCCCGGGCTTGACCCGGGCATCTCAGCCAGAATGACGAGAGGTCCTCGGGTCAGGGCCGAGGACGACGGGCTGTATGAAGAGGGCGGGCAACCGCCCTTTCTTTTTTGCTCTTGCGACAACTAGACCAGTCTATATAATCCAGCCATGACCAAAACCGCAGCCCTGCCGGCACGCAAGCCGGCGACCACGCGCGAACGCTTCGTGTCGATGACGGCGCGACTGATGTCGCGGCGCGGCTATGCCGGTGTCGGGCTGAACGAGATCGTCGAGAAAAGCGGCGCGCCGAAAGGCTCGCTCTACCACTTTTTTCCCAGGGGCAAGGAGCAGCTTGCCGCCGCCGCGGTCGACTGGGCGGCGGAGTGTTTTCTCGCCACGCTGGGCGAAGCCATCGCCAAATCCGGTTCGGCCGCCGCTGCCGTCGGTGCGCTGGCGGCGCAGATTGCCGTCTGGATGGAGCAGTCCGGCTATAAGGACGGCTCGCCGCTCACCATCGTTGCCGTCGAAACCGGTGCCTTCAGCGAGCCGCTGCGGCTGGCCTGCCAGCGCGGCTACCAGGCCTGGGCCGATGCGCTGGCTGACCAGCTGCGCCGCGACGGCAAGCCGGCCAGGGAGGCGAGCGACCTGGCGCTCTGGGCCGTCGCCTCGCTGGAGGGTGCCATCGTGCTGGCGCGCACCCAGCATTCCGCCGAGCCGCTGCGCCGCATCGGCAAACTGCTGCAGAGGGCCCTGAAATGACCGACGCCGTTCCGAAAACCCAGCTCACCCGCCAGATGATGGAACAGGCCATCGCCATCAGTCCGTTCACCAACTGGGTCGGCACCAGGCTGCATGACTTCGATGCCGGCCGCGTGCGCATCTCGGCCAGGATCCGCCCGGAGATGACGCAGCATCACGGTTTCGCCCATGGCGCCATCGTCGGCTACATGGCCGACACGGTCTGTGCCTGGGCAGCCGCTTCCGTGGTCGGCGATGTGGTGACCTCGGAATACAAGCTCAACCTGCTGGCGCCGGCGGTGGGCGAGGAACTGACCGCCATCGGCACCGTGATCAAGGCCGGCGGGCGCCAGGTGGTGACGCGCGCCGATGTCTTCGCGGTGAAAGACGGCGTGGAGAAGATCGTCGCCACCGCGCTGGCGACAATCGCGAGAGTGTAGCGTCCAAAATCGTCATGCCCGGGCTTGACCCGGGCATCTCAGCCAGAACTGCGTGAGGTCCTCGGCCAAGAAACGTTCTTGGGCCCGAGGACGACGTTTTTTTGTTATGCCGCCGCCTTGTCCTTCTCGCTCACCGGATGGGCGGCGCGGAAGCCGACCTGCAGGCGGTTCCAGGTGTTGATCGCCCCGATCAGCAGGGTGAGCTGCACCTGTTCGGCATCCGAGAACTGCGCCTTCACCAGTGCGTAATCGGCATCCGGCGCGCCGGTCTGCGCCACCAGCGTCAGCGCCTCGGTCCAGGCCAGGGCGGCGCGTTCGCGCTCGCTGTACAGCGAGCTTTCGCGCCAGGCATTCAGCATGTACAGCCGCATCTCGCTGTCGCCATGCTTGCGGGCGTCGGTCGTATGCATGTGGATGCAGAAGGCGCAGCCGTTGATCTGCGAAGCGCGCAGCTTCACCAGATGACGCAGGCTCTCTTCCAGGCCGCTCTGGTTGAAGCTGGCTTCCAGCGCCATCATCGCCTTGATGCCTTCGGGCGCCAGTTTGTGGGGATTGGTCAGTCGGGGTTGCATGGGTCTCTCCTGGGGGGTGGTGCGTCCGTCTTACGCTGCATAGACGGACCATCGGCCTGGCCTGTGACAGGGGACCGCGGAAAAATCCGAACCCGTCCGAAAGGACTGGCTTTCCCTCGGGTTAAGGTTTCGCGACGGGTCGCTGCCGCGCCCTCGGGGCTGTTGTGGACGGCCCGGCACGGCGTTACACTCCATCGCTTTCCAGTGCCAACGAGGCCTGTTTTATGAGCTGGGAAGCCGAGATCGCCGAACTGCGGCGACGCGAAGAGATGGCCCGCCAGATGGGCGGGGCCGACAAGATCAAGCGCCAGCATGACGGTGGCAAGCTGACGGTGCGCGAGCGCATCGACCGCCTGCTCGATCCCGGTTCCTTCCACGAGGTCGGCGCCATCGCCGGCCGCGCGCGCTACGGCGCCGATGGCAGTCTGGAAGACTTCAGCCCGACCAATTTCGTCTTCGGCCGCGGCCGTATCGACAACCGGCCCATGGTGGTCGGCGGCGACGATTTCACCGTGCGCGGCGGTGCCGCCGATGCGGCGATCTGGCAGAAGCAGGTGCATGCCGAACAGATGGCGCGCGAGCTGCGCATCCCGATGGTGCGTCTGGTCGACGGCACTGGCGGCGGCGGCTCGGTCAAGTCGCTGGAGATGGAAGGCCGCACGTATGTGCCGCTGATGCCGGGCTGGGAGCATGTGGTCGCCAATCTTTCCACCGTGCCGGTGGTGGCGCTGGCGCTCGGTTCGGTGGCCGGCCTGGGTGCCGCCCGCACCGTCAGCAGCCATTTCTCGGTGATGGTTGAGGGCATCTCGCAGATGTTCATCGCCGGGCCGCCGGTGGTGGCGCGCACCGGCGTGGAGATGACCAAGGAGGAACTCGGCGGCAGCGAAATCCATGAACGCGCCGGCGCCATCGACCTGGCCGTGGCCAGCGAGGAGGAGGCCTTTGCCGCCGCGCGGCGTTTCCTGTCCTACCTGCCGCCTTCGGTCTACGACCTGCCGGCCCGCATCGCGCCGCAGGACGATCCGAACCGCCGCGAGGAGAAGCTGCTCTCCATCGTGCCGCGCGACCGCCGCCGCGTCTACAAGACGCGCGAGATCGTCGACATGACCGTGGATGCCGGCAGCTTCCTGGAGATGGGCCGGCTCTATGGCCGCTCGGTGATCACCGGCCTGGCGCGGCTGGATGGCTGGCCGGTCGCCATTCTCGCCAGCGATCCCTATCATTACGGCGGCGGCTGGACCGCCGACGCGTCGCACAAGATCACGCGGTTCGTCGATCTGGCCGAGACCTTCCATCTGCCGGTGGTGCATTTCGTCGATATCCCGGGTTTCCTGATCGGCCCCGAAGCCGAGCAGACCGGCACCATCCGCCATGGCGCCCGCGCGCTCACCGCTGTCTACCAGGCCACCGTGCCCTGGTGCTCGATCATCATGCGCAAGGCCTTCGGTGTTGCCGGGGCAGGGCATAGCAATCACACGCGGCTGCGCTATCGTTATGCTTGGCCCTCGGGCGACTGGGGCAGCCTGCCGCTGGAAGGCGGCATCGAGGCCGCCTACCGCGCCGATCTCGACAAGGCCGACGACCGCGCCGCGCTGCTGAAAGACATCGAGGAACGGCTGAACCGCGTACGCTCGCCGTTCCGCACGGCGGAAGCCTTCCTGGTCGAGGAACTGATCGACCCGCGCGACACCCGGCCGCTGCTGTGTGAATTCGCCAATCTTGCTGCCCCGCTGCGTCAGGCGGGTCCACCTAGCTTTGGGTACAGACCATGAGTGACATTCCGAACATCCCGAATGAAAAGAAGCCGGCGCCGAAGCCGATTGTCCTCACTTCGCATCCCAGCACCACGACGGCCGGCAAGCCGCTGCCGATCGAATGGGGCGCCGCCGATCCGCGCCAGCGCGGGCCGGTCGTTGCCACGCTGAAGAATCCTGGCGGCAAGAATGCCATCGGCACGCATTCGGGCGCCTATTCGCTCTATCGCGCGCTCGCCATAGCCGCCGGCCAGCTCAAGGCCGAGCACAGACCGGACCTGACCAACACCGCGCCGGCCGAACCGCTGGGCCCGTTTCCGCAATGGGCCGATCCGGAAAAGATCGTCTCGCTCGATCCCTGGGGCCATATCACCAGCCAGGTGTTCGCCGAGCAGATCAAGGCCGGCTGGGATATCCGGCCCACCATTGCCGTGACCAAGGCGCATATAAACATGCCCGAACTGCACCAGGCGATGCAGGCCGGGCGGCTCAAGCCCGATGGCAACATCCTCGCCGCCAACGGCGACGTGAAGGTGACCAAGGTGGCGGTCGAGCCGGTCTGGTGGCTGCCCGGCGTCGCCCGGCGTTTCAACATCAGCGAGACCGAACTGCGCCGCGGCCTG
Organism: Ferrovibrio sp.; assembly: GCF_025869515.1. Lineage (GTDB taxonomy): Bacteria > Pseudomonadota > Alphaproteobacteria > Ferrovibrionales > Ferrovibrionaceae > Ferrovibrio. The sequence goes on from NZ_JAOZVR010000017.1 coordinate 52,364, forward strand.
TTCGAGCAGACCGGCGGCATGTTCCCGGAGCTGGTGACGCGCGGCGACCTCAAGGTCTTCCTGCCGCCGATCGGTGGCATGACCGTCTACCTGTTCGGCGATGTGTCGAAGCTGGGCAAGCCGCAGACCCGGATCGCCTGCCGTATCCATGACGAATGCAACGGCTCGGATGTGTTCGGCTCCGATATCTGCACCTGCAGGCCCTATCTCGCGCACGGAATCGAAGTCTGCATCGAAGAGGCGCAGCAGGGTGGCGTCGGCGTCATCGTCTATAACCGCAAGGAAGGCCGCGCGCTCGGCGAGGTGACCAAGTTCCTGGTCTACAACGCGCGCAAGCGGCAGGAGATGGGCGACCGCGCCGAGACCTATTTCCAGCGCACCGAATGCGTCGCCGGCGTGCAGGACATGCGGTTCCAGGAGCTGATGCCCGATATCCTGCACTGGCTCGGCGTCAGCCGCATCGACCGGCTGGTCTCGATGAGCAATATGAAATTCGAGCCCATCGTCGCCAGCGGCATCCAGGTGGTCGAGCGCGTGCCGATCCCCGACGAGCTGATCCCCGCCGATGCCAGGGTGGAGATGGACGCCAAGAAGGCGGCCGGCTATTTCACCGACAAGGTGCCGGATGAGGACGAATTGAAGAAGGCCAAGGGCCGTGGTCTTGAGGAATAATGGGGTATCGAGGAGTGAGTATCCGTGGGTAATCTGAACGATCCGGCCCAGGCCGTTGCCTGGCTGCGTACCACAGGGGCGGTGCGCGAGCGCTGCCATGCGCTGTTTTCGCTGGCCGAGCGCGATGCGCTGCCGAATTTCACCCTGCATCTCGATGCCATGCCGGCGGCGGCCGATTACGTGGCGCAGGTGATCCGCGAGAATTATCCCACCCTGCAGATTCCCTATCACGCGCGCTGGCGGCATTTCGCCGCCAACGGCGTCGACCGCTGGGGCCAGCTTGCCGCCACGCTGAAAGGCGTGGACGCCGACGAGATCGCTCGCATCCGCTTCGACCTCTGCGTGGTCAGCGTGCTGCTGGATGCCGGCGCTGGGCCGCAGTGGAAGTACAATGAAGAGGGCCGGCCGGTCGCGCGCTCCGAGGGCCTGGCGGTGGCCAGCCTGCATGCCTTCCGTGCCGGGCTGTTCGCCGGCGACAAGGCGCATCCGCTGCGCGCCGATGCCCATGGCCTGATCTCGCTGGCACCCAATGCCATCGCCCATGCCTTCCAGGTTTCCGACACCAATCCGCTGGTCGGTGTCGAAGGCAGGGCGGCGCTGATGCGCAATCTCGGCCAGGCCTTGAAGGCACGGCCTGATCTCTTCGGCAAAGAGGCCCGTATCGGCGGGCTGTACGATTACCTGAAGGCCCATGCCGTGAAGGACGGCAAGCTGCCGGCCACGGCGATCCTGGCCGCCGTGCTGGAAGGGCTCGGCCCGATCTGGCCCTCGCGCATGACGCTGGACGGCCAGAATCTCGGCGATGTCTGGCGCCATCGCGGCCTGATGAGCGGCGATCTCACCTCCGGGCTGGTGCCGTTCCACAAGCTGTCGCAGTGGCTGACCTACTCGCTGGTGGAAATCTTCGAGGAGGCCGGCATCGCGGTCACCGGGCTGGACGACCTGACCGGCCTGCCGGAATATCGCAATGGCGGCCTGTTCCTCGATCTCGGCGTACTCAGCGTGCGGCATGAGGCGCTGCTGAAATTCCCCATCCCGGTGGAAGACGAGGCCGTGGTGGAATGGCGCGCGCTGACCCTGGCATTGCTCGACCGTATCGCCGATCCGGTGCGCGCCCGCCTGGGCAAGACCGCGGCCGAGATGCCGCTGGCGCGGATACTGGAGGGCGGCACCTGGGCTGCCGGCCGCAAGATCGCCAAAGAGAAGCGCGCCGATGGCGGCCCGCCGCTGACGGTCGCCAGCGACGGCACGGTTTTCTGATTTTATCCCGGGGGAGTCATCGATGAACGCGTTTCCCAATGCCACCGTGGTCAACCACCCGCTGGTGCAGCACAAGCTGACCCTGCTGCGCCGCAAGGAGGTCTCGACCGCCGAATTCCGTCGCCTGGTGCGCGAACTCAGCCTGCTGCTCTGCTACGAGGTGACCCGCGACCTGCCGCTGGAGAAGGTGAGCATCGAGACGCCGCTGGAAGAAATGCAGGCGCCGCTGCTGGCCGGCAAGAAGCTGTGCTTCGTCTCGATCCTGCGTGCCGGCAACGGCATCCTGGACGGCATGCTCGACCTGGTGCCCTCGGCCCGCGTCGGCCATGTCGGCCTGTACCGCGATCCTGAGACCCTGGTGCCGGTGGAATATTACCTCAAGCTGCCCGACGACGTGCGCGAGCGCCTGGTCATCGTGGTCGATCCGATGCTGGCGACCGGCCATTCCGCCGCCGCCGCCGTCGCCCGGCTGAAGGAAGCCGGCGCCACCCAGATCAAGTTCGTCTGCCTGCTGACGGTGCCGGAAGGCCTGCAGGTGATGCAGGAGGCGCATCCCGATGTGATGGTCTATACCTGCTCGGTCGACCGCCAGCTCGACGATCACGGCTATATCCGCCCCGGCCTGGGCGATGCCGGCGACCGCATCTACGGCACCAAATAGCACGGCCTTTCGTATCGGCCGTCACAGCACCGCTGCACGGGATCAGGCATAGTCGGCGCAATCCGACAACCTGAGGTGCCGCGTCATGGCTGCCATCCTGCTTCGTCGCGCTCTGCGCGTCACAATGACTCTGACTGTTGCCGCTGCCGCCGGTCTGGCCGCCGCTGCCTGGGCCGGCAATGCCCGCGCGGCCTCCGAACCCGCACTGGCGGTCACGCCGATCGCCGTGGTCGCCCCGGTGCCCCGGGTGGTCGGCCAGGAAAGCCGGCGCGGGCTGCCGATCGTGCTTGGCAACCGTCTCGCCAGCGGCCCCGGTTCGGGCGTGAAATTCACCCTGGACGACCGCACCACCGTCATCATCGGCCCCAACAGCGTCATCACGGTGGATGAATTCGCCGCCGACCGCGTGGTGCTGCGGCTCGAACGCGGCAGTTTTCACCTCGATTCCGCCAATCCGGGCAACGTTTATGTCGTGCTGCCGGGCGGCACCGTGACGGTGAAGGCCGCCACCGTGGCCGGCCGCATCCTGCCCGACAGCACCGAGATCGCCATGCTGAGCGTCGGCCGCGTCGAGGTTGCCGGCCTGGCGGGTCCGCCGGTGAAGCTGGACAAGATCGGCGACTACACCCGGCTGACCGGCCTGAATGCGCCCAGCCAGCCGGCGCCGCTGTCGCCGCAGCGCCTGCAGGATTTCATCGGCCTGATGGGCCAGATCGCCCTGCGCTGAGCGCGCCAGACTCGCGCGCCGGAGTCGCCGCGGCGGCCGGCGGCCCCCCCGGCGCGCGGCGCGGCCGGGCCGCCCCGCCCCCCCCCCGACCCCAAAATTTTAAGCCGCCGGCAGCGCCGACGACACCGCTTTCACAACAGCACCGGGATGCAGAAAAGCCGCAATTCATGCGGCTTTTCTCGTGCTGCTCTGTCGCCGCGACGCAGCGCGGCTGTGACACGTAAAGCACGGCGCCGGCAAAAAAATTTCCCCCCGGGGCAATTTCCTATTGCAATGGGGGGGAGATGTTGTAAATACCGCTTCAACGACGCACCCGCACGTGCCGATGGCCCCTGGCAGGTTATGCAACGACGAACGCGTCCTTTTTGGTCGCACAGCGCTTGAGCTGTGCCGGTTCAAAGCCGGTCCGAGAGGGAGGTTTCGATGCTTGCAGCCAATGGTGGCCGCACCAATACCCGTCTGCGACGCAGCTCGCAAAAGCGTATTGAGCAGGGTCAGATTACCCAAAAGATGCAGAAGTTCCTCGCCGAGGCGAAGGACACCGAGCCGTTCCTCGTCGTCGACGTGGACGTGATCGAACAGAATTACCGCGAACTGCGCCGCCTGCTGCCGCTGGCCAAGGTCTACTACGCGATCAAGGCCAATCCGGCGCCGGAAATCCTGCGCCGCCTGCGCGCCCTGGGCTCGAATTTCGACACCGCCTCGGCGAACGAAATCGAGCAGTGCATGTCGCAGGGCGTGACGCCCGACCGCATCTCGTTCGGCAACACCATCAAGAAGAAGCGCGACATCGCCTGGGCCTACGAGCGCGGCGTGCGGCTCTATGCCTTCGACTCGCTCTGCGAGCTGCAGAAGCTGGCCGAACTGGCGCCGGGCTCGCAGGTGTTCTGCCGCGTGCTGATGGAATGCGAAGGCGCCGAATGGCCGCTGTCGAAGAAATTCGGCTGCGCCCCGCGCATGGCCGCCGACCTGCTGGTCAAGGCGCGTGAGCTGGGTCTCGACCCCTATGGCATCTCCTTCCATGTCGGCTCGCAGCAGACCGACCTGAACCAGTGGGACAAGGCTGTCGCCCAGGTCGCGCAGATGTTCACCATCCTGCAGCAGGCCGATGTCGACCTGCGCATGGTCAATCTCGGCGGCGGCTTCCCGGCGAAGTATCGCACCGATATCCCGATGCTGGAGGCCTATGCCCAGGCCATCAGCGATGCGATGACCAACCATTTCGGCAACAACATCCCCGAAATGATCATCGAGCCGGGCCGCGGTCTGGTCGGCGATGCCGGCGTGATCCAGGCGGAAGTCGTGCTGATTTCCGAGAAGGATTACGACGACGACCGTCGCTGGGTCTATCTCGATATCGGCAAGTTCTCCGGCCTGGCCGAGACCATGGACGAGGCGATCAAGTACCGCATCGTGACGCCGCGCGACGGCGGGCCGACCGGCCCGGTATCACTCGCCGGCCCGAGCTGCGACAGCGCCGACATCCTGTATGAGAAGGCCGAATACCAGATGCCGCTGGCGCTGGAAGTCGGCGACAAGATTCAGATCCTGTCCACCGGGGCCTATACGACGACCTATTCGTCGGTCGGCTTCAACGGCTTTCCGCCGCTGAAGAGCTACTGCATCTAAGCAAGCGTTTCGACGGTTCCGCGTGGGTTCGAAAGGGCCGGCCGCATCAGCGGCCGGCCTTTTTTCGTGGGTTTTGCTACCTGCATATGCATAACGCTGGGGTAATGCCCAACTGCTGCTTATCTAAAGGTCGATCCCGCCTGTGAAATCGCCGATTTCCTGTTGCGGCGAGGCGCGGCCTGTGTGCACACTTTCGCGCTCGAAAAACGCGTAAAACGATAAGAATCGGCTTAACAGGTCGGGAGCTCGGTGGGATGCAGCGGTTGCAGTGCCGTTGGACGGCAGGCCCGCCCGCTTCGTGCGGGAGCCTGCGGGCAGGGGGAAAGCGGTGACACAGCCGCCATTCGGTGAAGACAGATTCATGGCCGCGCTGGCGCGCCATCGCGATGCGGTGGACGAAAGCCCGGAAGCCGTTGCCACCGAAAACCACCTGCTGCATGCCGCGCTGGACACCATGGGCGAGGGTTTCGCCGTCTGGGATGCCGGTCCCAACCTGGTGGAGATCAACCGCCGCCTGCCCGAACTGTTCGGCCTGCCCGAGCATCTGCTGCGTGTCGGCATGCCGGCGCAGGAATTCCTCGGCCTGCTGGTATCGCGCGGCGTGCTGACCATCCGCGCCGAGGAAGCCTCGGCCTGGATCAATGCCTATATCGATGCCTCGACCCGCGCCGACCGCAAGCAGGAAGTGCGGCTGACCGACGGCACCTGGCTGAATTTCGACTGGCGCCGCCTGCCGTCCAGCAATGGCAGCATCGGCTATGTCTCGGTCTTCACCGATATCACCGTGCGCAAACGGGCGCAGATTCGCCTGCGCCAGGCCGAGGCCAAATACCGCCAGATTTTCGACAACGTGCATGAAGGCATCGTGCAGGTGACGCCGGAAGGCCGCGTGCTGGCGATCAACCGCGCCGGTGCCGCCATTTTCGGTTTCTCTTCGCCTGAAGAGATGCTGGCCACCGTGACCCGAGCCGGCGAGCAGCTTTATGTGAATCCCGAGCGCCGCAAGGAACTGATCAAGCATCTGGAGCGCCACGGCCTGGCGCGCGACTTCCGTTCCGAAATGCGCCGCCGCGACGGCAGTCCGGTCTGGGTCTCGAAGACATTGCGCCGCGTCACCGATGAATCCGGCAGCCTGGTGATGATCGAGGGCATGTTCCGCGATGTCAGCCTGCAGCGCCGCAACGAACAGCAGCTCATGCTGGCCAAGGAACAGGCCGAGGAGGCCAACCGCGCCAAGTCCGACTTCCTGGCCAATATGAGCCATGAACTGCGCACGCCGCTGAATGCCATTCTCGGCTTCAGCCAGGTGCTGCTCGACGAGATGATGGGCCCGCTCGGCAATGCCAAGTATCGCGAATACTGCCGCGACATCGTGCAGAGCGGCGAGCATCTGCTGGCCCTGATCAACGACATCCTCGACATGGCCAAGGTCGAATCCGGCAAGATGACGCTGGACGAGGAATGGATCGACCTGAACGAAAGCCTGGAGGCCGCGCTGCTGCTGGTGCGCGAGCGCGCCGCCACCAACCGCATCACCATCACCAGGCGGCTGCCCGATCCGTCGCCGGCGCTGTGGGGCGACATGCGCCGCCTGCGCCAGGTCTGGATCAACCTGATCAGCAATGCGGTGAAATTCACGCCGCAGGGCGGCAGCGTCGAAATCCGCTGCACGCTGCAGCCCGATGGCAGCCTGGAAGTCGCCGTGACCGATACCGGCATCGGCATCGCCGAAGAGGATATCGAGCGGGTGCAGCAGCCGTTCAGCCAGGTGGCCAATGCGCTGTCGCGCAGCCATGAGGGCACCGGGCTGGGCCTGTCGCTGTCGCGCAGCCTGGTCGATCTGCATGGCGGCGAATTGTATATCGAGAGCAAGCTGGGCGAGGGCACCATGGTCAGCGTCACGCTGCCGCCGGAACGCCACCGCCCGGGACCGCTGGCCGGACTGCTAGCGGGGGCGCAGAACCAGTTTACCGACGGCGTTGCGGTCAGCCAGCCGGCGCAGGGCGGCGGCAGCTTCATCAAGCCGATAGATGGCCCCGATCAGCGGACGTCGCCCCTCGCTGCCGACTAGCCAGTCGCGCAGACCGGTTTTCAGCGCCCTGGCGGCCAGCGGATCGCGGCGGGCCTGCTCGCCGGCCCGCACGCCGATCAGCTCGGCTTCCTTCAGCAGCAGGCGGTTGGCGGGCGGGCGCGGGATGCCGCCGCCGGCAAAGCCGACCACCAGCCAGCGACCGCCCGGCTTCAGCGCGCGCCAGGCCGTACTGAACATCTCGCCGCCGACCGGATCGAACACGACCTCCGCCTGCAGACCCTGTTCCCAGCCGGCGATGGCGGGATCGAGGGCGACCGTGGCGCCGGCCGCCAGCGCGGCCTCGCGTTTCTCCGCTGATGATGCCACGGCGACAACCCGCGCGCCGGCCTGCGCGCCGAGCGCCACCGCCGCCAGCCCGGTGCCGCCGCCGGCGCCGAGCACCAGAAGCGTCTCACCGCGCAGCAGCCGCCCGCGCCAGAGCAGCGCCACCCAGGCGGTCGCGGCCGCCACCGGAAAGGCGGCGGCCTCGTCCCAGCTCCAGTCCGCCGGCTTGGGCAGCAGGGTCGCTGCTGGCGCCACCATCTCTTCGGCATAGGCGCCGGTACCGCGCAGCAGCACGGCATCACCGGCCTGCCAGTTCCGGACATCGCCGGCCAGTTCGGTGATCTCGCCGGCGGCCTCGAAGCCCGGCACGAAGGGCAGCGGCGGCCTGTGCTGGTAGTCGCCGGCCACCTGCAGCAGGTCGGGGAAATTGACGCCGGTAGCGTGCACGGCGATGCGCACCTCGCCGGGCTGCAGCGCCCGGCGCGGCAGCTCGGCCGGCTCCAGCACGTCGGGCGGGCCGAGGCGGCGGCACAGCATGGCGCGGTAGGTGGCGCTCATGGAGCGGCGGGCTTCGGATGGATGGTGCGCCAGGCCAGCGCCAGCGTCACCAGCAGGATCACGCCGCCGATCCAGTAGGCGATGTTGATGCCGATATGGCCGAACAGCCAGCCGCCCCAGGCCGGACCCAGCGTGCGGCCGAGCGCGCCGAGCGACTGCATGCTGCCCATGGCGGCGCCCTGGCGCATCGGATCGGCGTTGCGCGAGACCATGCTGCTGATGCTGGGATTGACGGTGGCGACGCCGGACGCGGTCAGCAGGATCGAGAGCGCGATCATCGCGGTATCGGTGACCAGATGCGCCATGGCGCAGCCGGCCGCCAGGCTGAGCATCCCGTATGTCAGCAGCCGCGCCTCGCCGAAGCGGCGCGTCAGCGGTCCGATCAGGATGCCCTGCACGGTCAGCACGATGGTGCCGATGAAGGTGAAAGCCAGCCCGACCTCGTAGGCATGCCAGTCGAGCCGGGCGGCGACGAACAGCGGGAACAGCGTCTCGATCTGCGAGAAGACGAAGTTGATCGCGAAGCTGACCAGGAGCAGCACCACCACGGTGCGGCCGAGCAGCGGCAGTTCGGCCAGCGGATTGCTCCACAGCTGCACGCGCAGGCCCGGCTGTGGCGGATGCGTCTCGCGCACCTTGAGGATGGCGAACAGCAGCGCCAGGCTGGAGGTGCCGGCCGCCGCCAGGATCGGCAGCTGGTAATGCGGGTGTTCCGGATCGGGGCCGATGAGCAGGCCGCCGATCACCGGCCCCAGGATCATGCCGATGCCGAAGGCACCGCCAATCAGGCCCATGCCGCGGGCGCGCTGCTCCGGCGGCGTGCTGTCGGCGATGATCGCCTGGGCCACGCCGACCTTGGAGCCGCCGATGCCGGTGACGATGCGGGCGAGAAAGATGGTCAGCAGGCTGTCGGCGAAGGCGAGGCTGAAATAGCCGATGATGCTCAGCAGCATGCAACCGAGGAAAACCGGTCGCCGGCCCAGCCGGTCGGACAGGCTGCCCATCAGCGGCGCGGCGAGGAACTGGGCCACGGAAAACACCACCGAGAGCAGCGCCACCGTGAAGGGCGAGGCGCCGTAATGGATCGCGTAAAATGGCAATAATGGCAGGATCAGGCCGAAGCCGATCAGGTCCACCACCACGGTCAGCAGCAGAACCGGCACCATCAGGCGCTACCTGGGGCGAAACCTGTGTGACAAGGCGGTTTAGGCCGGCGTCCGGCATTGCTCCGCAGGGCCGGGTCCGTTACTTTCCGCGCGATTTTCGGGCCGCTTTTCAAAGGGCGAGACATGAAGGTTAAGGGCGTAGCCTACCGCACAATCTGGGTCAACTCCGATGGCTGGTCGGTCGGCATCATCGACCAGACCCGGCTGCCGCATGCCTTCGTCACCACCAGTCTGTCAACCTGGGAAGAGGCCGCCCATGCGATCAAGGCGATGGTGGTGCGCGGCGCGCCGCTGATTGGCGCCACCGGCGCCTATGGCCTGGCGCTGGCGATGCGCGCCGACCCGTCGGATGCCATGCTCGACCAGGCCTATGCCGTCATCAACGCGACGCGGCCGACCGCGATCAACCTGAAATGGGCGCTGGATCGCGTGCGCAACGCGCTGCACAACCAGCCAACGGAACAGCGCGCCGCGACAGCCTACAAGGTCGCCGCCGAGATCGCCGACGACGATGCCGCCACCTGTTCGGCGATCGGCGACCATGGCCTGAAGATCATCGAAGACCTCTACGAGAAGGCCGGTCGCAAACGCAGTATCAACATTCTCACCCACTGCAATGCCGGCTGGCTGGCCACGGTGGACTGGGGCACCGCCATCGCGCCAATCTACAAGGCGCATGACAAGGGCATTCCGGTACATGTCTGGGTCGACGAGACGCGCCCGCGCAACCAGGGCGCCTCGCTCACCGCCTGGGAGCTGAACAGCCACGGTGTGCCGCATACCGTGATCGTCGACAATGCCGGCGGCCACCTGATGCAGCATGGCCAGGTCGACATGTGTATCGTCGGCACCGATCGCACCACGCGCGAAGGCGATGTCTGCAACAAGATCGGCACCTACCTCAAGGCGCTGGCCGCCCATGACAACGGCGTGCCCTTCTATGTGGCGCTGCCGCATTCCACCATCGACTGGACGACCCGCGACGGCGTCAAGGAAATCCCCATCGAGGAACGCGCCCAGGAAGAGGTCACCGTGATGAGCGGCCGCACCGCATCCGGCGAGGTGGTGCCGGTGACCATCACGCCGGAAGGCAGCAGGGCGGCGAATTTCGGCTTCGACGTCACCCCGTCGCGCCTCGTCACCGGCCTGGTCACCGAACGTGGCGTCTGCGCCGCGAGTGAGTCCGGCCTCACCAAGCTCTATCCCGAATTCGCCTGATTACCGTTAGGATTGCCCCATGAAAAATCTCTGGTCCGACCGCGACGCCAAGGCCGCCATCGCGCATTACGCGAAACAGGGCGTGAATAAGGATCTGGCTTTGCGCACCTATACCACGCGCCTGCTCGGCGGCGTGCCGGACCTGGTGCAGCATGGCGGCGGCAATACCTCGGTGAAGACGCAGATGCCCGACCCGCTCGGCCGGCCGGTGGATGTGCTCTGCGTCAAGGGTTCGGGCTGGGACATGGCGGTGATCGAGCCGCCGGGGCTGCCGGCGGTGAAGCTCAAGCCGCTGCAGGAGCTGATCGCGCTTAAAAATCTGACCGACGAGGACATGGTCAACATCCAGCGCTGCAACCTGCTCGACAGCACATCGCCGAATCCCTCGGTCGAGACGCTGTTCCACGCCTTCCTGCCGCACAAGTTTATCGACCATACCCATGCCTCGGCCGTGCTGGCGATCACCGACCAGCCCGACGGCGATGCGATCTGCCGCAAGCTCTATGGCAACCGCGTCGCACTGGTGGATTACGAGATGCCGGGCTTCGGCCTCGCCAAGAAGGCCGCCGCGGCTTTCAATGCCAATCCGGAGTGCCAGGGTCTGATCCTGCTCAAGCATGGCATCTTCACCTTCGCCGAGACGGCGAAGGACGCCTATGACCTGATGATCGAATTCGTCTCGAAGGCCGAGCGCCATCTGGCGAAGGGGAAGAAGACCGTCTTCGCGCCGGGCAGGGCGCTGCCGAAGACGGTCGCGGCGGCGGAAGACGTGCTGCCGATCCTGCGCGGCCTGCTCAGCATTCCGCAGGATGCCGATGGCGCCGTCACGCGCTGGGTGTTCAACCTGCGCGACAGCGCCGAGATCCAGGCCTTCGCGCGCGGCAAGGATGTGATGCGCTACAGCCAGGCCGGCACGGTGACGCCCGACCACGTGATCCGCACCAAACCCTGGCCGCTGGTGTTGCCCGCACCGGAAGCCGGCAAGCTCGATGCCTTTACCGCCGCCGCGCAGAAGGCCGTCGAGACCTATATCAAGAAATACAAAGCCTATTTCGAGCGCCACAATGCCAAAGCCAAGCCGCAGAAGATCATGCTCGATCCGATGCCGCGCGCGCTGCTGATTCCCGGCCTCGGCCTGGTCGGCGTCGGCAAGACGCGCAAGGATGCGGTGATCGCCGGCGATGTCGCCGAGATGGCGGTCAGCATCATCACCAAAGCCGAGGCCATCGGCCGCTTCACCAGCATCCGGGAACGCGACATTTTCGATGTCGAATACTGGTCGCTGGAGCAGGCCAAACTGGGCAAGGGGGCCGAGAAGCCGCTGGCGCGCCAGGTCGTGGTGGTCACCGGCGGGGCCGGGGCCATCGGCGCCGCCACCGCGAAAGCCTTCGCCGCCGAGGGCGCCGAAGTGGCGGTGTTCGATCTCGATGGCGAGAAGGCGGCGGCCGTGGCGAAAAAACTTGGCGGCATCGGGATCAGTTGCGATGTCACGAAGCCGGCCGCCGTGCAGGCGGCGTTTGCGAAAGTCGTGCAGCATTTCGGCGGCGTCGATATCGTCGTCTCCAATGCCGGCAATGCCTGGGGTGGCAGGATCGGCGAGGTCTCCGACGCGCTGCTGCGCCAGAGTTTCGAGCTGAATTTCTTCAGCCACCAGTCGGTGGCGCAGACTGCCGTGAAGATCATGCTGCAGCAGAAGACCGGCGGCTGCCTGCTGTTCAATGCCTCGAAACAGGCGGTTAATCCCGGCCCCGATTTCGGGCCATACGGTCTGCCCAAGGCGGCGACGCTGTTCCTGTCGCGGCAATATGCGCTGGATTACGGCGCGCAGGGCATCCGCTCATCTGCCGTGAATGCCGATCGCATCCGTTCCGGCCTGCTCACCGATGAGATGGTGGCCAAACGGTCGAAGGCGCGCGGCGTCAGCGAGAAGGATTACATGTCGGGCAATCTTCTGGCGCGCGAGGTGAAGGCGGCCGATGTGGCGCAGGCCTTCGTGCAGCTGGCGCTGGCGGCCAAGACCACGGCGGCGGTTGCCACGGTGGATGGCGGCAATATCGCGGCGGCCTTGCGGTGAGCGCCGGCCGCACGGCACCGCGCTGGCTCAAGCCGGCCACCGAATACGGACCGCTCGGGCTGTTCTTCATCGTCTATACCGCCGAGGGCCTGCTGCCGGCCACGGCGGTGCTGCTGGCGGCGACGGCGGTGGGCCTGCTGCTGTCGCTGGTTTTCCTGCGCCGCCTGCCGATGATGCCGCTGGTCACCGCGCTGGTGGTCGGCATCTTCGGCGGCCTGACGCTGTGGCTGCAGGACGAGACCTTCATCAAGCTGAAGCCGACCATCGTCAATGCGATCTTCGCCGTGATCCTGCTCGGCGGCTATGCCATCAACCGGCACCCGCTGCAGTATGTGCTGGGCACATCGCTGCAGATGACGGAGAACGGCTGGCGCAAGCTGACCCTGCGGCTCGGCCTGTTCTTCGCCGCCATGGCGGGCCTGAACGAGATCGTCTGGCGCACCCAGAGCACGGATGTCTGGGTCGCCTTCAAGGTCTTCGGCCTGATCGGGCTGACCGTGGCCTTCATGCTGGCGCAGACGCCGCTGATCATCCGTCACCGGCCCAGAGAAGACTGAGTGCGCGAAGACTGAGCCTCAATCCCCTTTGCCGTCATCCTCGGGCTTGACCCGAGGATCTCATGCCGTCGAGATGCCTCAGACCTCGAGTTTCGCCAGCACCTGGCCTTCCTTGACGCTGTCGCCTTCGGCCACGCTGATCGCGGCCAGCCGGCCCGCTTTCGGCGCCTCGACCGGAATCTCCATCTTCATCGATTCCAGGATCATCACGACCTCGCCGGCGGCCAGGCTGGCGCCGACGGCGGCCTCCAGCTTCCAGACCTTGCCGGTGACGTCGGCCTTGATGTCGAATACGGGCATGCATCCTCCTTGTCTTAACCACGTTTCTACCTTGGCCCTGCTCGCCGCGTCAGCCTAAAATGCAGCCCATGAGGATCGAGTCGATGCGCTGCCGTAACGTCATAGCCCTGATTCTGGCCGCCGGCCTGCTGGCCGGCTGCGAGGCCTGGCAGCGCACGCAGATGGAACTCGGCATGTATCCGGTCGATCCGCCGCGTCCCGAAACGCCGATGCCGCCGCCGGGCAGCGTGTCGCAGGCCAACTGGGCGGCGCAGCGCGCCACGTCCGGCAGCGCCAGCCAGCAGGGCAACACCGCGCCGGTCAATTACCAGGACCCGGAGAAGCTCGCCGCCGAGGCCGAGGCGGCGCGGATGCAGGCCGACAGGCTGGCCGCGGCGAAGGCACCGGCGCCGGGCAGCAAGCCGGCCGCACCGATGCCGCGCGCGGCCGCGAACCGTCCGGCTGCCGGGACATCCTCATCCTCGGCCGCAGTGCCGCCCGGAGCTGCGCCGATGGTGGTCGCCGGCGCGCCGGGCCTGCCGGCCGGTTACAAACCGTCGCCCGCCGCGGCCGACGATCCCAAACTGGCGATGGAGCAGCAGAAGATGGCCGCCGCCACCGGTGCGGTGCCGGAACCGCCGGCCATGGCCGGCAGCATGAAGAACATGGCCGGCGCCGAAATCACCGGCTGGCGCGCGCATCTCGCCTCGCATCGCACGGAATCGGCGGCGATCAACGAATGGCAGGAGCTGCTGCGCGGCAACCAGGCGCTCTACGGCCAGTTCGATCCGCAGGTCGAATGGGTCGATACGCCCAGCCGCGGGTCGTTTGCGCGGCTCGTGCTGGTCGGCTTTGCCGAGCGCAAGGATGCCGATGCCGCCTGCGCGAAAATCCGCTCCTCGACGCGCTACTGCGCATCCGTGAAGGACTAGGCCAGACCATCGGCCAGACCGTCGGTCAGACCAGTCAGTGCGGCGTCTGCGCCGTTGCCGTCTGCGCTGCCACCGTCTGATCCGCTGCGGGCTTGACCGGCGGCTGCGGCCGCGGAAACCGCGCCACGATCTGCTTCAGACCGGCCACCAGTTCGGCGATGCCATCCGGCGTGGCGCGCGCCTGGTCCGCCATGCAGACCAGCCGCAGCACCGACTGATGCGTGGCGATGGCGGCGGCATTGTACAGTCCGGCCGCATGCAGGCGGTAGAGCAGCTCGCACAGGCTGTCGGCCACCTCGGTGACCAGCGCGGCGCCGAAGGTGCCGCCGAGATCGCGGATCTGCATCGCCTGGCCATAGGCCTGCTGCAGCGCCTCGGGGATGCTGCCGGGCAATTCGTCCAGCGTGTGATCCAGCTGCCGCAGCGTGTCGGTCACCCAGGCGAGATAGCGGCCGCGCTCGGCCTGCAGGAAGGCGTCGGCGGCCTTCAGTGCCACGGCGGCGGGCTTGCCGCCCTCGCGCAGCGCCAGCATGGCGAAGCGCGATTTGATCCTGACGATCTCCACCCCGGTTGGCGGCGCGGCATCCTCGCTGCGGCTCATCGCGCGTTCTCAGTGCACTGTGGCCGGCGCGGCGGCGCGCAGCTGCTCGGCCGTCATTGGCGGCACGCCGGCGGCCTGGCCGGGGTCACGTCCCGTGCCGCGGCGGTCGGCATCACCGGTGGGGCCGTCCTTGAAGCGGCGGTCGGGGCCGATATAGCCGGGCGCCAGCACGAAGGGGCGCGGATCTTCGGCGATCCACAGCAGGCGATCATACAGCAGCTTCGGCGAGATCGGTTTGGCCAGCACGAAATTGGCGCCGCAGTCGCGCGCCTGTTCCACATTCTGCGCCTGGGCATGGCTGGTCAGCACGATCACCGGCGTATGGCGGTTCGGATTGTGGCGGTCCTGACGGATGCGCTTCACCAGGTCGAAGCCGTCGAGCTGCGGCAGGTTCCAGTCGCAGATCAGCAGGTCGGTCACGTCGCTGCGGCTGCGCGCCAGTGCCTCGTCGCCGGTGCCGGTCACGGCGATATGCTGGGCGCCGAGCGCGTGCAGGATGCCGTAGAGCAGGGACTGGAAGTAGCTGTTCCCGTCCGCCACCAGGAAGCGGAGGCTGTTGAGATTCAGGGCCGGTTTGGTCATCGCTGTCTCTCTCTGGCCGGGGCAGGGGACGCGTGAGCTGGGGACTCAGGCTTGGCTATCTGAGATAGTATTTACTCAAAAGCGAAAGCAATCGACAAGAGAATATCTGGCTGTGGTTGTATTATTTGCATTGTAATAAACGTTAATTAGTGGGATCGGGCAGAAAAAGCCACGCGTATCCAACCGTTTACGGAGCATGTCGGCAGGCGCGAGGGCCGCCGCGTCACAGCCAGCGGCGGACCCTGGTGCAATAGGCGGTATAGGCCGCGCCGAATCTGGCGGACAGGGCGCGTTCTTCCGGCACGATCTGGAATCGGGTGATGTAGAGCAGGAAGGCCAGCGGCCCGGGCAAGGTCCAGGCATTCGACAGGAAGACCGCCCAGGCCAGCAGGAACAGAAGCAGCGCGAGATACATCGGGTTACGCGTGATCCTGTAGACGCCGGACTGTACCAGAGTCGAGGCCCGCTCGGGATGCAGCGGATTCACGGTGGTTTTCACGCGGCGGAAGGCGAGGTTGCCTGTGAGGCCGAAGCCGGCAGCGACGGCCGCAATCAGGATCGCGGCCGCGATGCGCTCCTCGGCAGGCAGCGCGACCTGTGGGGCGAGAACCGAGATGCCCCACATGGCGGTGGCAACGATCAGTACCACCGCCGGCGGCGGCACCCTGAGTTCCAGCGATTGCAGGGCAGGTGCCATGGCAATCGCCGGGTCCGGCGTGTTTACGCGGCGTCGGCGGCGCGCGAGGCGCGCTTGCGGTCGTTCGGATCGAGCAGCTTCTTGCGGATGCGCACGCTTTTCGGCGTCACTTCCACCAGCTCGTCATCGCCGATGTAGCTGATCGCCTGTTCCAGCGTCATCTTGCGCGGCGGGGTGAGGCGCACGGCCTCGTCCTTGCCCGATGCGCGCATGTTGGTCAGCTGCTTGGCCTTCATCGGATTGACTTCAAGGTCGTTGTCGCGGCTGTTCTCGCCGATGATCATGCCCTCATACACGGGCGTGCCCGGATCGACGAACAGCGTGCCGCGCTCCTCGATATACCACAGCGCATAGGCCACGGTTTCGCCGGTGCCATTGGCAATCAGCACACCATTGCGGCGGCCGGGGATCGGACCGCGATGCGGGCCGTAGCCGTGGAACAGCTTGTTCATGATGCCGGTGCCGCGCGTGTCGGTCAGGAACTCGCCATGATAGCCGATCAGGCCGCGCGACGGGGCATGGAAGGTGATGCGGGTCTTGCCGCCGCCCGAGGGACGCATGTCGCGCAGCTCGGCCTTGCGCAGGCTCATCTTTTCCACGACCACGCCGGTATAGGCGTCGTCGACGTCGACATGCACTTCCTCGATCGGCTCGAGCAGGTTGCCGTCGTCGTCCTTCTGGAACAGCACGCGCGGGCGGCTGATCGACAGCTCGAAGCCCTCGCGGCGCATCACTTCGACCAGCACGCCGAGCTGCAGTTCGCCGCGGCCGGCGACCTGGAAGGCGTCCTTCTCTTCGGTCTCGCGGATATGGATGGCGACGTTGCCCTCGGCTTCGCGCAGCAGGCGGTCGCGGATCACGCGGCTCTGCACCTTGCTGCCTTCCTTGCCGGCGAACGGGGAATTGTTCACCGAGAAGGTCATGGCGAGCGTCGGCGGATCGATCGGATTGGCCGGCACCGGCTCGGTGACGCTGGGTTCGCAGATGGTGTCGGCCACCGTGGTGGTGGTCAGGCCGGCAATGGCGACGATGTCGCCGGCATCGGCTTCTTCCACCGGCACGCGCTCGATGCCGCGGAAGGCCAGCAGCTTGGTGACGCGGCCCACTTCGATCTCGCTGCCGTCGGCGCGCAGGGAATGGATCGGGGTGTTGACCTTCAGCTTGCCCGAATAGATGCGGCCGGTGAGGATGCGGCCGAGGAAGTTGTCGGCTTCCAGCGTGGTGACCAGCATCTTGAACGGCGCATTCTGCTCGGCGATCGGCGCCGGCACATGGCGCACGACCAGGTCGAACAGCGGGGCGAGGTCCTTGCGCGGGCCTTCCAGGCTGTCATCGGCCCAGCCGCTGCGGCCCGAGGCGAACATGCAGGGGAAATCGAGCTGCTCCTCGCTGGCATCCAGCGCGGCGAACAGGTCGAAGACTTCGGAATGCACTTCCACCGGACGGGCGTCCTGGCGGTCGACCTTGTTGATGACCACGATCGGGCGCATGCCGAGGCCGAGCGCCTTGCCGAGCACGAACTTGGTCTGCGGCAGCGGGCCTTCGGCGGCATCCACCAGCAGCACCACGCCATCCACCATCGACAGGATGCGTTCGACTTCACCGCCGAAATCGGCGTGGCCGGGGGTGTCGACGATGTTGACGCGGGTGCCGTGCCACTCGACCGAGGTGCATTTGGCGAGAATGGTGATGCCGCGCTCGCGCTCCAGGTCGTTGCTGTCCATGACGCGCTCGGCGACCTGCTGGTTCTCGCGGAACGAGCCGGACTGGCGCAGCAGGGCGTCGACCAGTGTGGTCTTGCCATGGTCGACGTGGGCGATGATGGCGATATTGCGGATTTCCATGCGGCTTACACAAAAGGCCCGGTCGTCCCATGTTGGGGTGCCGGGCGCGATTCCTTTTAGATTTAGATCGGCTAGGGTTGGCCGGGTATATACGGCCCGCGACCGATTGTTACAAGGGCAGATTTGTTGCGTCGCGGTGACGGGCGCGCAGGGGAGCTATGTGGCGCCGGCCATGGCTGATTAAGCCTTTCGCACCCGCAGCTTAGCCGGGGCAGCGGCTGGCGGCGCCGACTCGGCCGCCGCGGCCGCCACGGTCTGCTCGGCTTCCGCCGCCAGCCAGGCCACGAAGGCGCGCAGCCGCAGGTCGCCCGACAGCGCCGCCGGCCAGCGCGCCAGATGCACCTTGGACGAGGGCAGCGACCATTCCGGCCCGAGCGGCCGGACCAGCCGGCCGTCGCTCAGCGCATCATGCACCAGCAGCGAGCGGCCGAGCGCCACCCCGGCGCCTTCCAGCGCCGCCGCGATCGCCGTGCCGATCTCCTCGAAGCGCAGGCGCGGCTTCGGCTTCGCGGTGATGCCGAGCCGCCTGAACCAGGTGCTCCATTCCCATTCGGCGCCCTGTTTCGCCTCGCCCAGGCTGGTCTCGGCGCTCTTGTAGAGCAGCGGCAGGCTGCCGAGCTGCGCCGCATCGCGCAGCGGCTTTTTCAGGACAGCCGGCGCGCAGACCGGAAACACCTGCTCGCGGAACAGCAGCCGCTGCGTGGAGGCATTGCGCGCCTCGTCCGGCCTGACCCACAGGATGCGCAGGTCGAGATCGCCGCCGCGCGCCTCCGCCTGCGCCCGGGTGGTGAAGATCACCAGCTCGATCTCGATGCCGGGATGCCGGGCCGCGAAAGCCGGCAGGCGGCGCACCAGCCAGTGATGCGCCAGCGCGGCGCCGAGCCCGACGCGCAGCCGTGCCGGCCGGGCGGCGCTGCGGCAGCGTTCGCGCAACCCCGCCATGCCGTCGAAAATCTCGCCCAGCCCCACGGCCAGCGCGGCGCCGGCCGGCGTCGGCACCAGTCCGGCGCGGCGGCGCAGCAGCAGCGCGACGCCGACGAAGCCTTCCAGCCGGCGCAGGCGATGGCTCACCGCGCTCTGCGTGACGCCCAGTTCGGCGGCCGCCGCCGTCATGCTGCCGTGACGCAGCACGGCCTCGAAGGCGACGAGGGAGTCGAAGGGCGGCAGGGGACGCATGCCGGTAGTATGAATTGAATTCATGATAGTGTGAAGCCTTGTCGCTGTCGGCGCGCGCGGCGGCATGCGATGCAGCGTCATGTCCGATCTCGCCCGGCCCGCCGCAGGTTTTGGTTTCAGTCATCCGATGGCCGTGGCCTGGATTCTGGCGCTGTCGGTCAGCCTGGCCAATTTCGATGTCACCGTCGTCGCCGTGGTGTTGCCGGCCATCCGCGACGAACTCGGTTTCTCGATCAGTGCCACCGCCTGGGTGATGGATGCCTACAGCCTGGCCTTTGCCGGCGCGTTGTTCGCCGCCGGCGCGCTGGCCGATCGTTTCGGCCGCCGCCGCATGCTGCTGCTGGGCAATGCCGGCTTCGCGCTCGCGTCGCTGCTCTGCGGTCTGACCTGGGACGGGCCGTCGCTGTGGTTCGCCCGCGCGCTGCAGGGCCTGTGCGCGGCGTTTTATATCACCGGCGGCCTGGCGGCGGTCTCGCTGGCCTATCCCGCTTCGAACAATTCTGCCCGCGCCCGCGCCTTCGGCATCATCGGCGTCACCAGCGGCGCGGCGATGGCGCTGGGCCCCACGCTGGGCGGCCTGGTCGCCGCCGGCTTCGGCTGGCGCTGGGTCTTCCTGATCAACCTGCCGCTCTGCGCCCTGTGCGACTGGGCGGTGCGCCGCGTGATCGCGGAATCGCGCGACGGCGAGGGCCGCGCGCTCGATCTGCCCGGTGTGCTGCTGCTGACGCTGGCGATTGCCCTGCCTGTGCAGGCGCTGCTGCACAGCGACGGCGACTGGCGCTGGCGCTGGGCGGCCACGGTCGCGGGCCTGCTGCTCGGCCTCGCGCTGGTGTGGCAGCAGAAGCGCCGCGCCAGGCCGATGCTGGACCCGATGCTGTTCCGCCGGCGCGAAGCCATCGGCATCGGCTGCCTGCTGCTCACGCTGTCGGTCGGCTACTGGGCCGTGCTGATCTATCTGCCGCTCTATCTGCGTGCGGCCTTCGGTCTCGGCATGGAGCAGGCCGGCCTGGCCATGCTGGCGGCCACCCTGCCGATGCTGGCCCTGCCGCCGGTCGGGGTCTGGGCGACGCAGCGCTATGGCTGGCAGGCGAATTTCACGCTCGGCATGCTGCTGCTCGCCACCGGACTGGCGCTGCTGGCCATGGCCGTGCTGCAGGCGGCGTCGCTCTGGCTTGCGCTGGGCGCCATGCTGCTGATGGCAAGCGGGGCAGGGCTCGGCAATTCGCAGGTGTCAGGCGCCCTGGTGGCGCTGGCGCCGCCGGATCGCGCCGGCATGGCGTCCGCGATGGCCACCACCTTGCGGCAGGCCGGCTTTGCCATCGGCATCGCGCTGCTCGGCGCCATATCGGGCGGCGTCGATTTCGCGGCGGCGTTCGGCGTGGCGGCCGCCGCGGCGGCGCTGGGCGCGGTCGCGGCGGCACTGACGCTGAAGAAAACCCTGCGCTAGGCGGCTCAGACCACGATATTGGCGACCAGGCCGGTCTTCTTGCCGGCGGCGACGCCGTCGGCCAGGCCTTCCTTCATCTTCTTTTCCAGCAGCTCGCGGAATTCGTCCTCGATCTTCTGGCGCTCTTCCTCGCTCATCGCGGCCAGCGACTTCTCGTCCAGGCCCTTGCTTTCGAGGAACTGCTTGCGGATGCGCTCGGGCACCGACAGCTTGGCGTAATCGAGGAATTCCTGCGTGACGTCGCCGGCCTTCGGCGACGCGGCGGCCAGCGCTGCGGCGCCGGCGGCGGCGGCGCTTTCCTTGCTTTCGGCAACCTCGGTCGGCTTGGTGCCATTGGCCTGGTTGACGCCGTAATAGGGGTTGGTGAAGTAGTTGGAAATGGCAGAGGTCATCGTCAGTCCTTACACAACGAGATTGGCGAGCCCGCCGGCGGTTTTGCCGGTCAGCGTGCGCACATGCTCTTCCACTTTCTTGCGGAGATCTTCTTCGAGGCCGGCGCGCTGCTGCGCATCCATGCCGGCCAGCTTTTCGGCGGTCAGGTCGTTTTTCTCGAGCCAGGCCAGCTGCAGCTTCTCGGTCTCGTCCATCTTGGCGAAGTCGAGGAACTGCTGGCGCGTCTCATCGTCGAGCGGGAGCTGCTGCAGCTCGCTGCTGCCGGCGGCCGGCTGCGACGGATCGGGCTGCGCGAAGATGCTGCTGACGGCATCCACCGCCTTGGTCGCTGCCATTCCGCCCAGCATCGCAAGCGGATTGAATCCGCCGATCGCGCCCAGAAGCATGTCGTCCTCCTCATAGCTCTGCCGGGGAGGAAGCAAGCGATATGCCAGAGGCTGCAGGCAGCTTTGTGTAACCGGATGTTGCGGATTACAGCAAAATCACACTGTTACGCAGCATGGTGAATGCGCGTTAACCGGAAAGTTTTGCCGGGTAGAAATGAGGGGGCGGCTAGATTTGCCGCAACAAAAATATTGAGATGTCAGATTTATCGATTACGGGCAGTTCCACAGTCCACCGCATGAACCGATCAAAACGTTCGTCTTGCAGCAGTGCATCAGCCCGTGCAAACAAAATGCGGGCCCCCCATCGCAAGCACTGTGAGGCACAAAATTTCTTGGAGCCCTGTATTGGTTGGAGTTCGGTGGAACATCATGGCGAAGTAGCTTCGCTCCGATTCTTACATAAATCATCCCAGTGTTTTGGCTGGGCGCGGCCCATACATCTTTAGTTTTGTAAAATAATTTCACTGTCGGGTCTGCTTTTGGAATTATGAATGCCTCGGCAGGATTCAATCTTTTCAATTCTCCTTCTATTTCGATCCATTGAAGGCGGTCATCAAAGTGAGGTTCCCCTTGATCATCGACCATAACCATTTTTATCTCCGCTCATGTGATTCGCGTCAGGTAGTGAAAAATTCGAAACAATGTTGGAATGAACAAAATTAACGCGCCCGCGATGAATAGAGTGGCGACGATTGGGCGCGCGATGGGTTTGGAGTAATCATTCAGTGCAATCGCGGATTCAATTAATACCCCTGTTTGCTGGGGTAAGAAATTTAGGTTCTGTACAATTCTAACGGAGTTTACTGAGTCATGGAGAATGCTCTGTTCTAATATGTTTTTGTCGGGATTAGTTGATTCCCGGATCAGATTCAGAACGGTTGGGGTAATGCTGCCTTTCATTGCATGACCGTTGCGAATTGGGTCGACGATGGCGTTTTTCAGCGCAGTGTGATTGTTGATATAGGCTTCGGCACCGAGGGCTTTTTGTTTAATAAACGGCGGGGCAAGAAATAAGTATAGTAACCAAGATGCTAGGATGAGGGCTGCGCCGATCCATATTTGAACAATATTGCCGATAATAAAGGGACTATATTTTATATTTAGTTGAACGAGTGCCCAATCGAAAGTGGGAATTGCAGTGAATAAAAGGCTGGAGATTTTTACAATATTGCTAAAAACGCGGTCCTTGATGAAATACCAATGTGTGCTTGCGTGCAGTTTGAAGCCAAATGCTCTGATCAGATTCCATATCCGCATTTTTGCAACTCAAGTGTTTTTGAGGGTTTAGATCGGTTGTTTATGGGTCCATTTATGATGACTGTCGTAAATTTCATCAGTTGGTTCGATTGAGTGTCAAGAAATACCTTCATGCTGGCCTACGGGCATACAAAGGTAGGTAATCAATATTCGATTAAGGTATGCGGACGCATGCACTACCCCACCAACACCCTGATCTCCGGCGTCACGCTGCGCCAGTCGCCGTCCCAGTAACCGCCGCCCTCGCGGCGCTGCCAGAACTGGCAGGCCAGCACCATGTCCGGTTCGGCATCGGCGCTGCTCCGTAGCGGCAGCAGCAGGCGATAGGTGATGCCATTCACGAAATTGCCTTCGCCGTGGAAGCAAACCTGGCTGCGGGCCGGTGCGTTATTCTCCGTGGCGGTCAATATGCCCGAGGTCGCGGCCGGGATCGAGGCGGTCGCGCACCCGCTGCTTCAGCACCTTCACATCGGGAAAGCCGCCGTCGCGTTTGCGCTCCCAGATCGTCTCGCCGTCACAGGCGATGACGAAGGTGCCGCCGCTGGCCGGAATGAGCGCCACTTCGGCGATATCCTCGGTGAAGGTGGAGAGCAGTTCCTGTGCCATCCAGGCGGCGCGCAGCAGCCACTGGCATTGCGTGCAATAGGTGATGGTGATCCGGGGGCGCGGGCGGACAGGCAGGGTGGAAGCAGGCGGGGCGGCAGCGGGCGTTTCAGTCATGGCGGCAGCCTAACATCTGACTGGGAGAAGTAACGGCCCGACGGGAATATGATTAAAAGCCGTATGTTCTGTTTTTGTTTTACTTTGGCGCCAGTCCGGGGTAGACTGCGGCTGCCCATACCCCCGGAGAATGCCATGACCGCCAGTCCGAACGCGGCAGCAGCCGCCATGCCTGAAGTCGATCTCACTCCGAAACCGGACCCCGCCACGGCCGCCGCCACGGCCACCACCACGGGCGCCGCCTCGGCCACCGGTCGCCGCCGGCCCAAACTGGTCGACTGGCGCCGCGCCGCCCGCCTGCTGGCCGATGGCCAGTCGCCGGAGCAGATCGCCGCCACGCTCGGCATCGAGGAGGCGCATTTCTGGCGCCATCTGCGCAACAGCCTGCGCTTCCAGTTCTATATCCGCCAGGCGCGCGACCGCCGCCTGCTGCTCGGCCGCCTGAAGCTCGAACTGGTGGCCGGCGAGGCCGTGCTGCGCTGCCTGACTGCGGCCGAAGCCCTCGACCCCGACAGCCTGCGCTGGGCGACGGCGCAGGCCGGCCTCGCCGCCGATGCCGACGCGCCGGCGGGCGAGGGCGACCTGATCGCGCAGCTCGGCGCCACCGGACGGAGGAAGAAACCGCAGCCGGCGGTGGTGGCAGACAGCCCGGCTACAGAACCCACGGTCGAAACGAAGCAGAACGAAGCGCCGCGAAGGCCGGCGACGGTCTTGCCGCTGTCTGTGGCGCCCGGCGCGGCGCCCGCCATGGCACCAACAGCCGCCGCCGAGCCGCCCTGGAGCGGCGTGCGCGCCGCTGCCGCCCCGCCGGGTCCATCGGCAGGCTGGCCGGATGAACTGCCAAGGGCTCTGAACGCCCGCCATCTCGGCTAGACCGCGCCGAAACGCCGCTTTACTTCCGCCGGGCACCGCACAAATATGATGATCGTCATATTTGGAGTCCGCCTCCGTGCCTGCCGTCCATCCCGAACCTGCCGTCCATCCCGAACCTGCCGCCCCTCCTGAACATGCACCCGGCCGCAAGGCGGTTTCGCATGACCGCATCCTGCGCGCGGCGGCGCGCGCCATCCGCGCCAAAGGCCCGGACGGTGTCGGCGTCGCCAGCATCATGCAGGCCGCCGGGCTCACCCATGGCGGTTTCTACGCGCATTTCCGCTCGAAGGACGATCTGGTGGCGGCGGCGATCCGCGGCATGTTCGCCGAGGGCAGCGCGCGGTTCGCCAGGCGGGTGGGCGAGGCGCAGGGCATGCCCGCGCTGCGGCTGTGGATCGACAGTTACCTGTCGCCGGCGCATCGCGACGACCGCATGCGCGGCTGCGCCGTCGCCACGCTGAGCGGCGATGCGGCGCGGCTCGACCGCCAGGCCCGCGCCGCCTTCGATGCCGGCATCGAAGGCATCGTCGCGCGCTACATGCGCTACCTGCCCAAAGCCAGGCGCGGCTTCGATCCGCGCGGTTTCGCCCTCGCCCTGGCGACGCAGCTCGCCGGCGCCGTGGCGCTGGCGCGCGCCGTCTCCGACCGCAGATTATCCGATGCCATCCTCGATGCCGCCCGCCGCAGCCTGCATGACCGGCTGGACGGACTGGAAAAGAGCCCGCGATGAATGCCCCAGCCCAGGCCAGCCGCGAACGCCTGCTGACCGCGCCGATCCTGCCCACATTGCTGCGGCTCAGCGCGCCCACCACCGTGGCGATGCTGGTCACCGCGCTGGCGGCGATTGCCGAGACGGTCTATGTCGGCCTGCTCGGCGTGGAGTCGCTGGCCGCCATGGCGCTGGCCTTCCCGATGGTGATGCTGATGCAGATGATGTCGGCCGGTGCCATGGGCGGCGGCGTCTCCTCGGCCATTGCGCGTGCGCTCGGCGCCGGCGACCTGCCGCGCGCCAATACGCTGGCGCTGCATGCGATCATCATTGCCGTGATCGCCGCGGCGCTCTTCGCCGCTTTCTTCTGGCTGCTCGGCCCGGCGATCTACCGCCTGCTCGGTGGTCGTGAGGCGGCATTGTCGCAGGCGGTGCTCTATTCCAACACGGTGTTCAGCGGCGCGCTCTTCATCTGGCTGTTCAACACGCTGTCATCCGTCATGCGCGGCACCGGCAACATGAACGTGCCCTCGGTGCTGGCGCTCGCCGTCGCCGGGCTGCAGATCGCCATCGGCGGCACGCTGGGGCTGGGCCTGGGGCCGGTGCCGTCCTTCGGCATCGTCGGCGTCGGGCTCGGCCAGGTGATCGCCTTCGGCCTCGGCGCGCTCTATCTCTTCCTGCATCTGCGCCGTCCGGACGCCAGGCTGCGGCTCAGCGCGCAGGGCTTCAGAGTCGAACGCGCATTGTTCGTCGACATCCTGCGCGTCGGCGCGCTGGCCTGCCTGTCGTCGCTGCAGACCGTGCTCACCGTGCTGATCTTCACCGGCCTGGTGGCGCGCTTCGGCACCAATGCGCTGGCCGGCTACGGCATCGGCGCGCGACTGGAATTCCTGCTGGTGCCGATCGCCTTCTCGGTCGGCGTCGCCAGCGTGCCGATGGTCGGCATGGCCTTCGGCGCCCGGGATATCGCGCGCGCGCGTCGCGTCGCCTGGACGGCGGGCAGCGTCGCCTTCGTGGCGCTCGGCATCATCGGGCTGGTGGTGATCGTGGCGCCGGACCTGTGGTCGCGGCTGTTCACCGCCGACGCCGCGGTGATTGATGCCGCGCGGCAGTATCTGACGGCGGCCGGCTTCGGCTTCCCGTTTTTCGGCTTTGGCCTCTGCCTGTATTTCGCCTCGCAGGGGGCAGGCAAGGTGCTCGGTCCGGTACTCGGCGGCACCATCCGCCTGGTCCTGGTGGCGCTCGGCGGCTGGTGGCTCACCGTCAGCGGCGCCGAGGTGTGG
This sequence comes from Ferrovibrio sp., assembly GCF_025869515.1. Classification (GTDB taxonomy): domain Bacteria; phylum Pseudomonadota; class Alphaproteobacteria; order Ferrovibrionales; family Ferrovibrionaceae; genus Ferrovibrio. Next base: position 78,421 of record NZ_JAOZVR010000017.1, read on the forward strand.
ACGCTGTTCGCGCTCGCCGGCGCCGCCATGGTGGTCTATGGCGTCAGCACCGGTCTGCTGGTGAAGGCGACGCGCTGGGGCTAGGGCGCCTTGGGGGCTGGGGCGCCGGGCCGATCGATCCGGCTACAGCGTCTTGCCCAGCTTGTCCGCCACATCGGCGGGGAAGAAGCCGGCCTCCTGCACCGCCTTGCTCAGTTCGGCCTTCGAGACGCCGAAACGCTCGGTCCAGTATTTCACGTCCTCGTCGTCGCTCAGGTTGACGCGGTCGTGCTTTTTCAGCAGCGCCTCGCGCGTATGGTCGCCGGCCTTGGCCGACGAGCCGCTGCGCTGCGCTGCGCTGCCGGCGGTCGGCTGGGTCATGGCCACCGGATCGCTGGCCGGAAAACTGTCGCGCAAGGCGTCATTGAGCTCCCGGTCCTTGTCGCTGTCGCTGCGCTGCGCGTCCTTGCGCTCTTCGTCGCGCGATTCGGAATCGATCTTGCGGTCTGAAGTCCTGGCGGTCATGGCAGAGTCTCCCTTGCTGTCCTCATACAGAACAGTTGCAGGGGCGATGGGTTCCGCGATTTTGCGCGGAACTAGGAACTATCGGCGTTGCGGATCGTCTTGTTCGGACGCATCGAGCCGAGGCAGATATTCATGAAACTCTTCGAATGCCTGGCCTGCGGCCAGCCGCTCTATTTCGAGAACACCGCCTGCGAAAGCTGCGGCCGTCGGCTCGGATTCCTGCCTGAAAGCGGCGTGCTCAGCGCGCTGGAGCCGCTGACGCGCAGCGATGGCCCAAACGCTGGCACCGAAGTGTGGCAGGCGCTGGCGGCACCGGAACAGCAGTACCGCTTTTGCAGCAATGCCGCGCATGACGCCTGCAACTGGCTGGTGCCGGCCGAAGCCGAAGGTGTGCCGCCCGATCCCGAACCCTATTGCATGGCCTGCGCGCATAACCGCACGGTGCCCGACCTGACGCAGCCGGCGCATCTGGCGCACTGGCGCCGCATCGAAAGCGCCAAGCATCGCCTGTTTCACGGCCTGCTGCGGCTCGACCTGCCGCATGAAACGCGCGACGAAGACCCCGACGAAGGCCTCGCCTTCGATTTCCTCGCCGACCCGCCAGATCCGAAAGCCCCCCGCATCGTCACCGGCCACGACAATGGCCTGATCACTATCAACCTGGTGGAGGCCGAGGATGCCGAGCGCGAGCGCATCCGCGTCGCCATGCACGAACCCTACCGCACGCTGCTCGGACATTTCCGCCACGAGGTCGGGCATTACTACTGGGAGCGGCTGGTGCGCCGCGCCGGCGACAACAGCGCGGCGATGAGCGGTTTCCGCGCGCTGTTCGGTGACGAGCGGCAGGATTACGGCGAGGCGCTGCAGCGTCACTATGACAGCGGCCCGGCATCCGGCTGGCAGGAGGGCTATGTCAGCGCCTATGCCGCCGTGCATCCCTGGGAGGATTTCGCCGAGACCTGGGCGCATTACATGCACATCGTCGACACGCTGGAGACCGCCAATGCCTTCGGCCTGCGCGTCAAGCCGCGCATCAGCCGCGGCGAGGAGCTCGGCGTGCGTGTCGATTTCGATCCCTGTCACGCCGACAGCATCGAGCAGCTGATCGAGGCCTTCCTGCCGGTCACCTTCGCGGTCAACAGCCTGAACCGCGCCATGGGCCAGCAGGATTTCTATCCCTTCGTGCTGAGCGGCGCGGCCATCGGCAAACTCGCATTCATCCACCAGCTCTGCCGCCAGGCGCGCGAGGGCCAGCCGGCGCTGCCGCACAGGGCGATGCCGGCCACTCCACCGCAGCAGGCGAGCCAGCCGCAGGAGACCCTGCTGGCGGTGGCCTCGCAGCTGGCGCTCGATCCGGTTGAGTAAGGCTCAGGCGTCCGGGGCACCGTGATAGTAGAAGGCCGAGAGGATGCGGTCGACCGTGACGCCATCCTCGGCCAGCGGGCAATGGGCGTATTCCACGTCGGCGAAGTTGAAGCGGAAGGGAATGTTCAGCCGGCCGCGCCAGTGCTGCGTCAGTCCGGTCTCCGCCACCTGGCGCCGCACATCGATGATGCGCGGCTGGCTGTCGTCGCTGACCTTGCCCAGGTTGACGCTGCTTTCGATGTAACGATTCATCAGCGGCACCGGGGCGGCGCTCAGCACCACCTCGCCGGCGACGCGCACGAAAAAGCGCATGCCGCCGTCGCTCTGGCGCTCCACCTGCACCAGCACCAGATGGCCGAGCAGATGTGCGATCGCCATCGGATCGAAAGCCGCGCGCGCCGGCAGCCGGTCGCCCGGATGGATGGCGCGCATATGGGTGAGGAAGTCGCGGATAAGCGGGCTGGACGCCGCTGCCAGGGCAGCGTCAATGGCGGCGAGGTTGGGATGCAGGGCCACGCGGATCAGCCGAGGACGGGTTCGAGAGCCTGATAGTGTAATACCGACACGATCTGGTCGACCGTAACGCCATCCTCGGCCAGCGGGCAATGCGCATATTCGATCTCGGCATAGTCCAGCGAGAAGCGCACGCGCGGCTTGCCGCGGTAATAGACCATGCAGCCGGTCTCCACCACGGCATGCCGGGTTTCGATCGGGAAGCGCACGGTGGGTTCGGAGGTATTGGCGATCTCGTCGAGATAGCGGCCGATCAGCGGCATCCGCAGCGCATTCACCACCTCCTCGCCGGCGACGCGGACGCGGAAGCGCGGCAATCCGCCGGCGTCGCGCTCCACATCGGCCAGCACCAGATGCGGCAGCAGGCGCGGGATCGCCATCGGGGAGAAGCTGCTGCGCGCCGGCAGCGCAGCGGCCGGATGGATGCCGGCGTAATAGCGCAGGAAGTCGCGTATGGTTGCGTGCCGCGTCTGGGACAGGGCAGCCCGCAGCGCATCCAGGTTGGCATACGGTTGTGTGGCGACGAGTTGGGCAGGACTGACAGGCATGACGCGCTTTCCGGTCAAAAGAAGGCGCGCTGTCTAACAGGAAATATTGCGTCGCACCATGGCGCCGGTCACAAAGCAGCCCTGCAGAAATTGCGGCCCTGCCATGATTCCAGACAGGGCCGTTATTAATTGAACCTGCAACAAAATCAGGCGGGCAGCGCGGCGCCGCCGGCTTTCACCCGCTGCAGCAGGCGGTCCATGAAGGCCTCGCACAGGCCGATCTGGGCCAGTTCGATGAATTCGTTCGGCTTGTGCGCCTGCTCGATCGAACCGGGCCCGCAGACGATGGTGGGGATGCCGAGTTCGGAGAACAGACCGGCCTCGGTGCCGAAGGAAACCTTCTGCACCCGGTTGGCGCCGGTCAGCGCCTTGGCCAGTTCGACCACGCCGCTGTGGTCATCTGTCGCAAGACCGGGGAATTCGGAAATCTGCGTGAAGCTGAAGCCGCAGGCCGGATCGATCGCTTTCAGTTCCGGCTCCAGCTTGGTCTTCGCATAGGCCACCACCTCGGCGAACAAGGCATCGACATCGTCCTGCGGCAGGTAACGGATCTCCCACAGGAAGCTGCAATCCTTCGGCACGATGTTCAGCGCGGTGCCGCCATTCACCGTGCCGGTATGCAGCGAGGTATAGGGCGGGGCGAATTCCGCATCGAACGGGCCGTGGTCGCGCTTGTTGCGGGCCAGCGACTTGATGAAGGCGATTAGCTCGGCGGCGGCCTCCACCGCATTGGCGCCCATATGGGTCAGCGAGGAATGGCATTCGAAACCGCGCACGTCGACGCGCCAGCTCTTCTTGCCCTTGTGCTGCGCGATCACCTGCATCTCGGTCGGTTCGCCGACGATGCACGCCCTGGGCTTCACCGGCATATCCTTCAGCACCTCGATCAGCCGCTTGGCGCCGAGGCAGCCGACTTCCTCATCGTAGGTGAAGGCATAGTGGATCGGCGTTTCCAGTTTCTGTGCCAGGAATTTCGGCGCATAGGACAGCGCGATGGCGACGAAGCTCTTCATGTCCGAAGTGCCGCGGCCATAGAGCCTGCCGCCCTTCTCGACCACCCTGAAGGGATCGGTATCCCAGTCCTGGCCGTCGATCGGCACCACGTCGGTGTGACCCGACAGCACGATGCCCGGCTTGTCCTGCGGCCCCAGCGTGGCATAGAGGTTGGCTTTCTTGCCGGTGGCATCGTGCACCAGCGTGGCATCGACGCCGAGCGACTTCAGATGGTCGCGGATCCAGTGGATCAGGTCGAGATTGGAATCGCGGCTGACGGTTGGCATTTCGATCAGCTGCCGGATCATGGCGAGGGCTTCAGGGGAGGGCTTGGTCATGGGGATTACCTTTATAACTTAGTGTGTCATGCCCGGACTTGATCCGGGCATCCACGCGTTTTCTTTAACGGCTACGGTGCAAGACGTGGATGGCCGGGTCAAGCCCGGCCATGACAAGAAGGGCGTTAGTTGGACTGCAGGCTCTTGATCTGGCTGTCGAGGTCGTCGGCGATGAAGGCCTGCACAATCTCGTCGATGCCGGCATCGACGGTGAAGCCCATTGCTTTCGCGCGATCCGAGGATGTAGCGCCCGGCCAGCCATCGACAATCTTCTGGATCGCCGCATCCGGCGTCCAGTGGATGCTCCCGATCTTGCGGTTGGCGCCCTTCAGGGCAGGTGTCGCGCGCTCCACCGCTGCCGCCATCTCGCCGGCGGTGACGCGGATGCCGCTGAGCAGCAGCGCGCGATCCTTGCCGAATTTGTCCGCCGGCAGGTCATGCGCGCGAATGAAGGCATCCACCGTGCGGCGCGGCGACAGGCAGGCCATCGGCGAGTCCGGCCGCACCGGGCAGATCGCATCGACGCCCGAGAGCGGCTCGCGGATCATCGAGCTGGCCCAGGTGGAGGCGGCCTTGTTCGGCTTGCCCGGCCGCACCATGATGGTGGGCAGGCGGATGCTGCGGCCATCAACGAAGCCCTTGCGGCTGTAGTCATTGATCAGCAGTTCGCCGCTCAGTTTCTGCACGCCGTAGGAGGTGGTCGGCCGCTGCGCGGTCTCGTCGGTCACCGTCTTGGGCAGCGCGTCGCCGCCATAGACGGCGACAGAGGAGGCGAACACCAGGCGCGGCGTGTGCATGGTGATGGCGCGGCAGGCCTCCAGCACATGACGGGTGCCTTCCAGATTGACGCGATAGCCGCCTTCGAAATCGGCCTCGGCGCCGGACGAGACGATGGCGGCGAGATGAAAGACGGAGTGGGTGTTATGGCCGATCAGGCGCAACACATCGCCATGATCGCCAATATCGCCGGCCATGGTGACGATGCGTTCGTCCTGCGGGCCGCTTGCGGCGACAGTGTCGAACAGGGTGATGCGGGAGATCGGTTCCGGCTGGTTGCCGGGTCCGATCAGGCTGCCACGCTTGAGCAGTTCGGCGGCGAGTTTCTGGCCGATGAAACCGGCCCCGCCGGTGATGACAACATTGAGCATGGACGCCCCCAGGGGTTTTCCGGGAAAGCGTCCACGCTAACCAGCCTGTTGTCCTGAGACAAGCGGTGCCGGGCTTAGTTCCGCGGCGGCGGGGGCGGCGGCGCATCGCCGCGCATATGCGGCGGACCACCCATTGGTCCGTCCATCGGACCGCCGGGCGGGCCAGGCGGGCCGCGACGCAGCATGCGCGCGGCAAATTCCCTGCGCTGGTCCGGGGTCATGGCATCGGCCGCGGCGAGCAGGCCGGCCTGCATGCCGGCCTGCAACTGGTCGAGCCGCTGGCGATGCTCGGCCAGCACGGCGGCGAGGCGATTGTGGTCGTAGGGTTCGGCGCCGAGCGCGGCGCCGAGGTCGCGGCGCATCTGGTTATGCGAAATGGCGCCGCCCTTGCGGCCATCCTCGAAAGCGTGGCGGAAAGCTTTGGCGGCATTGTCGGGCAGCTTGCGGGCGACCTGGTCCTCGATCTGCCAGCCGCGCCGCTCGGCCAGCTCGCGGTATTTGAAGAAGCGCACGGCGCCGAAACTGGCGAAGCCGATGTTGAGCGCGACCGAGGCGATCAGGCCGATGGCAAGCCAGCGGTTGAGACGCGATTTCGGCGCGGCGGAGGCGGGGGGCGGCGTAACGGTGTCGGACATGATTATTCCTCGGTGAGGAGAAGCGGTGCGGCTGATGCTATCTGCACGGTGACCAGGTCGGTCTCCTGCGCATCGAACTGACCGATATTGGCGAAGCCGGCGCTGACGCCGATGGCCAGCGCGAGCGCCAGCGCGGCGAATTGCGGCAGGCTGCGGCCCGTGGGGAACAGCAGGGCCACGGCTTCCAGCACCTGAACGCGCCAGCCGGCGCCGGGCTGTGACTGCGCGGCGGGGAGGGCTGCCACCTGGGCCAGCACGCGCTGGCGCAGGGCATCGCTCGGCTCAATTCCGGGCAAGGGAGCGCGCAGCAGCAGCGCATCCACCATGGCGGCGCGGCGCTGCGCTTCGCGCGCTTCCGGCTGAACGGACAGCAGGGTCGTGGCGGCGGCCTGTTCGGATTGCGGCCAATGATCGAGATCGGCGCCGTAGGCATCGAGCAGGTCGATGAAACGTTCGAGATTCATGGCATCACTCCCAAAACGTCATTCACGGGGGCCGAGCGTCGCGCGCAGATCGTCGCGCAGCGCGCGCTTGGCGCGGATCAGCAGGGATTCCAGGGCACCGATGCTGATATCCAGCGCCCTGGCCGCATCGATGTTGCTTTCGCCTTCCCAGAAACAGAGCAGGATGGCGGCGCGCTGGCGCTCGGGCAGCTTCTGCAGCGCCTGTGCGACATGATCGCCGGTCTCGGTTGCGAGATGGGCCTCATACGGCGTGGCGCGGTCTTCGTCGATCGGTTCGGGCTGGTCGTCGAGCGCGGCCATGCCCGGTTTGCGCTTGCGGTCGATGCACAGGTTGACCACCACGCGATTCAGCCAGGTCTTGAAACTGGCGCCGCCATCGGCGCGCCAGCGCGCGGCATGCTGCCAGACGCGCAGGAAGGCCTCCTGCGCCACTTCCTCGGCATCGCCGCGATTGAACAGCACGCGATAGGCCACGGTGACGGCATGGCGCAGGTATTTATCGACCAGCAGGCGATAGGCCGCATGGTCGCCACGGGCAACCCGGTGCATCAGGGCAGTGTCGATGTCGCTCATGCGGTCAGCGGCTGGGCGGGGCTCCAGGCGCGCCAGGACGGTGGCCTGGGCGAGAGAGGCGAACATGCGGCGATGTCCTGCTCATGGTTGGTGTCTGTAGTCCTATACGGTGCCATGGCGGGATTCCTGCGCCGGAAAAACGGCGGAATTCAGGCCGCAAGCACAGGCAGGCCCGGATCACGCCCGGTTCATGCCCTGGTGGCGGCTTCCAGCGCCTTCAGTTCCTCGGTCAGACGGGCGATCTCGGCGCCCACCGCAGCGGCCATGTCGGGCTGGTCCCAGTCGCGATACTGGCCCTGTCGGTAGGCCAGCGCGTTGCGATAGTAGAGCCAGGCATTGAGACGGCAGCGCACATAATTGTTCTGCGTCTTGATCACTTTGCCCGGGCTGCCCACCACCACGGAATTGTCGGGGATCACGGTGCCTTCCTTGAGGAAGGTATGGCCGCCGATAATGCAGTTACTGCCGATCACGCAGCCATCCATGATGGTGGAGCCGATGCCGATCAGGCAGTTGTCGCCGATGGTGCAGCCATGGATGGTGCAGTGATGGGTGATCGAGTTATGGGCGCCGATATAGGTGCCGGTCTGGCTGCCCACATGCAGCATGGAGAAATCCTGGATATTGGTATAGGCGCCGACCACGATCTCGTAATTCTCGGCGCGCATGGCGACGTTGATCCAGACCGAGCTGCCCTGTTCGAGCCGCACCTTGCCGTAGATCTGTGCCGTTTCATGGATATAGGCGGGGTCGTTCAGCACCACGTCGGGGCCATGCACGGGCATCGTGTCCTCCAGTTTCTGCAGGACGACCTTAACCAACAGACGGGAACGGAAAAAGGCGCGGCCGATTACGCCGCGACGGCCTCGTCGGCCTCAACGGTCGCGCCGCCGGCCTTCTTGTAGGCCAGCAGGCCGCCGTCGAGATGCAGCAGGTCGGTAATGCCCTGATCGGCCAGCGTCTGCAGCGCGATGCCCGAGCGCTTGCCGGTCAGGCATTGCAGCACACGGCGTCGGCCGGCGGCTTCCGGCAACTGGGCGGCATCGAGGCCGGACAGCGGCAGCAGCACGGCACCCGCGATATGCTCGTCGGCATATTCGTCGGGTTCCCGCACATCGATCAGCACGGCTTCGCCGGCGGCGAGCCAGCCGCGCACAACCTCGGCAGTCACCGAGGCAGGCGTGATATGGGCGGAGGCGGACGTCTGAGTGGACATGGTGCTGATATAGGATTTCCTAGTGTGGAATGCAAATAAATTGTCATTCCTATATGTAATATCAGATTTTCACAAAAATAATTGCTAAATAGAAAGGGCCTCCCAAGTCGGGAGGCCCTGATTAACCCACAGTACGGAAAGGCTTACTTGGTCGCGTCCTTCAGATAGGCGATCAGGTCGGCGACTTCGCTTTCCTTCTTGATGCCCGGGAAGACCATCTTGTTGCCGGGAATGTAGGCCTTCGGATCGGCGATGTATTCGCTGATGGTCTTTTCATCCCAGGCCACGGCCTTGGCTTTCATGGCGTCGGAATACTTGAAACCATCCGCGGTGCCCGACTTGCGGCCGAACACGCCTTTCAGGCTGGGGCCGACACCATTCTTGCCGGCTTCCAGCTGATGGCAGGCGCGGCATTTGGCAAAGGCTTTCTTGCCCTGTTCCGGATCGCCGGCCGCCTGGGCGCCGCTCATGGCGAGACTGACGGTGAGAAGGGCGAGGGCAGACAAAAGGACTCGCGACATCGGGGGCTCCTGGATGGACGAAAAATTGAGGTGTCGGGCTGGTCGGACCGGGTTTGCGGCAGGATCGGATGACCCGGCTTGCAAAAAATAGCACAGCGACTCGCGAGGACAACAGCGGCGCCTTGTCGCATTTACCGCCGCTTAATAGCCGGCTGCTTAACTGCCCCGCCTGAGCGCAGGAGAGACGCGTAAATGAATATGATGGCCAATCTGGGGTCGGCCCGGCTGCAGGCGATGGTTGCGGCGGGTAGCGAGATGCTGAAAATCCAGCAGGATCTGGCCGCCAAGCGCAGCAACCTGGTGGCCGAACTGCTGCGCGGCGAAGAGGATTTCTTCGAGCAGCTGCATTACCCGGCCGGCGACGTGTTCGATCCGCAGACCGGCGCGCAGTATTATTACCATGCCCATCGCAACGACGATCGCGAGCATGGTCACTTCCATGTCTTCCAGCGTCCGCAGTTTCTCGGCGAGGGCTTCGAGCCGGCGAAATACGTGAAGACCGGCGTCGGCCGCTGCTCGCCGAAGGAAAAAGTCGGCGAACACTGGCCGCGCGGCGACCAGGCGCTGGCGCATATCGTCGGCGTGGCGATGGATCATTACGGCCAGCCGATCCGCCTGTTCACCGTGAACCGCTGGGTCACCGACGAGACCTGGTTCGCGGCGCGCGATGTGATCGCCATGCTGGAGCGGTTCGAGCTGCGTCATGGCTGGCCGGTGCCGAGCGTCAACCGCTGGCTCAACGGCCTGCTGCGCCTGTTCCAGCCGGAGATCATCGAACTGATCCGGCGTCGCGACGATGCGGTGGAAGCGCGCGGCCGCGCCAATCCGCGCGGCGATGCGCTGGAAGACCGCAGCCTGGAAGTGACGGCCTCAGTCGATATCTCGGTGGAACGCCGGTTGCGCCAGTTGCGGCGGTCGCTTGCTGCTTAGGCGCCCGCTGCCTAAATCAGGTGGCGCTCAGGCGCGCCGGTCAGGGCAGGTAGCCGAGGTTGCGCCATTCCGCATAGGATTTGCGGAAGGCATGGAATGATTCCCAGACCTTCATGAATTCCGGGTTGGCGGCGCTTTCTTCCTTCACCACCTGGGTCCATGACATTTTCAGCGCGTCCAGCACCGGCTTCGGCAATGTGTGGATGTTGACGCCGCGCTGACGGATTTCCTGCAGCGCCTGCACCTGCTGCACTTCGCCTTCGGCCAGGCTTTCGCGGATATTGTCGCCGCAGACATTCATGATGGTGGCGCGCTGCGCATCGGCCAGGCCGTCCCAGACCTTCATGTTGACCATCAGCGTGATCAGCGAGCTCTGCTGGTGCCAGCCGGGGAAGTAGTAATGGCTGGCGGCCTTGTCGAAGCCGTAGCGCAGGTCGATGGAGGGCAGGGAGAATTCCGCCGCATCGATGGCGCCGCTCTGCAGGGCGAAGAAGGTGTCGCCGCCGCTCATCGCCGTGGTCTCGACGCCGAGCCGGCGCATCACCTTGGCGCCGATGCCCATGAAGCGCATGCGCAGGCCCTTGAGGTCTTCCACCGTGTTGATCTCGCGGCGGAACCAGCCGCCCGATTCCGGCGGCAGCACGGTGCAGACGATAGGCTTGATGTTGAAGCGCGCGAACGTGCCGTCCATCAGCTCCTGGCCGCCGCCGTAGGACAGCCATGCCAGGTATTCGCTGGCCGAGGGACCGAAGGGCACGGTGGAGAAAAGCCAGAGCACGGAATCGCGCTGGGCGAAGAAATTCGGCGACGACCACACGGCATCGATGCTGCCGTCGGCGACGCGGTCGAACAGCTCGGCATTGGGTGCCAGCGTGTTGGGCTCGAACAGCTTGATCTCGATATTGCCGTCGGAGGCCGTCGCCAGCTTCTCCGCGGTGGTGGCGGCCATGGTGCCGATCTGCGGCGCCGAGGTGGGGGCGGCGCTGGCCAGCCTGATCGTCACGCGCCGGCCCGGCGCCTCGATCACAGCCGGCGCACTGCTCTGCTGCGATGTATCGGGCTCCTTGATGGCACGCGCTTCCGGGGCATGGGCGGCGCGGTCAAGCGAGACAGCGCCGATGCCGATCAGAATGCCCAGAACCAAAGCGAGGCCAGCAACTGTGACCAGACGCGCCAATATGGAATCCTCTATCCCCGCAGTGAGACCCACCCACCGGGTTTGTGCCGGGCGCAACAATAGGCCGCAAGTTGCTGGGTCGTCTACGTATTCAGACGGTAACTCCAGTCGCGCAAAACGGGTCGCCTTGACCTTGGTTACAACTGAAACTACCCTGCGCGCCAGGGCAAAGCCCATAACAAATCCATCGTCTGGGAGGACGCACCGTGGCAATCAATCTGGCTCGTCTCATGGGTAAATCAGCAGCCGTTGCCGCTGCGGCCATTCTGTTCGCAACCGCAGCATTGCCGGCGGCAGCGCAGGAGATCGAGCTCAAGCTGAGCCATTTCCTGCCGCCCGGCCATGGCATGCATCGCGACTGGTTCGTGCCCTGGGGCGAGGAGCTGGCGAAGCGTACCAATGGCAAGGTGAAGCTGACGGTGTTCCCGGCCGGCAGCGCCTTCGGCAATCCGGCGCGCCAGCTGGAGCAGGCGGTCAGCGGCGTGGTCGATATCGCCCACGGCCTGCGCGGCGTGCCGGCCGGCCGTTTCAACCGCATGGGCATCATCGAATTCCCCTTCCTGGTCGAGACCGCCAATGCGGCGAGCCGCACGCTGTGGGAGATGTATCCCAAGCATTTCGCCGGCGAGTTTCCCGACAGCGTGAAGGTGCTCGGCCTGCATGCGCATAATGCCGGCCTGATCCATACCGGCTCGAAGCAGGTCAAGACCATGGACGACCTGAAGGGCCTGCGCATCCGCTCGCCCAGCCCGCAGATCAACGCCATGCTGCAGCAGCTCGGCGCCACGCCGGTCGGCCTGCCGCCGGGCGAGGTGTATGAAAACCTGCAGCGCGGCGTGATCGACGGCGCGGTGTTCCCGTGGGACCCGATCAATTCCTTCCGGCTGTTTGAAGTCACCAAGTTCCATCTCGATGCGCGCTCCTACACGGCGAGCTTCTATTTCATCATCAACAAGCGCAAATACGACAGCCTGCCGGCCGATGTGCGCAAGGCCATCGACGACACCACGGGCAGCGCACTGACCGAGAAATTCGGCGACTGGTGGAACCAGTGGGATGCGCCGGGCCTGGAAGCGGCCACGAAGAAGGGCAATGCGATGACCTCGCTGTCGGCCGCCGAACGCATCCGCTGGCGCGACACGCTGAAGCCGACCACGGAAAAGCTGCTGACCGACCTGGAAGGAGCCGGCGTCAAGGATGCCCGCGCCATCCTGGCCGAGATGCAGCAGCGCATCGCCAAATACGAAGGCGCGAAGCGCTAGGACGCTGCATGCCCGCCGCCACACCGGCGGCGGGCCTTTTTTACGGACCACATCGATGACCGTGTTTTACCGTCTGGCCGAGCAGGCTGCTGGCTGGGCTGGCAAGCTCGGCGCCTTCTGCGCGCTGCTGGCCGGGCTGTTCACCTGCCTGGATATCGCGATCCGCAATCTCGGCGGCCAGGGCATCCTCGGCACCGTCGACATCACCCAGCTGATGATCGTGGCCTGCGCCTTCCTGACCATTCCCTATGGTTTCATCACCGACAGCCATGTCTCGGTCGATATCGGCATCAGCTGGCTGCCGCTGCGGGCCCAGGCGCTGTGCCGGGCTTTCGCGGCCCTGCTCGGCGCGGCGCTGATGTTCGCCATCGGCTGGTTCGGCATCGGCCAGGCCAGCACCGTGGCGCTGATGGGCGACAGGTCGCAGACCATCGGCCTGCCGATGATCTGGTTCTGGTATCCGCTGCTCGGCGGCGCCTTCTTCACCGCCGCCCTGGTGCTGGTGATCGTGCTGCGCCATCTCGCCGTTGCCGTCACCGGCCGTGACATCGCGCCTTCTGAATCGAAAGCCGAGGTCCTGTGATGGATGCGACCTGGCTCGGCGTCATCGGTTTCGCCGCCGTTCTGCTGCTGATGTTCATCCAGGTGCCGGTCGCGGTGGCGATGGGCGTGGTCGGCGGCATCGGCTTTCTGTACCTGCAGGGCTGGGATGGCCTGGCCTATGTGATGGGTTCGTCGCCGTTCGAATCGGTGATTCCCTACAGCCTCTCCATCGTGCCGCTGTTCGTGATGATGGGCGTGTTCGCCACCTATGCCGGCCTGTCGCGCCAGCTCTACGAGGCGGCCTATGCCTTCCTCGGGCATTACCGCGGCGGCCTGGCGCTGGCCACCATCGGCGCCTGCGCCGCTTTCGGCGCAATCTGCGGCTCGGCGATTGCCACCGCAGCCACCATGTGCCGCGTCGCGCTGCCGGAAATGCGCCGCCGCGGCTATGCCGACAGCCTCGCCACCGCCACGGTGGCGGCCGGCGGCACGCTCGGCATCCTGATTCCGCCCTCGATCATTCTCCTGATTTACGCGCTGCTGACCGAGCAGTCGCTCGGCAAGCTTTATGTCGCGGCCCTGCTGCCGGGCGTGCTGGGCACCGGCCTCTACATGCTGGCGATCACGGCGATCACGCGGCTCAATCCGCAGAGCGGCCCGGCCGGCGACCGCATGCCCTGGGCGCAGCGCCGTCGCACGATGAAAAATGTCTGGCCGGTCTTCCTGCTGTTCACCATCGTGATCGGCGGCATGTTTGTCGGCGTCTTCTCGCCCAACGAGGCGGCCTCGGTCGGCGCGGTCGGCGCGCTGCTGTTCGCCGTGCTCGGCCGCACCATGACCTTCGGGCGGTTCAGGGACAGTTTGCGCGAGACGGCGGCGACCAGCGCGATGATCTTCCTGATCCTGATCGGCGCCGGCCTGTTCAATTTCTTCCTCGAAGTGACCAATGCGCCGCAAGTCGTGGTGGCACAGATTCAGGCGCTCCATCTGAGCCCGGCGCTGTTCCTGGTGCTGCTAACGGTTTTCTATGTCGTGCTCGGCGCCCTGATGGACGACCTGGCGATGATGCTGCTGACCCTGCCTTTCGTCTTCCCGGCGGTGCAGGCGCTCGGCATCGACCCGATCTGGTTCGGCATCTACATGGTGACGATTGTCGAGATCGGCATGATCGTGCCGCCGGTCGGCATGAACCTCTTCGTCATCCAGGGCGTGGGGCAGGTCAAGTTGCAGACGGTGATCCGCGGCATCCTGCCGTTCGTGGCGGCCGATCTGGTGCGTGTCGGCCTGCTGATCGGCTTCCCGGCGATCGTGCTGTGGCTGCCCAGTCTTATGGACTAGCGAGATTCGAGTGGTTTAGCTTTCTCTTATTTTGGCAAAAGAACTAGAAATGAACATACCTAAAGTCAGGATGCCAGTTAGGGCTTCTGCGCTCACAACGAAGATAAGATGACGGGCGTTTTGATATTTCTCGAGAGTCATAGTTGCGAACGATGCCATGCTAAATGCTAAGGAATAAGAGGCGTCGCCCGCGGTAATTGAGGCGGGATCGAAATAGTAGAAACTGGCATATGCCAGGATGACGGTGAATCCGAAAAACAGGGTTCTCGCGGGTTTTGTCCCATAACCCCAAATGCAGCGACTGAGTAGGTTTCCAACGGCACGCATATAAAGTTCAAGAACTCGAACGGTGGCTTTAAACGACACAAGCCAGTTAATGCGGGAAACAAGATATGCAGTAAGAATTTTTCCAAACTGTTCTCTCGTCGTCCGCCTGAGGTAATACATATCCAGCAAGTCGGATAATGCCAGGTGATGACCGTGCCCCGACAGTAAGTCGCGATGATAATACAAAGCGGAAAAATATGTTTTCCCCACTTGCTTGTTATATTCGTAGTGAAAATGTGCCGCCTCTTCCATGTCGCGTTGCTCGTTGTGCTGATCGCGGAATAATTTTAAAGTCTGTGCAGCTCGATCCGCGATTTTGTTTGTTGTCGTGAATGCGACTTTGCAATTCTTGATGCGAGTTTTTTCTCTAAACTTTGCTCTAACATCGCAATCTATAAATGAACAATTGACGATAGTGGCGTCGATTGCATCAATGTCGACTATCATTCGCCTAAAATGGAAATCTTGAAAGATACCATTCATCAGCTTAAAGCCGCCTTCATGTGCCATGGATAGTTGTGTACTTTGAAACTTCCAAAAATACGAATTTCCGATAAGGGCGCTGTTCCTAAAGCTTGAAAAAATAACGGACTTAAACGTACTGCCAGATGCATTCTCAATTATGGTAAAGTCTAAATCAGCGAAATCTAAATTAGATCGGAAGA
>NZ_JAOZVR010000018.1 GCF_025869515.1 Ferrovibrio sp.
ATACCGCCGCTGCCCCGACCGTAGCGAAGCGAGGGCGACCGTGCCGAAAACCAGAAAATCGTTCAGGGCCTGCGTCTTGTTGCGCTCGGCCGGCCGGTAGACCTCGGTCAGCAGGGCGGTGCCGCCGATATACATGAAGTTCCAGCCGACCCCGAGGATCAGCAGTGCGGCCTGGAAATTCAGTACCGTTACGCCGGCCAGAGCGACGGCAATGCAGGCCAGGTTGAGTACTGCCCCCACCACGATAATTCGCAGGGCGCCGAATCGCGCAATCAGGCTGCCGGTGAAAAAGCTGGGAAAGAACATGCCGAAGACATGCCACTGGATCACAGTGGCTGCGTCGGCGAAAGGATGTTCGCATATCTGCATGGCCAGCGGCGTCGCCGTCATCAGCAGGTTCATCACGCCATAGCCGAACATGCCCGCCATCGCGGCCACCACGAAGGCCGGCTGGCGCACGATCTCAGCCAGTGGACGGCCCGGCTCGCGCAGTTCGGCGACCGTCGGCTTCGGCAGCCGCACGGCGGGCAGAATACCGAGGACCAGGATGGGCAGGGCCGCCGCTGCCAGGTAGGACGCCAGAAACAGATAGGGCGAGAGCAGTTCGCGCGTATGCTTGGCGATCTCCGGGCCCAGGAAAGCCGATACCAGCCCGCCGACCATGACCCAGGATATGGCCCGGCTTTTCATCTCCTGCGGGGCAATATCGGCGGCCGCGAACCGGTAAAGCTGGGTGAAGGCGACCGAGGCCCCGAAGATGAAAGCGCCAAGGCAGAACAGCCAGAAATGCGCCAGGTAGACGCCCAGGGCCGCAATCAGCGAGCCGCTGGTACCGATCAAGCAGCCGGCCATGAAGCCGAGCTGGCGGCCGATCCGGCGCATCAGCAGGGAGGCCGGAATAGTGGCCAGCGCCGTGCCACCGACCACGAAGGTGACCGGCAGGGTCGCCAGGGCCTTGTCCTCAACCAGCAGGAAGCCGACCAGCCCGCCGAGCGTCACCTGCAGGGTCGTTGCCGAATTCGCCAGCGCCATGCAGATGGCAAGAATGAACACGTTCCGCCTTGCGGCGGCCGGCGACTGCGTTGTCATGGGAGACGGACCGATTCTACTTATTTCAACTGGGCAATAATATTCAGAAGCAGAACCTGCGTCACTACGCCTTTTCCAAGAACTTCATCGGTCGGTTCGCGCAATCGATCGCGCAACGCGTAAAGGTCCTTGCCGGTAAAACGCGCCGGAACATCAAGCGGGGGTCCCTTGAGCAACTCCCGGATATAGCGGTCACGCAGCAAATGCATCTTGTCGTTCACGGCCGGCACGTTGTCCGGTGGCACTTCAAGATGCAGAATCAGCATCACTTCGCGCGGCTTCTGCCCCTCCGGCACTACATAGACGCTGAATGGCTCAAGCGGGATAAAGGCCGGACGCTTCACCGGCGCTTCCGGCGGCGGATCATTCGGATCGACGGCTGCCTCATCCTGCTGGTTCTTTGGCGCGAATATAAACAGATACACGGCCGCCCCGCCGCCAGCGAGCGATGCCAGAACCACCAAAGCCAGAATGATCAGACCAAGCTTGCGCAATCAGGTATCTCCAGCGACTCAGGTCGCCTGTTGGAATAGTTTAATCCATTTCCGGCGTTACGATCCGCCGAAATGCTGAAACCCGCCGTGATCCAGCGTGAGCGGCATGCCGGTATGGTCCTGCACAACCACCCCCTGCCCGGCTGTCAGCATACCGATCCGCGTCGCGGCCAGGCCAACGGAGCGCGACAGCGCAACCACAGCCGCCGCCTGATCCGGCGCCGCAGAAAACAGCAATTCATAATCGTCGCCGCCGCTCAGCACGACGGATAGCAGATCGGGATCATCCTGCACGGCCTGTCGCGTGGCCAGCGACAATGGCACGGCATCGGCGGTAATAACCGCTCGCAGGCCCGAGGCCTTGGCCATGTGCCCCGCGTCCTGCACCAGCCCATCCGAGACATCCATGGCGGCATGGGCCAGGCCGCGCAGGCGCTGGCCGAAAGCCAGACGCGGTGTGGGCAGATGCAGCCTGGCATCGAAAAACAGCATAGCCGCCGAAGAAAACAGCCGATGATTCAGCTTGGTCTCAAGCCCCAGGGCCGCGTCGCCGATACTGCCGGTCACATACAGATCGTCACCAACCTGCGCGGTTGAACGGCGCAGCATGCTGCCGGACGGCATGCTGCCGAAAGCTGTCACCCCGAGCGTGATGCCGGCCGGCGTGCGCACTGTGTCGCCGCCATAGAGCGGAAAGTCGAACGCCTCCTGATCGCGCCGCAATCCATCGCAAAACTTCGCCAGCCAAGCTTCGTCTGGTTCGGCCGGCAACCCAAGGATCAGCTGGTATCCGATCGGCCTGGCGCCCTTGGCGGCAAGATCGGACAGATTGACCCGCAGCAATTTGCGAGCAATGCGCTCCGGCCCGTCCTTGGCCAGGAAATGCACACCTTCGATCATCGCATCGGTGGTGACGACCAGATCCTCACCCGCCGGAACCGGCACGATGGCGGCGTCATCACTAAGATTGAAAGCACCCGGCGCGGATGCGGAGAGCGGCGCAAGGTAGCGCGCGATCAAATCGAATTCGCCAAGGCCCACTTGCCCGGGCATGGTGGCCTCAGGCTGAGAATTCGCCGGGGCGCAGCTTGCGCGCCACCGCGTCGATCACGCCATTGGCCAGCTTGATTTCGCGTGGACCGAAAAAGGCACGAATGATGCCGAGATACTCGTCAATCACCGTGGTCGCCGGCACATCTATGCGGGCGATGATCTCATAGGCGGCACAACGCAACGCATAACGCAGGATCGCTTCCATGCGATCAAGCGCATCCACACGCGGCATGGCATCCTTGATGACGCGATCGACCTCGGCCTGCTGCCGGGCGACACCACGGACCACTTCGGCGAACCAGTCCGCATCGGCCTCGCGCATCTGCACGCCTTCGATTTCCTCGGACTGGCGATGGGTACGGAAGTCGGCGATGACGGCTTCCGGATTGGCGCCGCCGAATTCGATCTCATAGAGAGCCTGCACCGCGAACAACCGCGCGACCGACCGGCGTCCGGCTGGTCGATCGTTGCGTGTTCCCCGGCGCTGCCCTCCCTCGCTCATATCGAAAACAGCTGTTTCAAACCAATCATGGCAACCGCGGCCAGGGCCGCCTGTCCGCCTTTGTCCTGGCGGTCCTTGCGGGCACGATCCCAGGCCTGGGCCTCATTCTCGACGGTGATGATGCCGTTACCGATGCAGAGCTGATGCTCGATCGAGAGTTGCTGCAGGCCGCGGGCGCTTTCATTGACCACCACATCGAAATGCGCCGTCTCGCCGCGGATCACACAGCCGAGCGCGACATAACCGTCATAGGCTTTCTCGCCCTTGCGGTTCATGGCGAAACGGATCGCGGCCGGCAGTTCGAGCGCACCAGGCACATCGATCCGGTCATAGTCGAAATCGGAAGCCTCAATAATCGCCTTGGCGCCTTCGAACAGCGCATCGGCAATATCCTCGTAGAAACGAGCCTCGACGATCAGTACCCGCGGCTTGCGGATCTCAATGGCCAGATCGCCCGACATCTGGGTCTCATGACTGGAGAACCGCTGCGTCTTGCCTGCCTTCTTCTTGTTCTTGGCCGCCGCCTTTTTACCGGCCGGCTTCCCCCTGCGCGCCACCATTTTCAGTTCTCCCTGCGAACCTTGATAGGTCGGGTTTCGACGACCGAGAGGCCGTAGCCCTCCAAGCCGACGATGGTGCGTTCGACATTCGACAGGACCACCATGTCCTTCACCCCCAGATCGATCAGGATCTGCGCCCCGATACCATAATCCCGGAGATGCGCTGATTTTTCAACCGCTTCGCCCATCTTCTGGCGAACGTTGTCGGACAGGGCGGTCGCCCGGGGCTCACGGATCAGCACCACAATCCCGCGCCCGGCTTCGCCGATCAGCTGCATCGCGCCATGCAGCACGCCGGAGCGCGCGCCGTGATCGCCCAGCACATCCTCGAGTACATTCATGGCGTGCATGCGCACCATGACCGGCTTGCCGTCGGCCACATCGCCCTTCACCAGCGCGATATGCTCCGCATATTCAACACGGTTACGATAAACCACCATGCGGAACTTGCCGCCCCAAACGCTGTCGATCTCACCCTCGACAACTTTCTGGATCAGATTGTCGTGGCGGCGACGGTAGGCAATCAGATCGGCGATGGTGCCGATCTTCAGGTTGTGCATCTGCGCGAACGATACCAGATCGGGCAATCTGGCCATGGTACCGTCGTCATTCATGATCTCGCAGATCACCCCGGACGGATTGAGCCCGGCGAGGCGCGCGATATCGACACCGGCTTCGGTATGGCCGGCACGTACAAGCGTGCCGCCATCGCGCGCCATCAGCGGAAAAATGTGGCCGGGCACGGCGATGTCCTGCGGACCCTTGGCCGGATCAATGGCGACGGCCACGGTCTGGGCACGGTCGGCGGCCGAGATGCCCGTGGTGACCCCCTCGCGGGCTTCGATGGACACAGTGAAGGCAGTCTGGTGGCGCGAGGCGTTATGCTGCGCCATCAGCGGCAGGCCAAGCTGCTCGATACGCTGGCGCGTCAGCGTCAGGCAGATCAGGCCGCGGCCGTATTTGGCCATGAAGTTGATCGCAGCCGCATCGGCCATTTCGGCCGGGATATACAGATCGCCTTCATTTTCGCGATCTTCCTCATCGACCAGGATCACCATGCGGCCCTGGCGGGCCTCCTCGATGATCTCCTCGGCCGAGGCAATGTAACGCTTGATATCATCCATGCTGTTCACGACGGCTTGCTCCACTGCTGCAGGCGTGCCACGTAGCGCGCCAGCACGTCGATTTCCAGATTGACGCGATCCTCGGCCTTCAGCTTGCCGAGCGTCGTGACCTGCTGGGTATGTGGGATCAGGTTGACGCCGAAGACGACGCCATCGATGCCGTTCACCGTCAGCGATGCGCCATCGACCGTGATCGAGCCTTTCTCGGCAATGAAACCGGCCAGACCCGCGGGCGCGCGGAAATCGATCCGCAGCGACTCACCCTCGGCTTTTGTCGATACAACTTCGCCCACGCCGTCGACATGACCGGAGACGATATGGCCGCCCAGTTCGTCACCGACCTTAAGGCTGCGCTCAAGATTGATCGTCGTGCCCTCTTTCCAGTTGCCCAGCGTGCTGCGTGACAGCGTCTCGGCCGAGACATCGACGGCAAACCAGTCAGCACCTTTCTGCACGACCGTCAGACAGACGCCCGCGCAGGCAATCGAAGCACCGATGTCGATGCTGGCCGTCTCGTAGCGGGTGCGGATACGGAAATGGGTGTCGCCGCGCGTTTCGCGGGCAACGACAGAGCCGATATCGGTGATGATCCCTGTGAACATAGCCTAGTTTTAGAGGGGGCGGATGAAGGTTTCCAGCAGGTCGTCACCGAGAATATCGGCCCGGACCCGCTGCCAACGCGGCGCTTCCGCTACGGTATCAATGCCAAAAGCGGCAATTCCGGGCAATCCGTCGCCACCGATGACGCTCGGGGCTCGAAACCAGATCATCCGGTCGACCAGATCGGCCCGGATCAGACTGGCGGCAAGCTTACCACCACCCTCGACCAGAATCCGGGTCAGGCCGCGCTCGGCAAGCTGGGCAAAGGCCTGCGGCAGATCGGGGAACCCGGCCTCGTCCGCCTCGACGGCAATAACCTCCACGCCGCATTCCTCAAAAGCCTGCCGGCGGGACGTTTCTGCATCATCGCGGGTGATCAGCCAGGTCGGTGTCTCTTTTGCCGTTGCGACGACCCTCGAGGTGAGGCTGAGGCGCAGGCGACCATCGAGAATGATTCGCACAGCGGGACGCTTGGGCAGGCCCGGCAGACGGCAGGTCAGATCAGGATCATCCTGCAATGCAGTATTGCTGCCCACCATCACCGCGTCATGCTGGGCACGCAGCAGATGGGTGCGCATGCGCGCTACCGGGCTGGTGATCCATTTGCTGTCGCCGGTATGCGTGCCGATACGACCGTCAAGACTGACGGCCAGTTTCAGCGTCACGGCAGGGCGATTGCGTTCGCGGCTGAGCAGGAAACCGTTATTCACTTCGGCAGCGGCATTCGCGAGACAGCCTTCCGCGACCTGGATGCCCGCTTCGCGCAGCAGCGCCGCTCCCTTGCCGGAAACACGGGTGTCGGGATCTTCCAGCGCTATAACGCAGCGCGCGATTCCGGCAACCACCAATGCCTCGGCACAGGGCGGGGTACGGCCATGGTGGCTGCAGGGTTCAAGCGTGACATAGGCCGTGGCGCCGCGGGCGGCATCGCCCGCCTGCTGCAGCGCCATGGTCTCGGCATGCGGGCGACCACCCACCGCGGTCCAGCCGCGACCGACAATGCGGTCAGCTTTGACGATTACGCAGCCAACCGCCGGATTGGGCCAGGTGTTGCCCAGTCCGCGCGCCGCCAGCCCGAGCGCGATGCGCATGTAGCGCTCGTCGCGGGCGGCAGCGGCCTTGTCAGTCATCTTCGCCAGCGCCGCTCAGCGAACCGATGAACTCTTCGAAATCCTTGGCCTCGCGGAAATTGCGATAGACCGAGGCGAAGCGCACATAAGCCACCTTGTCGAGTGCAGCCAGGCCGTCCATCACCAATTCGCCGATGGAATCCGACTTGATCTCGCTCTCGCCTGAGCTTTCGAGCCGACGCACGATGCCGTTGATCAGCCGCTCGATGCGTTCCGGATCAATCGGCCGCTTGCGCGTGGCGATCATAATCGAACGGGCCAGCTTGT
Source organism: Ferrovibrio sp. (assembly GCF_025869515.1). Lineage (GTDB taxonomy): Bacteria > Pseudomonadota > Alphaproteobacteria > Ferrovibrionales > Ferrovibrionaceae > Ferrovibrio. The sequence continues at coordinate 6,820 of NZ_JAOZVR010000018.1, forward strand.
CGCGATCGAACGGTGCCTTCAGCCCGTTCTTCTTGATCACGGTCAGCTCGCGCAGCTGGATGCGCTCGAATGTGGTGAAACGCGCACCGCAATTGGGGCAGAAGCGCCGACGGCGGATCGCCGAGTTATCCTCGGTCGGCCGCGAATCCTTCACCTGGGTATCGTCATTGCCGCAGAACGGACAACGCATGGTCGGCTTTCCCCCGCCTTATGATTTTAAATTCAGAGCTGCGGATAGATCGGGAAGCGGTTGCAGAGCGCCACCACCTTCTCCGCCACGGCCCGTTCCACATCGGAATTGTCATTGGTCTGCTTGGCGATGCCATCCAGCACGTCGGCGATCAGATTGCCGATCTGGCGGAATTCGGCCACGCCGAAACCGCGTGTGGTGCCGGCCGGGCTGCCCAGGCGAACGCCAGACGTGACGGTCGGCTTTTCAGTGTCGAACGGCACGCCATTCTTGTTGGTGGTGATGCGGGCCCGTTCCAGGCTTTCGACGCAGACATTGCCCTTCAGGCCCTTGGAGCGCAGGTCGACCAGCATCAGGTGATTGTCGGTGCCGCCGGAGACCAGATCGTAGCCGCGTTCCTGCAGCGCCGCCGCCATCGCCTTGGCATTGTCGACCACGGCCTGGGCATAGGAGCGAAATTCCGGCGTCAGGGCCTCGCCGAAGGCCACCGCCTTACCGGCGATCACATGCATCAGCGGGCCGCCCTGCAGACCCGGGAAGACGGCCGAGTTGATCTTCTTGGCCAGCGCCTCGTCGTTGGTCAGCACCATGCCGCCGCGCGGGCCGCGCAGCGTCTTGTGCGTGGTCGTGGTGGCGATATGGGCATGCGGAAACGGGCTCGGATGCACGCCGCCGGCAACCAGTCCGGCGAAATGCGCCATGTCGACCATGAAGAGTGCGCCGATGCTGTCGGCAATTTCACGGAACCTGGCGAAGTCCCAGAAGCGCGGATAGGCCGAGCCGCCGGCGATGATCAGCTTCGGCTTATGCTGCTCGGCCAGCTTGGCCACCATGTCCATGTCGATGCGCTGGTCATCCTGACGCACGGTATAAGGCACCACGTTGAACCACTTGCCCGACTGGTTGGCCGGCGATCCATGCGTGAGATGGCCTCCCGCGGCAAGGTCGAGCCCCATGAAGGTGTCGCCCGGCTTCAGCACGGCCATGAACACAGCCTGGTTGGCCTGCGCGCCGGAATGCGGCTGCACATTGGCAAAGCCGCAGTCGAAAATCTTCTTGGCACGCTCAATCGCCAAAGTCTCGGCGACATCGACGAATTCGCAGCCGTTGTAATAGCGCTTGCCTGGATAGCCCTCGGCATACTTGTTGGTCATCACCGAGCCCTGCGCCTCCAGCACGGCGCGGCTGACGATGTTCTCAGAGGCGATCAGCTCGATCTGATGCTGCTGGCGGTCGAGTTCTTTGACGATGGAGTCAAAGATTTCCGGATCGGCCTGCTTGAGCGAGCGCTCGAAAAAACCGGCATGGGTGACGGTGGGCTTGGCGGCGGTGCTGGGCATCGGAAAACTCCTGGGCGTCTGAATGCGGTCAGGCCGGCTGGCCAAGCTTGGCGACACGGCCGGTATGACGGCCGCCGGCAAAGGGGGTGTCGAGGAAAGCCTTCAGGCAGTCCCGCGCGGTCTCGACGCCGATCAGGCGGGCTCCCAGGGCCAGTACATTGGCATCGTTATGCTCACGGCACAGGCGGGCACTGGTGATGTCGTGCACCAGGGCGGCCCGGCAACCGGGAATACGGTTGGCGGCGATCGAGATGCCGATACCGGTCCCACAGACGGCAACGCCACAGGCGGCCTTTCCGGCTGCCACGGTTTCGGCCAGTTTGCGACCGAAATCAGGGTAATCGACACTGTCGGAGGAATTGGTACCGAGGTCGAGGACATCGTAGCCCTGGGCCTTAAGCTCATCGCGCAGCAGGTTTTTCAACTCAAAACCAGCATGATCGGCAGCGAGAGCAACCGTGGGCTTGGACATCGGCAGAGCACCTCGGGGAAAGACGGCCGGACCCTACAATATCCGGTGGCAGGTGCCAACCCTACCAACAAGGGAAATGCTTTCCGGCCGAGAAATACCGTCCGGAAAGAGCTGGAACAAATCAAGAATTTATGGCTCGAAAAAGAAGGCCCGGCGTTTATCGCCGGGCCCCCTCACCAACCCCGATCAAGCGAGGCTTAGTTCACGTAGTCGTAGGTGCCGTTCTTCCAGACATAGACCTTGTAAGCTGGCGAGGTGGTATCGCCCTTGGCATCGAACGATATCTCGTTCAGCACGGTCTTGAACTTGCCCGCGCGCAGCGCCTTCTCGACATCGGCGGTCTTGACCGACTTCGCCGTGGTCGCCGCCTGCACCCAGGCCTGGACGGCGGCATAGGTGTACAGCGTGTAGCCTTCCGGGTCGTAGCCCTGGGCTTTAAACTTGTCGACCAGCGGTTTGGCAACCGGGTTCTTGCGCGGATCGGCGTCAAAGGTCATCAGCGAGCCTTCGCCAGCCGGGCCGGAAATCGCCCAGAACTGCTTGTCGACCAGAGCATCGCCGCCCATCAGCGGGGCATTCAGGCCCTGTTCCTTCGCCTGACGCACGATCAGGCCGCCTTCAGGGTGATAACCACCGAGATAAATCAGCTCGATACCGGCCTGCTTCATCTTCGAAACCAGCGCCGAGTAATCCTTTTCGCCGGCGGTGACGGCTTCGAACATGGTTTCCTTCACGCCCTTGGAATTCAGGCGCTTCCTGGTTTCTTCGGCCAGGCCCTGACCATACGGGGTCTTGTCATGCAGGATCGCGACCTTCTTGCCTTTGAACTTGTCCAGGATGTAGTCACCGGCAACGATGCCCTGTTGGTCATCGCGACCGCAGACGCGAAATACGTTCTTGTAGCCGCGATCCGTGTACTTCGGATTGGTCGAGGCCGGGGTGATCTGCAGGATGTTTTCTTCCTTGTAGACATCCGAGGCCGGGATCGACGAACCCGAGCAGAAGTGACCGATCACAACGGCGACCTTCTCCTGCACAGCGCGGTTGGCAACCGCCACCGCCTGTTTCGGGTCGCACTGGTCGTCGCCGATGATCAGCTGGATCTTCTGGCCGTTGACGCCGCCGGCTGCGTTGATGTCGGCCACAGCCATTTCGGCGCCGCGCTTCATCTGCTCGCCGAAGCTGGCAAGCTGGCCGGTGATCGGACCGTTGAGGGCGATCTTCACCTGAGCCGAAGCGGCCCCGGCAAACAACCCGAGCGACGCGACAACCGCCAAACCAGTCGTAAGTTTACGCATGACTTCCTCTCCCTGTTTTGAGGCATTGGTAAAAGTCTAGTGCAGTCGGGCCGGGCTCGGCAACAACCTAAGGTGTTCCTTGTTTTTCCCGCCAGCCGAGCAGGCTGGACCGTTCGTAGAGCCATGGATACTGGTGCACCATCTGGTCCACCTTGGTCAGCCGGAAGCCGAAACTGGCCAGCGCCCAGACCACAACCACCGAGATCAGATAGGGTATGACGGCCAGCAACTCCTCCTGGAACAGCGAAAACGCCAGGAACCGGTTCGCGGCCGCCAGGATCAGGCTATAGGGCAAAATCTGCCAGTAGGAGCGCCAAGTGCCGGCAATTGCCTGCCCCATCAAAAAGGCGCAGCCGCCGACCAGAACCACGGTGAGGCCGAGGAAAACCCAGAGGCTTTCGCCCAGGATGGCCTGCAGCATCAGTGGCCTCCTTCCAGATAGGCAGCCCGGATCTGCTCGTTGGCGAGCAGTTCGCTGCCGCTGCCGCTCATGGTGATGCGGCCATTCACCAGCACATAGCCGCGATGGGCGAGCTTGAGCGCGTGGTAGGCATTCTGCTCGACCAGCAGAACGGTGACGCCATCGGTGCGGTTGATCTCCTCGATGATCGAGAAAATCTGCTTCACCACCAGGGGTGCGAGACCGAGCGACGGTTCGTCCAGCAGCAACAGCTTTGGCCGACTCATCAGCGCGCGGGCAATGGCCAGCATCTGCTGCTCGCCGCCCGACAACGTGCCGCCACGTTGCTCGCTGCGCTCTTTGAGGCGCGGAAACAGGCCATAGACGCGTTCGAGATCGGCATCGAAATGCGCCGGGTCGCAGGCGACCGCGCCCATACGCAGGTTTTCCAGCACTGTCATGCGCGGAAAAATGCGACGTCCTTCCGGCGCATGAGCCAACCCCCGGCGCACCAGAAGATGAGTTGCGATGCCGGTAATATCTTCGCCAGCCAGTTTCACCTGCCCGTGGCGCGGCTTCGGATGACCGCAGATACTCATCAGCAGCGTAGACTTACCAGCGCCATTCGCACCGATCAGGGCAACGATCTCGCCTTTCTTCACCTCGACATCGACGCCCTTGAGTGCATGCACGGCACCGTAATAGGTATGCAGACCGGCGACCGAGAGCATCAGGCGACACCCTTTGCTGCGACAACATCTTCCGGTTCACCGAGGTAAGCCGCGATCACCTTCGGATCGTTCCGCACGGCGTCTGGCGGGCCATCGGCAATCTTCCTGCCGTAATCCAGCACCACAATGTGATCGGAGATTTCCATCACTACGCTCATGTCATGCTCGATCAGCAGCACGCCGCATTTGTGCTCGTCGCGGATGAAGCGCAACAGGCTGTTGAGATCGGCAGATTCGCGCGGATTGAGGCCAGCGGCGGGTTCGTCCAGGCACAGCAGCACCGGCTCAGTGCACATAGCGCGCGCGATTTCCAGGCGGCGCTGGCCGCCATAGGGCAAGCTGCCGGCGGTCTCGTCGGCCGCATCCAGCAGTTTGGTGCGATCCAGCCAGTAGCGCGCCCGATCCACCGCCTCGGCTTCGGCCTTGCGATAGCCCGGCCAGCCGAACAATCCAAGGAGCGTGTAGCCCGACGCCCGCATCAGCTTGTTATGCTGGGCGACGATCAGGTTTTCCAGCACCGTCATCTTCGGGAACAGCCGAATATTCTGGAAGGTGCGTGCCACCCGCGCCTTGCCGGCAATTTCGTTGCCCGACATACGCTCGAGCAGGAACAGCTTGCCGTCGTTGTTGAGAGTCAGGCGGCCCACCGTCGGCTTATAGAAACCGGCAATGCAGTTGAACACCGTGGTTTTGCCGGCCCCATTTGGGCCAATGACGGCCGTGATCTTGCCCGGCATTGCCTCGAAAGATACGTCATTAACGGCGATCAGGCCGCCGAAACGCATGGTCAGGTGTTCGACCCGGAGCAGCAGCCCGCTCATGGTGCGCCTTTCCCGGCTTTCGCTCCGGCCGGATGCAGCCGCATGGTCGGTTCACGATGGGCCAGCAGGCCCTGTGGGCGCCAGACCATGATCAGCACCATGGCGGCACCGAAGGCCAGCATGCGGAACAACGCGAACTCGCGCGCCACCTCCGGCAACAGTGTCAGGAAAGCAGCCGCCAGCACAATACCGGCCTGGCTGCCCATACCGCCGAGCACGACAATGGCCAGAATGACGGCAGATTCAATGAAACTGAAGCTTTCCGGACTGATGAAGCCCTGGCGCGTGGCGAAGAAACTGCCGGCGAAACCGCCGAACATCGCACCAATGGCAAAGGCGGTGAGCTTGGTGTTGGTCGGATTGATGCCGAGCGCCGTACAGGCGATCTCATCCTCGCGCAATGCTTCCCAGGCACGGCCGACCGGCAGTTTGCGAATGCGCATGGTGAAGATGTTGGTGACCAGCGCCAGCGCCAAAATCACGTAGTAAAGGAAAATGATGCGGTGGATCGAGGCGAATTCCAGGTCGAACAGCTGGTGGAATGCTGTTGTACCCTCTGGAGGATCGGCGCTGAAGGGAAAGCCGAAGAATGACGGCCGCTGGATACCGGAAATGCCGGCCGGACCACCAGTGACCGACTGCCAGTTCAGCAGGATGACGCGAATGATCTCACCGAAACCAAGCGTGACGATGGCAAGATAATCACCACGCAGCCGCAAGACAGGGAAACCGAGGATGACGCCGAAGGTCGCGGCGAGCAGTCCGGCCAGCGGCAAGCTCGACCAGAAGCCGAAACCGAAATGCATCGACAGCAGCGCGTAGGTATAGGCCCCCACGGCATAGAAGGCGACATAGCCAAGATCAAGCAGGCCGGCAAGACCGACCACGATATTCAGGCCCCAGCCGAGCATCACATAGATCAGCACCACGGTGGCCAGATCGACCACGGTACGGCTGGCAAAGGGCATCATCGGCAGGATCACGGCAAAAGCGATCAGGGCCGGCATCAGCCATTTATCGGCCTTACGACCCAGGTCGCTGAGCAGTTCCTTGCGATCGGCCGTGGCAGCCTCGTCCTGCATACTCTTCTCGCGAGATCTGCGACGCCAGTCGAAAGCGATACGCATGCCGAGCCGGCCGAAGAAAACTGCAATCGCCGAATAGGCGATGTAATCGAAGCGGGTCTTGATCCCGAGCGGTCCGCCGGTATCGATGGTTTCGAAACCGATCAGCGGCAGGGCCAGAACCGCCGCCACCAGGGCAGCCAGAAACGCATCGCGCAGACGTTCCGCTACCGCCATCTCACACCTTCTCGACTTCCGGCCGGCCGAGCAGGCCGGTCGGGCGGAAAATCAGCACAACGACCAGGATGACAAACACCGCGACGTCCTTGTACTCGATGCTGAAATAGGCTGACCAGAAAGCCTCGATCAGGCCGATCAGCAAACCGCCCAGCATGGCGCCAGGCAGGCTGCCGATGCCACCCAGCACCGCGGCGGTAAACGCTTTCAGCCCGGCCAGGAAGCCGATGTAGAAATCCACCACGCCGTAATACAGCGACACCATCACGCCGGCGACGGCGGCCAGCACCGCGCCCAGAACGAAGGTCAGCGAGATCGTGCGGTCGGTATTGACGCCAAGCAAAGCCGCCATCGTGCGGTCCTGTTCGCAGGCGCGCTGGGCACGGCCAAGCGGCGTGGCCGAAATCAGGTAAGAAAAGCCCAGCATCAGCAACAGGGTCATCATCATGATGATGATCTGGAGGTAGGAGAGCGTGACGGAGAAGGTCTCGCCTTTCATCAATTCGACGCCGCCGCGGATCATCGGCTGCAGTGGCTTGATCTTGGCGCCCTGTGCGATCTGCACGTAGTTCTGCAGGAAGATCGACATGCCGATGGCAGAGATCAGCGGCGCAAGGCGAAATGATCCGCGCAGCGGCCGGTAGGCAATCCGTTCGACCGTCCAGCCATAAAGGCCGGTAATCAGCATGGAAACGATCAGCACGATCAGCAGCGCCAGCGGTATCCAGGTAATGCCGACGATACCCAGAATAGAAAACGTGATCACCGCGATAAAGGCGCCGATCATGTAAATCTCGCCATGAGCGAAATTGATCATGCCGATGATGCCGTAGACCATCGTATATCCGATGGCAATCAGCGCGTAGACAGCACCCAGCGTCAGGCCGTTGATCAATTGCTGAAGAAAATACTCCATTCGCCCCCGTTTAGCGGTCCGACTGGTCGTTGCGCTGCTTGTTCAGCACATAGCGGAGTTTCTGCGCTGCAAGCCGCCCAAGTTCGTCCCTGGACAGGCGCGGATCGCCAACCATGGACACTTCCCTGCCCGTCTCCGGATCAACAGCGATCACCTGCAACGCCGTACCAATGCGGCGAAACTCGATGATCGCTTCCCAGTCCCCGTCATCGCTCCCTGTCGCGTCTGACATGAATCGTCTGTAACATTCCTTTGCAAACAGTCTCAAGAGTTAATCAGGTTTTGCACAGAGCTAGACGTCATCCTGCGCGACCGGCGCCACCGGGGAAATTTAATTGCCGCTTTGCCGATGCGCTTGCTCTTTCAAGGATAGTATTTTATATATAAAATAAATTCCTGAGGTTCCCGATGCAGATTCTCAATCCCGCCGAATGGGCCAAGCCGAAAGGCTATGCCAATGGCATCGCCGCCGAAGGCCGTCAGGTTTTCGTGGCGGGCCAGATCGGCTGGACTTCCGAAGCGCTCTTCGAGAGCGACGACCTGGTCGACCAGACTCGCCAGGCCCTGCGCAATATCGTCCGTGTCCTGGCAGAAGCCGGCGCGCGGCCCGAGCATATCGTGCGCCTGACCTGGTATGTGGTCGACAAGCGCGATTACATGGCACGCAATGCCGATCTGGGTAAGGTTTATCGGGAAATCCTCGGCAAGCACTTCCCAGCCATGACACTGGTGCAGGTCGCCGCGCTGCTTGAGGACCGCGCCAAGGTCGAAATCGAGGCCACCGCGATTATCCCGACCACAGCCTGATCGTCACTAAATACCCTCTGGCAGGCGGAACCCGGCCAGCAGATTAACGTTTGGTTTACGATTGCCGCTCATCGGCAGGCTCCGTCCGGGAGGAAACCATGCGTGAATTACTGCTGATTCTCGGGGCGGCCTGCATTGCCAGCCTGCCTTTTGTCGCCTTCAACGCGTGGTTCGAGACGGCGCCAAGGCCAGAAACCGCCGCGCTGTGGAGCAATGACCTGCATCAGGCCAGTCCTGCCTACACCATGCCAAAGGTGATGGCCGCCTCCGCAAAGATCGAGCAGCGGTGATGCGCCTCTTTCCCGTTGTCACCGGCCTGTTGCTGCTGACCTGCTCGGCAACTGGATTCGCCCAGGCCCCAAAACAGGAGGAGCCCGCGCCACGGCAACCGCGCGCCGCTGTTCCCGGACCGAATGCCGAGCCAGGCATCCCAATGGGGGAAAAGAGCAAGACCCCTGATTTTTCGGTCGATCAAAATATGCCACGTCTCAGCAGCGATCAGGTGGCAGCCGTCGGCGCCAAATTACGCAATGAGGCCGGCGACACGCTGGGAACAGTGGAAAATATCGTTCTCGACCGCGACGGCCGGGTCGTCGCGCTGGTGATCGGGATCGACAAGCTGCTCGGTCTGGCGGAGGACCGCATCGAAATCGACTGGAAACAGGTACGTTTCGAACGCAAGGATGCCGTGGTCAGCTTCGTCACGCCATTGAACAAGGACGAATTGCGCAGCCAGGCGAAATTCAGTCCTCCCAAACGCCAGCCAGGCTGATCGAAACTCAGCCCAGATCGCGGATCATCTTGATGATGCCGGAATAGTCCACCGGCCCGTTGCCATTATCGACATATTCGGCATACAGCGCCGTGGCCTCTGCGCCCAGTGGCGTCTGAACCTTGGCCGCACGCGCGGCCTCCTGCGACAGTTTCAGATCCTTCAGCATCAGCTCGGCCGCAAAGCCAGGTTTGTAATCGCGATTCGCCGCCGAGGTCGGTACAGGGCCCGGTACCGGGCAATGGTTCAGCAGCGCCCAGCACGAACCAGATGAACTGCCGACAATATCAAACATCGCCTGCGCCGACAGGCCGAGCTTTTCGGCCATCACGAAAGCTTCGGAAATACCGATCATGGTGATGCCCAGCACCATGTTGTTGCAGACCTTGGCGGCCTGACCGTTCCCGGCGCCACCGGCATGCACGATTTTTTTGCCCATGGCTTCCAGAATCGGCTTCGCCCTGGCGAAAGCCGTATCGCTGCCGCCGACCAT
>NZ_JAOZVR010000019.1 GCF_025869515.1 Ferrovibrio sp.
GAGGACGACGGCCATCTGCAGCAGCACGCGGAAGGTGTCGCGGATGTTGTTGGCGCTGAATTCGGCAAAGCTCTCGGCGCAGTCGCCGCCCTGCAGCAGGAAGGCGCGGCCCTCGGCCACCTTGGCCAGGCTGGCAGTCAGGTTGCGCGCCTCGCCGGCAAACACCAGCGGCGGGTATTTCGAAAGCTTCTCCTCGGCAGCGGCCAGGGCAGCAGCATCCGGATAGTCCGGCACCTGCTTGATCGGCTTGCTGCGCCAGCTATCGGGTGACCATTTGCGCGCACTCATCGTCTTCGTCCTAACTGCTTGTAGACTTACAGGTTTTCAGGAATTCCAGATAATAGGTCGGGGCCGGGCGCTTTTCCAGCGACATGCGAGTCGCTGCCGCGCGGTTTTTGCCGGCCGGTCCGGCGCAAGCCGCCTCCAGGCAAGGAAAACAAAGACTTGGGCGATTATCCGAGCATCTGCCGGTATTTGCGCTGGACCGGCCAGACCGGTGCCTGCGTCCCGGTCCGCTCGGCCACCACATAGAGCACGCCGCGCAGCGGCGGGTCGAAGCGCCGGAAGGGATCGACCGCAAAGGGCGCCAGCAGGCCGTCGGCAGTCGGCGCATGGCCGCCGAGATGATGCAGGGCAAAACCGTTGGCCTCGAAATAATCGGGGTAGATCGTGGGCGAGAAATTCCAGAAGCCGTGGTTGATGAAGGTGAGCGGCGCGGTGTGAACCAGATAGCCGCCGAGCCGGACGGACTCGCAGACATTGCGGAAGGCCATGCCGACATTGAAACAGTGTTCACAGGTGCCGGGATCGATCACCAGGTCGAAGCGCCGGGCCAGGTCGTCCGGCAACGGCTGGTTCAGATCGACAATACGTTCGCTGCCATGCAAGGCGGCGATATCGGCAACCACCAGATCGACACCGAGCCGGTCGAACAGCGCCAGCGAGTCATAGACCGGCAGATCGGCCGCCAGCTTGTGCCAGCTGCGCACCGCATCCGCATCGGAACGCTCAGGCAGGTCGCGCAGCAGATCGGCGCCGACCATCTGTTCCAGCGCCCCCGGCGTCACCAGCAGGTCGGGATAGGCCCAGGCGATGGCCTGCAGCCGGCGGTCGCCGGCCGTCTTGCGCTGACGCCGCAGCGTCGCCATGACGACGCTGAGCAGGACCTCGTTGATCGCCATCCCTGCTGCGTCCGGGACCTCAGATGCTGAAAATCTTGCCCGGGTTCATCAGGTTGTCGGGGTCGAGCGCCTTCTTGATCGCGCGCATCACCGCCACCGCCTCGCCATGCTCGGCGGTGAGATACTTCATCTTGCCGCGACCGATGCCATGCTCGCCGGTACAGGTGCCTTCCATGCGCAGCGCGCGATGCACCAGGCGCTCGCTGAAGGCTTCGACGGTTTCGACTTCCTGCGGATTGCTGCGGTCGATCACCACCGAGAGATGGAAGTTGCCGTCGCCGACATGGCCGACCAGCGGCGCGGTCAGCCCGGTCTTCACCACGTCGTCCTTGGTCTCCAGGATGCATTCGGTCAGGCGCGAGATCGGCACACAGACATCAGTGGCCATGATCTCGCAGCCCTTGCGCAACGCCTTGCAGGCATAGGCGGCGGCATGGCGCGCTTCCCACATCCTGGCGCGGTCTTCCGCCTTGGTCGCCCACTGGAAGCCCTCGCCGCCATGCTCGCTGGCGATGGCCTGCACCATCTCGGCCTGTTCGGCCACGCCGGCCTCGGAGCCGTGGAATTCCAGCATCAGCATGTTCTGTACCGGCAGGCTGAGCTTGGAATACCTGTTGATGGCATCGGCCTGCACGTCGTCCAGCAGTTCGATACGCGCCACCGGGATACCGGCCTGGATGGTCTGGATCACGGAATTGACCGCGCCTTCCAGCGTGGCGAACGAACAGGTGGCCGCCGCCATGGCTTCCGGGATGCCATAGAGTTTCACCGTGATCTCGGTGATGATGCCGAGCGTGCCTTCGGAGCCCACATACAGCCGCGTCAGGTCGTAGCCGGCGGCGGATTTCTTGGCGCGTTTGGAGGTACGGATCACCCGGCCATCGGCCATCACCACCGTCAGCGCCAGCACATTCTCGCGCATGGTGCCGTAGCGCACGGCGTTGGTGCCGCTGGCCCGCGTGGACACCATGCCGCCGATCGAGGCATCGGCGCCCGGATCGATCGGAAAGAACAGGCCGGTATCGCGCAGGTATTCATTGAGCTGCTTGCGGCGCACGCCCGGCTGCACCACGACATCGAGATCCTCGGCATTCACCTTCAGTATCTGGTTCATCTGCATCAGGTCGATGGAGACGCCACCCTGCACGGCAGTGACATGGCCCTCCAGCGAGGTGCCGGCACCGTAGGGAATGATCGGCAGACCGTGGGCGGCGCAGATCTTGACGATCTCCACCACTTCCTCGGTGCTGTGCGGGAAGACCACCGCATCGGGCGGCAGCGGCACGGCCCAGGACTCGTCGCGGCCATGCTGGTCGCGCACCACCTGGGCCGCACTGAAGCGGTCGCCCAGCAGCTGCTGGAGGGCATCCAGCGCAGCCTGGGTGGCGGCGGGGGTCAGACGGGGCTGGGCGGCGGCAACGGGGGCCATGGCGTTTCTCCTCGGATTACCCATAGAGGTAACGCTTTGTCGGCGCGGGAGCAATGCAGGGAAATGCCGCAAAAAAGCGGCCCAGAAAGTGACATGAGCATGCTGCAGCGCCCACGACAGACCCTGGCCCATGGGTGGCTAGAAAGGCCCGCTTACGCTATGTAGGCCCCATGTCCGCCGACCCCTTCGACCTGTCCGGATTCGAGCCGGAAAACCAGCCCGCGCCCAACGATCCGGTCGCTGCCGCAGCCCTGCCGCCGCCCGACTGGCTGGAGAAGCTGAACGAGGCCCAGGGCGAGGCGGTGAACCACCTCGAAGGCCCGCTTCTGGTGCTGGCCGGCGCCGGCACCGGCAAGACCCGCGTGCTGGTGTCGCGGCTGGCGCATATCCTGTATCGCCGGCTGGCCTGGCCGAGCCAGATCCTGGCCGTCACCTTCACCAACAAGGCCGCCCGCGAGATGCGCGAACGCGTCGAACGGCTGGTCGGCAATGCGGTGGATGGCCTGTGGCTCGGCACCTTCCACGGCATCTGCAACCGCATCCTGCGCCGCCATGCCGAGCTGGTGGGACTGAAGCCGAATTTCACCATCCTGGACGACGACGACCAGCTGCGGCTGATCAAGCAGATCATCGAGGCTGAAGGGCTGGACGAGAAGCAACTGCCGCCGCGTCTGCTGAAGGGCCAGTTCGACCGCTGGAAAGACCGCGGCCTAGCACCGGGCAAGACGCCGGACAGTGAGGCCGGTTTCGCCGAGGGCAAGGGCCCGCAACTCTACCGGCTGTATTGCGAGCGGCTGCTGCAGTTGAATGCCTGCGACTTCGGCGACCTGCTGCTGCATAACCTGACGCTGTTCCGCGAACACGACCAGATCCTGCAGAAATACCAGCATCAGTTCCGCTACATCCTGGTCGACGAATACCAGGACACCAACGTGGCGCAGTATCTGTGGCTGCGGCTGCTGGCGCAGAAGCACAAGAACATCTGCTGCGTGGGCGACGACGACCAGTCGATCTACGGCTGGCGCGGCGCCGAGGTGGGCAACATCCTGCGCTTCGAAACCGATTTTCCCGGCGCGAAGATCGTGCGGCTGGAACGCAACTACCGCTCGACGCCGCACATCCTCGGCGCCGCGTCGGGCCTGATCGCCCATAACGAAAGCCGGCTCGGCAAAACGCTGTGGACCGACCTGAACGAAGGCGAAAAAGTGGTCGTGCAGGGCGTGTGGGATGGCGACGAGGAAGCCCGCCTGGTCGGCGACGAGATCGAGAACCTGGAGCGCGCCAAGGTATCGCTCAACCAGATGGCCATCCTGGTGCGCGCCGGTCACCAGACCCGCGCCTTCGAGGAACGCTTCCTCACCATCGGCGTGAAATACCGCGTGGTCGGCGGCCTGCGCTTCTACGAGCGCCGCGAAATCCGCGATGCCATCGCCTATTTCCGCGTGCTGATGCAGCCCGACGACGACCTGGCCTTCGAGCGCATCGTCAACACGCCAAAGCGCGGCCTGGGCGACAGCACCATGCAGATGCTGCACAAGCTGGCGCGCGCGGCGCAGAAATCGCTGACCGCGACTTTGCACGATCTGCTGCAGACCGACGAGATCAAACCCAAGCAGCGCAACACGCTGAAAAAGCTGATGGCCGATTTCGACCGCTGGCGCCAGCAGGCCACCGAGCTGCCGCATACCGAGGTGGCGCAGATTCTGCTGGAGGAATCCGGCTATATCCAGATGTGGCAGGAGGACAAGTCGCCCGAAGCGCCGGGCCGGCTGGAAAACCTGAAAGAGCTGATCAGCGCGCTCACCGAATTCGAGAATTTCGCCGGCTTCCTCGACCATGTCGCCCTGGTGATGGATACCGAAAACAGCGAAGACGCCGAGATGGTCAGCCTGATGACCCTGCACGGCGCCAAAGGCCTGGAATTCGATTACGTCTTCCTGCCCGGCTGGGAAGAGGAACTGTTCCCCAGCCGTCGCTCGCTGGAAAACAACGGCACGGCCGGCCTGGAGGAAGAGCGCCGGCTGGCCTATGTCGGCCTGACGCGGGCGCGCAAGCGCGCGCAGATCAGCTTTGCCGCCAACCGCCGCATCTACAACCAGTGGACCTCGGCGATTCCCTCGCGCTTCCTGGACGAACTGCCGAACGAGCATGTCGACCGGCGCGCCCAGACCGGCCTGTATCGCGGGGCCCAGGGGCTCGGCTATATCGGCGGCGGTTTCAGCGAGGCGGCGTCGTCATCGCCACGGGCCGGCGGCTATCAGGGCACCAGCTGGGATTTCTCACCCCGCTCGGCTGACAAGGGGCAGAAGGCGGGCGCCATCGAAGGGCGCGCGCGCCGCATCAGCGATGACGATGTGGTGCAGCGCAGCCCGGACGACCTCGCCTTCAAGCCTGGCGACCGCGTCTTTCACCTGAAATTCGGCTACGGCAGGATTCGCGGCATCGACGGCAACAAGCTGACCATCGGTTTCGAGAAGGCCGGCGAGAAACGTGTCATCGCCTCCTTCGTCGAGAAAGCCTGATGCCCCTCTCCCCTGAATTCTGGTCGGTCGAACTGGATGTGCCGGTCGATCTGGTGCCCGCCGCCGAAGAGATGCTCGGCGAGGCCGGCATTGCCGTGTCGTCCTACGAAGTGCCCAGAGCCGGCCTGGCGATGAGTCCGGACTGGCGCGTGCAGGTGCTGTTCGATGCGCCGCCGGATGAACAAGACTGGCGCGCGCGGATGACCGCGGTCGCCGCCGGCCTGGATATCCCGGCGACGATCCGCTTCACCCATCTGCCCGCCAAGGACTGGGTGCGTCATACCAATACGCTGAATGCGCCGATCCGCGCCGGGCGGTTTTTCCTCTATGGCGCACACGATGCCGGCCAGGTGCCGCCGGGCGCGCTGGGTATCCTGCTGGATGCCGGCCTGGCCTTTGGTACCGGCCGCGCGCCATCCACTTACGGCTGCCTGCAGGCGATCGATGACCTCTGCCGCGTCACCGCACCGCATCGCATGCTGGATATGGGCACCGGCTCGGGGGTGCTGGCGATGGCTGCCGCCAAGGCTGGTTCCCGGGCCGGCGCGCGCGCCGTGCTGGCCGCCGATATCGATCCGGTCGCCGTGGATGTGACGCGCAACAATGTGCGACTGAACGGCCTGAGCGCGCGAATCGGCGCGCTGACCGCGAGCCGGCCCGATGATCCGCGCCTGCTGCGGGCCGGACCTTACGATCTGGTGGTGGCGAATATCCTGGCCGAACCGCTCTGCCGCATGGCGACCGGCTTAAGCCGCCTGGTGGCCGCAGGAGGGCATCTGGTGCTCTCCGGCCTGCTGGCCCGGGAAGAGCGCCTGATTGTCGCCCGCTACAGAACAACCGGGCTCAGCCTTGCGCGGCGCATTCCGCGCGAAGGCTGGCACACACTCGTGTTCAAGCGCCGCAAATAACCGCGGCGCTTGAGCGGCGCCCAAGAAACGCCTCTTAGGCGGCGGCGACTTCCTTGATCTTCAGCACCTGGACCTTGGCTTCGCCCTCGTCGTTCGACGGCTGACCCGGGCGATAGATTTCGCCGGCGACCGCAGCCGGGATATCCGAACGGCTCAGGCCCATGTCATGCAGGGTGCGGTCATCCAGGCCACGCAGCTCGGCTTCGGCGGCGGCCTTCTGCCACAGGAAAGCGATGCGCTGCAGAACGGCACCGATGGCATTGCCGATGGTCTGGCCGAACAGGGCGAGGCGCAAATCCTGCTGGCGCACGCCGAGGGCGACCAGGTCTTCGCGGCTGAAGCGGACATCGGGCTGGGCGGCCGGCATGGCGAACAGGGCATTCCAGCCGCGGGTCAGCAGCATGGCGATGGCGCGGGCGCGGGCGCGACGGGCCTCACGCTCGAGCTGCACATAGTCGGTCAGGCCGAGATACAGGTAGGGCAGGCTGCCCAGGGTGGTGGGAGTCTGTGTAGCGCGCGGGGTTTTCATGGCTATCTCCTTTACGTTGGGATAAGCCGCCCCGGGTGTTCCTCAGCGGTGATGCGTAGGATTATGAAATACGTCAGCACCGCTGTCGTAGATATTGCATCGCACCATTTTACTTTGCAAGTGCAAAATTGTGAAATTTTTTAGCAAATTCAAATGTGTACAAAAAGTAACCGGCTGCACAATTTTTCCGCTTACGGATTAATCAGGCGTAAAAATCGACTCGAACCGCAGCGTTGCCGTGGCTGAAAAGCAGCCATGCGATAATCGAATACCGGAGCACAAACGAAAAAGGCGCGGCCCCTGTCGAAACAGAGACCACGCCTTTACTCGCTCGGTCTGCCGGGACATCCGCCTCCGTCCGGGGGAGGAGACAGTTGGGGGCGGTACGCGCCCCGGCACCGATGGGGGCCTGAAAAACCTTAGGCGGCGTGACGCGGCACCAGGCGGATCACCTGGTCGGTCACGGCATTCTCGTTCACCGCAGTGGCGGCCGGGCGGGCGATCAGGCCGGCAACAGCGGCCGGAATCTGCGAACGGCTGAGGCCGATGTCCCGCAGCATGGCGTCGTCGAGGCTGTTCAGCTCGTTCAGGGCGCGCTGCTGGGCCAGATAGGCCTGGGCGCGGGTGGCGAGCGACTTGAGGGCGACCCAGCTCTTGTAGATCAGGTCGGCGATGGCTTCAGCGCGGATACGACGCGCATAGGCTTCGATCTCAGCCGGCGTCAGGGGCGCCAGGTTGGCCGGAACGGCAAAAGCGGTCTGGTTGCGCAGGGTATTCATGATAGTCTTCCTTTTCTGTGGCCCGGGCATCCTCTGCATCACGTCCACGACCGAAATATTGCACTGCACCTATTAAAAATCAATGACTTAGCTATGAGTTGTTTGCACACACAGCTTTGCAGAAAGCGCATAGCTCAGTCTGGACGTTACCCCGGCTGCGCCCCATAATTCCAAAGACACGGCAACAGGTTAGACCATGACACTGCATCAGCCTGCCCCCCTTCCCGCCCTGCTGGCCGGCCTGCCCGCTGTGCTTACAGATTGGTTACGTGGAATCGCCGCCGCGCCCAAAGTTTTCGGCGGCTTTCCCGGTCTTGCACTGCTGCCCGCCGATCTGCCGCTGGATCGCAGCAAGGCGGAAAGCCTGGTGGCGGAACTGGCCGCGCGCTATGCCGCCGCGATCGAAGACCGTGCCGCCGTCCCTGCCCGCCTCGCCGCCCTGCGCGCCGAACTGGCCAGACGCGGCCTCAGCGGCCTGTTCCTGCCGCTGACCGACGAATACCAGAGCGAATATCTGCCGATGCGGGCCCAGCGCCTGACCTGGCTGACCGGTTTCACCGGTTCGGCCGGATCGGTGGCGGTGCTGACCGGGAAGGCCGCAGTGTGGAGCGACGGCCGCTACACGCTGCAACTGGCACAGCAGGTGGATGGCCGCCTGTTCGAGCATCTGCACAGCACCGACAATCCGCCGCCCGACTGGCTGAAGGCCAACCTGAAGGCCGGCGACCGCTTCGCCTACGATCCCTGGCTGCATACCGAGGCCGCGGTGAAGCGGATGAAAGACGCCTGCGCCGCCGCCGGTGCCGAACTGGTGGCCGTGGAGGAGAATCCGCTCGATGCCGTGTGGGGCGCCGACCAGCCGCCGCCGCCGCTGGGACCGGTGCGGGTGCAGGAGCTGGCGCTGGCCGGACAATCCGCCGCCGAGAAACGCAGCACGATTGCCGCGGCCGTGAAAACCGCCGGCGCCGATGCCGTGGTGCTGACCCTGCCGGAATCGATCGCCTGGCTGCTCAACATTCGCGGCAGCGACGTGCCGCATACGCCGCTTCCGCTTTCGATGGCAATCCTGCACAGCGATGGCGCCGTCGATCTCTATATCGATGCGCGCAAGCTGGATGCCGCCGTGCGCCGGCATCTGGGCGACGTGCGCCTGCATGCCCCCGAGGACTTCCCGCCGGCCCTCACGACGCTCGGTACAGGGCACAAGACGGTGCAGGTCGATCCGATGACCAGCGGCAGCTACGTGCTGCAGCGCCTGGAAGCCGCCGGCGCGACACTGGTGCGCGCCGAAGACCCCTGCCTGCTGCCGAAAGCCTGCAAGACATCCGCCGAGCTGGACGGCACCCGCGCCGCGCATCGTCGCGACGGCGCTGCGGTCAGCAAATTCCTTGCCTGGCTCGATGCGCATGCCGCGCATGGCGGCGTCGACGAGATCGCGGCCGCCGAGAAGCTGCAGAGCTTCCGTCGCCTGTCGAACGAGCTGCGCGACCTGTCCTTCTCCACCATCTCCGGCGCCGGCCCGAATGGCGCCATCGTGCATTATCGCGTGACGCCCGAGACCAACCGGATGCTGGAACCGGGCAATCTCTATCTGGTCGACAGCGGCGGGCAGTATCCCGACGGCACCACGGATATCACCCGCACCATCGCCGTGGGCGAGCCGAGTGCGGAAATGCGCGATCGTTTCACCCGCGTGCTGAAGGGCCATATCGCGCTGGCGACCGCAAAATTCCCCGAAGGCACTTCGGGCCAGCAGCTGGATGCGCTGGCGCGCAAGCCGCTGTGGGAAATCGGGCTGGATTACGACCATGGCACCGGCCATGGCGTCGGCGCCTATCTTTCGGTGCATGAGGGGCCGCAGCGCATCGCCAAGCTGGGCAGCCCGGTGGCGCTGAAACCCGGCATGATCATTTCCAACGAGCCGGGCTATTACAAAACCGGCGGCTACGGCATCCGCATCGAAAACCTGGTGGCCGTGCGCGTCGAAAGCGAAAAGGCCGAGAACGGCAAACGCTGGCTCGGTTTCGAGACCATCACGCGGGCGCCGTTCGACCGCCGGCTGATCGACCTGCCGCTGCTGACCGCCGCCGAAGTGGCCTGGGTGGATGCCTATCACGCGCTGGTCTGGCACGACATCGCCGAACTGGTGGACGATGCCACGCGCGACTGGCTCAAGCAGGCCACTGCGCCGCTGGGCGCCTGAAATACATACACACCATCATCGTAACGGGAGAGAAACGAATGCTTGACGCACGGATCAAGGCGGCGCTGGAGCTGGTGACCACCGCCACGCTGACCACCGTTCTGCTGAAAAAAGGCCTGCGCAATGTCTGGCTGCGCGGCGCCAGGCCGCTGACGCCGCAGGCCAAGCGCATCGTCGGCGAAGCCTTTACCCTGCGCTTCGTGCCGGCGCGCGAAGATCTGGCCACCCCGGCCAGCTGGGCCTCGCCGAAATCCACGCGCGGCGCCATCGAGGACATGCCGGAAGGCTGCATCGCCGTGGTCGATGCCATGGGTGTGAAAGACGCCGGCATCTTCGGCGACATCCTCTGCGCCCGCATGCAAAAACGTGGTGTCGCTGCATTGGTCACCGACGGCGTGGTGCGCGATGTGGCCGGCGTGATCGGCACCGGCCTGCCGGTGTTCTGCGACGGCGTCGCCGCCTCGCCCTCTGTGGCCGGGCTGACCTTCGTGAACTGGCAGGAACCGATCGGCTGCGGCGGCGTCGCGGTCTATCCCGGCGACGTGATCGTGCTGGATGCCGATGGCGCCGTGCTGATCCCGCAGGCGCTGGTCACCGAAGTGACGGCCGAGGCGGTGGAGCAGGAAAAGCTCGAAACCTGGATCATGGGCGAGGTCGACAAGGGCACGCCGCTGCCCGGCCTCTATCCGCCCAATGCCGAGACCAAGGCGCGCTACGAGAAAGAGACGAAGAAGTAACGCCTAGATCTGCCGCAGCCAGCGCGGCAGGCGCGCATGGCTGCGAAATTTGGCGCGATCCCGCAGCGTCGAGCAGGCTTCATGATAGCCCGGCTCGATGCGGCCGGGCCGGATGCTCCAGCGCGGCAGCGCGTCGGTCAGGCTGAGGGCTTCCGAGTCGGCTGTCGCCCGGATGGCGATGCTGGCGCAGGCCGCCGCGTCGCTGTCGGCCGCATGATGGCGCAGCTCGAAACCGATATGCGCGGCCACCGTGTCGAGCTTGTGGTTGTCCAGCTGCGGCCAGGCGGCGCGCGCGATTTTCACCGTGCAGAGATACGACAGCGTCGGCCAGGGCTGGCCGTAATGCGTCAGTGCCGCGCGCAGCACGCCGATATCGAAGGGCGCGTTATGCGCCAGCAGCAGCGGCGCCGCCTCCAGATGCGGCAGCAGCTCGTCCCAGATCGCCGGAAATTCCGGCTCATGCTCGACATGATACGGATAGATGCCGTGGATGGCGATGTAGCTCGGCGCGAAGCGCATGTCATGCGGCCGGATCAGCCGGTGCGCCACATGGCTGACCTGCCCGTCTTTGATCCAGGCCAGACCGATGGAACAGATGCTGCCCTTGCTGGCACTGGCGGTCTCGAAATCCAGCGCGATGGCGGTGGCGCCGGCGGTTTCGGCAAGCGACGGCAGCTGGATCTGCTCGTGCATCGCTAGCCGCCGATCAGCGCGAGCCAGTCGTCCTCGCTGAGTACCGGCACGCCGTGTTTCTGCGCCTCGGCAAGTTTCGAGCCGGCGCCGGGGCCGGCGACCAGGTAATCCGTCTTCTTCGAGACCGAACCCGCCACCTTGGCGCCGAGGCTGAGCGCGCGTGCTTTGGCCTCGTCGCGGGTGAATTTTTCCAGGCTGCCGGTAAACACCACGGTCTTGCCGGCCACGGCCGAATGGGCGGCCGGCTTGGCCGGCGGAATGACTTCGGCCAGTTCCTTCAGCAGATGGTCGATCACGGCACGGCTTTGTTTGCGCGTGGCGAAGCCGACGATGGCCTCAGCCACCACGTCACCCATCCGGTCGATGCTGTTGAGATCGCCCCAGGCTTCGCCATGGCGGTCCTTCGCTTCATCCATCGCGGCGAGCCAGCGGTCCGGCGTCTCGTAATGCATGGCCACCAGGCGGGCGCGTTCCTGCCCGACATGACGAATCCCGAGCGCGAAAATGAAGCGGTCGAAGCCGATGCTGCGGCGCTGCTCGATGGCGCGCACGAGGTTATCCACCGAGGTGTCGCCGTAGCCCTCTTTCTTGCGCAGCTCGGCCGCATGCTTCTTCGGCAGCCTGAAGATATCCGAGGGTTCCCTGATCCAGCCCCAGTCGTAGAAGGCGGCGATCTGCTTCTCGCCGATGCCCTCGATATCGAAAGCATTGCGCGAGACGAAATGGCGCAGGCCTTCCATCGCCTGGGCCGGGCAGCTGACCCCGCCGGTACAGCGCCGGCGCACATCCTCGGCACCCGAGGCATCGACCTCGCGTTCGGCCGGCTGGCCGCAGACCGGGCATTTCGTCGGGAAGTCGAATTCCTTCGCGCCTTTCGGGCGCTTCTCCAGCACCACGCTGACCACCTGCGGGATCACGTCGCCGGCGCGCTGGATGATCACGGTGTCGCCGATACGCACATCCTTGCGGCGGATCTCGTCCTCGTTATGCAGGGTCGCGTTCGACACCAGCACGCCGCCGACATTGACCGGCTTCAGCTTGGCCACCGGCGTGAGCGTGCCGGTGCGGCCGACCTGGATGTCGATATTCTCCAGCAGCGTCTGCGCCTGTTCGGCGGGGAATTTATGCGCCACCGCCCAGCGCGGGCTGCGGCTGATGAAGCCCAGCCGTTCCTGCCAGTCGAGCCGGTCGACCTTGTAGACCACGCCGTCGATATCGAAAGCGAGGGTGGCGCGCTGCGCGGCGATGTCGTCGTAATAGGCGATCAGGTCGTCGAGGCTGTGGCAGACCCGGACCGGCGTGTTCAGGGCGAAGCCCCAGCCGGCCAGCCGCTTGCGCGATTCCTGCATGCTGCGGCCGAGCGGTTCGGAAACCTCGCCCCAGTAATAGCCGAAAAAGCGCAGCGGGCGTTTTGCCGTGATCTTCGGATCGAGCTGGCGCAGACTGCCGGCGGCGGCATTGCGCGGATTGGCGAAGATTTTCTGCCCGGCGGCTTCCTGGGCGTCGTTCAATTTCAGGAAATCGGCGCGTGTCATATAGACCTCGCCGCGCACTTCCAGCACATCGGGCCAGCCCCTGCCGTGCAGTGTGTGCGGCACGTCATGCTTCAGCGTGCGGATATTGGCGGTGACGTCCTCGCCTTCCTGGCCGTCGCCGCGGGTAGCCGCGCGCACCAGTTCGCCGTTCTCGTAGCGCAGCGATGCCGAGAGGCCGTCGATCTTCGGTTCGGCGATCATGGTGAGATCGTCGCCGTCCTTCAGGTTGAGGAAACGGCGGATGCGGCCGAGGAAATCCGCCACGTCCTCGTCAGCGAAGGCATTGTCGAGCGACAGCATCGGTTTGCTGTGCTTCACCTTGGCAAAGCCGGAGGCCGGCGCCGCGCCAATGCGGCTGGAAACGCCGCCCAGCGTGGCGAGATCGGGGAACTGGTCCTCGATTTCGAGCAGCCGACGCTTCAGCGCATCGTAATCAGCATCGGAGACCGTCGGCGCATCCTGCTGGTGGTAGCGCTTGTCGTGGGCAGCGATTTCTTCTTCCAGCCGCGCATGCTCCAGCTTGGCCTGTCGCGGACTCAATTCGGCCACAGGCTTGGCACGCTGCCGACTCATGCTCAGGCTTCCTGGCCGGCCAGCAGGCTGTCGGCCGCGGCGCGCGCCGCATCGGTGATGGTGGCGCCGGCCAGCATGCGGGCGATTTCCTCGCGGCGGTCGCCGGCCGAAGCCAGCGGCGCAACTTCCGTGAGCGTGGTACGGTTTTTCGCCGGGCCGGTTTCGCGTTTGGCGATGCGCCAGTGCTGGCCGCCCCTGGCCGCCACCTGCGGCGAATGCGTCACCACCAGTACCTGCACCTGTTCGGCCAGCCGGGCGAGACGCTGGCCCACCGCCGCCGCCGTGGCGCCGCCGACACCACGATCGACCTCGTCGAAGATCAGCGTGCCCGCCGCGCCGCGCCCGGCCAGCACAACGCGCAGGGCCAGCATGAAGCGGCTGAGCTCGCCGCCCGAGGCGATTTTTGCCAGCGAACCCGGCGCGGTGCCGGGATTGGTGCTGGCCAGGAACTGCACGCGGTCGGCGCCTTCGGCGCTCCACTGTTCGGGCGGCAGGCTTTCAACAGATGTGGTGAATTTTGCCGCGCCCAGTTTCAGCGGCGCCAGTTCGGCCGCCACCGCCTTGTCGAGCTTCGTCGCCGCCTTGCGTCGCGTCGCCGAAATCGCCTCGGCTTTCGCCTGATAGGCCGCCTTCGCCGTCGCCGCAGCCTTCTCAAGCCTGCCGAGCGAGGCGGCGGTATTGTCGATCAGGCTGAGGCGTTCGGCATATTGCTCGGTCAGTGCCGGCAGCGCATCGACCGCGACATTATGCTTGCGGGCCGCGGCGCGCAGCGCGAACAGCCGCTCTTCCGCCTTTTCCAGCTTCTGCGGATCGAGATCGAGATCGCGCGCGGTCTGGTCCAGTGCCGACGCCAGTTCGCCGGCCTGCATCAGCACGGCATCCGCCTGGGCGATCACCGCATCCAGTTTGCCGGCGGCTTTCTCGGCGACGCGCTCCAGCGCGCGCAGGCAGGCACGCAGCCGTGCATCGACGCCGCCGCCCTGTTCCAGCGCGCCCTGCGCCTCCTGCATCGCGGTGGCCAGCTTTTCGCCGGCCTGCAGCAGGCTGCGCTGTGCGGCCAGTTCCTGCTCTTCGCCCGGCTGCGGCTTCAGGGTTTCGAGTTCGGCCACCACATGGCGCAGAAAATCCTCCTCGCGCCGCGCCTGTTCGGCGCTCTGGGTCGCGGCCTGCAACGCGGTTTCCGCCGCGCGCCAGGCCTGATAGGCATCGCGCAGGCCGCCGACCTCTTTCTCCAGGCCGGCATACTCGTCCAGCAAAGCTCTATGGATCGTTGCGTCCGTAAGTCCCTGCTCGTCATTCTGGCCATGAATTTCGACCAGCGTGTCGCCGAGCCGACGCAGCAGCGCGATGCTGACGGCCTGGTCGTTGACGAAGGCGCGGCTCTTGCCGTCCTGGCCCAGCACGCGGCGCAGCACCAGTTCGTCGCCGCTTTCCAGCCCCTGCTCGGCCAGCATGGCATGGGCGGGATGCCTGGCCGGCAGATCGAAAGCGGCCGTGACCACGCCCTGGGCAGCGCCGTTACGCACCAGCCCGGCATCGGCACGGCGGCCGAGCGCCAGCCCGAGCGCATCGAGCAGGATCGATTTGCCGGCACCGGTTTCGCCGGTCAGCACACCCAGGCCGGCGCCGCAGGCGAGGTCGAGCTTTTCGATCAGGACAATGTCGCGGACGCCCAGACTGGTCAGCATGTATGGGCTGCTTGCCGGGCTAGAAGATATTCCACCAGGACTTCTTTTCCGACGACGCGGTCGGAACTTCCTGGCCGGTTACCAGCGTATAGGTGTCGACATACCATTCGCTGCCCGGATAGTTGTAGCCGAGCACGGCCGCCACATTCTGCGCCTCGTCAAGAATACCGAGCGACATATAGGCCTCGGCCAGGCGATGCAGCGCCTCAGGCACATGCGTGGTGGTCTGGAATTTCTCGATCACGGTCTTGAAGCGGTTGATCGCCGCGATCTGCTGGTTGTTGCGCAGGTAATAGCGCCCGATGGTCATTTCCTTGCCGGCGAGGTGATCGCGCGTCAGATCGATCTTGAGGCGCGCGTCGCGGGCATATTCGCTGTTCGGATAGCGGCGCACCACTTCCTCCAGCGCGCCCAGGGCCTGCTGCGTGATCTTCTGGTCGCGACCGACATCGGTGATCTGCTCGTAGTAGCAGACGGCGGTCAGGTAATAGGCGTAGGGGGTTTCCTTGCTGCCGGGATGCAGCTGGATGAAGCGGTCGGCGGCGGAGATCGCCTCGCTGTACATATTCTTCTGATAATAGGAATAGGCCGCCATCAACTGCGCTTTGTTGGCCCAGACCGAATACGGATGCTGGCGCTCGACCTCGTCGAAACCCTTGGCGGCAGCTTCCCATTCCTGGGCGGCCATCGCATTCATCGCGTTGTTGTAGAGGTCCTCGACCGGCCGCTCGACATAGGGCGCCTCTTTGTTGCCACAGGCTGCAACGACCAGCGTCAGCAGCATGGCGACGGCAAGGCGTCGCGCGGTAAAGACCAGCCGCGACGAATCCAGACGGTGGAGCATAGGCATGGTGGGATTCTGTCGCATGCCCCCCCCTCA
>NZ_JAOZVR010000020.1 GCF_025869515.1 Ferrovibrio sp.
CTTTACCCCCGTAGCTTGACTTATGGGGGCACCGCCGGCGGCATTATATTGCGTAGTTACGATTGCCGATTCCGAAATCAGAATGGGAACATTATGTTTCCAGCTGATCTCAGCATTAATGGCAATGCCAAGTGGGTCGTAGGTGGTATTTAAAGCAAAACCAAGCATGTTCAGCCCGCCCGGATAGTAGAGCGTGAACTGACCAT
Organism: Ferrovibrio sp.; assembly: GCF_025869515.1. Classification (GTDB taxonomy): domain Bacteria; phylum Pseudomonadota; class Alphaproteobacteria; order Ferrovibrionales; family Ferrovibrionaceae; genus Ferrovibrio. The sequence continues at coordinate 207 of NZ_JAOZVR010000020.1, forward strand.
TATCCAGATTCTCAAGAACCTTTGATCGGGGTGACGTTCCGAACGGCGGCTGGATCAAGGCCCCTGTTAGGGGATTCGTTAGCGCTCCGACAAGATCCGTAACCGGCCCGCCGAGTAAGCCGGAGAGCGCTGACGTCAGCGCATTTAGCTGGTCAATGCCGAGCTGGTCTAGCAGTCCTTGAACCAAGGGCACCGGCAATGCGGCGGCGTTTATCTGGCCAGTTCCAGTTGCAAACTTCTCTGGTGACTGCCAGTAGGCGGAAGGCAGGCGAGAAGTATAGCGTGCGAAATAGAACTGGAATTCCGTATTATTCAAGTCAGGTGAGAAATATTTGAGCGATACACCCCAGTCATGAATATCCGGATCATCTTTAACATAAATCGGAAAATTGGCAGCCATCAGGCTCTTGTTGGGATTGTCATAGTCAGTCGTTTTCATTCCGGTGCCAGCGGTATACGATCTCGGATCAAACGGATCTTGCAATGTACTAGCGTATTTCACTCCATCGCAAATATTGTCCGTAGTCGAAAAGAAACTGCCACAAGCATCCAATATGAACGGCTCGAAGTCCAGTTGATAAAATGCTTCCATAGAAAGATTGTCTGCTAGATCTAGCCCCACATAGATCATAGGCACGGGGATAAGAGCATCCTTCAGTTCCGCGCCTGGGACACGAATCTTCTTCACATCGATAGGATTGACGATGGAAATGCCATTGATCGTGAACAGGGCTTCGCCCCAATTCAGGATCTGACTGCCAATTTTAACGGTAAGGTTCCGGCCCCCCAGATCGAAATCACCGCCGATATAATAATCCAAAAGCTTGGCGTCCCAATCGGCCCTGTTATCGGCCCCTTCTGGGTACCGACCGCTTGTATATGGACGAAGTTCAGGCTCGAAATCAGCGAGATCATTGTTCGCGGCAATGGAGTCGTAGAATGCTGCCCCTCTGAAGAATGCAAAATAATTACGCCACTTCAGTTTTAACTCGCTGGATACTGTACTGACTTGACTAATTAAATCATATTTGTCGTAGTTGAGATTTCCGTCATCAATATCTGATACATTGCTCAAGCCGCCATAATAGTATCCGTAATTCCGTGGATCCCTGTCCGCCATCCGCATCTGCGCTCCGACAGAAAGAGTCGTCTGGATTGAACCAGTGATCTCATCGCCGATTTCGAAATCGTAGGCTGCTACCGTTGTTGCGGAGGCGATGATACCAGCTGCGGTCATTGCAGCGACAGACCACACAAGACTTTGCGGGTTGGAATTTGCGTCCCAGAATTTGGCCATTCTATTTTCCTCCCTGTTTTTGTTTGTTTTTACGCCACATGATTGCATGTGGTCGCTCTTTGGCTTTAGTCATTGACCTGCCGAAGATCTTTTTCTATCCGATCACGACGTTTGAACCGTCGCTTGGCGCGCCGTACTTCCACTGCGCGGTACAATTATTGCCGGTGGTCCGGATGTGGATGCAAGGCGGCTACGCCGCAGAGCCCTCGTCGCGAACGTCGTCGTCAAAACTGAATTCATCGAGACGGCTCATGTGGCCGTAGTGTTGGCTGAACGTCGCTACCATGTCGGCGAGTGGAACGTCGTCGAATTCACCACGCATCGTCAGGTATTCCATGTGCCGGTTGCCTGCGCTGTCGACGGGGTGATAAATTGAATCTTTGTGTCCATCGAACTCCAGCGGCAGCAGTCCGAAGCGCTCGCAAAGCTCGATATTGAACGCTGGCGTCGCCTTGACCCATCGGCCATCGACCAGGATCGAAGCGTAGCCATGCCAGTAAAAGACATCCGTCTTCATCGTTTCCCGCAGGCGCGCCGTGGAGAGATGATTGCGCACATCGGCAAAACCGACTCTTGCCGGGATGCCGAGCACTCGGCAAGCAGCAGCAAGCAGCACCGCTTTGGTCACACACCAGCCGTGTTCGGTCTCCAGGACGCGGCTTGCGCTCATCCCGCGTGAGGTCAGATCCAGTTGGTATGGGTCGTAGCGGAAGCCGTCACGCACGGCGTAATAGAGGGACACGGCCCGTTCCAAAGCGCTCTGGCCAGCGCCCTGGTGAACGCGCGCGAACTCTACCACTGCCGGGTGATCCGCATCGATGATGGCGGTCGGGTGGAGCGCACCGAAGCTTGGCTGCATAGCGGATGATTTCTCCCAGCTGTAGTGTTATATTGAATGCCATGGTGGTGAATTGGGATGAGGCTCAACAAATCCGGGGGGGGGCCTGTGCCGCGCGCCTGGGCTGATTGATTTTTACCTCAAGCCCAGGCGGTTGGCAGGACTTACGCCGACTTACGCAGCGTTTCGATCGCCTGTTCGGCGAGCGTGTCGTTGTCACGCAGCAAGTCCTGCTCAGAGAGCTGGCTAGCATTCTTGCCGCCGGCATAAGCCATCAGACCGGCCTTTTCGTAGTAGCTTTCCATGCGCGGCGAGAGCAGGCCGATATATTGAAGATTCGGCACCAATCGCTGGAACATGATGCTGCGAAACTTGGTCATGGCCGGCGACTCGGACATCAACCGGTTCCAAGTAGCGCGCGAGACGCGATGCGCAAACCACTCATCGTGGATTTCGTGGGCAAAGAAGCGGTTCCGCATCAGCATGGCCACTTCAAAAGCCCAATCCTCTCGCTCACGCCTTTCGGCTGCCGAAAGGTTCTTTGTGAAGTGCTCGCGCAAGGCTAGCACCCCGTAATGCACATGGCGGGCTTCGTCCTGAATCACATAACGCAGCAGGTTCTTGAGCAACGGCTCGCCGGTCTGATTGTACATGGTGGAAAAGGCGCCTAACGCGAGCCCTTCGACCATGATTTGCATACCGAGAAACTTTATGTCCCAGCGCGAGTCGGTGAGCAGGTCGTCGATGATCACGAACAGGTTGTCGTTGACCTTGTATACACGCTCCAGCTTGGTTTCCAGATACCGGAGAAATACCTCAAGATGGCGCGCCTCATCCATTACCTGTGTGGCGCCATAGAGCTTGCCGTCGACCCAGCTAACGGATTCCGTGCACTGCGCCGAGGCGTAAAGGGCACCCTGTTCGCCGTGCATGAACTGGGACAACATCCAAGCCGCGAAGTGGTAGTTGAGTTGCTGCTTCTCCGCGGCGTCGAGCTTCACACCGGCGGCCTCCAGCCCTTCGAATGGCGCGAAAGGCGTCCGACCGAGAATTGGGGTTTCGGGATTCATTGGATCAACCTCGGTGCCCCAGTCGAGCTGCCATTCCCCATCCCACTGGTTGGCGACAGCCCGGCGGTAAAGCTCGTACATCTCTGGGAAATCTGTGCCGTAGTTCAGATCAAAATGTACGGCATGGCCCGACTTCATCGGCACAGAGTCATCACCCTTGCCCTTACGCTGCCACAACCCGCGATAGGCCGAGGGCAACATGCTCACCCCGACTCTGGGATCGCGAATCTCGGCAACCAGCGAGACATTCTCCAGCGTCTGGGTGACCTTGTTCTGCATCTTGAGGGGCAGGCCTTGCAGCATACGGCCCAAGACCTGCTCGGTGGTGGTGTTCATGCGTCTTACTCCTGACGGGTCGGGATCGTTCGCACCGATGAGGCCCCGTAAACCTCCAGCAGTGCCGAAATCATTCGTTCATGGCGGATGACCACCAGCCGATGAATGGCCGGAAGGACGATGTGCAACAGCGAATCGATTTCCGCTGGACGCAACTGGTGCAGGCGATCTTTGAACAGTGCCAATTCCTGCTCGAACAGGAACTTGGCAGATTGGTCGATGTAGCGGATGTCGCGCGGGCTGAAGCCCTTTTCGGCATTGATGCCGGCGTCGCGCACCAGCGCCCATAGCCGCAGACACTCCACTTCGTCGGCATCGAGGGCCTCGTCGTCAGCCGCGGTGAGCAACTGGATTTCCCGCAGCTCCTGCAATTCGGCGACTGTCAGCCCTAGCTCAAGGGCCAGATCGCGTGTGAGCCCAGGCTTGCCACCGGGTCCTCGAAGGCGCAATTCATTCAGCTTCCGTTGGCGCAAAGCCTGAAGGGTCGCGAACTGTGCGGCGCTGAATTCCTGTAGCGGCTGGTCAGCGAGTAGGCACTTGATCGCTTTGAGCGGTAGCAGATGTTCCTCGCGCATCGAGCGGATCATGCGCAGCCGATGTAGGTGCTCTTCACTGTAGAGTGCCGAATTGCGCGTGGGCTTCTGCGGAGGCGGCAGCAGGCCTTCGCGCAGATAGTAGTGAATCGTTTCCTTGGTAAATCCGGATCGGCGGACCACTTCCGCTATCCGGTACACCGAATTTTTGGAAGCGCTCATGACACTTTCTCTTCGATTGCCACCGTCGCGCGATGATGCGGATATGCACAGCAGGCCAGCGCGTAGCCGGCCTGAAGCTCGGGTTCGGTCAGGCAATTCGGCGCATCGGTGGCGACGTCGCCGTCAAGTATTTTGACCTTGCAATGCCCGCACCCCCCCATGGTGCAGCTGAAGGGCAGGGCGATGCCGGCCCGCAGACCCGCCTCAAGCAGGGTCTCCGTCGGCCGCACCGTGACCTCCCTTTCCGATCCGCCAACGCGGAACACAACGATATGAGAGTCCTTGGGATGGGGGCGGGATTCGCGGGCGAGCGTGGTGAACTGTTCACTGGCAATGGCCTGCGCGGGAATCGCAAGAGCGATCAACTGGCGGCGAAGGGACTCATTGAAGTCATCCGGGCCGCAGAGAAAATAGATGGCTCCGGTTCCGGGCGCAGCACCACGCAATTCTTCAGCGCTGATGCGGCCTCGGCGACCGTTCCAGTCCTGTGCTGGTTGGCTGAGTACATAGTGGATGGTCAGGTTTTCATGTCGGTTCGCCCATGCATCCAGTCGCTCGCGGAAAAGGATGTCTTGCTCGCGACGATTGCCATAAAAAACAGCAATGGGTACGTGGTTGTTTTCATGCTCCAGCAATTGCTCAACCATGGCCATGATCGGGGTGATGCCCGAGCCCGCTGCGGCGAACACATAGTGTGTCGGTACCCGTGCCGGCAAAACGAAGTCGCCGCTGGGGCCGGCGAACTGAAGCCAAGCACCCTCTCTTAGGCGCGTGTTCAGATAGGTGGACATCACCCCACCCTCGACCCGCTTGCTGGTGATCGTCATCGTCCCTTCGTTGGGAAGCTCGCTGAGGGAATACGCCCGCTTCACGGCCTGGCCATCGATCTGCGCGATCAGGGTGAGAAACTGACCGGCCCGCAGGTCTTTGGGTATCCCGTCGACCGGTGCGAGCACGACCGACACCGCCTCGTCGGTTTCCTTAACGATGCGCTTCACCTGGGCTCGGTGGTGAAGCTGATCAGGCCGAACGATTAAGGACCAACGCCTAGCGCTCGGCCGAGGCCCTGAGGAAATCAATACAGGATGCAGGGTTGCCGTGCGGGCTGTCATGATGGGGTCTCTCGTGAGGGCAGGAAAGGCTCAGGGGGCAATGTGTAGTGATGCTTTGCGCATAGCTACACTATACACTCAACGCAACGCTATCAACACATCTTGTAAGCAGATCATGTCGAAGCTCGGCCAGAGATTGCCGCGGGGTCGACGCATGGTTCCGCAAGTCGCTGCGTGTCATTGCGGTCTGACGCCAGGGCGGGGTGATTCCGGCCGCGCGCGCACAGCGATAAAAATCAAACCAAAGCGTCTGGAAGAAATGGCGATAATCCGCCCATTTTTTAAGTCGTGCTGGTTCTATCCGTTTAATTCTATCGACTATTAATAGAAGGCAATTATGCGCCAGTCGATGTCTTCGCTCAACTCTGGCTCCGACAACTTAATGTCTGATCCGAAATAAAGTGAGTGATCGGTCTGCGGGAACGGCCAGGGCCAGTTCGTCGAGGAAGGCCTACATCGCCTCGGTCGTCGCCACCGGCAGGACGAGGGCGACGCCGGTATCCCGGGCCGGGCAGACGGCGCCGAAGATCCAGGCTGCCTTGTGGCGCATGTCGCGGGCCCCCCTCGGCCGTTGCCCTCGCTCGAACCATACCCGGCCGGCGCGGGCTTCATCCTGGAACCAGATCTCGACCTTGCGACCGGCAGCCTTGCGCCGGGCGATGCTTTTCACCCGGGCGCGGAGCTTTTTTTGAGGGCCTTCTGGGCGGCGGGATCGTCCTCGCGATGCCGGGGCCGGGTCTCCGCTTCCCGCTGGATGAAGCACGGGGGGGTCAGGTCACGGGGAGCTTCTCCAAAATCCCGCCACAGTGGGTTCGTTCAATCCCTCACGAGTCAGCCATTCGTGGAACTGGTATTAGTTGGATAGGGAGATTTCAGCGGAATGATACCCAAGCAAGCCAAACAACGTATAGTACGATGAGAGTGAGGGGCCAGCCAGGACCGATTTCTATGAAATAAATTATTGTATCTATAGTATATTGTATGGTTATTGGGAATGAAGTTAAGAAAAGCATAATGAAGATCCATCGGTAACAATGCCGCTTTAAAGATTCTAAAGCGGATATCACGCCTGTCAGATCTTGAATATTCTTGGGTGTGGCATACCTCACCCAAGAATATATCACCTAGGTACGAAGGCCCTATCGAGTGTTGACCCGTTCGTCGATTCGCCCTGACAGGGCTGTCAGAGCACTGTTTTCGCGATACTCATGAGTGACCCGGGCGTCGATCAGGGCGTCGAGCGGACCCGTCAGCGGCGTCAGGATGGGATACTTGTTGCCCAGGCCATCGATCAGGCCGTGGAGCCGATCTGCCCGCGCCTCCAAGGCGCTATTCTCTTTGTCGACCCGGGCGTTGACCTGGTCGTCGATCCACCCCGTCAGCGCCACCAGGGGGCGATGCTTGCGATTGCCCAAGCCATCGATCAGGCTGTGGAGCCGATTTGCCAGCGCCGCCAAGGCACTATTCTCTTTGTCGACCCGGGTGTTGACCCGTTCGTCGATTCGCCCTGACAGGGCTGTCAGAGCACTGTTTTCGCGATACTCATGAGTGACCCGGGCGTCGATCAGGGCGTCGAGCGGACCCGTCAGCGGCGTCAGGATGGGATACTTGTTGCCCAGGCCATCGATCAGGCCGTGGAGCCGATCTGCCCGCGCCTCCAAGGCGCTATTCTCTTTGTCGACCCGGGCGTTGACCTGGTCGTCGACCCACCCCGTCAGCGTCGTCAGGGCGCTATGCTCGCGATATTCGTGAGCGACCAGGCGGTCGACTAGGCCGTGAAGCTTGCATTTCAGGGAGTGATCCTTGCACTGCTCGGGCGGCGGCGGCGGCGGCGGCGGATTCGACGTGGCGTCGCCTGTCAGGCTGATCTGGCGGATACCGAAGCCAGACCCGGCGGCGAACAGGAAGTTCGGCCTGTTCATGTGGCGCTGCATGTCGATTAGGGTTGGCGCCGACTGCTGCTTGGTGCGGTCGGTGGTCAGTAGATTGGTGCCGGAATTCATGTAGAAGCGAACACCACCTAGGCCCATGGCGCCCTGCTGGTCGAAGATGCCGGTGGCAAACAGGGCCATGCCTGGGACGTCGGTCAGCAGTGCTTCGACCTGGATGTCGCCACCCAGATCGTTGCTGCGCGAGTAGCTGACGCCACCGCCGAGGCGGAGATTGGGATTGGCATAGACCGACAGGCCCGCACGACCGTAGACTCCATCGATCACGTCGCCGGTCTCGTAGCCGACCAAGCCTTCGAGGGTGACATTGTCGAGATAATATTCGGCGATCGCTGCGACGCCATATTGCGCCACGCTGTCGACATAGACGCCGCCACCGGCGACGCCGATCAGGAACTTCTGTGGGTCACGGTAGAATAGCTGGGCGGCGCCGCCGGCGAAGCCGGTCTCGTCCCCAGTCACGCCGGCCACGCCGTCGATCTGCAGGCCGAGCTTGTCGCCGAGGGGTACCGTCAGGCTGGGGGCGCCACCATAAGTACCGCCACTTTCATCGCCACCGCCGAATATATCGAGCTTGACGTTGGTTTCAGCAACCGCGCGGTTGGTATAACCAAACTGCGATGCAGAAACCTGAATGGCGTCCTGCGCGGTGGCGCTTGCCGCCGCCGCGAGAGTGGCGACCGCTGTTGTGCCGAAGATAACGGCCTTAACGGTTGGTCTTTTTCGCATATTGCAAGTTCCTCATGCAAAACTTAAAATAGAACACTCTCGTCTGACACCCTCTTCAGGGCGACCGCCCGTGAGTGAGCGGGCTGGCGCACGAATTGCCAAATCGGCTACAGTTTGCACCGTTTTGGTACGGTATTTGAAACTGACATTGTTGTCACCTGTGGCGACGCAGCATGGATCTACAATTGGCTCCATCTGATCCCACCCGTCACGCGGTTTGGGTGGTTCGTGCTTATGACGACACGGAAGTGATCAGATCGTCCGGTTCGTTAGAGCGTGTAGAGAGCTTGTGGCCGGCCGTTTCTCCGTCGACCTAGTGCCTTTGCGGTCCAGGGTGGCGCCCGATTTCGCCGGTTTCGGTTGAGCCATGCTAGGGTGCGCTCGACCACCAGTGGCGAGGCAGGACCTTGAAGCCTTTGACGGCATCTGAACGCTTGTTGATCTCGACGGTCCATTTTCCGATAGGGCGCAGCGCGTCCCTGAGCTTGTCACCAGCATAGCCGCCGTCGGCGAAGATGTGCCGGAGCCAGGGGAAGCGCTTGGCGATCTTGCCCAAAACCAGCGGCGCGCCATCGCGATCCTGGATGTCGGCGGTGTGGATCACGGCGTGGACGAGATTTCCTTGCGTGTCAGTGAGGATATGGCGTTTGCGTCCCTTGATCTTCTTGCCCGCGTCATAACCCCGAGGGCCGCCGGATTCGGTGGTTTCCACGGTCTGCTTGTCGATCACCCCGGCGCTGGGGAAGGCTTCCCGGCCGCGCCGCGCGCGAGGCCATGAGCAGGGTGCGGTTGTGCGTCAGCCCCACGCCCCTGGCGCGCCCCCGGGAGAACCAACGCCGGACGGTCGAGACCGGCGGAAAGCAGGGTGGCAGCATCCGCCATGGCAAACCACCCCGCAGCAAGAACAGGATCGCCTCGACAATCCGCCGCATCGACCATTTGCGAGGACGTCCCACTGGCGAAGCGGGCGGCAGAAGTGGTTCGAGCACCGCCCATTCCGCATCGGTCAAATCGCTTGGCAAAGCCAGTTCGGTTCGCGCATGAATGGCGCGGGCAGTATCGGCCCACGTCGCTGATTCCTGGTCGGTTTTGGCGAAACCCCAGAATCAGCGACAGGCCAACGCTGTCAAGCTAACCGGCTGATATCACTCAACTTAATTTCGGATCAGACACTAAAGACACTAAGAGGTGCGGGTCACGCGCATGGACCGCATCAGTTCATCCGCCCGGCGGGTGGCGCTGACCCCGCCGACATTTATGGGAGCAATTTTCGGCCTATGCGCGACCTCAACAGTCGCATAACGTCAGCCTTGAAAATCATGCCAAATTGGATGAAAATGCCGCCAATTTGGCACATAAGCGGCGGCGCCGTGCTTACCAACGGACGTTTCTCGATGACCACCGTAGTTGCAGGTGCGCTAACGCTGCAGGATCTAATGGATATCACGATCCATTTCATAGAGAGTGGCCCGGGCTGGCCTCTCACTCTCATCGTACTCTTTGTTGTTTGGTTTGCTTGGCGGTCGCTCGGCGACCGGTGAAACTGATTCGGGAATAGCTCACCGCGCTGGCAGCGCGGGTGAGCTTTAGCCTGAATTTCGACTATACGCGAACATGTAGCGATCTGCCCCGCCGCCACCCGCCACTTTCGCTATGATTTCCTTGACGGGATTGGAGAGGGCGATGGCGCGACGGCGACTCCTGACCGAAGGCCAGTGGGCACACTTCCTGGCTGTTCCGTCTGATGAGCGCGAACTGATCCGCCACTATACGTTCGACCGTGACGATTTGGACATTGTCGCGGTCAAGCGCACCGCGCGCAACCGTCTTGGTTATGCTGTCCTGCTCTGCTACCTGCGCTATCCCGGTCGCATGCCCGACCCTGACGAAATCCCGCCGTCGGCCTTGCTGGCCTTTGTTGCTCGCCAGGTTGGCGCCGAAGCCGATGATTATGCCGACTATCGACGCCGGGGCCAGACCCGGCGCGAGCAGATGGCCGATCTCATGGAGCAGACAGGCTACCGGAGCTTCGATCGCGCGGCGTTCGGGGCGCTGGCATCGTGGCTGTTGTCCATCGCCCAGGTGAACCGGGATCCAATGGCGCTTGCGACCGCGCTGGTCAACGAACTGCGGCAGCGACGCATCCTGCTGCCGTCCGCGGCCGTGTTGGAGCTGATCCTGCACCAGGCGCGAGGCCGGGCCGAGCGGATCATTTATCGCATTGTCGTGCAAGCGCTCGGACGGGACGGCGGTGGCCGGGTCGCGGCGCTACTCGAGCCGTGGGCCGATGCCGGCGTTGCCATGCTGGCTTGGCTCCGTTCAGCACCAAAGGCACCGGCACCGCGCAATCTCGTCGCGGTCGTTGACCGCCTCGAAGCGCTGCGCGGCCTTGCCGTCGACCGCGTCGTCCAAGACCAGGTCCCTGATGCCGCGTTCGAGCGGCTTGCCGCCGAGGGCGTGCGGATGACGGTGCAGCACCTCCGCGATCTCTCCCCTGTACGCCGGGATGCGCTGCTGGCCGCGGTGGCGATCCGCATGGAGACAGCGTTGACCGACGCAGCACTCGCCATGTTCGATAAGCTCATGGTCTCGCTCGGCCGCCGAGCAGAAAACCGCACGTCGGAGAAGACACTCAAAACGATGAAGGAGACCAGGAGCCAGCTTCAGACAATCATCGCTGCTTGCCGCGCTGTGATCGACGCACGCGAGGCCGGCCGGAATCCTTTCGAGGCGCTGGACAAGGGTGTTGGATGGTACAAGTTCGTCGCCAGCGTCGCCGATGTTGAGGCTTTGGCGCGGCCGGACGCGATGGACCCTCGGGTCGAACTGGTGGGGCGGTACGCCACTGTCCGTGCCTTTGCCCCGACTTTGCTGGGCGCATTCGTTTTCAAGGGTGGCCCCGCCATTGCGTCGCTACTGCGGGCGCTCGAGGTGCTCCGGGCCATGCACGACTCGGGCAAGCGCAGCCTGCCGCCCAAGGCGCCGATTGGGTTCGTCCGTCGCTCCTGGCGTCGGCTCGTCATGCCTGGCGGCGTGATCGATAGGAAGGCTTACGAAATTTGCGCCCTTTCGGAGCTGCGCGACCGGCTACGCGCCGGCGACATATGGGTTGATGGAAGTCGCCAATTTCGCGACTTCGAGTCCTGCCTGGTGCCGAGGCCGACTTTCGACGCGCTGCGCGACGAGAACGCCCTGCCGGTCGCGGTCAGCAGGGAAAGAACCGTCTACCTGCCCGCGCGGCGGCAGGCCCTGCGCGAGCGGATTGCGGAGGTTGCCGGCCTGGCCGCGGCCGGAAAGCTGGAGAGCGTCGATCTGTCAACGGGCGAACTGAAGGTCTCCCCCATCCGCGACCGTACTCCCGAGGCGGCTGATGAGCTCGGCCACAGCGCCTACCAGACGCTGCCCCGGGTCAAGATCACCGACCTGTTGCTGGAGGTCGATAGCTGGGTCGGCTTCAGCGCGTGCTTTACCCACCAGCGGAGCGGCAGGCCGCCGGAGGATCGGGCGGCGCTGCTCACGGCCATTCTCGCCGACGGCATCAATCTTGGGCTGACGCGGATGGCGGAGGCCTGCCGCGGCGTTTCGATGCGGCAGCTTGCCTGGATGCATGACTGGCACGTGCGTGAAGAGACCTACGCTGCCGCACTCGCCAAAATCATCGACGTCCATCGAGCCCTGCCGCTGGCCGCCATCTGGGGCGACGGCAGCACCTCTTCCTCGGACGGCCAGTTCTATCGTGCCGGCGGCCGCGGCGAGGCGGTCGGTGACGTCAACGCCCGGCACGGCAACGAGCCGGGCGTCGCCTTCTACACCCATGTCTCAGACCAGTACGGTCCGTTCCACACCAAGGTGATCGCGGCGACGGCAAGCGAGGCGCCGCACGTTCTCGATGGCCTGCTTTACCACCAGACCGGCCTGTCCATCGAGGAGCACTATACTGACACCGGCGGCGTCTCCGACCATGTGTTCGGGCTGTGCCATCTGCTGGGCTTCCGCTTCGCCCCACGCATCCGGGACCTCAAGGACCGCCGCCTGTATCTGTTTCCGGGAGACGAGGCGCCTCCGGCTCTCCGGCCCCTGATCGGCGGTGTGATCGATCTCGATCACTTGGCTGCCCACTGGGAAGAGTTGCTGCGGCTGGCCACCTCGATCCGCGTCGGCACGGTGACCGCTTCTGCCATGTTGAGGCGCTTAGCTGCCTATCCCCGGCAAAACGGCCTGGCTCTGGCACTGCGCGAGTTCGGCCGCCTCGAGCGCACGATGTTCACCTTGGACTGGCTGCGCGATCCGGTGCTGCGCCGACGAGCCAACGCCGGGCTCAACAAGGGCGAGGCGCGCAATGCACTGGCGCGGGCCATCTTTTTCAACCGGCTCGGCGAGATGCGCGACCGCAGTTTCGAGAACCAAGCCTACCGGGCCTCGGGATTGAATCTGCTCGTGTCGGCGGTCATCCTGTGGAACACCCGGTACCTTCAGGCTGCCATGGAAGATCTCGGCGGCCGCGGCGCCGACGTGCGGCCGGAACTCGCGCGCCACGTCGCGCCGCTCGGCTGGGAGCATGTCGGCCTGACCGGGGACTACGTCTGGGGCGACGATTCAATTCCGATGGATGGATTGCGACCTCTCCGTCGGCCGCAGTCGCTGCTGGCAGCATAGTTGCTGGTCCGTTCTCACGAACCGGACAATCTGATCACTTTCGTGTCGTCACCCCGACTGGATGGTCGGATGGGTTGGCGCCTGCGCACGCCACCGCGCGATCCTCGTGGGCATGTGCCCCGAGTGCGGCGCGAAGCTGCGGATGCCGTCGCTCGGTTCCAGCGCCCACTTCGCGCCGGAGCGATGCATGCGCTGCGCGTTCCAACTCGCCCGCGCGCCCTATCGGCCCGCGCCGGAGCCGATGGTGCGGTTGCAGCAACGGCTGCTCGACGGTCGGCGCAATGGCGTGATCGAGCTGCCCGACATGACCGCGCTCGACTGGCCGGTCGTGGTGGCGTTGTTCGACGCGATGCTGGGCGTCGTGTGGTTCGACACCAAACCGAAAGCCAGGGAACAGTTGTTCGCCCGAATCGAACGCGACTTCGACTATCAGCCGTTCGGCAGCGCGAGGGAAAGCGCGGACGGTCTGTCGATCCTGGCCTGGATGCTCGATGGCTGGCCGCGCCATACCCAGCTTGCGTTCGCGTTGCTGCGCGCTTCGCGGCCCCGGCGTCAGATGCGGCGCTGGCCGCACCTTGCCGAGCACGAACGTGCCGAGGTTGAAGCCGTGCTGCTCGGAGCATGGCCGGATCAGAAGCACAGCCCGGATCGTGGATGGTGGCGTGCCTGGATCGAGACCTTGCCGGAGCCTGCCACCGACCTGCGCGCAATGGCGAAGCAGGAACGACTGTCCCATCGGCGCCAACGCCTGCTGGCGCTTGCCGATGTGCGTGACGGCCTGCCGGTCGAGGTCGCTGCCGAAGCCGCCGGCGTGATGGCCCGCACGCTCTACATCTGGCTGAGGCGAGGTGCGAAGGATGGCCTGGACGCCGCGTTGGAGCGGCCGCGATGGCAATACCTCACCGAACCCCAGGCCAAAGAGTTGATCGAATGGATCAGCGCAGCTTCGCCGCATGGGCCGCGCTGGCGTTACAACCGGGTGGTCAACGAGGCACGCAGCCGGTTCGGCGTCGAGATCACCGCCCACGTCGCTCAGGCGATGTTGCGTCGGCACGGCCCCTGGCCGAAGCGGATGCGGCGCCCAAAGAGGAGACTGACCGTTGCGCCAGTCTACGATTAAGGGACAAACAGTCTCCGCTTTAAGGGGAAGATCAGTCACCGATCACCCCCAGTCTTCGCTTTGCGGAAAACCGACACTTGGCCGATGTTGTCCCGGCTTTGCGCGGGACCAACATCATCAATGTTAGATTCTATGTTAGAGTCTAAGTTAAGGGAGCGATTTCTCGTTCCGACGCAATAGGTTACGGGTGGTTTGGGTTCCTGATAGCACGAGTCCCGGGTTCCCGATGGCACGATAGTCGGGGTTCCCGATAGCACGAGGGGTTTCACAGGATATCCACAGGGCTCCGGCTCGAAGACGAGCAGATGCCGTCCGCCAGGCTCCGCCTGCGCCGAGAGCCTGTAACCCGGCAGGGGCTGGCGGCGGATGATGTCGCGCAGTTCGAAGGCGAAGCGCTTGAAGGGCGAGAGGCTGCCGGACTTCTGGTGCAGGTGGCGGAAGTCGAGGCGCCAGCCCCTGGGCTGGCGGCCGCCGTGCTTGCGAACGATGCGGTAGAGCCAGCGGTCCAGCCCGCCGGTTAATCGGAAGTAGGCGCGGTCGATGGTCAGTACCAGGGCATCGTCCAGGACCGCCCTGTAGAACCAGTCGGGTACGATCAGTTCGATACCGCCCGGATGGCCGTTACCGTTGGCGTGCTCGACCCATTCGTTGATCCAGGAGAAGCGATGCAGGCGCTTCTCGCTCGCCTGGCGGAGCGAGGTGGCGATGGTGGTCGATTGCAGGCGATCGAAGGCGGCGCGGAGGCGCTGATAGTCCCGCAGCGAGGTGCCCCGGCCGATGAAGGTCAGGATCTCGTAGGGACTGGCCGCCATCA
>NZ_JAOZVR010000021.1 GCF_025869515.1 Ferrovibrio sp.
GATGCGCGAGAAGGCTCACGTCCTTCATCGCTACGGCGGTTCGCCGATCGGCAACAGCCGCGTCAAGCTGACCAACACCGCAGACTGTGTAAAGCGCGGCCTTGTCAAGGAAGGCGAAAACCCGCTGCGCGTCGCTGCCGAGCGCCTTGCTGCCGACGGCGTCACCATCCTTCACACCATCGGTGGCGACGATACCAACACCACCGCGGCCGACCTTGCCGCCTATCTCGGAGCCAACGGCTACAACCTGACCGTCGTCGGCCTGCCAAAGACCGTCGACAACGACGTCGTGCCAATCAGGCAGTCGCTCGGCGCATGGACGGCCGCCGATGTCGGCGCCCGTTTCTTCGACCACGTCTCCAATGAGCAGAGCGCCGCGCCGCGTACGCTCGTCATCCATGAAGTCATGGGCCGCCATTGCGGCTGGCTGACCGCCGCGACCGCCCGCGCCTATATCCAGCGCACCAAGGGCAACGAATACATCGAAGGCTTCATGATGAATCAGGAGCTGAAAAACATCGATGGCATCTACCTGCCGGAGACCCATTTCGACCTCGAAGCGGAAGCAGCCCGCCTGAAGGAAATCATGGACCGCACCGGCTTCGTCACGCTCTTCGTCTCTGAAGGCGCTTGCCTCGAGGAAATCGTTGCCGACCGCGAAGCCGCCGGTGAGGAAGTCAAGCGCGACGCCTTCGGCCATGTGAAGATCGACACGATCAACGTCGGCTCCTGGTTCCAGAAGCACTTCGCCAAGCTGCTCGACGCAGAACGCTCCATGGTGCAGAAGTCTGGCTATTACGCTCGCTCCGCCCCGGCGAACTATGACGACCTGCGCCTCATCCAGAGCATGGTCGATCTCGCCGTCGAAAGCGGCTTGAACAAAGTCTCCGGCGTGACCGGCCATGACGAGGATCAGGGCGGCAAACTCCGCACCATCGAATTCCCCCGCATCAAGGGCGGCAAGGCCTTCGACCTGTCCACTCCATGGTTCGCGGAAGTGATGGATTACATGGGGCAGAAATACCGTCCGGCACATTGACGGAGCCGGCGAAAGCTGGCTTGCTCTTTCCCTGGGAGGAAAGACTCATGTCGTTCGAACATTGGCTCGCTTTCGCCGCCGCCTCGGCCTTTCTCTTGGCAATTCCGGGGCCAACCACACTGCTCGTCGTGTCCTATGCATTGGGGCACGGCAGGAAGACGGCGTTTGCGACAGTGACGGGCGTGGCACTGGGCGATTTTGTCGCAATGACGGGATCCCTTCTTGGGCTCGGCGCGTTGCTCGCCGGTTCCGCCACAGCCTTCATGATCCTCAAATGGATCGGCGGCGCCTATCTCGTCTATCTCGGTATCCGACTCTGGAGAGCGCCCGTTGGGGACGGCCCGATGGCGGACAATGACAACCTCCCGGAAGAAAAACCGTTTCGAATCATGGCGCATGCCTTCGCAGTGACGGCGCTAAACCCGAAGAGTATTGTCTTTTTTGTCGCATTCCTGCCGCAATTCATGGCGCCGGCGGTGCCATTTCTCGATCAGGCCGTGATATTCGAAGCAACCTTCCTGGCTCTCTCAATCGTCGTCTGTCTGAGCTATGTCATGCTGGCGGACCGCGCCCGGCGCTTCATTCGCAAGCATTCTGTCAGAAAAGCCGTCAATCGGACGGGCGGAACGCTGCTCATTGCAGCCGGGGCGGTGACGGCGGGCTACCGCAAGATAGCCGCCTGAACGTGGCAAGCTTGCCGCAATTCCGCCCATGCATTATGACACCAGAACGTTAACGGCAGCGCATGCGCGTTAACCGGTGTTTAGTTTTACTTGGGATGTCGGCATGATCGCAAAAAGAGACCTGAGAGCAAACCTGGGTTTCGCCTCCATTCTGCTTGTCGGCCTCGCGGGTTGTACCAGCAGCATGGAAGACGCTGCCAAGCAGGAGCTCAAGGCCAATCCGGTCGCCGGCACGCCCGCTGCAGGCACGCAGACAGCGGCAGCAACCACGGCGGTCAACGGCGTTACGCCGGTTGTTGATCCCAATGCCTCGACCGAACCGCCGCCGATCATTCCCGGTACCCAGACACCCGCCCCGATCCCGGTCCTGAAGGCCACCGCACTGGCAACCGCAGCACAGACCATGCCGGCCGCACAGGCAATGGAGCTGGTGGCGAACCAGCAGCGCGGCACCATCCAGACGGCCTCCATGCCGGAATCCCCCAACATGGTGACGAGCCTGCCGGACACGGCACCTGTCGCAGTGCCGACGATCCTGCCGCCGGAAGTGACCGAGGCACAGTCGATCGTTCCGGCACAGAAGCCGGGCAGCGCGCTTGCTTATGCTGCCCCTTCAGGCAACCTGTCGCTTGCAGCGCTCGACAAGCAGTTCGACGTCTCCCCGCCCGGCCCGCCGCCGGCCATTGAAGAGCCGGCGATGAAGCCCGCCACCAGCGGACCGACCGTCATCAATGCCCTGATCAAGAAATACTCGAAATTCTACGACATGCCGGAAGTGTTGATCCACCGGGTCGTCAATCGCGAAAGCACCTATAATCCCGCTGCCTATAACAATGGTCATTACGGTCTCATGCAGATCAAGTATTCGACCGCCAAGTCCATGGGCTATGACGGCCCCGCCTCCGGTCTTTTCGATGCGGAAACCAATCTCAAATATGCGATCAAATACCTGAAGGGCGCATGGCTCGTTGCAGATAACAGTCATGACGGCGCGGTGCGCCTCTACTCGCGCGGCTATTATTACGACGCAAAGCGCAAAGGCATGCTCGACGTTCTCGATCCTTGAGCAGTCGGAAACAGCAGACAGCGAGAAACCTTACCGAAGGCCGTCCATGACGGCCTTCACCAGTTTCTGGGGCTGGTAGCCCAGTTTCGACGGCGTCAGCCCGAGCCGAGCCACGATGAGGCGCTCGGAGGGAATTATGGTGACGGATTGTCCGTCATGACCAAGCATCCAGTAAGCATCGGCGGGCAAGCCGAACGCTTCGTCGTCAACCACTCCCGGCCCCTCCTGCCACGCTTGTCCCTCGGTGAAACGTCCCTTCGAGGCCAATGTCGGCTGTTGCATCATCGCGACGTAGCCTTCCGGAAGAAGCCGGTTGCCGTTCCACACGCCATCCTGCAGCAGGAAGAGCCCGAAGCGCGCCCAGTCCCGGGCTGTCGCATAGACATAGGAACTGCCGACGAAAGTGCCGGCGGCATCGGCTTCCATCACGGCGCTTGTCATGCCGAGTGGCGTAAACAGCGCGGTCTTCGGGTAGCCCAGCGCCTGCGACGTGTCGCCTATGCGTTCCATCCATATCCGCGAAAGAAGAACACTGGAGCCGGATGCATAATTGAAGACCTCTCCCCGCCTCGCCACCAGCGGCTTGTCGGCGGCAAAGGCTGCCATATCAGGCTCAAGATAGAGCATGCGCGTGACATCGGCGACATCGCCATAGTCCTCGTTGAATTCGAGACCGCTCTCCATGGCCATCAGGTCGCGAACGCGGATATCGGCCCTCTTGTCCTCCTTCCAGTCGGGAAACAGCTCACGATCATCCAGACCGATCTTTCCCTCCCCGGCCAGCCGGCCGATAATCGCCGCATTGACCACCTTGGCCATCGACCAGCCGAGCAGAGGCGTCTCGGCTGAAAAGCCCGTGCCATAGGCCTCCCCGACGATACGGCCATCCTTGATAACGACGATGGCGCGCATGCCGGGGCCGGCAAGCGCGGGGTCCGCCAGCAGACCGGCAATGGCGGGATTGGGGATGTCAGCCCCATCACCGGCAGGCCAGGCGGCATCCGAAACGGTCGGCCTTGCGCCACGCGCAGGTGACGGATCGATATCCTCCAGCGTGGCGCCATCGGGTACGTTGGCGCAACCGAGCCCATCCCTCCTCATGGCAGTGCTGGGAGCTATTGCTCCCAGAAGGCGCGCGGTAACGGCTCCCGCATCCCGGTCCACATCGACATTGACCAGCTTGAGCAGAGGATGGCCGGGCGCCTGCACATCCAGGGCGAGAACCACCTCCGGTTCACGACCGGCGAGAAAGACATTCGAGCAGACGATCTTTGCCGCATAGCCGGTGCCGACCAGCAGCAGGGCCGGAGGCGACAACGACAGCCAGAAGACGATTGCCGTAATGAACATGACGAGGGCAAGCACCAGCCCTCGGATGATCCTGCCAAACAATCGCATGCGCTTCCTCCCGATTGCCGGGCCATGCAATCAGGAAACATCCGATGACGAAACCCCAAAAAGGAGGGAGCAAACAGATTGCGCACGTTTTTCCGGCGTCACGAGCGAGCTTCGTGCAAGCGGCCAGCGCACCCACAGCCAACGTCATCATACTGTTGCATGAGGGGGCTACACGCCCTCAACGTTCAATGGATGGCTAACGAACATGACCGACGTTGCACCGGATGCCGACTTTCGCAAGAACCGGAAACTCAAGAACGCTCTCCTCCAGCACAAGGCCCTGACGAAGGACGGTCTGTCCGAGCGGTTGTTCGGCATGCTCTTCTCCGGCCTCGTCTATCCGCAGATCTGGGAAGACCCCGAAGTCGACATGGAAGCAATGCAGCTTGCCGAAGGTCATTCCATCGTCACCATCGGCTCCGGCGGCTGCAACATGCTGGCCTATCTCTCGCGCAGCCCCTCCAGCATCGATGTCGTTGATCTCAACCCCAACCATGTGGCGCTGAACCGGCTGAAGCTCGCGGCCTTCCAGCACCTGCCCGACCACGCAGCCGTGGTGCACCATTTCGCCCAGGAGAACACCCGCTCAAACTCCCGCAGCTACGACCGCTTCATCGCACCGAACCTCGATGCGAAGACGCGGGACTACTGGAACAAGCGCGGCGTCACCGGCCGGCGCCGCATCGCGGCCTTCAACCGCAACTTCTATCGCACCGGCCTGCTCGGTCGCTTCATCGGCGCCGGCCACATCGTTGCCCGCCTCCATGGCGTCAAACTGACCGATATCACCGAGACCCGCTCGCTACGCGAACAGCGCCAGTTCTTCGATGACCGCATCGCTCCGCTGTTCGAAAAGCCGCTGATCCGCTGGATCACGGCCCGCAAGAGCTCCCTCTTCGGCCTCGGCATTCCGCCGCAGCAGTATGACGAGCTTGCCAGCATGTCCGAGGGCGGCACGATCGCGCCCGTACTGCGCCACCGCCTCGAAAAGCTCGCCTGCCATTTCCCGCTGAAGGACAACTACTTCGCATGGCAGGCCTTCGCGCGCCGCTATCCGCAGCCCCATGAAGGCACGCTGCCCACCTATCTGAAGCCGGAGCTTTATCCGGCGATCCGCGCCAATGCGAACCGGGTCACCGTTCACCACGCCAGCTTCACCGAGCTGCTCGCGCAGAAGACAGCCGCAAGCGTCGACCGTTATATCCTGCTCGACGCACAGGACTGGATGAACGACCGCCAGCTCAACGACCTCTGGGGCGAAATCACCCGCACGGCCGCCCCCGGTGCGCGCGTGATCTTTCGCACGGCGGCCGAAAAGAGCGTGCTGGACGGGCGGCTTGCCGATACCCTGCTCGACCAGTGGACCTACCATGCCGAAAGGTCCGCGGAGCTCAACAAGCAGGACCGGTCGGCAATCTACGGCGGCTTCCACATCTATGAGAGAAAAGCCTGATGGTCGCCGAAGCCGGGCTCGACGCCGAACACGCCGAACGCATGGACAGGATGTACCGCTACCAGCGGCACATCTATGACCTGACGCGCAAATACTATCTGTTCGGCCGTGATCGCATGATCGCCCGGCTGGATGTCCCGCGCGAGGGCAGCCTGCTTGAAGTCGGCTGCGGCACGGGCCGCAATCTGCTCCTTGCTCATCGGCTCTATCCGACCGCCCGCCTCTACGGGCTTGATATCTCGGCGGAAATGCTGGTCTCCGCACGCGCAAACTTCCGTGGCAAGCCTGCCGAGCCGGTCCTTGCCGTGGCCGATGCCACGACCTTCACCGCAGGCGAATTCGGCGTTTCCGGTTTCGACCGGGTGATGATTTCTTATGCCCTGTCGATGATCCCGGACTGGGAAAAAGCGATCGACGCGAGCCTTGCGGCGCTGAAACCCGGCGGCTCCCTACATGTGGTCGATTTCGGCCAGCAGGAAGGTCTTCCTGGCTGGTTCAAGCGCTTCCTCCAGTCCTGGCTCGACCGCTTCCACGTCACGCCAAGGGCTGACCTGCGTCAGGCTCTGGAAGCACGGCTTGAACGGGTCGGTGGACGGCTGAAGTTCGAGACCGTCGGACGCGGTTACGCCTGGCATGCGATAATTCGCATCTGACACACTGTCTGACGGTTGAAAATAACGCATATTTAAGGATGATGGAGGCAAAAGGAGGTTTGCGCCTCTTTTGTATTTGCGTGTGCGCGCGCCGCATCAGGGGCATGACCTCGAATTCTATTTCACGGAATAACCATGCGGTGGCTTCTTCACGCCCTTCTGCCGGTCATGATCGCCCTCAGCGGCTGTACCTCGACCAGCTATGACTTCATGGAAACGGCCTCGATCAAGCAGCCCCGTTTCCAGGACAAGGACCCGCAGGACTTTGGCACCAACAATCCCCAGCGACACAAGGTGCACGGCATCGACGTCTCGAAGTGGAACGGTGACGTGGACTGGCCGAGGGTGCGCCAATCCGGCGTTTCCTTCGTCTTCATCAAGGCGACCGAAGGCAAGGACATCGTTGATCCGAAGTTTGACGAATACTGGCGCAGGGCTCGCGCTGCCGGTCTCCCGCACGCGCCCTACCACTTCTATTATTTCTGCTCTTCCGCCGACGAGCAGGCCGACTGGTTCATCCGCAACGTACCGAAGGAATCGATGCACCTCCCGCCGGTTCTCGATGTGGAATGGAACCACACGTCGAAGACCTGCCAGTATCGTCCGAATGCAGAAACGGTGCGCAGCGAAATGAAACGCTTCATGGACCGCATCGAAGCCTATTACGGCAAGCGCCCGATCATCTACACCTCGGTCGATTTCCATCGGGACAATCTCCAGGGTGCCTTCCAAGACTATCATTTCTGGGTTCGCGCAGTCGCCCAGCATCCGGAGGAAATCTATCCGGAGCGTCGCTGGGCCTTCTGGCAATATACGTCGACCGGCGTCATTCCCGGAATCAAGGGAGAGACCGATATCAACGTCTTTGCCGGCACCGAGAAAAACTGGAGAAAGTGGGTCGCGGCCGCGTCCAGGTAGGATCGCGGCCGGCGATCTTCATCGCTGCGCCAATAAACTCAGCTAATCCTCTGCAATGCTGTGATTTTCCGGCTGACGATCTCGTTTTCGTCAAAATGACGGGCATGATCGCAGCCGACCCGAAAAATTCAAGGATATGGATATGAAAGCCGCTCCCCGTCTCGCCCTTGCTCTCGCAGGCCTTCTCGCTACCACCGCCCCTTCGCTTGCCGCGGAATGCGGCGGCGATCTGCAGGCTTTTCTCGACGGCGTGAAGGCCGAGGCAATCGCGGCAGGAAGCTCGTCGGACGCGGCAATGCAGGCGCTTGCCGGCGCCGTGATCGACCAGAAGGTGCTCTCCCGCGACCGCGCCCAGGGCGTGTTCAAGCAAACCTTCCTCGAGTTTTCCCAGCGCACCGTCAGCCAGGGCCGTCTCGATATCGGCCGCCAGAAGATGAAGCAGTATGCCGATGTCTTCGCCCGCGCCGAACAGGAATTCGGCATCCCCTCCGGCGTCATCACCGCCTTCTGGGCGATGGAAACCGACTTCGGCGCAGTACAGGGCGATTTCAACACCCGCAACGCGCTGGTAACACTCTCGCACGACTGCCGCCGCCCCGAACTCTTCCGTCCGCAGCTGCTGGCACTGATCAAGATGGTCGAGCATGGCGACCTCGACCCCTCGACCAACACGGGCGCATGGGCCGGTGAAATCGGCCAGGTACAGATGCTGCCGGAAGACATCATCGCCTACGGTGTCGATGGAGATGGCGACGGCCACATCAACGTCAAGCAAAGCTCGCCGGACGCCGTCCTGACGGCCGCCAAGTTCATCCAGAGCCTCGGCTTCCAGCGCGGCCAGCCATGGCTGCAGGAAGTCACCGTTCCGGAAAATCTGCCTTGGGAGAAGACCGGCTTCGACAGCGGCATGAAGGCCGGCGACTGGTTCGCGCTCGGCGTCAAGCCGCGCAACGGCGACACCAGCAATGCCGGCCTCGAAGGCGAGCTGCTGCTGCCGCAGGGCCGCAAGGGCCCGGCCTTCATGGCCTATCCGAACTTCAACATCTATCTCGAATGGAACCAGTCCTTCATCTACACCACCTCGGCCGCCTATTTCGCCACGCGGCTCATGGGTGCGGAACCTTACCTGAAGGGCAACCCGGAACCGGGTATCAGCGACACGGAAATGAAGGCGCTCCAGACCAAGCTGCAGCAGAAGGGATATGACGTCGGCAAGATCGACGGCATTCTCGGCGGCGGCACCCGCATGGCGATCCAGAAGGAGCAGCTTCGTCTCGGCCTTCCCGCTGACGGCTGGCCGACCCCGGCCTTCATCGCCACGTTCTGATCACGGCGGAACGAACGATCCCGCAACATAAAAAGCCGGACCGCAACAAACGGGTGGCGTGACGAACGCGCCATCCGTAGCTATGAAGCTCGGAGAGAAACCGGAGCTTCCACATGAACACCGTCTCGCAGCAGAAAATGACGACCGCCACCTGGCTGATGCTCCTGCTGCTCGGCCTGATCTGGGGCGGCTCCTTCTTCTTCGCTCGCGTCGCAATCCCCTATGTGCCGCCGTTCACGCTGGTCTTCCTCCGCCTCTCGATCGCAGCGCTGGCCCTGCATCTCTATCTGCGGGGCAATCTGGACATCTACCGCCATCTCGCAGCCAACTGGCGTTCCTTCCTCCTGCTCGGCCTGATCAACAACGCCGTGCCCCACACGCTGATCTTTCTCGGGCAGACCCATATCGGCGCCGGCCTGGCCTCGATCCTCAACGCCACCACCCCGGTCTGGACCGTTATCATCGCCAACCGCCTGACCGATGACGAGAAACTGACCGGCACCAAGCTCGCCGGTTGCCTGACGGGCCTTCTCGGCACGATTGTCCTGATCGGCCCGAGCGCGCTTTCCACGAGTTCGATTCCGCTCTGGGCCGTCTGCCTGCCCATCCTCGCCGCCATCTCCTACGGCTTCGCCGGCATCTACGGCAAACGCTTCAAGGGCATCCCCGCGCCGGTCACGGCAACCGGCCAGTTGACGGCATCGTCGATCATCATGCTGCCGGCCTCGCTCCTCATCGACCACCCGTGGAACCTCGCCATGCCGCCGGTCGGCGCGCTCGCGGCAATCGTCGCGCTCGCCCTCATCTCCACCGCCTTTGGTTACATCCTGTTCTTCCGCATCATGGCGCGAGCCGGTGCCACCAACACCTCGCTCGTCACACTGCTCGTTCCGCCAAGCGCCATCCTGCTCGGCGCCCTCTTCCTCAATGAGCGCCTGCACGCTACCGATATCGCAGGCATGACGTTGATCGGCCTTGGCTTGGTCATTCTGGATGGCAGGCTGATTGCGCGCAGGCCCGCTTTCGGCACCACGGCCAAATGATGCGGGTTGTCACGCATCAAAACGATCCCGTTTTTGCAAATCACGTTTGTTAAGCAATATTAACAGACGCTCACATTTTCCAAGATTTTGATTTTATTGATCTTTGCAAGCCGTGCGACAACTTATCCACGGCTCTGCACTGCGCTGCAGCACACAAAACGCTTTTCAACCGACACAAAACGGACATATTATCTAACGGTCAACACAAGGAGGCAGACATGGGACTGACCAATTCTCTCAATGTCCTGATCGTCGGTGCGGCGTTTGTGTTCATAGCGACGATGCTGTTCATCTGAGTTTTCATGGGTGAACCAACGGCCATCTTAAAGAGATCCCGAGAGGTCCGGCCAAGCCAGTGATGCTTTCCGAATTCAATAAGAAAGGCGCATGAACCGTTATCGGCATGCGCCTTTTTTGATGGCCAGCGAAATCAAATAGGCCTCAACTCGAGGTCATGCGGCAGCGCCAGCCACCGCCCGCTCTGACGGCTTCAGACCGACATTGGCAAGCGTCGCATTCACCAGCGGCGCGCGGTTCATCGTATAGAGATGGAAGTCGCCGATGCCTCGACGCACGAGATCCTCGATCTGTTCGGCGGCAATCTCAGCCGCCACTTCCGCCCTCGCATGCGGTTGATCGTCGAGACCGGCGAAACGGTCGTCCAGAAAGGACGGAACGCTGGAACCGCACATGGAGGCAAAGCGCTTCAACTGGGTGAGGTTCTGGATCGGCATGATGCCCGGCACGATCGGGATGGTGATCCCCGCAGCGCGTACCCGCTCCAGATAACGCTCGAATATATCGTTATCGAAGAAGAACTGGGTGAGCGCCCTGTGAGCACCGGCATCGACCTTGCGCTTGAGCATGTCGATATCGGCCGCATCGTCACGGCTTTCCGGGTGCTTTTCCGGATAGGCCGATACGGAAATCTCGAAATCGCCTATCTCCCTCAAGCCAGCGACCAGTTCAGCCGCGTTGGCAAAGCCACCCGGATGGGGCTGGTAAGCCGTTCCGATGCCGCCCTGCGGATCGCCACGCAGAGCAACGAAATGGTGCACACCAACGGCGCGGAATTCATCCACTACATGGCGAACCTCATCCTTCGTCGCACCGACGCAGGTCAGGTGCGACGCGGTGGTCAGCGTAGTGTCCGAGATCAGGCGGCGCACCGTGGAAAGGGTCGGCGCGCGCGTCGTGCCACCGGCTCCATAGGTCACCGAAACGAAATCCGGGTTCCAGCGCGACAGTTCATCGACCGTCGCCCAGAGCTGGCCTTCCATCTCTTCCGACTTCGGCGGAAAGAATTCGAAGGAAATGCGCAGCGGCGCGCCAGCCTGTTCGTTGTGATCGTTTCTCGCCATTCATATGCTCCCAGTCTGAAGGGTGGATCCGATGGAAGTTTCGCTATGGGCAGGCACGCGCTGGCGGGCAAGCCAGAGAGTGACCGTCAGACCGCCGCCTTTCGGCTGTTCCGGCTTGAGGTCGACTGCACGCTCCACATCGAGATCGTATTTGGCCAGCCATTCGGCCATCGTCTGGTGCGAGAAGCCGAGCCGCACATGAGCATGCTCGTCCCGCAGGTATTCATGATCGTGAGGCGCGAGATCCACGATGGCAAGCCGTCCGCCGGGCTTCAACATGCGGCTTGCCTCGGCCAGCGCCAGCTCGGGCTGCGGCAGGAAGTGCAGCACCTGATGGATCGTCACGAGATCGTATTCATTGCCGTCGAGCGGCAGGTTCAGGATATCGCCATGGCGAACGGCAGCCTTGAGGATGCCGGCCTTGTCAAGATTGGCCCGCGCTACGGCCAGCATGTCACGGCTGGCATCGATGCCGACAGCGCGGCGGTAGCCGTTGGCCAGAAGCTGAAGAATGCGGCCCGTGCCGGTGCCTAGATCCAGCAAAGCATCAACCGGCTCCGTGCCGACCAGCCGCACCAGCGCCGCCTCGACCGCATCGTCATTGACATGCAGCCGCCGCAGCTCGTCCCATCCGGAGGCATTGCGGCTAAAATAGTCCTGGGCGCGCTCCGCTCTCGTCCGCTTGACGGCGGCAAGACGCTCCCCGTCACGGAGCAGCACCGGATCGCTGTCGAGCGTTGCGGCAAGCAGCTGACGCGCCAGCGATGCCGCGTCACCATCCTGCTTGAGGCGAAAATAGGCCCATGCACCCTCCTGATAGCGGTCCACGAGGCCAGCTTCGGTCAACAGTTTCAGGTGACGGGAGATTCGAGGCTGCGACTGGCCGAGAATATCGGTAAGATCGGTGACCGTCAGGTCGCCGGCAGCAAGCAGGGCAAGCAGGCGAAGTCGCGTAGGTTCGCCTGCGGCTTTCAGCAGTTCGACTAGAACGTCTACACCGAACTTCATACGCCCTCCGCTCAAAACCAATCAAGATATAAAGATGTCTTTATGTCATTCACCATGCATGCGCAAGGACTAATTGCGATACAGGCCCGATTGGCGAGGCGAAGGAAGGAACCGCGACCACTTCACACAAAAACGGCCGCACAGGGCGGCCGCTTGTCTTCGATTGCCGGGTCGGCTCAGAACTCTTCCCACTCGTCCGACTTCATGGCAACGGCGGCATTGCCGTGGGAAATCGGCGCAGGCCGCGCCCTTGACGGCTCCCGTGCCGGGGCCGGTCGCGCCGCAGCAGGACGGCTGACCGGCGCAGCGGTGGCGACGCGCTGAGCGGCCTGCCCCGTGCGGAAGCGGGACAGCAGTTCGGCAAGACGTGCACTCTCCTGTGCGAGGCTTGCCCCTGCGGCGTTCATCTCCTCGACCATGGCGGCATTCTGCTGCGTCGCCTGGTCCATATGATTGACGGCCGTATTGACCTCGCCAAGCCCCAGGGACTGCTCCTGCGCAGCGGTAGCGATGGCATCCATATGGGTATTGATCGACTGCACGAGTTCCGCGATCGAGGAAAGTCCCTCGCCCGTGTCGCTGACGAGTTTGACACCTTCGCTGACGGCGATTTCGGAATTGGCGATCAGCCCCTTGATTTCCTTTGCCGCATTGGCGGAACGCTGGGCCAGTTCGCGAACTTCCTGCGCCACGACTGCAAAGCCCTTGCCGGCTTCACCGGCACGTGCCGCCTCGACGCCGGCATTGAGTGCCAGCAGGTTGGTCTGGAACGCGATCTCGTCGATGACGCCGATGATCTGGCCGATCTGCCGTGAAGACTGTTCGATGCGCCCCATTGCGGAAACGGCGTTTGCGACGACATGGCCCGAGCGATCGGCACGTTCGCGGGTATTGCGAACCAGATCGCGAGCCTCGCCCGTCCGCTTCGACGTAGCCGTGACGTTGGCTGTGATTTCCTCCAACGCCGCAGCGGTTTCCTCGAGCGAAGCAGCCTGCTGCTCTGTGCGCTTGGCGAGGTTGTCCGATGCCTGGGAGATTTCGCCCGACCCGTTGGTAACGGAACCGGCGACCTGACCGACGCTCTGCAACGCTTCGCGCAGCTGGCGGACCGACGTATTGAAGTCATGGCGCAGGGCCTCAAACTGCGGCGCAAATTGCTCGTTGATCTCGCACAGCATATCGCCAGAGGCCATGCGCTGGAGACCGGACGCCAGCGCGCCGGTGGCCTTGTTCAGACGCTCGTTAGCATCTTCTTCGGCCTTCCTCTGCAATTCGACGCGTTCTGCCTCGCCGCGGCGACGGTTGTCTTCCGCCTCGGTTTCCAGCTGCGCATTGCGGATGGCAGCCTGACGGAAGATTTCGACCGAGCGAGCCATGCCGCCGATTTCGTCGGCGCGATTGGCGCCGGCGATGGCAATGCCGAGATTGCCGGCAGCCAGTTCCCCCATGGAAGCTGTCAGCGCGGATACCGGTCGCACGACCCGAACCAGAACGACGGCCATGCCGACCACGCCGAAGATGAGGGAAAGCAGGAAGAGCGAGACGTAGAGAACCATGCTCGAGAAGGCCCGAGATTCCGAAACCGCCGCAGCATTGTTGATCGCCTCCATCGCCTCGGAGGCAACGCCTGCGATCGTCCCGAGAGCCGCGGTCACGCGCGGACGCCAGTCGTCGATGGAAACGGGCGGCGCCTCGTTTACCGACTTGGCGACGATATCGGCGCGCCAGTTGGCAAACTCACCGGCGAAGTAACCGTTCTGGGCCTGGGCAAACTTTTCCTTCACCACGGCCGGCGTGTCCGAATGGTCCACAAGAACCTTTACCGCGCTCCATGCGAAAGTCATGCCCGCATCAAGCTTGGCAAGGTTTGCCTGCTCCTGGGGAGAAAGCGGCCGCTTGGCCGAAATCGGAGCGTTGAGCACGACGGTCGCACTGCCCCCAAGGGCGCGCGTTGCCCAGGCATAACTGCGGATCTGGATCAGGGCCACAAGCGAACTGTCGAGGGAGCGAACCTCGCCCTCTGCCGCAACGGATGCCGCCTCAAGGGCGGTAAGAAGCTTGTCCCCTTCGGCCAGTATGACCTTGTCCAGTCCGGCCTCGCGCTGATCGAGCGGCTTGGCGACGTTCTGGTCGATCCGCTGGCGCAGGGATTGCTGCGCCTTGTACTGCGCATCCAATGCGTTGAGTACCGAACGAAGCTCGACCGAGTCGATGTTCGCCATGTGCCCGGCAGCTTCCGCCATCGCCACGTCCACCTTCTCCCGGGCAGCCACCACGCTGCGCATGGAGCCGGCACCGGCTTCTGTCGAAAGGTTCATCGCAGTCGCCGCGTCCCCGCGCTCACTGCGAAAATTGAGCAATGCGTTGAACAGTGCCTTGTCCAGCGCAGTCAGGCCGGCCACGTCCTGAAACGTGGCGTAGCGCTGGTAGGAACCGTAAGCCGAAGAGCCGACCAGCACAGCCAAGGTCGCACTGACGGCAAGAAATACTCCGATGAGAATATTGCGAATCGAAAGTAACATTTGAAACCCCCTCAGTTCATGAGAAGGAGTGAACAACATTTTCGATTAAATACTGTTAAAATCTGGCAATCGATAAGTGTGCTGACGATCGTCAC
>NZ_JAOZVR010000022.1 GCF_025869515.1 Ferrovibrio sp.
CCGCATGGAGTGATCCCGGCGGATCCGACGGCAGCAACCGGTCAGACCAGCGCCGGCGGATTGTTCCGCCGGCGTTTTGTGTTTTCCGATCCTGTGCCTGGTTAAAGGGGTTTGGCGCAGCCTGGCTGCTGCGGAACCACGCGCGTCTCCTGCGCCTTACCCACCGATGCACCAGTCGCCGCGCGTTTGTCGGCTTCATCGGGGTAGCCATTGAGGATCAGCAGCATGTCAACGGTTTCCCCATCCCTGGCGAGAGGGAAATAGATCCGTTCGGTATCGATGAAATCACGGTCCGGATGCGGCATGCCGAAGCGGTCGTACAGGGGTTCGCGGCGCTCTACCACCGCTGTCATATTGGCACGGATGCGGTCGACGAATTCGGGCAGCACCGCGTCTTCCAGGTACCGGCCGCTGATTTCGCGGCCGGCCGCCGTACTCTGCAGCGTGCCGATCAGGCGGAAACGGAAGCGGAGCCCGCCACCTTCCCGTATGACATCGACGAGGTTGGTGAATGACAGCATGGAGCGAATGGCGAGAGGATCGATATGCTGCCGGCCCGGCAGTTTGCCCGGTGGGCAGACACCGATCAGGTAGTCCCGCATTCTGGCGAATTGCGGATCCAGTTTGGCGTAATCCGGTCGCTGCATTTCTGCTCCCTCCTGACGCCATTTTGTAATCCTAGCACAGGTTTTACGGGTTTTGACCACCGCTTTGTGTATATTGGCTAGCGCAACTCAGTTGCATACTCGGCCACGGGCAGGGCCTTCGGGATAAGACCCTGCTTGACCAGATAGTCGGCGAAACGGCTGTAGCGCCGGCCATCCAGGGCGCGCGGTGCCTGTGCAAAGCGGGGCAGGGTGGCCGTCCATGCTCGTCGATTGAGTTCATCGTCGAGGCTTTTGCTCTCCTTGATGAAGGCCTGCCAGCTTTTCTGCGGTTCGTTATGCAGCATGGCGACGGCTTCCTCGATGGCGTCGAGCAGGCGCATCAGGCGGTCGTCCCCCAGCCTGTCCTTATGCGCGACCAGGATCAGTTCGTCATAGAGCGGCACGCCATAATCTTCGGGGTAGAAGGCGCGGCCGGGCTTGCCGGCGATGTCCATCTGGTTCAGTTCGAAATTGCGGAAGGCGCCGATGGTGGCATCCACCTTGCCGGCGAAGATCGACGGCGACAGCGCGAAGTTGACATTGATCAGCGTGACATCGCTTAGCTTCAATCCGTATTGCTCCAGCATGGTCTTGAGCAGGGCATCCTCGAAGCCGCCGACGGAATAACCGATCTTCCTGCCCTTGAGGTCGCCGACCGACTTGACCGGCCCGTCGCGCAGGACGACCAGCGAGTTCAGTGGCGTGGCAATCAGCGTGCCGAAGCGGCGCAAAGGCAGGCCCTGTGCCACCTGCACATGGAGTTGCGGCTGATAGGAGATCGCGACTTCGGCCTTGCCGGCAGCGACCAGCTTGGGCGGATCGTTCGGATCGGCCGGTGCGATCAGATCGACGAGCAGTTCGTGGCGATCAAAGATGCCGGCATGCTTGGCGACGATCAGTGGCGCATGGTCGGGATTGACGAACCAATCCAGCAGCACGGTCAGCCTGTCATGGGCCGCGGCGATGCCGGGAAGCAGCAAGATCGTAAAAGCAGCAGCGGCAATCAGGCGTTTCATGGCAAAGGGCTCCTTCAGGAATTCTTGTCGGCAAGCAGTGAGGCATGGCTGTCCGGCTGCCAGCGCAGCAGGCGGCGCGTGATGGCATCGACGCCGGCATAGAGCGCGATGGCGCAGACCGCGAGTACGATCAGCGCGGCAAACATCAGATCCGTCTGGACCCGTGCATTGGCCTGCATCATGCGAAAGCCCAGGCCGGCACTGGCGCCGACCCATTCGCCAATCACGGCGCCGATCGGCGCCACGGCGGCCGCGATCTTCAGGCCACTGGCAAAGGCCGGCAGCGCGGCCATCAGGCGGATATGTCGCAGAATGCGCAGGCGATGCTGCGGCAGATCGGCCGTCATCACGTGGGCGAGATCGAGCCAGCCGGCTTCGGTGCGGCGCAGGCCATCGTAGAGAGCCATGGCAACCGGAAAGAAAATCACCAGCATCGCCATCATGATTTTCGACGCCATGCCGAAGCCGAACCACAGCACCAGCAGCGGGGCGAGGGCAAAGACCGGTACAGCCTGGCTGGCCACCAGCAGCGGCAACAGCCAGCGGCGCGCAACGGCCGAGACCAGCAGGCCGAGGGCTGCAGAAGCGCCCAGCAGCGTGCCGAACAGCAGGCCGAGCAGCATTTCTGCCACGGTCACGGTCGCCTCGCGGAACAGCAGACCGGCATGCTCGACCAATGCCAGCGCCACCCGATGAGGTGCAGGCAGGATGTAGGGCGGCAGTGCAAAGAGCCAGACGATACCCTGCCACAGCAGCAGCAGGCCAAGCAGGGTGAGAAGCGGGCGAAGGACAGCGATCATGCAACCCCCGCAGCCAGTTTCAGCGCCCCATGGATGCTGCGCAGGATCGGCAACAGCGCGGGGTCCAGCGGGTCGCGTGGCCGGGGGCCGGACAGCGCGGCAATCTGCTGCAGGCCGGCCGGCTGTCCGGTCAGGACGAAGATGCGATCGGCCAGCCGGCAGGCCTCGGCCGGGTCGTGGGTCACCAGCACCACGGCGCGGTCGGCCAGCAGCCCGCAGGCCAGATCCTGAATGGCGATGCGGGTAATGGCATCCAGTGCCGAGAAGGGCTCGTCCATCAGCACCAGCGGGCGATCTTCCATCAGGGTGCGGGCGAGGGCGGTGCGCTGGCGCATGCCGCCGGACAGCGCCGCGGGCAGGGCATTTGCCCGGTCCGCCAATCCCAGACGGGCCAGCAGGTTCCGGGCGCGGGCCGTATCGGGTGGCTCGCCGCGCAGGCGGGCGCCCAGCAGCACATTCTCAAGCAGGCTGAGCCAGGGCAGCAGCAGGTCCTGCTGGGCCATCCAGGCCGCTTTGTCGGCCCATGGCGAATGGATTCCGGGCAGCAGGCCGGCCAGCAGGCGCAGCAGCGTACTCTTGCCACAGCCGCTGGTGCCGAGGATGGCGACGGTTTCGGTGGTGCCCAGATCGAACGCAAAGGGCGCCAGCACAGCATGGCGGCCGTAGGCAAAGCCGGTCCCTTCCAGCCGGAAGGCAGGGGGATTGGGGGCAACGGGAGATAGGGAGTCTACAGGCAAGGCCGCTGATCCCTACG
Source organism: Ferrovibrio sp. (assembly GCF_025869515.1). GTDB lineage: Bacteria > Pseudomonadota > Alphaproteobacteria > Ferrovibrionales > Ferrovibrionaceae > Ferrovibrio. Next base: position 3,218 of record NZ_JAOZVR010000022.1, read on the forward strand.
CCGGTATCAACCGGATCAGGTTCGAGGGGTCGTCCGGCCAGCCCGGACCTCTCAGCCGCCCATCGGCTCCCCCTCAGAGGCAAGCTGGCATTATAGGCGTCCGGGACCGCTTGTTAAGGCTCGCCCGGCCGCTAGATTCTGGCCATGCATCAGCCACTCTTCATCGGCAACGAGATTTACCGGCATTCAAGCCTGGGCGGCAAACACCCGCTGTCGATCCCGCGCGTCTCGACCGTAATGGATCTGGCGGAAGCGCTGGGCTGGCTGGCACCGGGTCAGTATCGCGAAAGCCGGCCGGCAACGCCGGACCAGCTCATGCGCTTTCATCGCGAAGACTACATCGCGGCAGTTCAGGCGGCCGAACGCACGCTTGCGGTCAGCCCAGAAGATTCCGCGCGCTACAATCTTGGCCGTGGCGGCAACCCGGTCTACGCCACCATGTTCCGCCGGCCCGCCACCGGCGTGGGGGGCAGCCTGATCGCGGCGGCGCAGCTGCTGGCGAGTGGCGGCATTGTCTACAGCCCGGGCGGCGGCACGCATCATGGCCGCCCGGCCCAGGCCTCGGGTTTCTGTTATTTCAACGATCCGGTGCTGGCGATCCTCGCCATGCTCGATGCCGGCCTGTCGCGCGTCGCCTACGTCGATCTCGATGTGCATCATGGCGATGGCGTCGCCGATGCCTTTGCTGCCGAGCCGCGCGTCATAGTGGTCTCGGTGCATGAGGCCGGCCGCTGGCCGCATTCAGGCCGGCTGGATGAGGAAGGGGCCGGCAATCTGTTCAACCTGCCGGTTTCGCCGGGCATGGTCGATGATGAAATGACCGCGCTGATCGAAGATGGCATCGGACCGCTGGTGGAGTCGTTCCGGCCGGATGCCATGGTGATCCAGTGTGGCGCCGATGCACTGGCCGACGATCCGCTGGGCAGGCAGACCCTGTCGAATGGCGCCTTGTGGCATGCCGTCGCAGCGCTCAAACCGCTGGCGCCGCGCCTGTTGGTGCTGGGCGGCGGCGGCTATAATCCCTGGTCGGTGGCGCGCTGCTGGACCGGTATCTGGGCCGAATTGAATGGCCTGGAAAAACCCGATCGCCTGCCGCCGGCAGCGGAAAACCTGCTGCGGGAGCTGAGCTGGAACCGCAGTGCAGGCCGGCAGCCACCGGAGCACTGGTTCACCACCATGGCGGATGCTCCCAGGCATGGCGAAGTGCGCGACGAGGTTCGCGGTCTGCTGCGGCGGGTGAAAGAGAGGATGAAGGCGTGAAACTCAGTCGCGTATTAGCCGTTCTGTTCGGCATGGTGTTGTTCATTGGTACGGCCCTGAATGGTCCCGCGACGGCGCAGCCGCAGCCGACCCTGCCGCTGAGCGATCTGGTGATCCAGACCGCAAAAGGTCCGCAGCGTTTCAAGGTCGAGCTGGCCGATACGGATGCGTCGCGGTCGCGCGGCATGATGTTCCGCACCAGCATGGCGCCCGATACCGGCATGCTGTTCGATTTCAAACAGGAGCAGATGGCATCCTTCTGGATGCGCAATACCCTGCTGCCGCTGGACATGCTGTTCATCAGGGCTGACGGCACCATCCTGAACATCCACCAGCGCGCCATCCCCCATGACGAAAGCGGCATCAATTCGACCGGCCCGGTCCGCGCCGTGCTGGAGGTCAATGGCGGCACGGTGTCCCGCCTGGGGATCAAGGCCGGTGACAAGGTGCAGCATGCCATTTTCGGCAATCCGCCCAAACGTTAAGCACCGGCTGGGCCGAACCGTTAACTCGATTTTTTTGTCCTTGCCCGGGACTTCTCCCGGGGCTGGCCGGACCGGCCGGCTTCATGCTAAAAGGCCCTCGCTTTTCCGCTATTTAGGGCGGGGTGTAGCTCAGTCTGGTAGAGCGCTTGCTTTGGGAGCAAGAAGTCGCTGGTTCGAATCCAGTCACCCCGACCATAATAGCCCGGCCAATCGTCAGACATGTCAGGCGGGCAGGATCAGGGGATTTTGAGCATGACCAAGGCGCGTATCTATCAACCGACCAAGACGGCGATGCAGTCGGGCAAGGCCCGGACCCGCCAGTGGGTTCTGGAATACGACACGGCGGACAGCCGTTTCGTCGAGCCGCTGATGGGCTGGACCGGTGCGGCCGGCACACTCGGCCAGCTCACGCTCAGGTTCGATACCAGGGAAGAGGCGGTTGCCTATGCCGACAAGCGCGGCATCGCCTACGACATCGAGGAGCCGCAGGCGCGCAAGCTGAACCGCCGCGCCTATGCCGATAACTTCGCGTATACCAGAATCCGCTAAATGGGTTTCCGGCGGGGTGCCTGAAGCGGCCGGCCTCGCCGGCCGTTTTTCGTTACTGCCGCTGTTTTCTCCGGGGTGCCCTTAGCTCAGTTGGATAGAGCAGCCGCCTTCTAAGCGGCAGGTCGGTGGTTCGAATCCACCAGGGCACGCCATTTTCTTCAGAAAAATTCCCTGCCATTGGCATGGGGGCTTGGCCGCATCGTGCTGCGCCGCACATAAAGTCGTGCAATTTCGGACTTGCATGACCGCAGGCACATCTTGCATACAAGATATGGAAATAAGGATGCCGGACCAACGGCACCTGATCAAGGGAGGCGGGCCGTCCGGTGGCACAGCCGTCGCGTAAAATTGCCGCCAAGCGGCAACCCAATCGGCCGCGTATCGCGCCGCCGGCGAATGCGCGACATGGCCGCGCCATCCGAGCGCCGCGTGCGACGTCCGCGGTGCTGGTTTACGAAAGTCTGCATAACGAGATCATTGCCCTGCGCATCGAGCCTGGTGCCGGCCTGTCGGAAAACGATCTTGCCAACAGATATGGCGTAAGCCGTACCCCGGTGCGCGAGGCATTGCTGCGGCTGGCCGATGAAGGTCTGGTTGAAATCGTGCCGAAATCCGGCACGACGGTGAGCCGCATTCCCTATGCGCAGCTCAATGAGGCCATCGTCATCCGCAAGGCGCTGGAGGAACTCGCTGTTCGTGAAGCCAGCAGGCGGGCGACCAAGAGCCAGATCACCGGATTGTGGTCTCTGGTCGAACGTCAGCGCGAGGCGGCGAAGGCCGATGACCGCAGCGGTTTTCATGCCGCCGACGAGGCCTTCCATGCGGCCATCGCCGAAGCTGCCGGCTATCCCGGCATCTGGCATCTGGTCAACCAGGTGAAGGTGCAGGTTGATCGCATCCGTCACCTGACGCTGCCGGAGGGCGGCCGGATGCTGCGGGTGACCAAGGAGCATGCTGCGGTGTTGACCGCGCTGGAAAAGCGCGATGGCGAGCGCGCAGTTGCCGCCATGCGCAGCCATCTGGATGGCCTGGAAAACAGCCTGCCGGAAATCCGCCGGCGCAATCCCGATTTATTTGTCGACCAAGTGGGAGTCTTTGTTTTGCCCGGGCCAGCCGGGCGAAAAACCAGAAGTCAGTAGCACTCAAAAAAACAAGGGAGAGAAACATGAAAAGAATAGTGACGGGTCTTGCCATTGCGGCAGCCTTTACCGTTGCCTTGCCGGCCGCGGCGCAAACCAAGCTGAAATGGGCGCATGTCTATGAGACACCCGAGCCCTACCATACTGAAGCGGTCTGGGCCGCAGCCGAGATCGCCAAGCGCACCAACGGAAAATACCAGATCGAGGTTTTTCCGGCATCGCAGCTCGGCAACGAAAACCAGATCAACGAGGCGCTCGGTCTCGGCACGGTGGATATGATCTATACCGGCGTGGCTTTCGCCGGTTCGATCCACAAGCCGCTCGCCATCACCAATGCACCCTTCATCCTGCGCGACTTCGATCACTGGAAGGCCTACCGCGATTCCAAACTGTTCCGCGATATAGCCTCGGGCTATGAAAAGAAGACCGGACACAAGGTCATGTCGCTGACCTATTACGGCCAGCGTCATGTGACGGCCAATCGCGAAATCAAGAAGCCGGACGACATGAAGGGCATGAAACTGCGGGTGCCGCCGGCACCGCTGTTCCTGATGTTCACGAAATCGGTCGGCGCCAATGCCACACCGATTGCCTTTGCCGAAGTCTATCTCGCCCTGCAGCAGAAGACGGTGGACGGTCAGGAGAATCCGCTTCCCACCATCATGGCCAAGAAGTTCTACGAAGTGCAGAGCCATATCATGCTGACCGGCCATATCACGGAGTCGCTGGTCGCCAATGTGGGCGGGCATGTCTGGAGTAAGCTGAACGACGCGGAGAAGAAGGTCTTCCAGGAGGTTCTCCTGCAGGCCGCTGCGCGGGCCAGCGACCAGATCCGGGCGTCTGAGATGAAGCTGGCGGATGAATTCCGCAAGCTGGGCAAGACGGTTGTCGAGGTCGACCGCGAGGCCTTCCGCAAGGCGGCGATCCCACTTCACAATGACGCCAGTGCCGGTGCCGGCTGGAGCAAGGCGGAATACGATGCCCTCCAGGCCCTGAAATAACGCAAATGGCGGGCGCGGCCACTATGGTCGTGCCCGCCGATTTTCTGTTGCAAGGAGAGTTCACATGCTGCCATCCGATCGAAAGGGCAAGCCCGACGAGGCGGTATCCCTGATTGCGGCTGAGGATCCGGACTATGTTATCAAGGCCTATCCGGAAGATATCATCGCCTTCATCATCTTCTGGTCACTGGCGGCTGTGGTCTTCCTGCAGTTTTTCACGCGGTATGTGCTGAATGATTCGATGGCATGGACCGAGGAGATTGCCCGCTATCTGTTGATATGGGTCACCTTCGTGGGTGGAGCCATAGCCATCCGCCGCGGGACCCATATCGGCGTCGAGGTGATGCTGCATTTCCTGCCGCCCGGACCGGTGCGGGTGTTTCGACTTGTCATCGATGTCATCTCGGTCGGATTCATCGCACTGCTCTGCTGGTTTGCCATCCAGATCACCGAGCGGATGCAAATCCAGACGATGATGGTCATCGACGTTCCCATGAGCGTGGTCTATGGCGGCGTCACCTTCGGCTGCTTCCTGATGCTGTTCCGTAGTCTGGGCATGTTCTGGGCGAATGCGCGGCGCCGCTGGCACCCCGATCCCGACAAAGTCGACTTGGTTATCGATTGAAAGGCGCCCCGGTATGATTGCGTTGTTCATTGTCTTTTTCCTGCTTTTGCTGGTCGGGGTGCCGATCTTTATTGCTCTGGGTGGCGCTTCGCTGACCTTTACGCATTTCTTCACCACCATCCCGGATTTTGTCACGCTGCATCGTATGGCTGGCGGCGTCGATTCTTTCCCTCTGATCGCGGTGCCGTTCTTTATCCTTGCCGGCAACCTTATGAATACGGCGGGCATCACCAACCGCATCTATGATTTCGCGACGGCCGGCGTCGGCTGGCTGCGAGGCGGGCTGGGGCATGTCAACGTGGTTGGTTCGGTGATCTTCGCCGGCATGTCGGGTACGGCGGTTGCCGATGCCGGTGGCCTGGGCACGATCGAGATCAAAGCGATGCGCGATCATGGCTATGATGACGAATTCGCCGTCGGCATCACGGCAGCGTCATCGACGATCGGGCCCATCATTCCCCCCTCGCTGCCGATGGTGATCTTCGGTGTGATGGCCAATGTTTCCATCGGCCAGTTATTCGCGGCCGGATTCATTCCCGGCCTTCTGATGGCTGCTGCAATGATGGCTTATGTTGCCTGGTATGCGCACCGGCACGGCATCGGCCGCGATCAGGTTTTCCGCTGGGGCGTGCTCGGCCGAACGTTTTTGCGCGCCATTCCGGCCCTGCTGACACCCGCGATCATTATCGGCGGCATGTCGGCCGGTGTCTTCACCCCGACTGAGGCGGCAATCGCGGCCTGTGCCTGGGCACTGTTCCTCGGCCTGCTGCTGTACAAGACACTCAGCTGGAAACAATTCTACCGGATTTCACTTGAGACGATCGAAACCACGGCCAGTGTACTGATCATCGTCGGGGCGGCCTCGTTGTTCGGCTGGGTTTTGACCACTACCCGGATTACGGAAACAGTCTCGGCAGCGCTGTTGTCGATCACCACTGATCCGCTTCTGCTGCTGCTTATTATCAACGTGATCCTGTTGGTGATTGGCTGTTTCATGGAAACCATCGCCGCGATCTCGATCCTGGTGCCGGTGCTGATGCCGGCGGTCACCAAGGTCGGCATCGATCCGGTGCAGTTCGGCGTCATCATGGTGCTGAATCTGATGATCGGACTCCTGACGCCGCCGGTAGGCATGGTGCTGTTCGTGCTGTCGCGGGTGGCCCGGCTGTCATTCGACCGGACGGTGATGGCCGTGCTGCCCTTTCTGGTCCCGCTGCTGGCGGTGCTGGTGCTGATCTCGGCGATCCCCACCCTGACATTGTTCCTGCCAACGCTCTGGTATCGCTGACCAAGGCTTGAAGGTCTGCGATCTGCCCTCTATGTTGCCATATTGTTCTGTAGTGATGATGCCAGCTGAACCATTCCCACTGGTTCAGCTGGCGGTCCTGAGGAGCATCAATTAAGACGATGCCGGGAACGGCGCTGCTGTACCGACGCTTTTCCATGACAGGCGGGCGGCTAATGTAGACGGCCGAAGAAAACGAGGAGGATTCCCAGAGATGACAACGGCAAAGGTCGCCCTGATCACCGGCGCAGGCACCGGTATTGGCAAGGCATCGGCCATCGCGCTGGCCAAGGCGGGTTACAATGTGGTGCTGGCCGGCCGTCGTCTCGAGGCACTGGACAGCACTGCTCGTGAGGCGGAGAAGCATGGCGTTCGTGCAGTGGCGGTCGCGACCGATGTGGGGGACCATGCCCAGGTGAAGGCGCTGTTCGCCAAGACCAAGCAGGCCTTTGGACGTCTTGACGTGCTGTTCAACAATGCTGGTATGGGTACGCCGGCGATGCCGCTTGAGGATCTCTCCTACGAGCAGTGGAAAGCCGTCGTGGATGTCAACCTGACCGGGCCTTTTCTCTGCACCCAGGAAGCCTTCAAGATCATGAAAGACCAGACCCCGCGCGGCGGCCGCATCATCAACAATGGCTCCATCTCAGCCTATGCGCCGCGGCCATTCTCGGCCCCTTACACCTCAACCAAGCATGCCATCAGCGGCCTGACCAGGGCCAGCTCGCTGGACGGCCGCGCCTATGACATTGCCGTCGGCCAGATCGATATCGGCAATGCCGCCACTGATATGACGGAGCGGATGAAGAACGGCGTGCTGCAGCCCGATGGTTCCACCCGGGTCGAGCCGCGCATGGATGTCGAGCATGTGGCGAATGCGGTCGTTCATATGGCCAGCCTGCCGCTGGACGCCAATGTGCTGTTCATGACGGTCATGGCGACCAAGATGCCGTTTGTCGGGCGCGGCTGACGCGTAAGGCCGATAGCCGTCGCTCAAGGCCCGAGGCCCCCCGGCTATGGCAGGCTGGTTCGCCTTTAGGACAGCTAGGCGCGCCGGGGCAGGCCGTCTATGAAGACTGGCCTGATCGGACATGGCCGGCAAAGCTTCGCGAAGCCAAGGGCCGGCTTTACAGCAGTTGCAGACCGATTTGCGCAACGCCAAAGAAGCCGTCCGGGGGCTGTGTGGGGGGAATGCAAAGTCTGCGAGGGAAAATAGCGGAACTGACCGGAAAGATTGCGGAACTGGAGAAAAACATTAAAATCGTGGAAGATTTCATGCGGCCGAAGAAATAGGCTGCCAAAGTCATGAAAACAGGGGGCAGAGGGGCAGTATGAACCCCATGGAAGTTGAACGGATGCTGGCACGCCACCGGGAGTGGCTGGCTAAGCGTCCCCGCGGAGCCCGCCTGAACCTCTCGCTTGCCGATTTGCAGGGCTACGATTTCAGTGGTGCTGATCTGCGTGCCGCGAAGATGTCGGGCGCCAATCTGTCACGCGCCGTGCTGGTGGAAACGAACCTTTCAGAGGCCGATCTGTTCGCGGCCAATCTGGAACGTGCCGATCTGTCCAAGGCCGATCTGACCAAGGCCGATCTGCGCGGCGCCTCCATGCGTGGCGCCACCCTGGCCGGAGCCCGTCTGATGGGTGTGGATTTCCGGGGCGGCGCGCTGATGCAGGCCTCTGACAACGGCGTGGGATTCGGCGGCCCGGACGCCTCGGGCAAGAAGCCCAAAGCCAATACGGGCGGCGCGGATCTGGCCGAGGCCAATCTGCGCGGCTCGAACCTGACCGGCTCGAATATGAATGGCGTCAACCTGGCCGGTGCCAACCTCTCGCGCGCCAACCTGACCAAGGTATCGCTGCGCAAGGCGAATCTGGCCGGCGCCGATTTCAAGGGCGCCTGCCTGCGCGGCGTCGACATGTCGCTGGCACTGATCGATGGTGCCGATTTCCAGGGCGCGGACCTTAAGGGCGCGATCCTGGAAGACGTCGACATGGATTCGGCGAATTTCACCGGTGCCGAGCTTTTCGTCGATGTCGCCAGCTTCGGCGATACCGTGGCCGGCATCCTCCAGGAACACGAGAAGTGGATCAAGACGGACGGGCGGGAAGGCTCGCGGGCCGATCTGGCCGGCCTGAACATGGAACGCATCGATCTGTCCAATAAGGATCTCAGCGGCGCGAACCTCAAGGGGGCCAAGCTGGCCGGCGCCAAGCTGCAGAATACAACTCTGGTGATGACCGATCTGTCAGAAGCCGATCTGACTGGCGCGAATCTGATCGGCGCGCTCGCCAATGGTGTCAATCTTGCGCGGGCCATTCTGCAAAAAGCGATCCTGCAGCGCGCGCAGCTCGGCCAGGTGCCACTGCGTGGACCGGACGGCAAGCCGATCGGCCGCTACTGGTCGGCCAGCCTGGCGGCCGCCGATGCGGCCGATGCCGATTTCTCGGATGCACTGCTGAAGGGTGCCAATCTGATCGATGCCAAACTCACGCGGGCACGACTGGTCAATGCCAACCTGACCGATGCGAAAATGGTGAACACCGATCTGACCGGCGCTGATCTGACCGGTGCGCAGGTCCCGCCGCAGGGCTGAGGCGGCTCAACCTTCCATCATGTTCCGCACGCGCTCCATGCGCATGCGGCCGGCATGGTCGATCGCTTCTTTGTAGGCTTCAGGTGCTACTGCCAAGAGCTTGTGGCTCAGACTGCGCGTCATCTGCCACTCCTTCTTCGGCTCACTCTTGCTGAGCAGGGCCTTGGAATTGAGGTTGGACAGGATGCGTTCCCACAGGGTTTCGCTGCTATAGGGCAGGCGGCTTTCGCCCAGCAGGCGATTCAGCTTTTCCAGAATCGGATCGGGCTTCGTCGGCATTTCCAGCTTGCCGGTTGAGAGATCGGCCAGAGCGATCAGCGCCTCCGACAGGCCGGCACGCGGTCCAAGCAGATCCTGGATCAGCGTGGTGGAATCGAGGCAGGCCGCAGCAATTTCATCCAGCAGCACGTTGGTGCCATTCATCGGCCGCTCGATCATGTCGGTCAGCGCGATATCGAGGCGACCGGCATAGCTCGACAGCGTCTGCGTGACCTTCGATGTCTGGAAGAAAAACAGGAAACGCAGATCATCGCCCTGCACTTTATGCGACAGGCGTTCGTACAGACGGGAAAAATCGTTGTTCTCGAAGGCCGGCAGGTTTTTCTCCGCCATCGCATCGCGGGTATGCGAGATGATCTTGTCGAACAGCGCTTCGAGCTTTTTGCTGCGTTCGCTCTGGGCCGGCAGTCCGGGCTGTGTCTGGGCTCCGGCAAGCGCATAGATGCCGGCGCGCATAAAGCTGCTCATGTCGTTGAGCTTGCGCTGGTGCTGCGGCGAATGCAGCAATTCGATGGCCGTCGCATTCTGCTTGTCGAGGAATTCGCGAAACACGGCGCTGAAACCCTTGATCGCCGGGCGGCGCGCAAGGTCATGGATCGTCTCACAAACCGGAAAGGGCCCCTTGAAGGGCCGGGTCGTCATTGTCTTTGGCTTGGCACTGGCAGTCTTGTTGAAGATTTCCGACTGTGTGCCGAAACCATCCGAGCGCTCACGCGAGCGCAGCACCTTGACTGCAGAGAAGTCGCCCATATTGAGCAGCGCGTTGGCCTGGGCAATAGCGGATTTTTCCAGCTGCTCGTTGGCATGCTGGGTGTTGCTGGTCGCACCTTCAAGACGCTTGTCAAGGCGCCAGCGGCCATCCACCATCACGTAGATTTCGTATGAAAATGCGCGAGATCCCGCGCCGAACATCGATCCAAATACCATGACTCGTCCCCACCAACCCGACTGGTCGTTTATCCCGTATATTGATCCTTGCCGCCGTGAAACAGTTTTGCAAGGTGTCTTGTGGCGTTAATCCTGCTTGTCGCGGCGCTGCCGATCCGCAATGGCGCGCTGTTCTATAGTTTGCAATTGCTTGGAAAATCGTTCGAAGGCCTGGGCGACTGACAGCACGAACTGGCGCTGCTGCGGCTCGGCCATTTCCAATGCCGCTTCGGCGAATTTCCGGGATTGCTGGCGTGCGAGGCCTGCGGCATCGCGAAAGGCATCCACGCGCACCTGCTCGAAGGTCGAGAGGATGCAATGCCGCGTGATGCTTTCCTCGACCGTCTTGAACGAAGCTTCCTTGACCATGCCGTCTTTCAGCAGGTCAAAAACCAGCAGTGTTTCTTCGGAAATCCGGTTGATGATTCCGTCAACGCGCTCACGGTCACGCGGGGTCGGAGCCAGGTCGGGCTCCGACGGCTTTTTTGCTGCGCGTTTGACTACACTGGACCACATGATGTGGAACTGACGGTCCTTTCTGGCATCCGTCGGAACTGCCTGCCTATATCTATAGTGCGATACAACTCCGGGGTGCGCCAGCAATATTGCACGCAAATGGTTGCCCAAGCCTTAAGTCTTGGCAACCACGTTGGAGTTAGCGAAATGTTCTGCCCGGGCTACGGTCGAACAAAAAAAGGCCCCGCAAGCGGGGCCTTTTCTCGATGAGCAGGAGGGCAATCAGCCTTTTTTCGGTGCAGCCCGCTTCTTCTGGGATGCAGCGATCATGAAGTTGTCGAAGGTGTTTTCCGACACACGGAACCACGACACCTGGTCGTCGCGGAACTTCACCCAGCTATCGAAGACCTTCTTGAACTTCGGGTTCTTCGCCGAGGTCTCATTATAGAGTTCGACAGCAGCATTGAAGGAGGCTTCCATCACCGGGCGCGGGAAGGCTCGCAGCTGCGTGCCGCCAGCGATCAGTTTGCGCAGGGCCGCCGGATTGAGGGCATCATACTTGGCCACCATCCAGACATTCGCCTCGGCGCAGGCCGCCTCGAGAACCGCCTGGTATTCCTTCGGCAGCTTGTTCCACTGCTCGATGTTGACCATCACGGAGAGCTGCGGGCCACCTTCCCACCAACCGGGATAGTAGTAATACTTGGCGACCTTGTTGAAGCCGAGCTTCTCGTCG
>NZ_JAOZVR010000023.1 GCF_025869515.1 Ferrovibrio sp.
GGGCTTGGCCCGGCCATCCACGTCTTGTTTGAAATGCAGGCTGCCGAGAAGCAAAAACTCGTGGATGCCCGGGCCAAGCCCGGGCATGACAACGGGGAGAAAAAAAGAGCGCCGTTTCCGGCGCCCTTTGCATTTCCAGTCGGCGCGCGATCCTCGGGTCAGGCCCGAGGATGACGACCTGAATTCACATGACGACCTGCATTCGCCCCCATGGCCCTCATATCCCTTCCTTGCCGGCCGCGCGGTCCTGCAGCAGGCTGTAGCGATGCGCCATGGCGCCGAGATGGCGCAGCTCGGCATGCACATAGGGCCAGAGGATGATCAGGAAGCCGACGCTGATCACATCCAGCATCAGCACGCCCAGATCGTAGGCGGTGAGCGGATGCGCCATGGTGGCGGCGATGCGAAAGGCGGCCATGCCGGCGCTGCCGGCCACGAAGATCATCACGCCGAACAGATGCAGGCGGTAGCTGCTGGCGACCAGGATGACGAGGGCGATGCCGAGCTGCAGGCCGGCCAGCATGACATCCTGCTCCAGATGCACCGAACTCAGCACCGTGGCCAGGCAGGAGCACAGATACAGCGCGATCGCCACCACATTGACGATATGCCAGAAGGGCGAGAGCCGGCGGCCGAGCACGGTGACCAGCACGCCGGCCACCAGGCTGCTCAGCACCACGGCCCAGTTTGCCCAGTACCACGGTGCAATCATGACAAGCGACCCAGCGAGGGCATCTAGTTTCCCCCTGCAGCCGGGGCCATCGGCCGGTCCGCCGGCGGCGCCAGCGGTCCGACGATCACGCGCGGTCTCGCTTCGCCGGCCTTGCCTTCCTCGACCAGGGCCGCGCGACGCTGGGCAGAGATGCTGCGCAGCGTGACATAATAATCGAGCGAGGTGTTTTCCAGCTCGTCCGTGATGGCGAGCATGGCGGCGCGCTGGTCGACCATGCCCATGCCGGTGCCGACCAGCTGGACCGTATCCAGGGTTTCGCTGCCTGCAAAGCTCAGCGGATTGGCCACGAAACCGACGACGCGGCCCACGCTGTCGCGGATATTCGACGGCCCGAGCAGCGGCAACTGAACGCTGGGCCCCGGGCCGATGCCCCATACCCCGAAGGTCTGGCCGAAATCGGCTTCGTGGTGCGGCAGATCCCAGTCGGTGGCGACATCGAACAGACCGGCGCCGCCCACCGTGGTGTTGACGGCAAAGCGCTGGGTCGTCACCCAGGCGCGACTGAAATTGCCCTGCAGCGTATCGTTGACCAGCGTCGTCGGCGCCTTGAGGTTGAACGAGAAATTGCGCAGGCTGCGGCGGGCCCGATCCGGCACATACTCTTCGTAAGCCCGCGCCACCGGCTGCAGCGCGTTGCGATCGACCCACTGATTGCCGGCAAAGATGACGCGGTTGGTGGGCTCGGCCGGGTCGTTCGCCGCGTCGTAGGCCGCACGCCCCTCCGGATCGGCGGGAACCTGGGCGCAGGCGCCAAGCAGCGCGAGCGCCAGACCGGCCGCAGCCCATCCGGGCACCGATGTTTCAAACTTGCGCAATCCAGCGATCATCGACATGCCTCCTGCCCGAATGAGAAACCGGCGCGGCTCAGAACCTGTAGCTGAGGATCAGGCCGGTGCTGAACTGGTCCGCCGAGCCCTTGTCCTCGACCAGCGGACTGTCGGCGGCATCGCCGAGCAGGCGCTTGTAGCCGAGCCGGCCAGTGATGCCCCAGTGTTCGGTCAGGCTGTAATCGAGATCGAGCGACAGGCCGACATCCTTGAGGCCGCCCTCGGCGGTGTAGCGCCGCAAGCCGCTGCGCTGGGATTGCGCCGCCGTGATGCCGAAGAAGGTTTCGGTGTAGTTGTCGTCGGCCCAGGTGGCATAGACTTCGCTGCGCAGCCGCAGTTTCGGGGTGAAGCTGTGCATGTAGCCGCCGCTGGCCTTGGCGGTGAGGCCGTCATGCGCATCGCTGATATCGCGGAACACGGTCAGCCCGGTCGACCACGGGCCGGTACGGTAGGTGATGAAGGCGCCCAGTTCGGCGCCGGCATCGATATCGCCCAGGCCGCGCAGGGCGTCGTTGTCGCCTTCATCGCGGCCCATCTGGTAGCGCAGCAGCGGACCGATCTGCAGCTTGTCGCCCGGGCGCGGGCCCTGCAGGGTGAAGGCATTGGCGCCCAGCATCGGGCCGCGCAGGAAGACCAGGTCGCGGTAGTTCACCATCAGCAGCGGCAGTGCGCCGACCTCGTAATCGTCGCTGCCTTCGTAGTCCGGCTGGTAGAGCGCGCCGGCGCCAAGCCGGATATCCCAGTCCTTTTTGGCCGGTTTTTCCGGCTGGGCCGGGCTCTGCTGGGCCGGGCTCTGCTGTCCCGGGGGCTGCTGGGCGACTGCCGCGAGCGGCAGCGCCAGCGGCAGGGCGAAAACGGCGGCGACGGCCAGGCGGGTGGTGTGTTTCATCAGGAGAACGCTCTTTTTTGACGAATCCGGGGGGTGGAGTGCCGGCACCCTAGCCGGCCGGCCGGCCGGACCGGTGTCAGCCCGGTATCCATATGTTTCAGAATGTTGCCGGGCCGGTGCCGGGGCGGAGCCGGCTGCTATACTGGCGGCCTGCCGGAGAGCCGCGTGACCACTGTTGCCACCACCCATGTCCTGATCGTCGACGACGACCATCGTATCCGCGCCATGCTGGCGCGCTTCCTGACCGATCACGGGCTGAAGGTGAGCCAGGCCGGCGACGGCAAGCAGATGTTCGCGCTGTGCGAGGCGGCGCGGATCGACGTGATCGTGCTCGACATCATGATGCCGGGCGAGGACGGCCTGTCGCTGTGCCGCCGCATGCGGGCGCAGAGCGCGGTGCCGATCATCCTGCTGACCGCCATGAGCGGCGAGACCGACCGCATCATCGGCCTGGAGATCGGCGCCGACGACTATGTGGTGAAACCGTTCAACCCGCGCGAGCTGCTGGCGCGCATCCGCGCGGTGACCCGGCGGCTCGGCGCCGCCAGCATCAATGCCGAACGGCCTGCGAAGGCCACAGTCTATGAATTCGGCGGCTGGCAGCTGAATGCCAGCCGGCGCACGCTGACCTCGCCGGCCGGCGCGCTGACCGACCTGACCAGCGGCGAATTCGACCTGCTGCTGGCCTTCCTGGAACATCCGCAGCGCGTGCTGACCCGCGACCAGCTGCTGGACCTGGCGCATGGCCGCATGAGCCAGGCCTATGACCGCAGCATCGACGTGCAGATCAGCCGCCTGCGCCGCAAGATCGAGACCGATCCGCAGGACCCGGTGTTCATCAAGACGATCCGCAACGAGGGCTATTTCTTCACGGCTTCCGTCACGCTTCTGCAGGATGCTGCATGAGGATTCCGTTCTGGTCGAAACTGCGGCTGGCGCCGCGCATCGCGCTGGTCATCGTCGGCGGCCTGCTGGCGGTGAAGGCTGTCGACAAGCTGATGCCGCTGGTGATCCGCCCACCCGAAGCCATGTTCTTCGACCGCGACTGGCTGCTCGCCACCCTGCGCGAGGCCCGCGACCGCAGCATCGCCGTGCCGGCGGCCGACCGGCCGACCGTACTGCAGGCCCTGTCGGCGCGGCAATGGCTGGATATAACGCCGCTGAGCAGCCCACCGGATTTCCGTCATACCGAGCGCGAGGGTGGGTTTACCGACCTCCATCGGCGGATCGCCGACAGGCTTGGCCTGGCGCCACAGGATGTGCTGCTGAAGGCGGATGAACCGGACGATCCTGAATATTCCCCGCGCCCGTTGGTCATCATCCTGCCGCCGTTGCCGGTAGTGATAATGGATGTGTTCGATGACAGGAGTGCCAACATGTTGAGCAGCGACCTGCGTATCGCCGTCCGCATCGGGCCTGACGACTGGTTGCTGATGATGCCGAAGAGCGACGGCCAGGAAACCGTGCGCATGATCCGCAACGTGCTGCTGCCGCTGCTGGCCGTGGTGCTGATCGGCCTGCTGTCGATCTGGGTGGCGCGCGGCGTGGTCAAGCCGCTGGACGACCTGGCGGCGGCGGCGGAAAAACTCGGCCGCGACCGCGAACTCAGCCTGGTCGGCGATTTCAACGCGCCGGAACTGCAGGCGATCGGCAATTCCTTCAACAGCATGCAGCGGCGGCTGAAGCAGTTTGTCGATGACCGTCTTCAGATGATTGCCGCGATCAGCCACGATCTGCGCACGCCGCTGACGCGGCTGCGGCTGTTCGCCGAATATGTGCCCGATCAGGACCAGCGCCGCCAGGTGCTGTCCGACATCAACGACATGGAAGCCATGGTGAGCGCGACGCTGACCTTTGCCAGCAACCAGCTGAAAGACGAGCCGCGCAGCGCCGCCGACCTGGCCGCCATGCTGATCAGCCTGTGCGACACCGCCGCCGATGCCGGCTGCGCCGTCACCTATGCCGGTCCGGATCATGCCGGCCTGACCTGCCAGCCGGTCGCGATCCGCCGCGCCCTGGCCAACCTGATCGACAACGGCTGCAAGTTCGGCGACGCCGTGCAGGTCAGCCTGCAGGACGCGGCGGACACCATCACCATCACCGTTGCCGACGATGGCCCCGGCATTCCCGCCGACCAGGTGGAAACCGCCTTCCGGCCGTTCACCCGGCTGGAAACCTCGCGCAACCGCGATACCGGCGGCACCGGGCTGGGCCTGACCATCGCGCGCGACGTGATCCTGGCCCATCGCGGCACCATCGCGCTGTCGGCGGCGATGCCGTCGGGCCTGCGGGTGACCGTCACCCTGCCGCGCGCCGGGGCCTAACCGCCCCAGCGCTGCCCGGCCCAGGTGCCGATCCCGGCGGCCATCGCCGTGAGCAGCGCGCCCCAGGCCATGTCGACCACGGTGACCAGCGCCGGCCAGTCGCGGAGCGTGGCCTGGTTGGTGAGGTCGTAGGTGCCGTAGGCGACCAGGCCGAAGGCGGCGCCGAACAGGGCCGCCGTCAGCGGCGACTGGCCCTCGCCGATCGCCGGGCGCAGCACGAACAGCGCCACGCCGGCGGCATAGAGCAGGTAAAACGCGATCGCCGCCCACCAGACCGGCAGCTCGTTGAGCAGGGCGCCGAGCCTGGGCCGGTAGAACAGCCTGGTGGCGGTGCTGAGCCAGAGCGCGTCGAGCACCGCGAGCGTGCCCAGCATGGCGGCGACGGCGACGATCAGGGATTTGGACATCGAACGGCCTCATGCGCGGGACAGCTGCCGCCATGATGTAGGGCGAAACGGCGGAGGGAAAGCCCTCGCGCCGTCCGCAACCACCGTCAGGTGGCGTAGATGCCGCAGAGCAGCATGTTGATGCTGGTGCCGTCGTCGGACAGCGGCAGGACCAGGCGTTCGAAATGCCAGTAGCTCTGGTCCTGCGCCATCAGCGTGACATGGTCGCAGCCGGGACTGCCGGTCAGCAGGACCTGGCGGCACTGGCTTTCGGCGGCGATGGCGATTTCCGGCGTTCTGATGTCGCGCGGCGCTTTGCCGGTGAGATACTGACCGTGGATTTCATCCACCGTGGTGCCGGTGAGGCGGTAGCGGAAATACGGCGGTTCGGGCAGCACGTCGATCAGGAAGACATGCGGCAGCAGCGTGCCCAGTTCGATCGGATCGATATCGCGCCGCGCCGGAAAGCGGCGGCCTTCGCGCTTGGCGGTCCAGTAGTCGTGCAGCCGCAGCAGGCCGCGACCGCAGCGCTGCCGCGCCGCAATGGTGCAGCGCAGGCAGGCGGCGGGCAGTGGCGACGGCGGTGCGCACATGTCAGGCCGGCTGCAGGCGGAAAAAGCCGATAATGGCGCTGAGCTGCTGCGCCTGTTCGGCCAGCATGCGGGCGGCGGCGGAGGTTTCCTCCACCAGGGCGCCGTTGCGCTGGGTGACCTGGTCCAGATTGACGATGGCGTCATTGACCTCGTCGAGGCCGCGCGACTGTTCCGCCGAGGCGGTGGCGATATCGGCGACGATATCGGTGACCTGCTTCACGGCGGCGACGATATCGGCGAGCGAGCCCCCGGCCTGGTTCACCAGGGCGGCGCCGGCCTTGACCTGGGTTTCCGATTCGCCGATCAGCGATTTGATGTCCTTCGACGCGCTGGCCGAACGCTGCGCCAGCGCGCGCACTTCCTGCGCCACCACGGCGAAACCCTTGCCCGCTTCGCCTGCTCTCGCTGCCTCGACGCTGGCATTCAGCGCCAGCAGGTTGGTCTGGAAGGCGATCTCGTCGATCAGCGACATGATGTTGGCGATCTTCGCCGCGCTGTCCTCAATGCGGGCGACTGCCTGCACCGCCCGGCCGATCACGTCGCCGCCCGCCATGGCGGTGTCGCGCGCGGTGAGCGCCAGGCGACTGGCGGCCTGCGCGCTGTCGGCATTCTGCCGCACGGTGGCGGTGATCTGCTGCATCGCCGCCGCGGTTTCCTCCAGCGTGGAGGCCTGGGCCTCGGTGCGCGTGGCCAGATCGCGGCTGCCCTCGGAGATTTCGGCGGCGGCCGTCTGCACCGTCTCGGCGCTGCCGGAAATCCGCCCGGCCACATCGCGCAGGGTTTCCACCGTGCGGTTGGTATCGCGCTGCAGGTCGGCGAAGACGCCTTCATAGGCGCCGTCGATGCGCACCCCGAGATCGCCGCGCGACACCGCGCCGATGGCACGGGCGACATCGCCGCAGGCGGCGCCGGTGCGTTCGACCAGCATGTTGATGCCGTCGGCCAGCTTGCGCATGAAGCCGCCGCGGTTTTCCACCGGCAGGCGGCGGCCGAGATCGCCGGCGGCGGCGGCACTCACCAGCTCCGACACTTCGTCCTGCAGCCGCGCGGTTTCGTCGGCGCGGGCTTCCATGGTCTGCCGCGCGCCGTTGATCACGTCGGCGCCGTGGCGGAACTGGCCCACCATGCCGGTCGGCAGGAAGGGCCGGTAGTATTTGCCCTGCGCCGCGAACGACAGCGACGCACTGGATTCGCGGATATAGGCATCGGTGAGATCGAGCAGGCGGTTGAAGGCGGCGAGTGCGGGCGACAGATCGCCGTAATGCCGGATATGCAGCACGCGGCCGGACATGTCGCCCTGCGCGGCGCGCGCGCAGATCGCCTCGATCTGCTGCAATGCTTTTTTATGCCTCGATGCACCGAACAGCATGCCGTCCCCCCCCGGGTTTCTCTTGTTATCTGTTGTCGACCCGCGCCGCGTTCAGTCCCGTGTGGCGAGGCCGAGAATGTAACGGTCGTAATCCGTGCCGCGCTGCTGCAGGTCCTGCTCCAGCAGGCCCAATGCCGCCTGCATGCCCTGCTTGCGATCGGCATGGCGCTGCTCTTCCGCCTGCAGGGTGCGATACAGCGGCTCGATCTCGGCCAGCGCGGCGCGGCGCGGCAGGCGGCGGTTGGAGTGGAAGCCCTCGACGCGGCCCTGCAGATCGTGGCTCGGCGTGACATGGGCGAGCACCCAGTAGTGATCGCCGTTCTTCGCCAGGTTCTTCACATAGGCGAAGATCTCCTCGCCATTCTGGATGCGCTGCCAGAGCAGGTGGAAGACGGCGCGCGGCATCTCGGGATGGCGGACGATGCTGTGCGGCTGGCCGAGGACTTCTTCTTCCTCGTAGAGGCCGACCTTGCAGAAGATGTCGTTGACGTAGGTGATCCGGCCCTTGAGGTCGGTCTTGCTCACGATGATCTCGTGTTCGGCGAAAGTGCGCTCGCGCCCGGTCGGTTCTGGCCGTTTCACCCCAACTCTCCCCCGAAAGTTGAATTATTCTCAGAACAATTTCCGGGGACAGGTTCTTTCGCAAGCGAAATTTCACATATAAAATTCATTTAAGTTATTGAGTCGATAATAAGATTCACGTTTTTTCGCGCCGTACCGTAACGGAAGTTTGCGCATAGAAGACACCGCGACAAACCGAAAAAGGCCCGGTCCCCCATGATCTGGGCGACCGGGCCTTTCCGCGGGCCACGCCCCGCTTACTTCGCCGCCGGCTTGCGGGCCGTCAGCGCGAAGTAACTGGTCATCAGATTCTTGTAGTCGGGGATGTGGTCGGCAAACAGCTTGGCCAGGCCCTCGACATCGTTGCGCCAGTCGCGATGCAGCTCGCAGGCGACGCCGAACCAGTTCATCAGCTGGGCGCCGGCCTGGCTCATGCGATCCCAGGCGGCCTTCTGCGCGATCTCGTTGAAGGTGCCCGAGGCATCGGTGACCACGAAGACCTCGAATTCCTCTTCGAGCGCCGAGAGCGCCGGGAAGGCGACGCAGACCTCGGTGACGACGCCGGCGATGATCAGCTGCTTCTTGCCGGTGGCCTTCACGGCCTTGACGAAGTCCTCGTTGTCCCAGGCGTTGATGTTGCCCGGGCGGGCGATATAGGGCGCGTCGGGGAACAGCGCCTTCAGCTCCGGCATCAGCGGGCCGTTCGGGCCGTCTTCGAAACTGGTGGTCAGGATGGTCGGCAGATTGAAGTATTTCGCCAGGTCGGCCACCGCCAGCACGTTGTTCTTGAACTTGTCGGGGTCGATGTCGCGCACCAGCGAGAGCAGGCCGGCCTGGTGGTCGACCAGCAGAACGGCGGCGTTGTTCTTGTCGAGGCGGTTGTAGGTGAACTTGGTCATGGTCGTCATCCTTGTGCGTGGGGTCAGGGTTTCGATCTCGGCCGGCGTGTCGTTCGCCGGTGAGAAGACCCTACGCAAAAGCGATGATAGCGATTAGCTACCTTATTCCGGACTCACTGTCCGGCCAGAACGAACAATCGGGCCGGACAATCAGGCGCGGCGAGGTTTCCCGGCTTTTGCCACCGGCTTCGCCGCCAGCCAGGGCGGCGTGCCGGCGAAGCCGGCCGCCAGATGGTCGACCATGGCGCGCAGCTTGCGCGGCATGTGGCGGGTCGGCGGATAGACGGCATAGATCGCGTCCGGCACCGGGCATATGTCGGGCAGCGCCTCGACCAGCGCGCCGCTGTTGAGCGCCTCGGCCACGATGAAGCGCGGCAGCACGATGATGCCGAGGCCGGCCATCGCCATGTCGCGCATCGCCTCGCCGTTGTTGACCACGATGCGGCTGCTGGTCTCGACCACGCGCGGCTCGCCACCGGGCGCGGCCGGCTCGAAGCGCCACAGCCGGCTGGCATGCAGGTTGGCATAGTCGATGGTGGCATGCTGCGCGAGATCCTCGACGCTTTTGGGCAGGCCATGCTGCTTCGCGTAAGCCGGGCTGCAGCAGACCACGCGGTCGCTGTCGCAGAGCTTGCGCGCCATCAGGCTGGAATCGGTGAGCCGGCCGATGCGCAGCGCCAGGTCGTAGCCGGCGCCGATGATGTCGACGGCGCGGTCGTCGAAATCGAGCGCGATCTCCAGCTGCGGATGGGCGCGGGCGAAACCGGCGATCACCGGCGTGAGATAGCGCATGCCGAAGCTGATCGGCGCGCTCATGCGCAGGCGTCCGGTGAGCGGGCCATGCGCGGCGGAGGCGGTATCGACCGCCTCGTCGAGCGCCTGCACCAGCGGATTTAAACTGTCGAACAGCTCGGCGCCACGTTCGGTCGGCGTGACGCTGCGGGTGGTGCGGCGCAGCAGCTCGACGCCGAGCGCATTCTCCAGATTGCGCACGCGGTCGCTGATCACCGATTTGGCCAGCGCCAGCCGGGCGCCGGCGGCGGTGAAACTGCCGGCCTTCACCACTTCAAGGAAGGCGAGGATGTCGTCGTAGCGCTGGGTCATGTGATGAATCTAGATGAGGTCCGCACAGGCCGGAAGTGGTGACGCACCACAATGCCCTTGCCCTTTCGGCAAACGCTCGGTTATAACCATCGCCGCCGGGACACTACGGACTCCCGACATTCCCAAGACAATGGCAGCCGTTCTGCCGTGGTCCAAGCTCCGTCCTTAACTGGCGCATGACGCGCCGGGATCGGATGCTTGTGATGGGATGCAACTCTGCAAGCCAGCGATGCCGTGTCATGCCGCCTTCCCCGTGGAGCGTACCATGACCTTTTACATCCGTGCCCTGCCCTTCAAACCGCCGCGTCTGCTTGGCCTGTCGGAAAAACTGATGGTCAGCCATTACGAAAACAATTACGGCGGTGCGCTACGCCGGTTCAATGCCATCGCCAAGCATCTCGCCGGCCTGGACTGGAACACCGCACCCGGTTTCGAGATCAACAGCCTGAAACGCGAAGAACTGATCGCGGCCAATTCCGTGCTGCTGCATGAGGTGTATTTCGACTCACTTGGCGGCACGGACGGACTGGGCGGCGCGACCGGCGAGCCCGATGCCGATCTTGCCGCCGCGATCAGCCGTGACTTCGGCAGCCTGGCGCAGTGGGAGGCTGAATTCGTCGCCATGGGCAAGGCGCTTGGCGGCGGATCTGGCTGGGTGATCCTCAGCTGGTCACCACGTCTGCAGCGGCTGGTGAACCAGTGGGCCAACGATCATGCGCACAGTCTGGTCGATGGCGTGCCTGTACTGGCGCTCGACATGTACGAGCACGCCTACCATCTCGATTTTGGTGCCAATGCGGCCAGCTATGTCGAGGCCTTCATGGCCAATATTCACTGGGCGCGCCCGGCGCAGCGTTATCGCCAAGCCATCGGTCAGACGGCAGCATTGGCCGCGGCCGCAACCGGCCACAATATTAGCCCTGAAGACCTGCAGGCGATGTTGCAGGCCGATGAGGATGTGATGGTGCTCGACATCTGTCTGGCCGACGACATGGCAAAGCGGCATGACATGATGCCGGGGGCTCTGATCCGGCCGCCGGAAACCCTGCCTGAGTGGATCGACTCGCTGCCGCGCGACAAACCACTGGTGGCCTATTGCATGTATGGCTTCCAGGTCAGCGGCAATGCGGTGGCCGAGATGCGCAAGCACGGCCTGGATGCCCGCTCGCTGGCTGGCGGTATCGCCGCCTGGCATGCTATCGGCGGCAAGACCGTGCCACTGCCGCGCTAGCAAAACGAAAAAGGCCCGGTCTGACGACCGGGCCTTTCGCTTCTCACACGGGGAGCGCCGGCGTCAGGCCGCCAGCTTCATCGGCTGGTCCTGCGTCTGCTGCAGCTGGAAGAACCGCACCACCTCGGCCAGCTGCGACGCCTGTTCGGCCAGGCTCTGCGCCGAAGCGGAGGTTTCTTCCACCAGGGCGCCGTTGCGCTGCGTCATCTCGTCCAGATTGCCGACCGCGACATTCACCTCGTCAAGGCCGCGCGACTGTTCCTGGCTCGCGGTGGCGATTTCGCCGATGATGTCGTTGACCTTTTTCACCGCACCGACGATCTCGGCCAGGGAGTCGCCCGCCTGGTTCACCAGGTCGGCACCAGTCTTGACCTGACGGCCGGATTCGCTGATCAGCAGCTTGATATCCTTCGACGCGCTGGCCGAACGCTGCGCCAGCGCGCGCACTTCCTGCGCCACCACGGCAAAGCCCTTGCCGGCTTCGCCGGCACGGGCGGCTTCGACCGAAGCGTTCAGCGCCAGCAGGTTGGTCTGGAAGGCGATCTCGTCGATCAGGCCGACGATATCCGCGATCTTGCCGGCACTGTCCTCGATCTGCCGCACCGCGGTCACGGCGGTGGCCACCACGCCGCGGCCAGTCTCGGCCGTGGCGCGCGCGGCTGCCGCCAGCTGGGTCGCGGCCTGCGCGTTGTCGGCATTCTGTTTCACCGTGGCGGTGATCTGGTGCATGGCCGCGGCGGTCTGCTCCAGCGTCGCCGCCTGGCTTTCGGTGCGGGTGGCGAGATCGCGGCTGCCCTCGGAAATCTCGTAGGATGCGTCGTGCACCGCGACGGCATTCTGGTTCAGCGTACCCGCCACGCCGCGCAGCGTCTCGATGGTGCGGTTGGTGTCGTGTTTCAGGCTGGCGAAGACGCCTTCGTAATCGCCCTCGACCTGGCGGTTGAGATCGCCGCGCGCCAGACCGGAAATCACTCCGGCAACATTGGAAATCACATTGCCGGTGCGATCGACCAGCGTGTTGATGCCTTCGGCGAGCTGGCGCATGAAGCCCTCCTTGCCCTCCAGCGACAGGCGCTGGTCAAGATTGCCGCCGGCGGCCGCGTTCACCAGGGTCGAGACCTCGACCTGCAGGCGTGCCGTATCGCTGGCGCGCTTGCCCATCATCTCGCGCGCGCCGTTGATGATATCGGCGCCGTGACGGAACTGGCCGACCATGCCGGCCGGCAGGAAGCGGCGGAAATATTTGCCTTCCGAGGCATAGGACAGGCTGGCGCCCGATTCGCGGATATAGGCATCCACGAGATCGAGCAGGCGATTGAAGCTGACCAGTGTCGGGGCCAGGTCGCCATACTGCTTCAGATGCAGGACGCGGCCGGAAAGGTCGCCCTGTGCGGCGCGGGCGCAGATCGCCTCGATCTGCTGCAGGGCCTTCTTGTGACGAGACATGAACATGATCTTTCTTCCTTGTCTTTAAGCGGCCAGGCCGAACAGGAATTCGTCGTAGCTCTGGCCGGCATCGTTCAGAATCTTCTGCAGCCGGGCGGCCGCAGCCTGCATGCCCTGCTTGCGGTCGGGCTGGGCGTTCTCGATCTCGAGCAGGGTGCGATACAACGGCTCGATCTGGTTCAGCGCGGCGCGCTGCGGGCAGCGCCGGTTGGAATGATAGCCGTCGATGCGGCCTTCCAGATCGCGGCTCGGCGTGACATGGGCGAGCACCCAGTAAGAGTCGCCGTTCTTGGCCAGGTTCTTCACATAGGCGAAGATCTCCTCGCCGTTCTGGATGCGCTGCCAGAGCAAGTGGAAGACGGCGCGCGGCATCTCAGGATGCCGAACGATGCTGTGGGGCTGGCCGAGGACGTCTTCTTCCTCGTAGAGGCCGACCTTGCAGAAGATGTCGTTGACGTAGGTGATCCGGCCCTTGAGGTCGGTCTTGCTGACGATGATCTCGTGTTCGGCGAATGTGCGTTCACGATTGGTGGGGGACGGGCGCTGCATGATGAACCTTCCGGGTAGTCGCTGTAACGCCCCTTATCTGCGCCCGGTCCGCTTCAACAGCAAATTTCAGTTCAATAACGTCTCCAAATGGTAACCCGGCACCGCGGCCGGATTGGAAGCATTGGCATTTCCGGCCAGCGGGACCCGGCCAGCGGGACGGTGGGGCACCCGGCATGGCGGGCATAAGCTGCCGCGCAGCGCAGGGTCGCCATGGCCATGCACCGCAGCCAACGAAAAAGGCCCGGTCTTGCGACCGGGCCTTCTCGTAAGCTCTGAACGAAAGAGCGTCGGACTTAGAAGTCCATGCCGCCCATGCCGCCCATACCGCCCATGCCGCCGCCCGGCATGCCGCCGCCGGCCGCACCCTTGGGCTCCGGACGATCGGCAACCATGGCTTCGGTGGTGATCAGCAGGCCGGCCACCGAGGCGGCGCCCTGCAGCGCGACGCGCACGACCTTGGTCGGGTCGATGACGCCGGCCTTCACCAGGTCGGTGTATTCTTCGGTCTGGGCGTTGAAGCCCCAGCTGGTGTCCTTGGACTCCAGCAGCTTGCCGGCCACCACGGCGCCGTCAACGCCGGCATTCTCGGCGATCTGACGGACCGGAGCCTGCAGGGCGCGGCGGATGATTTCCACGCCATGCTTCTGGTCGGCATTGTCGACCTTGACCTTGTCGATGGCGCGCACCGAGTACAGCAGCGCAGTGCCGCCGCCCGGGACGATGCCTTCTTCGACCGCGGCGCGGGTCGCATGCAGCGCGTCATCAACGCGATCCTTGCGCTCCTTCACCTCGATCTCGCTGGCGCCGCCAACCTTGATCACGGCAACGCCACCGGCCAGCTTGGCCAGACGCTCCTGCAGCTTCTCACGGTCGTAGTCCGAGGTGGTTTCCTCGATCTGCGCCTTGATCTGGCCAACGCGAGCCTGGATGTCCTTGTTCTTGCCGGCGCCGGCAACGATCGTGGTGTTTTCCTTGTCGATCGTGACCTTCTTGGCGGTGCCCAGCATGGCGAGCGTGACGCTCTCCAGCTTGATGCCGAGATCTTCCGAGATCAGCTGACCACCGGTCAGGATCGCGATGTCTTCCAGCATGGCCTTGCGGCGATCGCCGAAGCCCGG
>NZ_JAOZVR010000024.1 GCF_025869515.1 Ferrovibrio sp.
CTGTAGCCCAAATTCTAGTTGTCGACCGATCGCTTATGACTCGGGTTGAAGAGATGCCGAAATCTCTGCCAGCATTTCTGGCGCGGTAAACTCGTCAAAGCCGACCTTTTCAGCGAGGATCGTATGGCCCGTCGTGATTGCTACATCCCATTGACACCGATCTCTCAATTAGAAGGATTCTAATTGATTGACTGATGGCGATGCGCATGCCATCTCTTTAGAATAATTCTAAATCTAATTACCGGCCGACTGGTTGGCTGAGCTCCGCGAGCCCGAGCGGAGCGGGCTGTACTTCGGAACCGACCGATCGCATTCGGGAGCATTATCGTGCGCACTTTACACAAAGAGAATCATCTCATCGAACGTATCGGTTGGCTTCGGGCGGCCGTGCTCGGGGCCAATGACGGGTTGATTTCGACATCGAGCCTCATCGTGGGCGTGGCGGCGGCGACCGCCGGCCCTCACGAGGTCCTTGTGGCGGGCGTTGCCGGGCTGGTGGCCGGAGCCATGTCAATGGCGGCCGGCGAATATGTCTCGGTCAGCTCACAGGCCGACACGGAAGAAGCCGACATGGCGCGCGAGCGCCGCGAACTGGCCACGCAGCCGGAGGCGGAACTAGCGGAACTCGCTGCGATCTACGAGCAGCGCGGTGTCGCACCGGATCTCGCCCTTGAGGTGGCCAAGCAAATGATGGCGAAGGACGCATTCGAGGCGCATGCGCGCGACGAACTCGGACTGTCGAGCCATGTGATGGCCAGACCCGTCCAGGCGGCCTTTACATCCGCGGCGACCTTTTCCGTGGGCGCGGCGCTGCCGCTGATCGTGGCGTTACTCGCGCCGGCGGGAACGGTCGCATGGGCCGTGTCCATCGCCTGTCTCGTCGGGCTTGCCGCACTCGGGGCGGTTGGCGCGAGCGCGGGCGGCGCCAGCGTCTGGAAACCGACTGTTCGGGTCGTCTTCTGGGGCGCGGTGGCCATGGCGTCGACGGCGGCCATCGGCGCCCTTATCGGCCGGGCGGTCTGATCATGAGGCGCTTCTCGTTCGATATCCCGATGCTGATGTCGCTCCTGACGGTGCTGGGTATGATCCTGGCGACGGTCGGGACCTGGCCGCCGGCCGAGGGACTTGGTGTCCTGCGGTGGCCGGGTCTGGCGCTCGCCTATGGTGCCGGCGGGATTCCCGCCTCGTGGACGGCCCTATCCGCGCTGTGGCGGCAGCATATCCTCGACATCGACCTCCTGATGGTGGTCGCCGCGATCGCCGCGGCGATTGTCGGCGCGCCGTTTGAAGGTGCCGTGCTGCTGACGCTGTTCAGCGTGTCGACGACGCTCGAGCATCAAGCGCTCGGGCGCGCGCGCCGCGCGGTCGAGGCCTTGATGGCGCTCCGCCCGGAGACGGCGTTTCGGAAGAACGCGGACGGTGCGGTCGCCGAGGTTTCCGCCGCGGAGCTTGCCGTCGGCGACGTCGTGATCCTGCGGCCGGGCGCGCGCGTGCCCGCCGACGGTGTGATCCTGCAAGGGCGCGGCGGTATCGACGAGGCCAACATCACCGGCGAATCCATGCCCGTCTCCAAGGAGCCGGGCCAGCAGGTGTTCGAGGCTACCGTCAATCTCGACGGCATCCTGGAAGTGACGATAGCGAGAACGATCGGCGACAGCACGATCGCGCGCATGATCCGGCTGGTCACCGAGGCCCAGGAGGCGAAAGCGCCGTCCGAGCGTTTCAGCGCATGGTTCGGACAGCGTTATACAGTCGCGGTCCTGCTCGGTGCTGTTCTCGCCTTTGTCGTCTTCTACTGGCTCGGGCGAGATTGGGAACCGGCACTTTATAAGGCGGCAACGCTATTGGTCGCGGCCAGCCCCTGTGCGATCGTCATATCGGTGCCGGCGGCGATCCTGTCGGCGCTCTCGGCTGCGGCGCGGGGCGGCGTTCTTTTCAAGGGCGGCGGCGCGCTCGAAATGCTGGCAGCCGTCGATACCTTCGCCTTCGACAAGACAGGCACGCTGACCAACGGCCGTGCGGAGGTGACACGGATCATTGCGCTGAACGGTGAGGACCGGCGCTTCCTGTCCCTGCTGGCCGGGCTCGAAGCTCATTCCGAGCATCACATCGCCGGAGCGATCCGCCGCGAGGCGGTCATACACGGGATCGAACCGGCGCAGGTCATGAATGTCAACTCCCGTCCCAGCGCCGGAATCGTCGGGCGGGACGAGGTTGGCCCGGTCTGGGCTGGAAACTCTTATCTCGCCAGGGAAATGGATGCGTCCACTGATCGCGCCGAATTCCGCGAACTGGAGGAGAACGCGCAAACCGTCGTCTATCTCGGGCGAGGATCGACCATTCTGGGCGCCGTCAGCGTCGCGGACGAGGCGAGGGCGAGTTCCGCCCCGGCGCTCGCCGCCCTGCGTGCCGGCGGCGTGCGCCGCATCGTCATGATGACCGGCGACCGCCGGCCGGTGGCCCTGCGCATCGGCGCGGAACTCGGTCTCGGCCCGGACGAGATCCACGCCGAAATGCTGCCGCAGGACAAGGTGCGCCAAATCGGTGAACTGGCGGAATGCGGCAAGGTCGCATTCGTTGGCGACGGCGTGAACGACGCCGCCGCCCTTGCCCGCGCCGATGTCGGCATCGCCATGGGGGCGGCCGGTTCGGATGTCGCCCTTCAGGCGGCCGATGTGGCCCTGCTGTCGGAAGACATGAAGAAGCTGGCGGAGGCGCACCGGCTGGCGCGGCGCACCGCCGCTGTCATCCGGCAGAACCTCGCCGTCGCGATAGGCGCCATGCTGGCGCTCGTCACAGGCGGGCTGTTCTTCGATCTGCCGCTGCCGCTGGCGGTGGTTGGACATGAAGGCGGGACCGTACTGGTCGTCCTGAACGGCTTGCGCCTTCTCTCGGACAGTATCCGGCGGAATGTAGACGAGGCAATTTCCACGCATCGGGGAGCGGTGCGCTCAAGCCTATCTGTACTTCCACCGAACACATCAACGGCCGACAGGCCGGCATGAAACACCCTATCCTGCGGAAACGGCAGCCTATGCCGCTTCGACATTGCCGCTCCTTTTTTCCTGCAAGAGTGATCGACCTCAGCCTGTCGTCTGTGGCGGCTGCCGTGCATCCTGACTGACGGAAAGCTGACAGGAATTTTTATCGTTCTTCAGGAGCCCATCAGCAAAGCGTTGCATGGTTCCACGCGTAGATGATGGCAACTGAGGAGTTGGAACCATGAAAAAGTCTCTCACGATGCTTGCACTGTTGGCGATGCTGCCAGCCGGCGCCGCTCTTGCCGGTGAGGCGTGCGATGTACCGCTGGAAAAGAGGCAATCGTTCGAAGCGCTGGCGAAGCTTGCAAGCGACTTCGAATGGACCATCGACAGGATGAAGATTGACGATGGCTGTTACGAGCTTCGGGTGACCGATGCCAGCGGCAACATCCTCAAGGTCAAAGTCGACCCGGCGACCCTGGAGGTTGTTGACGGAAAGGTCAAACGCTTCGGTGACGATGGCGGTACGCTACGGAAGGAGAAGTAGGGCCACGCGTAGTCGAGACGCGCCCGGACGGTCGGCAAAGGCATTCATTCTGAGGCGTGCGTGCCTTCGCCGTATCTGGAATAACGGGAGCAGGCTGCTGGCTGCGCTATTGCTTGCCAGAGAAAAATACGGCCGCGAAACCGTCCTGCCGCCCCTCTATCGGCGAGATCAGATCAAGCCTGCCGCCCGTACCAGCGGCGATCGTCTTGGCGATGGCCAGGCCGAGACCCGCGCCGTCCGCCTCGGACTGGCCCCGCTCGAAAGGCTCGGACAGTCGGGCAAGCGTCTCCGCCGGCACGGCCGGACCGGCATTCGTGACGTGCAGGGTGCCCTCAACCGATAGCGCGACACTGACAGGCTCCTTCGGATCGCCATGCTTAAGGGCGTTTTCAATGAGGTTGCGCGCCAAAACGGCGAAGGCGTCCGGATCGATATTGGCGGATACCGGATTGTCGGGAATCGTCAGTTCGACCCGACCAGCGCTATGGGTGTGTTCGCCGAACTCGCTGACGACCATGCGCAGGATGACTGCGATGTCGACAGGCTTCTCAGCCAGAAGGCGGCCGCCCTCGGCCCTTGCAAGCTGCATCAGCTTTTCGGTCAGCCGGGAAAGACGCCGCAGGGCAGTTTCCATGTCGCACGCATGTTCGCGGGTCGTGTCATCGGTAGCCTCGATGATCATCCTTTGCGCTTGTGCCAGTGCAGCCGCGACCGGCGTTCGTAGTTCATGGGCGGATTTCGCCGCCAGCGTTCGCTCCGCCTGCAATGTCCGTTTCAGGCGTTCAAGAAGGCGGTTCACCGAATGAGCGACTGGTTCGATCTCGGAAGGCAGGTTGTCGGCTTTGACCGGAGCAAGATCGCCGCCGCCGCGCACCTCGATCTGTGATCGGAAAGTCCGGACAGGGGCCATCGACAGCCGCACGATGAACCAGACACCGAAGAGGCTGAGGGGAACGATAATGCCGAGTGGCAGGGCGAGATCCAGCGAGGCATGTTCCGCCGCCATTCGCCGATGCGAAAGCGGTTCGGCGACGGTGATCGTCAGGCTGCCTTGCAGCGCGGCGTCGGAATAGAGCCGATGGGTTTGCGTATCGGTAAAGCCCATTCCCGAAAATGGCGGGAAGACCGCCAGATCCGCATTGTGCGAGCTGAGCAGAACCTTGCCCGCTTCGTCACGCACGATATAGGTGAAGTATTCGTCATGCTGACGCAGCGTCGCCACGCGCTGTTCCGAATCGTCGGCATCGCGCCCGAGGATTTCGAGCGCCGCAAGCGGCAGAATCCGTTGCGCGGTCTCCTCGAGCGCGCTGTCGAAGACTTCGTTCATTTCATTGTGCAGCCTGTAAACCGTAACCACGGCGGCGACCGCCCAAAGCGTCGTTATGCCGAGGCCGAGCCACAGCGAAAGCCGCCATTGCAGGCTTTTCGGGCGCTTCATCGCGCGCTTCCGAGACGATAACCGATACCGCGAACCGTATCGATGACAGCATGCCCCAGCTTTTTGCGCAGCCGGCTGACATGGACCTCGATCGTGTTGCTCTCCACTTCGGCGCCGAACGCATAGAGCCGGTCTTCGAGCTGGGCCTTGGTCAGCGCGACGCCCGGCCGTTGCAGGAAGGTCTCGAATAGTGCCCATTCCCGTCCGGTCAGTTCGACGGAGCGCCCGCCGCGCTTCACGGTTTTCGCGGCAAGATCGACGCGCAGGTCGCCGATCTCGATGAGAGGATTGGGATTGCCGCTGTAGCGCCGCGCGACGGCGTTCAAACGCGACGACAGCTCCGAAAGATCGAAGGGCTTGATCATGTAGTCGTCGGCGCCGGCGTCGAGTCCTTCGATCCGGTCGGAAATCTGGTCCAGCGCCGTCAGGATGATGACCGGCGTCACACTTCCTGCTGCACGCAGTTTTCGCAGGAAGCCGACACCCAGCCCGTCGGGAAGCATCAGATCCAGCAGGATGAGGTCGTAGGCCGCGCTATCGAGATGCTCACGCGCGGCGTCGAGCCGGATCACCCAATCGACGGAATGGTTGGTGGCGATATGATCGCGAACGGCCTTGCCGAGGATCGCATCGTCTTCAACGAGCAAGACTCTCATCTTGGGATCGGTTCCCCTTTCTGCTGTTTTTCTACGGTTTGAACCTGTCGGTTTGCTGAAGGGGTATCAGCCGCTGCTTCAGCCATTCGTCAGGATAGCCTGCCATGGTTGTGACTATATCGCGTTGATCGGGAACAATCAGATGATGAAGCAGATGGCGGCGGCAATCCTCGTTCTGACGTTGGCCGGGTTGGGAACCGCAAGGGCGGACGACGATTGCCACGTTCCAATGGAGAAGTGGCAGCCGCGCGAGGCGGTGCAGACGATGGCGGCTGGGCGGGGCTGGACCGTCACCCGGATCAAGATCGACGACGGCTGCTACGAAATCCGCGGAACCGATGAAGGAGGTCGCCCCTTCAAAGCCAAGATCGACCCTGCGACGCTCGAAATCGTCAAGCTCCGCTACAAGGATCGAGATGACGACCATCACGGAGCCGAACGCCAACGGACGCAGAACATCGGGCGGGAAGCTGCCGACGGGGCATCTGCGAACGGCCTGTTCGGGACGATTACGCGGCCAAAGGCTGTCGTGAAATAAGACGTCGCACTTTCGCTCCGGCGCATCTCAAGGAGACCTCAATATGCCCGACAAGTCGCATCGCTATTCGGCGAGCATGATCGTCATCCACTGGCTCACCGCCCTTCTGGTGCTCGGTGCCTGGTTCACGGCCGAGGGTGGTCGCAAGATCGCCGAGAACCCGCCCCTGCTGCACTTTTCGCTCGGGCTTGCGGTGCTCGTCCTGGTGCTGCCCCGGCTGGTCCTGCGGGTGGCCGGCCGCACGCCCGAAGCCGATAGGCAAGGTTGGCTCGCGGCTGCTGCGAAAGCCGGCCACGGCTTGCTCTATCTGCTGCTGATAGGATTGCCGATCACAGGCTGGTATGCGGCATCACGCATGGGCGTGCCGGTATCGTTCCTCGGCGTGGAGCTTCCGGCGATCGCGTCGAAGGTGCAGAGTCGTCCCGGTTTGATCGCCGAGCTTCATGAGAATGCGGGGACCTTCATCCTCATCCTTGCCGGTCTGCATGCCCTGATGGCCGTCTGGCATCAGTTTGTCCTGCGCGACGGAACCTTGCAGCGCATGAGCCTGCGCTGAGCAGCGATAACCTTCTTCGTCCGGCTCCACGCCGTCCCGGATCGAAACGATGCGAGGCGGCGCAGGGCCGAGCCTTTTGGTCAACTTGTGATCGCGCAGCGCCATGATCTGCTCGACGTCTTCCTGACAGCAAGCTGAAGCAGAAAACAACGTGCCGTCAGGAAACGCTCAGTTGCTTGCTTCAGGTTGCTTTCACCGGATTGGTTCGGTGTCCTCCAACTGGTCCGGCCCCGTTAAATCGGCCCCAACATTTTTGTTTGCGGCCGCAGTTAAACAGGCAGAGGCCACCATGAAGACCATCCTCACAGCACTTGCCTTGACCACGGCACTCACATTCCCGAGCCTTGCCGTGGCGCGGCCTGTCACGTTCACCACGACGCTGAGCAACTACGGTGGCGACGGCGCCTACCTCGCACTCTATGTCACTGATGCGAAGGGCGCGTATGTCGGCAGCCTGTGGGTGGCTGGCGGCAAATCGAAATATTACGAGCATCTGACGGGTTGGTACCGCGCGACCGGTGGCAGGGTTGCCGAGATCAACGGCATTACGGGCGCCAGCGTCGGCGCGGGACGGACGCTGGAAATCACACTCGACTTGGCCGATGCCCTGTTTGACGCTGGCTATACGCTGCACATCGATGCTGCCGTCGAGGACATGCGCGACAGCCCCAACGAAGTCGCGGTTCCACTGACGACGAATGGTGCAAAGACCCCGGTACGTGGACGGCGCTACATCGCCAGCTTCACCTACTCGATGTAGCCGGAGAGCGTCATGATCCGCGGACTTCACCGCTGGCCAGGCCTCCTGGCTGCGCTTGTGTTGCTGGTGCTCAGTCTGAGCGGCGCAGCCCTCTCGATATTTCCAACTGCCGAGCGCCTGTCCTCGCCGCAGGCCGCAGCTTCCCTTTCCATTGCCGATCTGGCGGAGCGCGTCCAGGCCGCCCATCCCCAGGTGGAGCAGATTCGGCGAGCGCCCTCGGGCCGGATCACCGCATACTGGTTCGAGGGCGGCACGCCGCAGTCGGCGGTCATCGATCCGGTCACCGGGCAGGGTATCGCTTCCGCCGACCCGAACCCGCTAGAACGGTGGCTGACCAACCTGCATCGATCGCTCTTTCTTGGTGATGGCGGTCGCATCGCAGCGGCTGCGGGAGCCGCAGCCATGCTGGTACTGGCCCTGTCCGGCACCGTGCTTGTCGCGCGCAGGGCTGGCGGCTGGCGGCGCTGGTTCGCGCCCCTGCGCGGGCCGATTTCGGGACGGCTGCATGTCGAGATCGCCCGCGTGGCCGTCGCCGGTCTGCTGCTATCCTCCCTCACAGCCCTATGGATGACCGTTTCGACCTTCGAGCTACTGCCCGACGGGCCAGCATCACCGGCAATGCAGACTGATCCGAGCGGCCGGGTCGGTGCGTCGCTTGCGGAGATGAATATCCTGAAGGAGACCCCGGCCGCTGAATTGCGCAGCCTGGCGTTTCCCGCACCTGACGACGCGGCAGACGTCTTTACGGTCAAGACCGATCGCGGTACCGGCACGCTTGATCAGGGCACCGGTGCGCTGCTGGCCTGGAGCGATCTGACCGGGTGGCAACGCATCTCGGAAACCATCTACATGCTTCATACCGGGCAAGGCGCCGCCGGACTGGGGCTCATTCTCGGCCTGATGGCGCTTGGCGTGCCGATTATGACGGTGACGGGCGTCATCCTCTGGCTTGCAGGTTGGCGCGCAAGGCCACGCATTCGCGGCAATGCCACCGCCGGTCGCGCCGAGACGATTCTGCTTGTCGGCAGCGAAGGCGGCAGTACCTGGAGCTTTGCCGCGACGCTGCATGCCGCACTGACGAATATCGGGCAGACCGTTCATGCCGCGGCGATGTCCTCCTTCGACCCTGCGCGTTACGTGCACGCGCAGCGCATCCTTATCTTGACCGCCACCTATGGCGACGGCGATGCGCCGGCCTCGGCGAAAGGGTTCATCGACCGATTGCAATCCCTACCTGCTGCGCCCGCGGTTCCCCTAGCCGTCCTCGGCTTTGGCGACCGCAGCTTTCCAGCATATTGCGCTTTCGCGCGAGCGGTTGCCGAGACAGCGGAGGCCAAGGGCTGGAGCATGCTGGTCCCGTTCGACATGATCGACCGTCAGTCGACGCAGGACTTCGCCCGCTGGGGCCGGGTGCTCGGCGTAGCGATGGGCGTCGAACTGGAACTTGTCCATGAGACGGTTGTGCCGGCCGTCCTTCCGCTGACGCTTGTTTCCCGCCGCGATTACGGGGCGGAGGTACAGGCCCCGACCGCCATCTTACGTTTCGCCTTGCCCAAGGTTCCGCTGTGGCGGCGGCTTGCGGGCCGTGACTTCGGTCGCTTCTCGGCAGGGGATCTGCTCGGCATCCTTCCCGAAGGTTCGGCCGTGCCAAGATTCTATTCGCTGGCCTCGGGACGGCGCGATGGCTTCATCGAGATCGTTGTGAGGAAATATCCGGCCGGCCTGTGCTCCGGCCAACTCCTCGGGTTGGAAGTCGGCGATACCGTAAGCGGCTTTCTGCGCGCCAACGCCGGCTTTCACGCCGGCCGCGGTCGCACGCCGCTGATCCTGATCGGTGCGGGGACGGGAATTGGGCCATTGGCCGGATTCGTGCGCGCCAATGCGCGGCATCGCCCGATCTACCTGTTTTTCGGGATACGTCATCCCGACAGCGACTTTCTCTATGCCGATGAACTGACGGCCTGGCAGCAAAAGGGGTGTCTCCGGCAACTCGCGACAGCTTGTTCGCGCGGACGAATGCCCCGGTATGTGCAGGATGCCTTGCGCGAGGAAGCCGCCGACATCGTAAAGCTGATCCGTAAGGGCGCGAAAATCATGGTCTGCGGCGGGCGCGGCATGGCAGCGGGGGTTTCGGAGGCGCTCGCAGACATCCTGGCGCCCGCAGGTCTGTCGCCGGCTCTGCTCAAGGCGGAAGGGCGCTATGTCGAAGATGTCTATTGATCCCAGGCGGCATGCGCTGAACGGCGCCACCATGGGCACGCGCTGGTCGGCTCTGCTCTACAGGGCGGAAGGGTTTGACTCGGCCCCGATCCGGAACGCACTCCAGATTGCAGTCGACGAGGTGGACGCGCAGATGTCGACCTGGAAGCCGGACAGCGACCTGATGCGCCTCAACGCTGCGCTGGTCGGCGAATGGATAACTGTGCCGGAGCGGCTGATGGACGTGCTGCGCCTCTCGCTCGACATCGACCGCACCTCCGGCGGCGCCTTCGACATCAGCGTGGGCGACGCGGTGAATGCCTGGGGTTTCGGTCCGGCGGCGGCCGATCAGAACCTCATCCGGGAGGCATTCACCGCTCCGCGCCGGCCTGCGCACGAGGTGCTTGAGCTGGACACCAAAGGCCGGCGGGTCCGAAAGCGCGCCCCTGTCGTCCTCGACCTCAATGGTATCGCCAAAGGCTACGGTGTCGATCGGCTCGCTGAAACGCTACGCAGCTTCGGCATCGTTTCCGGCCTGGTCGGCATCGACGGTGAGATGCGGGCGCTTGGCCTGCGCCCCGACGGCCAGCCCTGGACCATAGCGGTCGAGGAACCGGACCGTGAGCGCCGCGCGCCGCATTCGATCCTCGCCTTGCAGGATGCCGCGGTGGCCACCTCGGGCGACTACCGACACTGGGTCGTCGTCGGAAACCGTTACCTTTCGCACACGATGGACCCGCGCCGCGGCGCGCCGCTCGCCTCGTCTCCCGCCTCCATCACCGTCGTCGCGCGCACCTGCGCCGAGGCCGACGCATGGGCGACCGCATTGATGGTTCTTGGTCCGGAAGCTGGACTTATACTTGCGCGACGTCTGCGCCTCGATGCGCTGTTTCTCCTGCGCGAAGGAAAAGAAGTGCGGTCACAGTCGGCCGGCCTTCTGTTTGGTAGCGAAGCCATGCCGGGCGGTGCACGAGCGTCAGCCCTCCCGGCGACGACGGACTTCAGTTCCTGGCAGCCACGAAATTCGATATGAAGCCTGTCAATGATCGTCAGGAATGGGACGACGTCCTCGACTTCTGGTTTCCCGAGGGGCGCTCGCTGGACGTCGATGCGCGGACGCATCGTGCATACTGGCGCTGGCGGATGCAGGGCGGTGCGGATGATGAGATCGTGTCGCGTTTTTCTGATCTCACCAGAAGAGCGGCTCAGGGCGCCCTCGACTATTGGGCGTTGGAAGCAGAGGGAAGGCTGGCATTGATCATAGTCCTCGATCAATTCTCGCGATCGGTCTGGCGGGGCCGCGACCAGGCTTACATGCAGGACCCTCATGCGCTGTCGCTGGCGATGAAAGGTTTCTCAAACCGTCACTATTCGTCCTTGGAAACCCCCTGGTTCAAGGTGGTGCATGGCTTGCCGCTGGGTCATTGCGAAGGCCCGGACCATGTGCAGCGCATGGATTTTCTGATCAGCGTGCGGAAAGAAATTGCGGAAAAAGCTCCGGCCACCCTGCGTCCTATCTATGAATCCCTCGTCAAACAGGCCCGGGACGTTCGAAAAGTCATCACTTCGTTCGGCCGCCATCCCCATCGGAATGAAATTCTCGGACGGCGATCGACCGCTGCCGAGAAAATATATCTCGCAGCTAGCGAGTTTCCGCATCTGGCAGCGTTCAGCGCTGGCTGTAGTTGATTCCAACGACCTAGTTCCAGCTTCGCAATCGAACGACGACTGAAGTGAGAGCGCTAAATCCCGTACTGGGAGCTTGAACCTCGCGTCACAAAATGATAGATAGTAACTAATTACTAGCTTTTGGAGATGCTGATGATCTCGCGATCGGCCTACCTTTCCGCAGAGGAGCGACGTGAGGTGACGGTTGAGACCGTCATCGACTTGGCGGCGGAGCAAAATCCTACAGACATCACAACCGGCGCGATCGCCAAGCGAATGGGTGTGACCCAAGGCGCCTTGTTCAGGCATTTCCCCTCCAAAGACGCGATTCTTCAGGCCGTCATGGAATGGGTGTCAGAGCGCTTACTCACACGGATCGACAAGGCGACTTCCGCTGCGGTCTCTCCACTTGACGCGCTGGAGGCTGCGTTCACTGCGCATATCGAGTTCATCTCCGAGCATCCCGGCGTGCCCCGGATGCTGTTTGGAGAGTTGCAACGCGCCGAGCAGACAGTAGCCAAGCGCATGGCGCACACCTTGATCCAGCGTTATGGCGAGCGCCTCGGACGGCTCGTTGCGGAGGGCAAGGAGCGTGGCGAGTTGGCTGCCACGCTGGATGACAAGGCTGCCGTCACCCTCTTCATCGGTACGATTCAGGGGCTTGTCATGCAATCCCTCATCGCCGGTGACGTCAAGCGCATCCGCGCCAGCGCGCCAGGAGCGTTCGAACTGTATCGACGCGCTGTCGAGGCGGCGAGATGACTCATCCGCATTTCTCGGCTGTCATATCTCCGCTTCGATCCCTCGAAGCTATGTTTGTGGCTGATATTGCCTATCTCGCGGATCATCCGAACATTCCACGCATGTTGCTCGCTGCGCTCGGCAGGACGAACAGTTCCGCACTTAGACTGATGATCGGGGCAGTTATCCAACGGTACGAACAGCGTCTCTCCAGCATAATTGAAGAGGCGCAACAGTGTGGCGAAATACGAACCACGATCGACAAAAGGATAGCTGCCCGTCTGTTCATAGCCGCCATCCAACATCTGGTGTTTAGGGCGCTTATCGTTGGGGATGTCGACAGCATCCGCAAGGCGGCTCCGGATGCCTTCAAATCATATCGTGCATGCATGGAGGCAAACCGGTGAAACTGCCCTCATTGCAGCGTCGCACATTGATGCTCATAGGCGTCGGAGCCGTGACTGCCGCCTTGTTCGGCTACGTGGTGTTGCGCTCCGGCCCGCTGGCGCCGGTCGCTGTCACGGCCGCTGCCGTCGAGGCCCGCTCAATCTCGCCCGCGCTCTTCGGCATCGGCACAGTTGAAGCTCGCTTCTCTTACAAGATCGGCCCTACCTTCGCAGGTCGCGTTGCCAAGATACATGTTGATGTGGGCGATAGGGTACAAGCCGGTCAGGTTCTGGCGGAAATGGACCCGGTGGACCTTGATGCTCGCATCGCAGCGCTCGATGCGGCGATCGGCCGGGCAGAAGCATCTATAAAGACTGCGGAAGCGCAGGTAGACGATGCACTGGCGCGTAGTGATTTCGCGCTTGCCCAGGCGAAACGCTATGAAGAGCTCTGGAAGACCCGCGCCGTCAGCCAGGTCGCAGTGGAAACCAAGCGGCAGGACAGCCAGGTGGCTGACGCTGCTCTCTCGGCCGCTCGGTCGAATCTCCTCGCGTCGCAACAGGATCTCCAACGCAATCGCGCCGACCGCGACGGCCTGATTAAGCAGCGGGAAAACCTGGTTCTATGTGCGCCGGTCGACGGGGTGATTGCAGCACGCAAGGCTGAACCGGGAACGACCATGGTTGCCGGCCAGGCGGTCATAGAAATGATCGACCCGAAGAATCTCTGGATCAATGCCCGGTTCGATCAAATTGCGGCAACAGGCCTGCGGCAGGACCTGCCTGCCTCGATTGCATTGCGTTCGCGCGCCGGCAAAGACGTACCGGGACGAGTGGCGCGTGTGGAAATCCTCGCTGACGCAGTGACGGAAGAAAATCTGGCCAAGGTGGAGTTCGACACGCTTCCCGAGCCGCTGCCTCCGATCGGAGAACTGGCCGAGGTATCGGTCGCCCTACCTGAGCTTGCCGTGTCGCCGGCAATCCCGAACGCTGCGATCCAGAATGTCGGCGGCAAATTGGGCGTCTGGAAAATCGAAGATGGAAAAATCCGTTTTACGGTCGTCCAACTCGGCGCCGCAGACCTGGAGGGGGTCGTACAGGTCACAAAAGGCCTGAAGGTCGGCGACCGGATTGTTGTTTACAGCGCATCCAGATTGGCCAGTACGAGCCGCATTCGTGTAGCCGACAATCCCGCGGAGCTACTCAAATGATCAGCCTCGCCGGACGCGACATCCTGCATTCATGGGGCAAGTTCGTTTTCACGGGGGTCGGTCTTGGCCTGCTCATCGGTGTGACCTTCACCATGGCTGGCGTCTATCGAGGGATGGTCGACGACGGCAAGGTGCTGCTCGACAACAGCGGCGCCGATATGTGGGTCGTCCAGCAGAACACACTCGGCCCATACGCCGAATCCTCAAGCATCAATGATGACATCTATCGCGTGATCCTCGCGATTCCCGGTGTCGAGCGGGTCGCCAACGTAACCTACCTGACGATGCAGGTTCAAAAGGGAAACTCGGACGTACGTGCCATGGTGGTGGGCATCGCG
>NZ_JAOZVR010000025.1 GCF_025869515.1 Ferrovibrio sp.
CCAGTGAATCGATTGCAGCGACGAACGCCGGCAGGGCGGAGGGGGGGAGCCACGCATGAACGGCAAACCATCTCTTTCCGTCTTCCTCGCCGCCCATCCAAACTCCGTCCTCGTCGAAGTCGCCGAGGCAAGGGGCTCGACGCCGCGGGAAGCCGGGGCGTTCATGGTCGTCGCCGATAGCGGGTTGTTCGGCACCATCGGCGGCGGTCATCTGGAATTCATCGCCATCGACCACGCTCGCGCGATGCTTGCGGGCAAGGCGGCCGACGAGACGCTGGATATCCCGCTCGGACCGGAAATCGGTCAATGCTGTGGCGGCCGCACGCTGCTGCGTTTCACCCGGATCGCTGAGACGGTTACCGAAAGGCTCCTGCGGCAATCATCGAGCGAACAGCAGGCCTTTCCCGATGTCTTCCTCTTCGGCGCCGGCCATGTCGGACTTGCCCTAGCGACGGCACTTGCGCCCCTGCCCTTCAATGTGACGGCGGTGGAGACCCGCCAGATCGAGCCCGGAACCCTGCCCGAGACGATCACGTTTCGCCATGTCCCAATGCCGGAGACCGAGGTCGAGGCCATTCGCCCAGGCGGCGCGGCCGTGATCCTCACCCATGACCACGCGCTTGATTTCCTGATTGCCCGGCAGGCGCTTGCCCGCGACGATCTCGCCTATACCGGCATGATCGGGTCGGCGACCAAGCGGGCCACCTTCTCCCGCTGGCTGATGCGCGAGGGCGGCGAAGCCGCATGGCTCAATCGACTGACGCTGCCGGTCGGCGGCAACATGGTGAAGGACAAGCGGCCGGCAGTCATCGCAGCGCTGGTTACGGCGGAACTCATCACCCGATTGCTCGGGGCCAAGCAGGCGAAATCTTCCACCCGTCAGGACGAGCGCGTCCTCGGCCGGTAAGGACGACGGTTCGAAAGCAGCCGGTCGGCCTCCCGACGATCCGCGATCATCCAATCCTTCTCCAGCCCCACATCTCGCAACAGGCCGTCCGGCAGATCCTCGATGGACATGCGTCCGCCGGAAAGGAGACGCCGGAAAAAACGGTAGACCGAAGCGAATACATGGCTCCCGGGAAGGAATACCAGTCGAATCTCGGACAGCATGGTCGCCTCCACATGCGAAATGTTCTGTTGATGCATGTCGCAATAAATGCCGTTGATTTCCGGGAAATTCCAATTCAATCTCGGCGAAACACCATAAAGAGAGCTTATCGATGAAGCTGTCGCGCCAATTTCCACTGAATGCTCTGCGAGTCTTCGAGACCGTCGCCCGGCTTGGCAATTTCACCCGCGCCGGGGAGGAGCTGGGCATGACCCAGACGGCCGTCAGCTACCAGATCAAGATTCTGGAGGAGAATATCGGAGAAGCACTTTTTGTGCGCCAGCCACGGCAGGTGGTTTTGACCGAAACCGGCAGCCGCATGCTCCCGAAGGTCAGTGAAGGGTTCGTGCTGCTCAACGACGCCGTCAATCAGGCCCGGCGCAGCCGCGACGAAATTCTGGAAATCCATTCGACGCCAACCTTCGCTTCTCACTGGTTGGCCCGAAATCTTGGCACCTTCCAGCTCGAATATCCGCACATCGCCGTCCGTCTGCAACGTGGTACGCAATTGACCGATTTCAACCGTGAGCCTGCCGATGTCGCGATCCGAATCGGCATTGATCCATGGCAGGGGCTGGTATGCCACCCGCTCATCCGGCTTTTCTACACGCCCATGCTCAGCCCGCGCCTCGCTGAAAGCATCGGCGGTATAAGCCAACCGGCCGACCTCCTGAAACTGCCGCTGATCTCCGACGACGACAGGTGGAAGGTGTGGTTCGCCGCGGCCGGCGTCGATGCCTCGCAGAGCAACACGCAAAAGCTGGATGCCTTCGGCGCGCTCGACCTCGAGGCGGGAGCAGCACTCGCCGGTCACGGCGTGGCGATGCTCAGCCCCTTCTACGTGCAGGACGAACTGGCGTCCGGCCGCCTGATACAGCCCTTCGACCTCAGTTGGACGGACGAGAAAATCTACTGGCTCGTCTATCCGCATGGACGGCGCAACCTGCCCAAGATCCGCGCCTTTCAGGCATGGCTCATGGCCGCATTGCCTGTGTCGTCAGAGATAGCGCGGCGGCCAGCCGACGCCTGACCAGACATCGCGGCGATGATCCTCGCGATCGGGGCCGGGTGTCCGCCGACCGTCCAGAAGACCAAGGTCGCGCATCTGGTGTTGCGACAAGGCCTCCCGCCTGCGCCGCGACCGGACAAGGACCCTCGCCAGCAAAGCGCTAAACCTGTTTTTCCGGCGATAAAGGCGCAGGAAGCCATCCGGCATAACATACGTCATGGCCGACCTCTCGTTGACAATGAAGAATTGCAGTTGATCTATGAGAGATAGAATGCGCCTGATTATCGCCGTATTCCAACGAAAGATCCGTCTGCATGGATCAAGAGGGCTTATCCATGAAACTATCCCGCAATTTCCCGCTGAACGGCATGCGGGTGTTCGAGGCCGCAGCCCGGCACCTGAGCTTCACCAGGGCGGGCGAGGAACTGGGGATGACGCAGACCGCCGTCAGCTACCAGATCAAGCTGCTGGAGGAGATGCTCGGCGAGCAGCTTTTCCTGCGCCGGCCAAGGCAGGTCACCCTGACGGAAGCCGGGGCAAGCCTCGCGCCAAAGGTGGCGGAAGCCTTCGGCCTTTTGCAGGAGGCCGTCGCCAATATGCGCGAGACGGCGCAGGTCACGCTCACCATCCACTGCACAGCGACCTTCGCCCAGCAATGGCTGGCACGGCGGATCGGTGATTTCCAGATCAGGCACCCGAACATCGCGGTGCGCCTCGAGGCATCATCCGCGCTGATCGACTTCAACAGCGCGGAAGCCGACATCGCCATCCGAACCGGCGACGGAAAATGGCCCGGCCTCTACAGCCAGTTCCTGATCTACAGCGGTTTCACGCCTATGCTCAGTCCGGCACTTGCACAAAGCGTCGGAGGCCTGCACCGGCCGGAAGACCTCCTGAAGCTGCGCATCATCGATCCGAGCGATCCCTGGTGGCGCATCTGGTTCACCGCCGCCGGCGTCGCAGATCCCGATCTGGACAGCCGCCCACGCAGCCGGCTCGGGGCTCAGACCTTCGAGGCGAATGCCGCCATGGCCGGTCAGGGCGTCGGCATCCTGACCCCGAAATTCTATCGTGACGAGATCGCCATGGGCCGCCTTTTCCAGCCTTTCGATATCATGGGTCGCGACGGCCACGACTACTGGCTCGCCTACCCGGAAGCCAAGCGCAAGCTGCCGAAGATAAGGGCATTCCATGCCTGGATCGTGGAAACGCTGGCAACGGACGGCCTCACCTGAGCTTCGCCGATCGGTCTTGGCTTAGAAGGACATGTCCGGTGCATAGAAACATCGGGGCGTGTTTTCGTCCGGAAAGAGACAGAGGTGATATTCGCTGTCCTGGGAGCGGCGGGTGGTGCTCTGTGGGAACTTGAAGATGTGATTGCGGGTGATAAGCCGGTGATCGCCCGGCGCAAGCGTCAGCTGATATCCACCCGGCACGATCCTGACGCTCGACGACGGTATCTCCTGACAGTCGCCGGTGTGGCCATCCCCGTTGCAGCAATAGAGATCGTAGCTCCAGCCGGAATGGGCATCGTGAGCTTCGACGGTGAACGCATAGAGTATGATGCTGACGATTAGCAATGCCAAGCGCATGGGCGGCTTCTCCATTGAATGAAGGCCTTCGCCGGTACGCACGACCACCCCCCGGCGGATTTGCGACACCAATGTAACAGTTAACGAACATTAGAATAAGAACATAAATTGGGGAGTAGGTTTTCGCGGCGCACAAATCACCGGGGAAAGCATCGATTTCGCCCCCTGCCCCCTTTCATTCCCAAGGCTTTTTCGACAAAGTTTCGGGTTGGGGAAGAAAGGGATTTCTGATGTATGAATTTGCCATCGCCTGGGAA
Organism: Ferrovibrio sp.; assembly: GCF_025869515.1. Lineage (GTDB taxonomy): Bacteria > Pseudomonadota > Alphaproteobacteria > Ferrovibrionales > Ferrovibrionaceae > Ferrovibrio. Next base: position 3,967 of record NZ_JAOZVR010000025.1, read on the forward strand.
TGGCTGGCCTTTGCCGTTCGCTGGCTGCATGTCGTCACCGCCATCGCCTGGATCGGTTCGTCCTTCTATTTCATCGCACTCGATCTTGGTCTCGTAAAACGCGACCACCTGCCCGCAGGCGTATACGGCGAGGAATGGCAGGTTCACGGGGGCGGTTTCTACCACATCCAGAAATATCTGGTCGCGCCGGCCTCCATGCCGGAACACCTGACCTGGTTCAAATGGGAAGCCTATACCACCTGGCTTTCGGGCTTCGCCCTGCTCTGTGTGGTCTATTACGGCGGCGCCGATCTCTTCCTGATCGACCGCCATGTCCTCGATGTAGACCAGTGGCAAGCGATCGGCCTTTCGCTCGCATCCCTCGGCGTCGGCTGGGTACTCTACGACCTCTTGTGCAAGTCGCCGCTCGGCAAGAATACCTGGGGCCTGATGGCATTTCTCTATGTCGTGCTGGTCGCCATGGCCTGGGGCTACACCCAGATCTTCACCGGCCGCGCCGCCTTCCTGCATCTCGGCGCCTTCACGGCGACGATCATGTCGGCCAACGTCTTCTTCATCATCATCCCGAACCAGAAGATCGTCGTGGCCGACCTCATCGCCGGCCGCACGCCGGACCCGAAGCTCGGGGCACAGGCCAAGCAGCGCTCGCTGCACAACAACTATCTGACGCTTCCCGTCATCTTCTTCATGCTGTCGAACCACTACCCGCTGGCCTTCGGCACCGCCTATAACTGGATCATCGCCGCCCTGGTCTTCCTGATGGGCGTCACCATCCGCCACTGGTTCAATACCACTCACGCCCGCAAAGGCCGCCCGCTCTGGACCTGGATGGTCACGACCGTTCTGTTCATCGTCATCATGTGGCTTTCGACCGTGCAGAAGCCCGTTTCGGAAGATGAGGTATCGGTGGCTCCCGTCTACCAGCGCTTTGCCGCTGACGCGCATTTCCCCGCGGTGAAGGACATCGTCGCCAGCCGCTGTTCGATGTGCCATGCGGCCGAGCCGGTATGGGATGGCGTGGCGCGCGCGCCAAAATCCGTGAAGCTCGAAAGCGACGCCGAGATCGCCGCCCACGCCCGCGAGATCTACCTGCAGGCCGGCCGCGCCCATGCCATGCCGCCCGGCAATATCACCGAGGTCAGCGCCGAAGAACGCGCGCTTCTCGTCGCCTGGTATGAGAGTTCAGTTTCCGGGGAAAGCAGCCAATGACAGCCACCCTCTATCGCGGACGCCTTCTCTCCTTCCGCCACGCGCCCGAAAGCGTGCATGACGAGGGAAGCTACCGCTATGAAAGCGACGGCGCGCTGCTGGTCAAGGATGGCCGGATCGCCGCCATGGGCGATTATGCCGCCGTGAAGGCCGGGGCCGGACCCGATGCCGTCGAGGTCGATCATCGGCCGCATCTCATCCTGCCCGGCCTGATCGATACTCATGTGCATTTTCCACAGATGCAGGTGATCGGCTCCTATGCCGCCAACCTGCTGGAATGGCTGAACACCTATACCTTCCCCGAGGAATGCCGCTTCGTCGAGACGTCCCACGCGGAACGCATCGCCCGGCACTTCTTCGATGAGTTCTTCCGCAATGGTACGACCACCGCCGTCGCCTATTGCTCCGTGCACAAGGCCTCCGCCGACGCCTTCTTCGCCGAGAACCTTCGCCGCGGCAGCCTGATGGCCGCCGGCAAGGTGATGATGGACCGCAATGCCCCTCAGGGCCTGCTGGACACCCCTCAGATGGCCTATGACGAGACGCGTCAGGTGATCGCCGACTGGCACGGCAAGGGCCGCAACCACGTCGCCATCACGCCGCGCTTCGCCATCACCTCCACCCCGGAGCAGATGGCTGCCACGCAGGCGCTGGCCGAGGAATTTCCCGACCTGCACATCCAGACACATCTTTCGGAAAACCGCGACGAGATCGACTTCACCTGCTCGCTCTATCCGGAAGCGACCGACTACACGGATATCTATGCCCGTTACGGCCTGCTTGGCCGCAAGACCCTGCTCGGCCACGCCATCCACCTCTCCGATCGCGAGGCCGACGCGATCTCCGAAGCCGGTTCGATCGCCGTCCACTGCCCGACATCGAACCTCTTCCTCGGCTCCGGCCTCTTCCCGATGAAGCGCTACCAGCGCCGCGACAAGCCGGTCAGGATTGCGGTGGCGACCGACATCGGCGGTGGCTCCAGCTATTCCATGCTGAAGACCATGGACGAGGCCTACAAGATCCAGCAGTTGCAGGAGGAACGCCTCAATCCGCTGGAGAGCTTCCACCTGATGACGCTCGGCAATGCCGAGGCGCTGTCGCTTTCCGACCGGATCGGCACGCTGGACGCAGGAACGGACGCCGATTTCGTCGTCCTCAACCCGGCGGCGACGCCGGCCATGGCTTTGCGCATGGAAACAGTGAAAACCCTTGCGGAAGAGCTCTTTCTGCTGCAGACATTGGGCGACGACCGCTCCGTCGTCGAAACCTACGTTGCGGGCAAGGCAAGCAAACCGGCCGCCGCCTGAGGAATCGATGCAGCACGGCTATTCCGGCACTCCCCTTGCCAAGAAACTCGGCCTCAAACCGGGCATGGCGGTCCTGTTCCTCGACCTGCCTGAGCACCTGGGGGATCTCACCCGGACTGACGGGCTGGCGAGCGTCGCGACAAGCCTCGACAGGGTCGCCGCGCGGGAATTCGACCTGATCCACGCGTTCGAAACCGTTCGCGAACAGCTTGCCGACCGACTTCCCGTACTACGCGCCGCATTGAAGGCGGACGGCATGCTGTGGCTTTCCTGGCCGAAGAAATCCTCTGGCGTGGAAACCACGATCACTGAGGACGTCCTGCGCGAACTGGTTCTGCCGCAGGGACTGGTCGACGTGAAGGTCTGCGCCGTCGATTCTGTCTGGTCGGGACTGAAATTCGTGTTCCGCAAGGAACTGCGCGGGACACTCGCCTGATGCTTGCCGGGAACACCCCATGAACCTGTTGCTGAACCTCGCCCTGGGCACGCTGATGATCTCGCTCACCGTCGTCATCCACACCTTCGGCTTGATAGGTGTCACCCGCGTGATGAGTTGGATCATCGACCGCATCCGGCTGCACGGCCATCGCAGCCGCATCCTGGCCATGAACACCGTGGTTCTCGGCGTCTTCTGCGTGCTGACGGCCGAGGTCTGGCTCTGGGCGCTGTGCTATCGGCTGATCGGTTTTCTCGGCGATTTCTCGACGGCGCTCTACTTCTCGACCGTCACCTTTTCGACCATCGGATACGGCGACGTCATTCCGCACCCCGAATGGCGCATGCTGGCGGGACTGGAAGGTGTCAGCGGTTTCCTGCTGATCGGCTGGTCCACCGCCTACCTCGTCGCAGCCGGCATAAGGGTCGGCCCCTTTCGTTCGGGGGAGCATTTCTGATGGCTCTCTGTCGCTAATTTCCAGCTGAAGGCAATAAAAGTGTCCACCATTCTCGAAATCGCCGATCTCAAGGCGCTGGCGAAGCGCCGCGTTCCGAAACTTTTCTTCGATTACGCCGATAGCGGCTCCTATACAGAATCCACCTATCGGGCCAACGAGTCGGACTTTTCCAAAATCAAGCTGCGCCAGCGCGTGCTGGTCGACATGAGCGGCCGCTCGCTCGAAACCACGATGATCGGCGAGAAGGTCTCGATGCCGGTGGCTCTTGCCCCGACCGGCCTCACCGGCATGCAGCATGCCGATGGCGAAATGCTGGCGGCCCAGGCAGCCGAGGAATTCGGCGTTCCCTTCACGCTTTCGACCATGAGCATCTGCTCGATCGAGGACGTCGCCTCGGCAACGAAGAAGCCTTTCTGGTTCCAGCTCTATGTCATGCGCGACCGCGATTTCGTGATGAACCTGATCGATCGCGCCAAGGCCGCAAAATGCTCGGCACTGGTGCTGACCGCCGACCTTCAGATCCTCGGCCAGCGCCACAAGGATCTGCGCAACGGGCTCTCCGCTCCGCCGCGCCTCACGCCGAAGCATCTCTACCAGATGGCGACCCGTCCGCGCTGGTGCTGGAACATGCTGCAGACCAGCCGCCGCACCTTCCGCAATATTCACGGCCATGCCAAGGGCGTGACCGACCTCGCCTCTCTCAACGCCTGGACGTCAGAACAGTTCGACCCTCAGCTTTCGTGGAAGGATGTCGAGTGGATCCGTGAACGCTGGGGCGGCAAGCTCATCATCAAGGGCATTCTCGATGCCGAAGACGCGACGCTCGCCGCACAGACGGGTGCGGATGCGATCGTCGTTTCCAACCACGGCGGCCGCCAGCTCGATGGAGCGCATTCCTCAATCTCCATGCTGCCGAAGATCGTCGACGCCGTCGGCGACAAGATCGAAATCCACCTCGACAGTGGCATCCGTTCCGGACAGGACGTGCTGAAGGCCATGGCGCTCGGCGCAAAGGGCACCTTCATCGGCCGCCCCTTCCTTTATGGTCTCGGCGCGATGGGCAAGCCGGGTGTCACCAAGGCGCTGGAAATCATCCGCAAGGAGATGGACACGACCATGGCGCTGTGCGGCAAGCGGCGGATCGAGGAAATCGACCACCGGATCCTCGCGGAAAACCCATACTGACAGTCCTCAATCAGGCGGAGAGCCTGTCGATCAGTGCCTCCGCGAGATCCAGCATGCGCGTTTCGGGCGCATGCCCGATCAGCATCAGCGCATGACTGCCATCCGCCCAGTGGACGACGGTCATGCCATTGCGTTGCTCTGTCCGCATAGGCGCGGGCTTCCCATCCGAGCGGACGATACAGAAGGCAAGCGGGCCGCTGTCCGGATCGAGATAAAGGATCTGGGCCAGCGGCTTGCCGTCATAGGCCAGAACCTGCGCACGCTTGTAGTCGAGGTCATCGAAATCGAGCTGCTCGGATGTCATCCGCATGTCGAGACGCCGGTTGACGGCCGAAAGCTCCGCCGCCTGCTCGGCGGCCGTCGGCAGCACACCTGAAAGTGTCTGCACATCGTAGAGCGACATGTATTGCGCGACGAGGCCCCGCCACTCGTCCGGTCTCTCTCCATCCTCATCGAACCAATCGAAACCGACCCTGCCGACGAGGATGCCCACGAGCACCGATGCAGCCACCGCGCCGAGAAGGCCACGGCGACCGACGCCGCCTGTGATGACCGGTGTCGGTTTCGTACCGGCCGCCGCAAGCATTGACTGCAGCCGCCCGACCGGCGCTTCTCCAAGCAGGGGCGCGAAGGAATGACGATAATCGAGATTGGCGCGCATCAGGAATTCCAGCCGGTCGGCAACGCCACTGTCCTGCTCAAGCAGGCTCTCGATGCGGTCGCGCTCCTCGCTGTCCAGTTCTCCGTCGATGAAGGCCGTCAGGAGTTCGTCAGATGGCATGTTGTCTTCCCGTGTCATCGCTCGCCCTCCCCCCTTGCCTCTGCGAGCTTCGCCCGCGCGGCGGCCAACCGGCTCATGATGGTTCCGACCGGCACGCCGAGGATCGCCGCGACCTCGCGGTAGGACAGCCCCTCGACATAGGCCAGAAACACGGCGGTCCGTTGCGCCTCCGGCAGTGCGTCCACGAGACGCATGACCTGATTGGCCATAACCTTGCGGTCGGCCTCCGCCCGGCCATCGAAGGAAAGAACGTCGGCAGCCTCGGCCAGCCCCGCGCCCTCGCGCACCCGCTGCGCCCGGACCTCGTTCAGCCAGATCGAATGCAGGATGGCGAGAAGCCACTGGTCGATCCGCGACCCCGCGGCAAACTGTGCCGCCCGCTCCAGCGCCCGGACGCAGGTCTGCTGCACCAGATCGTCGGCCATGTCCCGCCGACGCGACAGCACGAAGGCATATCGCCACAGCCGGCTCAGATTGGCCGACAGACCGTTTCGCACGTCCGCCTCGCTTGCGATGGCAGCCTCCCTTCCCGTGAATGAAACGGGCGCGACCGCCCGGTCCTGTTGCGATGACGGGGCGGCGCTGTTCAGCGGATAATCACAGGATAGGCTCGACATTGGCAAGATACCGATTTGACGACAAACCGAACCACGAAATCGCGGCCCGGCCCGTCATCTGCTCCCCAGCGCATCGGCCCGAAAATCGGAATCGATTTTCGGAAAGCTCGATGCGCAGATTCAAGATGTTAGAGCGTCCTTTGTGCGTCCAAATGGACGCGCGGCGCTCTAGCGTCAGATCTTCGCAGCCGCGCCGATGGCGGCATCGAGGTCGCGATATTCCTCGCAAGTGGTGCCGCAAAGCCCTTTGATGGCCTGCAGCTGCGCCTTGGCCAGTTCAATCTCGCCCTTCAGGACATAAGCCTCACCGAGATATTCCCGCACCTGCGCATATTGCGGGTCCGCGGCCACGGACCTCAGGTAATAGCCGATGCCCTCATCGAGACGGCCGAGCTTGCGGGTAGCGTAACCGCGATAATTCAGCACTTCCGGCGAGTTCTGATCCTTCACCGTATCGAGAACGTCGAGAGCATCCTGGTAGCGCTCGGCCTTTGCCAGCGCATAGGCATAATCGGCAAGGTTTTCGTCGGTGAGATTGGCGCCGCTCTGCCGGATGCATTTCTGGGTCTTGCGGTCATAGACGCTGCCCTTTTTGCAGACCGGCGTGGAACCCGAGCTGGAATCCGAACCGCCGCCATAACCGCCGGCCGCGAAAACGGGACCGGCAAGGGCGACGGAAAAGAGGCAGACGGCAGACAGGGTGGCAAAGCGAAGCTTTTGAACGCGGGGCATGGCTTGATCCTCTGCAAATACGACAGCGCCGGAAGCCACCTACGATGAACGGCGGACGCTGCGAGTTTGATTTTCCCGCATGAACCCGCGCCGAACGTTCCCGGCGGGGCAAACATGCAGGGTTGCAGGAGGTGAACACCCCGGAGGGTGCTTCTATTCGACGGAATCTGAAATTTTCTTCAGGCGATCCAGCCGCCCGAAAGCGCGCTGACCCAGTCTGCCATGCCGTGAGCAGCCGCCATCTCGGCTGCGGCCGCGTTATCGTAGCGTACCTGCCGGAAGGTCGGCTGCCAGCCACGACCGGTCTTTTCCAGAACGGCATAAGCGGCGAACGGCGTGCCCTGCTGGGCCTTGTGATAGAAGGGCTGGTCATAATCGAAGCCCGGACAGCCAACGCTGCCCGGATTGACGATCAGGCGGCCATCGGAAAGCTGGACAGCCCTCGCGATATGGCTGTGACCGCAGAGAATGAGCGGCTGCTCGATACCATTGGCAAGCCCCTCGATTTCATCGAGCGGCTTCAGATGGAAGATGCCATCCGGCGAAAGCGTCTCCATCCAGTAGGTGTTATCATCCTGCGGCGTCGCGTGGCAGAGATAGGCCTCGTCGCGGTAGACAGCGCTGAACGGCAGCGCGCGGATCCAGTCGAGATGGTCCGTGGTGAGCTGCGGAAAAACCGGCTGCTCCCAGTCACCCATTTCCTCGAACGGCCTGTCAATCAGCGCCCGATCGTGGTTTCCCCGAACACTCACAGCCCCGAGCGGCAACAACAGGTCCGCCGTGGCACCGGCGTTCAGAGGACCGGAAAAGCTGTCCCCGAGATTGACGATCTCGGAAATCCCCTGCCGGCGGATATCCTCCAGCACAGCTTCAAGCGCCAGATGGTTGCCGTGAACATCGGCGATCGCAGCGAAGATCATCGATCAGCTGCCCCGATAGGTGGAATAGCCATAGGGCGAAAGCAGAAGCGGCACATGGTAGTGCGCCTCGGTATCGCTGATGCCGAAACGGATCGGGATGACATCGAGGAACGGGGGCGAAGTGAGCGGCGCACCCTGCGCCTTCAGGTAGTCGCCGGCATGGAACAGCAGTTCGTACTGCCCGACCCGGAAGCTCTCGCCCGAAAGGATCGGTCCGCCGTCGACGCGGCCATCGGAATTGGTGATCGCGGTGGTTACCAACTCGGCATCCTCGCCCACGATCCGCATCAACTGGATCTTCAGACCTTCCGCCGGCTTGCCGAGCGCGGTGTCGAGGACATGGGTGGTGAGGCCGGTCATAGATGGGGCTCCAGAATCACGAAGGGCTTGTCGAAAAAGAACTCTTCGAGATTGTTGCCCGGCCCGTCACGATCGACAACCAGAAAATCCGAGATTTCCCCGATCGCCATCAGCGGATGATGCCAGACGTTGCGCCGGTAGTTCACGCCCTGATCGGGACGCGCCAGAAAGACCTGCGGACGCCCGGGCCTGCCATCCTCTTCGGGCGAGACGGCCACGAGGAACGGCCGGCCGGAGAGTGGCGAAAAGCTCTGGCTGCCGAACGGATGCCGCTCCATCATTCCGACCTCATAGGGAAAGGCGCGCGGCTGGCCGCGGAAGATGTTGACGATAACCCGCGCGCCCTCACCCGTCACCTCCGGCGAAAACAGCGCATGAAACCGCTCCGTGGTGCCGCCATTGATCAGGCGCATTGTTTCGGGCCTGGCGAAAATCACCTCACCGAAGGGAGCGAATGCTTCGGGGGCGAGAGGCTGGATGGAAAGCAGGTCTGACAAGAGGAGTCATTCTCCCTGAATATGCGGATGGCGTAGCTGGTTGATCTGGCGGATCAGTGCCGGCAGGTCGACTTGAACGGTGTCCCACACCAGTCGCCAGTCAAGTGGTTCGTGCTCATGGACAACCATGTCGCGCCAGCCCCTGATTTTCCGCCAGTCGATGTCAGGATATTCGGAAACGGCAGACGGAAAGCCGGCCAGTACCCTCGCAGCCGCGGCGGCGATCAGCACGAAGGTCATCGCAACCGCGCGCTGGATCAGGATATCCCGCTCGAATGCCTCAAGGGTCACATCCTTGACAAAGCCGACAGCCTCGGAGGCCGCCTCCTGCATGTCGCGAAGATTTTCGAGAAAACGCTGCTCTGGAGTCATATGACCGCCACCGAACCGAACACGCTCGGTTTCGCCGCATTGAAGCGTTTGGTCGCCTGCCTGTTCTTCTCCAGCACTTCCGATGGCCGCATGGCCGAACCTCCGTTTGGGGCAATATAGAGCATGTCCCGTGAAAGTGGGAACCGGTTTCGGGACGAGGACATACGCCCTAATACGCAGGGAGAATTTGAGCGATCACAACGCGCTTTTGTGAGGCCCCTCCCGAAGGAAATCGGGAACCTCACCAAAACTCGGCAGGCCGCACACGAAAACAGCGCCGGCTTTCACCGGCGCTGTCGTGATCAATGGTCGATCTTCGAAGATCAGGCTGCTGCAGAAGCAGCGAACGGAACTTCCGAGATCGTCTTCAGGACCTGCGAAGCGATCGCATAGGGGTCGCCCTGGGAGTTCGGACGACGATCTTCCAGATAACCCTTGTAGTCGTTCTTGACGAAGGAGTGCGGAACGCGGATCGAAGCGCCACGGTCGGCAACGCCGTAGGAGAACTTGTTCCACGGAGCCGTTTCGTGCTTGCCGGTCAGACGCATGTGGTTGTCCGGGCCGTAAACGTTGATGTGGTCCATCAGGTTCTTGTCGAACTGCGCCATCAGACGTTCGAAATAGTCCTTGCCGCCGACTTCGCGCATGTACTTGGTCGAGAAGTTGCAGTGCATGCCCGAACCGTTCCAGTCGGTGTCGCCGAGCGGCTTGCAATGGAACTCGATGTCAATGCCGTAGCCTTCGCACAGACGCAGCAGCAGGTAGCGGGCGATCCAGATCTGGTCGGCGGCCTTCTTGGAGCCCTTGCCGAACACCTGGAATTCCCACTGGCCCTTGGCCACTTCGGCATTGATGCCTTCGTGGTTGATGCCGGCTTCGAGGCAGAGGTCGAGATGTTCCTCGACGATCTGGCGGGCGACGTCACCGACGTTCTTGTAGCCGACGCCGGTGTAGTACGGGCCCTGCGGTGCCGGGAAGCCGTGTTCCGGGAAGCCGAGCGGGCGGCCGTCCTTGTAGAAGAAATATTCCTGCTCGAAGCCGAACCAGGCGTCCTCGTCGTCGAGGATGGTCGCGCGGGCGTTCGACGGATGCGGGGTGACGCCATCAGGCATCATGACTTCGCA
>NZ_JAOZVR010000026.1 GCF_025869515.1 Ferrovibrio sp.
GTCCCACCCTGGGCGCTGCGGTAGCCGCCCGGCAGCGGGTTCGCGGCGTTCGCACGGCGCGGCCGCCCGAGCGCGTGGCGCGGCCCGGGCCTGCGCGCGCCGGGCCCTCGCGCCCTGCCGACTGTCTGAAGCAGCGCCTTCGTCATGCCAGCAGCGTCGATGCGTACATCGGGTCGTAGTAGATGGCCGAGCAGTAGCGGTCGGCGCCGGGCTTGAAAACGATCTGCACCACCACGTTCACCAGGCTGTGCAGCAGCGTCAGCGTCTCGTCCATCGCCAGCCCCCGGCCTTCCGGCGAAGCCTTGATGAGCAGGGCTAGACGCACGAACGCCTCGCGCGGGCTGTTCGCGTGGGTGGTCGTCATGCCGCCCGGGTGCCCCGAGTTCAGGACGCTCTGGATGTAGTAGTAGGTCTCGTCGCCGCGCAATTCGGCCAGCAGCACGCGCTTGGGCGTCTTGCGCATGGCCGCCTGCAGCATGTCCTTGGCCGAGCCGCCCGCCGTGGTGCTGGTGCCCTCCCGACGGTAGAACAGTGCCTGGCAGTGCGGGTGGTTTGGCAGGGGCATCTCTGGCGTGTCTTCCACGGTCAGGATGCGTTCCTCGGCGGGGATGAGTTCGACCAGCCCGCGAATGAACGAGGTCTTGCCGCTGCCTGTCGCGCCCGACACGAGGATGTTCTGGTACTCCAGCACGGCCGTCTTGAGGAATTCGGGCCAGCGCCCGGCCTGGGCCAGTTCCCACAGCCGCAGTTGCTCGGGCAGCAGCTGCCGCCCCGCCCTGGCGCGCTGCTCGTCGGTCATGTTCATGTTGAACATATGGACCGTGTTGGCGAAATACCCCTGCTCGATGAATTGCTCCAGCGTGAAGGCGGCCACGCTGTGCTTGCGCAGGTTGACGTAGATGTGGTTGTTGAGCGTGGCCGGTGGCCCGGTCATCTCCAGGCGCGTGCCGTCAGGCAGCGCCGTGGACAAGGTGACGTTGGACGCATTGAAGGGCTTGCGCGAACGGTTGGCCACCAGCTGGCCCAGCTGCTCGATCACGTCGCGCGTGAGCGCGGGATCGAGGTGTGCGTGCCAGTAGCCGCCCTCCCACAGCGCCACCTCGCCCGGGCGGTTGATCGCCACCTCCTGCACGCCCGGACGCTCCAGCCAGCGGCTGAAATATCGCTCGATGTGGATCTCCAGAGGCGAGCGGCCGGTGCGCCCGCCCCAGCCGCCGTCGAGGTCGGCAAGGGACTCGCGCTGCGCGCCGGCGCCCGCTGCGGGCGGTGCCGCCGTGGCGGCGGCCGAAGGCCGGGGATCGGCCGGCACCGAGGGCGTGCGTGGCTCCGCCAGGTCGTGAACTGGATCGCGGAACATCGTCAACTCCTTGGGTTGCGCGTAAGTTCGTAGACTTGGGAAAAGTCCACGTCGCGGGCGATGTAGATCTTGATGATTTCGCCCTGGTTCTTGTAGAGCGTGGGCTGGATGTCCTCGCCTTGCGACAGCATGGATTCCACGACACGATCGGCGGTCGAGCGCGTGCGGTCCAAGTTCCGCAGCGCCCCGCCCTGGTTGTTGTAGTAGACCGTGTTGTTGTCGCCGTTGGCAGCGGCATTGCGCGCGTCACGCTCCTGGCTGCGCAACTCCTCGCGCCGCATGACGTAGTCCATGCCGTCCGAGAACAGCGAGTACAGCATCGCGCCGCCGAAGCGCTCGAAAAAATGCTGATCGACCTGCCCACTCATGCCACTGCGGCCGAGCGCGTCGGTGCTGGGCGAGTTCAGGGTGACCTCCACGAAGTTGGGCGTGATGGCGCGGCTCCAGACCGCGAACATGCGCTTCTTGCCGCGCGCCATGCCCGCGCTGTACTCGCCTTCGAACGTCGTGCCGGCCTCCATCAACACCACCTTGCCGTCCATCGAGTAGACCGGCCGCGACAGGATGCACTTGAGAAAGCCCGGCTGGTCGGTGCTGATGGCCGTCAGCAGCGTGCAGTCCGGAAGTGTGCCCTTGGCCAGAGTGAACGAGGGGTTGCGGTTGACCGTGGCCAGTGTCCTGGCCGTGGCGGTGGACAGCAGCGCGCCGCCCAAGCCGGTGTCGCCCGAGAGATTGGGCGCGCGGGCGCGTGCGCTGGCCGCGCCGCCGGGTGGCGGCTTGCCGCCGCCCACGCCGATCTCCGACTCGAAGCGGCGCTTTTGCAGGATCTCCTCCTCGGTCGGCCCCTTGGGCGGCTCGGGCGCCGCCTGTGCCTGCGCTTCGGGCTTGGTCTCGGGACAGGCCATGCCCTCGGGCAGCTTGAGGCCCCCGGCGCATTCGATGAAGCGCAGTTCCGCCTTGGGCGGCTCGGCCAGGGAGACGTTGAAGTCGGGCGTGGAATCGGGGCGCTTCTGCTCTTCGAGTTGGGCAACGGGCTTTTTCTCGCCCGAGAAAAAGCCCGCCAGCTTGAGCGCGCCGTAGGCGAGCACGCACACGGCCAGCAGCGCGATGCCGGCAATCACGATCTTCTGCCCCGGCGACTTCGGCGGCCGCCGGTCCACGAATTCGCCGCGCTCCTGCTCTGGCTTCGGCGCTGCGGGATCGGTGTAGTCGGAGCGTGCGTTCATCGGGACTCCTCGCTGTTGACGGAGCGGTTGACCTTGTCGCTGGCCGTGCCGGTCGGGCTCTGCTGCACGGCGGCGGCGGGCGACTTGTTGGTGATGCCCGACACCAGATTGCCGCGCCGCAGCAGGATGCGCGAGGCGACTTGGTGGATCACCATCGTGTCGCCCTCCACATGGAAGTCGGCGATGGCCTCGGTGCCGTCCGACTCGATGACGAAGGCGGCAGGCATGGCGTTGGCCGCGCTGAAGGTCATGTAGGTCTGGCGGCCGTTGTCGAACATGGACGCGGGCTGCAACTCCTGCGCCCCTGCGATCCAGTAGTCCGAATTCAGGCGGCCCTCGTAGCGGCTGTTGCGCAGGTCGTCGGCGATGCGCTTCTGCTCCGCGCGCGCCTGGGCAGCACGACGCCCCTCCGGCGTGCTGTCGTCGTCCTCGGAGTCACGCACCCGCATCCAGTAGGCCACCGTGCGGCTCTTGCGGCCGGTGCTCTGCAACGTGAACAGGTAGTTGCGCCGCGCCGTGAACACCGTGAGGTTCGTGTCCGGCTTGATGCCGGCCGGCTTCATCGAGATGAGGTTGTTCTTGAACTTGACGTGCCAGGCCTGCCGGTCGCCCATGCCGAAGTCATCGATGGTGTCCTGCGCCGGCAGTTCGATAGTGGTCAGGACCCCCTCGGCGATGTTCACGCGGATCACTTCGTCGGGGTGGTAGTCCACGATCTGCACGCGGCCATCCAGCTTCGAGGAACGGGCGCCCATTTCGGCGTGCGCCACCGTGCCGATCCATGCCGACAGGACGGCGGCCACAAGGAAGGTTGTCGGTTTCATGGTCATGGTCGGCGCGGGTTGGCGGTGGCAGGCGGGGCGGTGGAAGCCGCCGGCGGCGGCGCCTGGCCGGCCCCGTTCGTGCCGATGCTGGACAAGGCGGAAGGCGCACCAGCGGCGGCGCCCGCAGGCGCAGGCGCGGGCTGCGCGCCCGCACCCGCGACAGAGGCCGCAGCCGCAGCTGCGGCCGCCTGCGAGGCCTGCAGCTGCTGCTGGGCGCGCACGGCGGCCAGCGCCGCATCGGTTTCGCGGCGGAAGTCCTCCATCACCTGGTTCAATTCCTGATTCGGCGTCCCCGGCGCATTGACCACCACCGGGTTGCCCACTTGGTCGCGCCGGTAGGTCTCGGTGCAGAAGCCGAAGGGGTTGAGATAGAAGTTCAGCTGGTTGCTGGGGATGTTGGTGGGGTCGTAGCGCACCCCCAGCGTGGCGACGTAGCGGTACTTGAGCGGCGGAGTCGTGCCGCGCGAGACGGTTTTCTCAAACTGCACCTGGGCGGTCTTAGTGTCCTCGTCCAGCGACTGCAAGAAGGTAACCGACTGCACGGTGATGCGGTCCGAGTCCTGATTGGTCAGCATCAGCACCGGGCTCTTCTTGTTGAGTTGGGGGTTGATGTAGTTGTCCCACTCGGCCCGCTGCGTGCCGCAACTCATGAGGTAGACCATCTTGTAGTTTTCCTCGGCCTCGCCGCGCGTAAAGCCCTCGCGCGCCTTGATGTAGCGGGCCACGTCGGAAATCACGATCTTCTCGTTGCGGGACTCCCCCACGTCCAGCTTCTCGCCGGCGGGCTTGACGTCATAGGCGCCCGTGGCGTTCTCCACACGGATGATGATGGGCACGAACTCCTTGAGCGGCAGCAGCGTGGTGACGGCCACGCCCATGATGGCCGCGAAGACCACGGCGCCGATGCCCAGCGCCTTGTACCGCTTGAGGGACAGGCGCTCGGCGTTCCTGCTGTCGGCATCCCAGCTGGCCGCCGCCTGGAAATACCGCTCCTGCGCTTGTTCATTCGAGTCGTTCATACCCGTTCCTCATTCAATCGACCGCGGGCTTTTGAATCGGCTGCGCGTTGATGGGCCGCTCCGGTCCATCGGGCCAGCCAGGCGGCGGCTTGTAGGTGCTGCAGGCCGAAAGCGCGGCCAGCAGTGTCAGAACCAAACATCTACGCATCAGATCCACCTTCATGGTTTGGCCGGCGCGCTCTTGGCCCCGCCCCTGGAGCGCAATGCACCGCGCATGTAATAGATCAGGCTGGATGCGCCCTGCCCGACCGCACCGCCGGCGCCGGAAGTCATGGACGAGGCGATCGTGCTGAGCTGCAGGAACATGAAGGCCATGATCAGCGTGAGCAAAACGACGGGCATGAAAAGAACGATCACATTGCCGGCCTTGGCCATGTCGCCGCCCATGAACTGATTGCGGATGGCGTCCGCGATGGTTCCGGCGACGCCCGCTCCGCTGTTGGCCGCCACGCCGGCCAGCGCATTGATGTAGGCGTCCAGAAAATTGAAGAAGAGATTCATGAACAGGAAGCACAGCACGTAATAGAAAACGAAGAAGAGCGCCGTGTTCAGCCACGAGAAAAACTTGTCGCGGGTGTGCTGGAGAACGAGCAGGAAGACGAAGAACGGCCCGACCGCCAGAACCAGGGTCAGGCCCAGCTTGGCGTAGACCAGGCCGCAGAAAATGACCACCATCATGATGACGGCGGCGATGATCATGATCAGCAGCACGATGGCCAGCAGGATGGCCGCGCCCCAGGCCAGGGACTTGACGTAATCGACCAGCAGGTTGAAGCCGCCGGTGGCCAGGCCGATGAACTTCTCCTCGAACAGCGCCAGCGCCTGAATCGGCGTGGTCGCGCTGCCCCGGCCCACGGCGGAAACCAGTTCCTCGGGCAGCTTGTAGAGAGGATCGGCGATCCACGCCGTGTAGCCGCTGCCCATCGCGTACAGCACCAGCATGAAGGCGATGAACGGGACAAAGAGGTCCAGCACCGGCATGGACGTTTTGCCCGTCATGGTGAGATAGCACCACACCAGCAGCAGAACGGCCAGCACGATCCAGGCAATCGGAATCACATAGCTCGAAATACCCGACGAAGCGCTGGCATACAGCCCGGTGATGGCGCCATCGAACTTCAGGTAGACGTTGTCAAGAACTCCAGTTGCCATGGTCCAGGCCCCTTAGAATTTTGGCGCCTGTGGCATGCTGCGAAGCGATTCGGATTGAAGCTGGTTGTACAGCTTCTCGATCTTCGAATATTTCTCGCACCATTTGCCCTTCGTCTTCATTTCCTCCTTGGCGCACTCGCGTTTGATTTCCAGATATTCCTTGGCATAGGCCGCGCCGGCGAAATCGGCCTTCTTGTAGGCCTGGGCCACCTTGAGGTCGTCCAGGGCGTAGAGGTTTTCAAGCCGAAGTCTTTCGGCCTTCTCGTCTGCGGACTCGCAGCCGCACAGCGCGAGCACTAGCAGCATCCAGGCGATTCGAGGGAAGCGACGCATCACATTCCCTCAGAAATTGGGCCGGCTGAAGTTCGCCATGCCCGCGGAGAAACCGTTGTAGACGCGCTCGGTTTTCAGCTGCCGCTCGGACTCCTCCATCTTGGCGATGGTTGAGAGCTTGATCTGCTCGTTCTGCAGCCGCGCGTTCTCCACGTTGATGCGTGCCTGGATCTCGGCGATGACCTTCTGATCCGACGAGCTGTTGATGGTGCGGACGAACTCCTGCAGATTGGTGATGTTCTCCGCCGCCTTTTTGTAGGCCAGGTCGCCGAAGTCCTTGTTCATGGCGGCATTGCGCCACTGCCGCTCGCATTCCTGGCGCAACACTGGGTCCTTGTTGAGTTCGGCGCAGGATTTGTACTGGTAGGCCTTCACGATGTCGGCCACCCGGCCGCTGATGCCGTTCCAGTTGCCGTTTCCTCTGCGGATCGACTCGGCGACTGCCCAGTAGTCCTGGGGCAGGAACTGGCGGATGAGGTCATCGCGCAGGATGTTGCCCATGCCGCGCCCGTCCTTGAGGGAGTCCCAAATCCCCTTGGTCTGTTCGAGCTCGGTTTTCATCCGCTCCAGCTGAACCACCCACTTCGCAATCTGCTCCATGTTGTTCATCTTGGCGGTGGCGATATGCGCTCCGTCGATCACCGGAATACCGCCGGCATAAACGGAAGAGGACACAGCCAGCGCAGCGGCCATGCCGAACATCCTCAAATTGATTTTCTTGAGCCTGACCATGCTGTTTCTCCTTTGAAAAATCTAGATCCTTCTTTCATAGAAGCGCGGCAACCAATCGCGGGGATTGGGTCCGAATTCCCGGATGCATTCGCGGCAGATCATCACGTTGTCGGTGCTGGCCGAAAGCACCGACAGCATGTTGTCCATCCCGGTCAGGTTCATCTTTGCCATGATGGATTCGTTGCCTTTTTTCACCAGCACCGATCCGTCGCTTGCGCTGCTGGTGCGCACCAGTTCGAATTCGCGCGGCGTCAACCCGAGCTTGTCGATATAGACCTCCGCCCTGGCCTTGCTGTTGGGCAGAATGAACGAGGTCGGAAACTGATTCAGGAACTCCTGGCCCAAGTGGCTCTCGGCCACGTCCTCAGCGTTTTGCGCATCCAGCCCGAGAATCCCATCCTGCTTGCGGATGGTTCTGGATTTGTCATCGATGAACTGGCCCATCAGCGGATCGGCCAGCAGCGCCCAGGCCTCGGCCATGTCGATCACGTGCGGCGTGCCGGCCGCGCTGCGCAGAATCTTCTCGGTGATCAGGCGCATCAGCGGGGTCTTGGCGTACCCGAGCTTGAGCACCGCCGTCGTATCGAAGCCGTAGGCGCTGCTGTCGTTCAGGTTGAGGCGATCCACCGGGCTGTCGAGCACCCAGCCGTAGGGACTGGCACGCGGATCGTCCTCGTTGTGGCACCAGCGCGTGAGCAACTGGTGCAGGCTGTATTCCGTCTCGTGCGAGGGCAGGTAATGGATGATGCTGCCAAACCGGCGATCCGCCTTCGGCAGGTCGAAGACCGATGAAATGGCCTTCTTGAGGTCAATGGCCTCGCTGGGCTTCAGTTCATAGCGCGTGTCGTATTGCGCCGCCCACTTGGCAACGTCGTAGATCATTTCCCGGGTTTCCTCGGTGTCGTCCCACTGGAAAAAGTTGATGCCCGATGGAACGCCCGGCTCCAGAATGAAGTACTGCGCGCCCATGGCCCGCATCACGATTTCCTCCCCATAGTCCTTGTCCAGGGTGAAAATCTTGACCGGCCGGTTGTCCCGGCTCTCGCGCCGCTTCAAGGCCGCGCGCATTGCCACCTTCAGGGTTGTCTTGCCCGCGCCCGTGCCGCCGATGATGTAGTAGTTGCCCACCTCTTTTCTCTGCCGCTTCTGCGCGGGCACGGCAGGATCGTCCTCGTCGTCCATGTTGAGTTGGATGCCCTGCTCGGCCATCCGGTCGCGGCTGACGTGCAGGTTGAGGAAATAGGGGTTGCGCGATTCGGTCGAGAGAACGAGTATGGGCTTGCCCCACTGGCTTCCTTTTCTGTTTCCGGTGGGATAGTTGTGCAGCGGGAAGAACTTCGCCATGTTCAGCGAACTGATCGGCATGGCGCGCACCCGGCCGTGCTTGAATGCACCCGGGAAAATCGACCAGAAGGTGGCAATCAGCGCCCCGCCGTTCTGGCGTGAGATCTGAATGCTTTTCTCGTTCATCAACGTGATGGCGTCGTTGACGTGGTGGTTCAACTCCTTCAGGCTGGAGCCGTAGATCACCAGAATCCATTCGTGCTCCATCATCTTGAACTTGTTGGCCTGCAGATTCGTCAGCGCCGCTTTGATGTCGGCGATCTGGATCTCGTTGCTGGCCGTGCTCTCGATCCGGTTCTGCTGCGCCTTGAGCATCCGTTCCGCGGCGTCTCGCGGAATGGCGGTGAAGGACTGGCTCAGCACGAACTCGAAATCGGCCGTCAGCAGCTTCTCGTGGACCTTTGCGTCGATGGACTCGCAGGTGTACGGCGCAGTCATGGCCATCACGGCCGCATAGGTGGTCGAGGCGCCGTTGACGATCCTGACCGTCTCCTCTCCGAAGTCCAGCGTGGCGAGCGGCAGGCTGCGCGATAGATTGGCGGGCCGCAGCTGCACCTGGCTGTGCCGGTGGTTCAGCAGCCAGGCATAGAACTCGCCAATCTCGGTATGCAGGCCGCCGTCCCTGGAGTAGGACTGCAGCTGCCGCGTGTGGTAGCGCTTGAGCGCGGCCTGCAGCACGGCGACACTGCGCTGCGCCGCCTCCTTGGCCTGCTCGTGCAGTTCCCTGTAGTCCTCGCTTTTCTTGGACGCGAAGCGCAGGCCGAAACGGTCGGCCTGGGTGCCGGCCAGGCGGTACACCGGAGACAGGTAGAGGCGGTTGGTGAAGAAGTCCTTGCCTTCGAGGGACTGGTTGTACGCCTTGACGAAATCTGCGCTGAATTCGTTGTCGTACTCGTTGTGGGTGAGTACGTCCTTTTGCCGCGTGCGGACGATATGCGTCCACAGGGCATGGTTCGGGCTGGCCAGCGCGGTATGGATGGCGGAGAGCCAGGTGCGGTTCAGCCCGTCGATCTCCGCATTGGTCATGGTGTCGAACGAGATTCCATGCACCTGCAGCGTCGCCGTGTAATCGCCAGCTTCGGTCACGACAATGGTCTGGCTGATCTGCTGGCTGTAGGGCAGCTGGGAAGCGTCGCTGACTTCCTTGGCATCCACTCGGTCATTGAGCATGCTTGCGCCTCTTGGTTTTCAGCTGGGGGCCAAGCTCCGTCCTCAATTCCCGTCGCGTGGCATGCGGGGTGAATGTCACCACGTTCTTTCCCCGCAAGCCCTTGTTCCTGGCGAAATACCTGTACTTGATATTGCAGACAAGGTTCTCCACCCACCATTGATCGCTGGCCGTTTTCAGCATCAGCAGCAAGTGAATGGGGAGCACGAACAAGAGCGCCCAAAACTGAAAGAATCGGAAGAAGACCAGCAGGGCGACGCACTCCACGGCAAACACCGTCAAGGGCACATAGAACTGCATCGCCTTGGTTTGCGGCCCCTGGTACACGAGGACCCTTTCCAAGGGTTCATCGACGTGCTTGTTGCTTCCCCCGGCCATGGTTCACAGGTTCCCGATGCTGCCGTTGCCGCCCACGGCTTCCTTGATGAACTGCACGATGGCCACCGAGGCGAAGGCGATGGCCGTGCCCGCGAGCACTTGGAAGAAGAGCCGCTTGGGATCGTGGGCGCCGAGGAAGTTGCCCGCCGCCCAGTTGATGCCTGTGACCAGCACGCAGATGGCTCCGACTACGCCGATGACGGCGTACAGGGCATTGAAGATGGAAACGCCCGTCTGCTTGAGCGTTTGGGCCTCGGCCGGATGGAACAGCAAGGCAGCCAGGATTCCGATCAGAAGAATGCCCTTGAGCAGCATAATTTTCGTCAGCGTGTTTTCACTCGTTTGCAAGATATGGGAATTCATGTTGGTTCCTGTTGAGTCAATGAAAAGGCAAAGCATCAAAATCCCTGGGTAACCTCCTGCGCCTGGAAAATGTCAGGGGATTCACCATCGCGCAGCGAATTGGGATTGGACGCAATGGCGGCGGGCAGCGCCGGCGGCGCGTTTGCGCCAGAAATGTCGATCTGAACGGACCGGGCAAGTTGGTTAAATCGCGGATCGGTGCTTGCCGGCGTGCTTCTGGCGGCTTTGGAAGTCCGTACCCACGCCTGCTGGGCCTGCATATACGTGAATATCTTTTCAGCGTATTTATCGCTGACCTTTCTATGCACGCCGCCCGAGTTGTAGCCGCGAAGCGCGGCCCAAACCGCATCGACCCCGCTGTAACCCTCTTTAATTGCCTTGCCGTAATATTCAAAAAGGATGGTCTGTCCCATCCTTAAATTGCTGCAGGGGTCGAATGCCTGTTCCCAGGTCATTCCCCGGCCGGTGACATTGCTGATATGAATCTGCGCCAAACCCACGCTGAATTTGGCTCCCGCCGCCTGAAGTTGCTTTACAGTCTTGACCGCTTCATCCAGTGTTTGCGGCTGGGCAATTGCGCGCTGGCCGGCATCAGGCCCAATGGCATACGGGTTCCACGCCGATTCGGTGCGGACCAGGGCCTGCATCAACACCGGGGATACTTGGGGAGCGCACTGCGCGAGATCAGGCGGCAAGTCAATCACTTACATCTCCGGTCATGGAAGGAATGCACAATCCGACAGATTGGGCGCACCGTGTAACGAAATACAATACAAATCGCACTAATTGTATTGTTCAACGATACATAAGCTTATCATAAATTTTGTTTGACACAACACAGGGACAGCGCATGCCTGCTCAAGAGGACAGCCAGACACAAGGGACCGGATCGGCGCCATCGGCTGCCGAGATCGTTCGCGCGCTTCTGGCGCGCCACAAGGTGGACCGCCGCCACTACGTGACGGCGGTAATCGAGGTTCTGGGCTTATCGCGCGCAGCCGCCCACCACCGGGTCACCGGAACGTCAGCATGGACCTGGGATGACTTGGCTCGCATGGGCGAGCACTACGGCGAGTCCATGTTGAGCATGATCCGCGGCGTGATGGGCAAGACCTTCGCTGCGCAATTGGTAAACGACAAGCACAAGGCGCCTGTGATGGTTCGCCTGGGTGACGGCCCGCCCGATCGCGGCGATATGTGGGCGGCGTTCAACACCGATGGCGGCCTGCTCGTGATGACGGTCGATAAGGTGCCTTTCTCCTTCGAAGCGATCAAGGTCATCGAACTGGTTCACGGCCAGGACGGGCAGACACCGCTTCGCGTGGCCGTGTTGGACGACGTTGCCGACACGGCCGCTAGCCTTGCCGACATGCTGGCCGACGAGGGATGCACCAGCAAGGCCTATACGTCACCGCGCGCGCTGCTGGCCGACCTAGAGTCTGGCCACGAGTACGACGCCTTTGTTCTGGACTGGTGGCTTGGCAAGGACACGGCGGAAACCGTCCTTGCTGAACTGCGCCGCATCTCCAGGCAAGCGCGCATCGTGCTGCTGACTGGGGAAATGGGCGCCGGGGGAAAGGCCGACAGCAGCGCCGTCGAGCAGGCGCAGAAGCGCTACCACTTCTTCGTCTGCCAGAAACCGATCACAGCCGGCGTTCTGATGGCGAACCTGACGCTGGGCGTGTGAGGCCGGCAAGCAGCGACTTGATGCGGATGGGCTTGTCGAGCAGCTTGTCAAAGGGCGAGCGAATCGGCGAGGGTCCATGATGCAGGGCGCTCATGCCGTACAGCAGGCACCGGGGATTTGCCATGGAACTGCCGCGCCTGAAGTCACGCGCGAGTTCGTCGCCGCGCCGGCCCGGCATGTTCACATCGATAAGGGCCAGATCGTAGTAATTGACGGCCATCATGTTCGCGGCGATCGCCGGCGACGGTGCGATGTCGGCCTCGATGCCTAGCACTTGGCATTCACTGTGCAGCGAAGCCAGCAGTTCGAGGTTGTCATCCACCAAGAGCCAGCGCTGCTTCGATTCGGCTGGTGAAGGCCGCGGGTCGTCCGTCTGCAGCAGTGCCGGAATGGTCAGCCTGAAGCAAGTGCCCTCCTCACTACTGTCGTAGGTCAGCTGCCCGGACAGGTACTCAGCGAGCGAGTAGGCGATCTTGAGGCCGATGCCGGCGCCATCGCCGCCCTGCAAGACGCCATAGCGCTTGAACGGTTGGATCTCCAGTGGCGCGAACCCCGAAGGCATGCCGGGTCCGGTGTCCCGCACAGTGAACACCAGCTGATGTTCATTGACATCGGCCAGCGACAGTTCCACTGCCCCGTGCTCGGTGTACTTGATGGCGTTGCTGGTGAGATTGCCCAGGATCTGCGTCAGGCGGCCGCTGTCGGCTGTAGCGAAGATGGGTTCTATGGGCGCATGGATAGATAGCCGCAACCCCTTCTCGTAGGCGTTTTGTGATTCCAGATCCAGCACTTCCTCTAGCAGGTCCTGAACGCAAAACACGTCCGGGCGGAACTCCAGCGCGCCAGCCTCGGAGCGTGCCAGAGTCAGCAGGTCGTTGATCTGAAATTTCATGCTCAGAGTCGCCCGCTGGATGCGCGCCAGTAGACGGTTGCGCCTGTGCGGATCAAGCGGACTGAGCAGAGATTCGGCGGATGAGGAAATGGTCTGCAAGGGCGACTTCAGTTCATGCGACACCATCCCCATGAACTCATTCTTCTCGGCCACTGAGACTTCGAGCAGCTTCTTCTGGTGGGCCAGCTGAAGGTTGCGTTCGGCCAATTCGTCGCGGCTCCGGGCAAGTTCGCAGTTCTTGCGATACAAACCCAAATTGTAATAGGTATAAATTATTACTGCTAATCCGCCCATGATTGCCAAGCTTGCAATCAGCTGGTTTATTGTTTTGTTACGAGCTTCGGCAGCTTCGAAAGAAGCGTCGCTACTTGCTAGTTGCATCTGCCAGACGCTGGCTGATATATCGGAAACCATGTGACCAATACGATCCAAACGTTCCAGTAATTGGAGCGCTTCGCCCTTAGTCATTTCGCTACCATAGCTGTCATGGATAGCACGAACATCATGCTCCAAGGCACTCAACTCAGGAAAGTGCAAGGCAAAATCGTGATTTGTCATCAGCGTAGTACGCGATGGTGATTCACGAGTTAGCAAACGTATTTTGGAAAGAAAAACAGATAAGCTGTTTTCTGACTGCGCCTGAACAAAGACATCTCCGTCCTCCATCCTCGCAAGGTCAGCCTTTAAACGCCAAAAACTTGTCTCGAACTGACTCACCGACCAATATGGTTCTTCGATAATTTTTTCAGGCGGCTTACTAGTAATAAAGTAGTAGAAGAAGAGAAGGAATGCCACGAGTAAAGAGAAGCGCAACACCCAAAACCATATACGTCTCATAAAATATCTATCCGACACACCTGCCAAGCCATTTTGTTGAGACCTGCAGGCCTCCTCAACTCTTTATAATCATCATAGGGGTACATGACAAACATTGGCCCCCAATCATCCAGTTTCAGCCGTTTGTCATCAAGGCTTGTCGCCAAGATAACGCCATACTTTGCTAAATCAGAAAATGGAATATCGACTTTGAAATGATCCCAGGTGTATACAGTCAGTTTTTGCACGCTACCTCTGCCGGCCAAGCCAACGACATCGTTCAAATACGGCCCCTTGTAGGAGCCCTTTTTTGCCCAATTGGTGGACGTAACGAGTCCGCCCTGAACAATTCCGTTTTCAGCCGCAGGCATGTCGGTGCTCATGCGCA
>NZ_JAOZVR010000027.1 GCF_025869515.1 Ferrovibrio sp.
GGCGCATTCGCTCGAAGTGCGCGAACCGCTGATGGACCACGAACTGGTCGACTGGATGGCCACCTTGCCGACCCGTCTCAAGGTGCAGGGCAACGAAGGCAAGTGGCTGCTGAAGAAGGCCCTCGAGCCGCAGTTGCCGCATGACGTGCTGTACCGGCCAAAGATGGGTTTCGCCGTTCCTCTGGCGCGATGGTTCCGCGGCCCGTTGAAGGATCGCGTACGCGAAGCGTTGACCGGGCCGGTGCTGTCAGACAGTGGTCTGTTCGATCCCGGTGTCCTGAAGCGGCTGTGTGACGAACATCAGTCCGGACTGCACGACCACAGTTCGCCGATGTGGACGCTGCTGATGTTCGACGGTTTCCTGAAAGTGACGGCAAGGCGTTAGCGATGCGCATGTCCTGCTACCTTTGGTCAATCGCCATTTTTTCTTCGCGGGAAGACAGCGCGACGCTGCTCGAATGTCTGAGCGCCGTTTTCCGTTTCGCGCGCTCCGCCCAGCCGGTGGCGGTGGATCTGATCGTGAATGGGAATCAGGCGCTGGGAACCCGGATGGCTGCCGATGCAAGGGCCCTCGAGTGCGCGCCCAACATCGATTTTCGTATCTGGTTCATCCCTCTGGGCGACAAGGCGCAGGCGATCAACGAGTATTTCCACAGGATCCGGCCCGACTCGGACATCGGATTTTTCATCGATGGCTATATCCGGCTCAGAGCCGATTCCATCTCCGCGCTTGCGCGCACGCTTGAAGACAGTCCTGCCGCGTTCGGTGCCTCCGGTGTACCGACCGTTGGTCGGTCTGCTGGCGCACTGCGGCAGGAAATGATGCGCAATGGTGGCATCCACGGAAACCTCTTCGCACTGAACAGCCAAGCGTTTGCGAAGATCATCGAGTCCGGTTTCAAAATCCCGCTCGGGCTGTACAGAACCGATTCGCTGATCCGGGCCGCTGCATGTTTCGATTTCGATCCGCCGAATGCGACATGGAACAGCGATCGCATCGCCGTGTGCGCCGATGCATCCTGGGACCTCATCAACCCTCCGGTTCATGGATGAAACAGCTGTCGAGTGTCTACAAGCGGCGTCTGCGTCAGGCGCAGGGCGAGCTCGAAAATCTCGCCCTCAAAGCGCATCTGGCGCTGGAGCGAAAACCGTTGTCGCAATTGCCGCCGTGTGTGAACGATCTGGTCATCGACTGGTACGCCCGCCATGCGCCGGATTTCTGGCGACGTGTCGCAGGCAATCCACTGGTGCTCGAGGCGAGGCGGAAACTGGAGTCAGGGATGGATCGCAGTCTTGCAGGCGGGCAGCCACAGCTGCTCTTTTCCAACATATAGGGCGTGCTTTTCCTGATCGCTCGGTGCTGAGCTTCCGCTGTCAATGAAAGTACTGCACATCCTCGATCATTCAATCCCGCTGCATAGCGGATACACTTTCCGTACTGCGGCGATACTGCGCGAACAGCGACGGCTCGGATGGGACACTCATCACCTCACGTCACCGAAGCAGGGCGACACATCGAGCGCTGTCGATCAGGTGGATGGGCTCTTCTTTCACCGGACCGTGCCTCCTGCGGCGCGGCTCCCTGTGCTGCGCGAACTGGCACAGATGCGTGCCACCGAAACACGTCTCGAGGCGCTGGTGCGCGAACTGCGCCCGGACATCCTGCACGCCCATTCGCCTGTTCTCAACGCGGTGCCGGCGTTGCGTGTTGGGCGTCGCCTGGGTGTGCCGGTCGTCTATGAGGTGCGCGCATTCTGGGAAGACGCCGCCGTGGATCACGGCACCACGACCGAGGGGAGCTTGCGCTACCAACTCACCCGCGCGCTCGAAACGTGGGCGCTCAAACGTGCCGATCACGTGACCTGCATATGCGAAGGCCTGCGACAGGATATCGCTGGCCGTGGCGTGCCGGCCGAGAGAATCACCGTCATTCCCAATGCCGTGGATGTCGACGCGTTTGCCTACTGCGAGTCGCCGGACCCGGCGTTGCGCACCCAGCTCGGCCTCGATGATGTGGAAGTGCTGGGTTTTGTCGGCTCCTTCTACGCTTACGAAGGCCTTGATCTTGCACTGGAGGCGTTTGCCCGCCTGCACATCGAGCGCCCCGCACTCAAGCTGCTGCTGGTCGGCGGCGGCCCGCAGGAGGCCGCCCTGCGCACACAGGCGAGGCAGCTCGGCGTCGAGGGCTCGATCGTGTTCACCGGTCGGGTGCCGAACGCCGAAGTGCAGCGCTATTACAACCTGATAGATCTGCTGATCTATGCCCGACATCCGATGCGGCTGACCGAACTGGTTACGCCGCTCAAACCGCTCGAGGCTATGGCCCAGGGCAAGCTGTTCGTTGCGTCGGACGTGGGCGGGCATCGGGAACTGATCCGGCACGGCGAGACGGGTACCTTGTTTGCGGCTGGAAGCGCTGACGCGCTGGTCGCTGCGATCGAGGGCGTTCTGGATCGACGCGAGAACTGGCCTGCGATGCGCCGTGCCGCCCGCACATTTGTCGAGCAGGTGCGCAACTGGCCGCGCAGTGTGGAAGGCTATCGGGCGGCCTACGAAAGACTGTGTGCCAAGAATGGGTCGCACCCGTGACGACATTACGACGTCGGCCACTGCGCACCCTGCTGTTCTCGACCCTCTACCCGAGCAGCGTGCGGCCCTCGCATGGCATCTTTGTCGAGACGCGCCTGCGCCATCTGCTGGCCACCGGTGACGTCGATGTACGCGTCGTGGCACCGGTGCCATGGTTCCCCTTTGCCAGCCCGGCCTTCGGTGACTGGGCAAAGATGGCAGGCACGCCTGGGTTCGAGGAACACAACGGTGTCCGGGTCAGTCATCCACGTTACGTCCTGCCGCCCAAGATCGGCATGAACATTGCACCGCTGATGCTGGCGTTGGGCGCTCGCGCCTCGGTCGCACGCCTGATCGCGGACGGATTCGACTTCGATCTGATCGATGCCCATTACTACTATCCGGACGGCGCGGCAGCAGCCCTGCTGGCCAGATGGTTCGGCAAGCCGTTTGTCGTCACGGCGCGCGGCACCGATCTGAATCTGATTCCGCAGTACGCGATACCGAAGCGGTGGATCCTGTGGACGGAATCCCGCGCCGCAGCCTCGATTGGCGTGTGCAGCGCACTCATGGATGAACTGGTATCGCTGGGCGGTAATCGTGACAAGGCGCATGTGCTGCGGAACGGTGTCGACCTGTCGCTCTTCGCACCGGTCGCCCAGGTTGAATGCCGTGCCCGCCTTGGGTTGCCTGCCGGCCGACTGCTGCTGTCGGTCGGACATCTTGTTGAAAGAAAAGGGCATCACATCGCCATCGAAGCACTCACCCGACTGAGCGACTGTTCGCTGGCCATTGTCGGCACAGGGCAGGAAGAGGGGCGTCTGAAAGCGCTAGCCGAGGCGCTGTCGGTGTCGGACCGGGTGCATTTCGCCGGCGCACAGCCCCAGCGTGAGCTGAAGTACTGGTACGGCGCAGCAGACGCGCTGGTGCTATGTTCGAGCCGAGAAGGCTGGGCTAACGTACTGCTTGAATCAATGGCATGCGCAACACCTGTGGTCGCCACCTCGATCTGGGGCACGCCTGAAGTGGTCACCAGCAAGGCGGTCGGGCGACTGATGGATGAACGAACGCCGGAATCACTGGTTGAAAGCGTGCAGGCCTTGCTCGCTGAGTATCCCGATCGGGCAGCGGTGCGCGCCTACGCCGAAAAATTTGATTGGGCCGACACGACCAGCGGCCAGCTAAGGCTGTTTGATGAGGTGGTACGTGCGCACCGGAACCCGTGACGCGATGTGCTGCGGCAGGTTCGATGCCTCGCGCTTCTCATCCTCACTCAGCGGCGGTGTTGCAGTGAGCGCCACCGCCACGCTGACGTGCGTCGTCCACGGGTGGCGTTTCGTTCGAGGCGAGGTCTGACGTGAGAGACGTTGTAATCTGCTCGATTTTCGCCATCGCGGCAGCGGCCACGCTGAAGCGGCCCTATTACGGTGCCTTGCTTTGGGTGTGGATTGGCTTGATGAATCCACATCGGCTTGCGTGGGGCTTCGCCTATTCGCTGCCGTTCGCCATGGCAGCAGCCGGCGTCACCATCCTTGGCATGCTGATGAATTCAAAGCAGGTCCGGGCGCCAAAGGGGTTCCCGCTGGGTGTGCTTGCAGCCTTTCTGATCTGGATGGGCCTCACGACCGCGATGGCGATTCATGTCGAGCCCAGCGTGTCGAAATACATCGAGGTGATCAAGATCTTCGGCATGCTGTTCGTCGTGAGTTCGCTGGTCCGGACGCGCGAGGAAATCATCGGGCTGGTCTGGGTAATCGTGCTGTCGATCGGCTATTTCGGTTTCAAGGGGGGGCTGTTCACGATTCTCACCGGGGGCGGCTTCCGGGTCTGGGGGCCCCCCTCCAGTCTCGTGTCCGGCAATAACGAGATTGCGATCGCCTTCATCATGATCATTCCGCTGATGTACTTCCTGGTCCAGCAGGCGGAAGTGGCCGCCACGGTGGCGGCCTCATTGAGAAAGGTCACGGTCAAGTGGATTCAGCGCGGCTTGTATGCGGGCATGGTCCTGACTGCCGCATCGGCCGTCGGCAGCCACTCCAGAGGAGCCTTGCTCGCCATTGTCGCTATGGGCGCCATGCTGTGGTGGCGCAGCAAGTCGAAGGCGGCGCTTGGCTTCGGGCTCCTGCTGCTGACGCCCTTGCTGTTCACGCTGATGCCGGAAGAGTGGTTTTCGCGGATGAACACCATCCAGACCTATGAAGAGGACGAATCCGCCCAGGGAAGGCTGAATGCATGGGCGATGGCGTTCAACATCGCGAACGACCGGGTCTTCGGTGCAGGCTTTGCGACGGCAACTCAATATGTCTACGCGCTCTATGCACCTGATCCGACTACGGTGCTGGTGGCACACAGCATCTACTTCCAGATTCTCGGCGACCACGGATACATCGGCCTGCTGCTCTATCTGACCTTCTGGATATCCACCTATCGTCTGGGCGCCCGGCTGACCCGGGTCACCCGGGGCATTCCGGAGGTGGAGTGGGCGGGACAGCTCGGTGCGATGGCACGGGTCAGTCTGGTGGGCTTTGCGGTCGGGGGGGCGTTCCTCAGCCTTGCCTACTGGGACATGCCCTTCTACATATGCGTGCTGATGGTTGCGGCTGACCGGCTTGTCCAGCAGCACCTCACCACCACGCGGCGGGCCTTGCACAGCGGTGTCCCCCGCTTCGATGATTTGTCGCAAGCGCGGGCGTGAGGCGCTTCCACACGAATTGAACATGCATGCTTGAAAGAACAGTCCTTGATTTTGCCTCGTCAGCCGACGGTGGTCGTCTGAGCATCCTGATCTTTCACCGGGTGCTGACCGAGCCGGATCCGCTATTTCCGGAAGAAATGGACCGGCGTCAGTTCGATCTCGTCACGTCCTGGATCGCTTCATGGTTCAACGTCATTCCGCTCGACGAAGCCGTCATCCACCTTGCACACGGCACGTTGCCGCCCCGGGCGGCCTGCATCACCTTCGACGACGGATATGCCGACAACCTGCTCAATGCGCTGCCGATATTGAACAAGCGCGGTCTGCCAGCCACGTTTTTCATTGCGACCGGGTTTCTCGATGGCGGTTTGATGTGGAACGACGCGTTGATCGAATCGATACGGGGCAGCGCCGCCGACGAGATCGATGCCGGCTGGCTCGGTCTGGGCACACTGGGGCTGGCTGGCCTCGGTGACCGGCGCGCGGCCGTTGATTGCCTCATTCCCGCCATCAAGCATCTGCCATCAGACGAACGCGACCAGGCGGTCGCACGCATCGTCGAGGCATGTCATGCCGCGCTGCCGTCGGACCTGATGCTGACCACCTCACAACTGCGGCTGATGCGCGCTTCGGGTGCCACGATAGGAGCGCACACCTGTGACCATCCCATCCTGTCACGACTTGAACTGGACGACGCGCGCCGTCAGATCGGTGACAGCCGCGACCAGCTCGAAGCGATTCTGGGTGAACGAGTGGGGCTGTTTGCGTATCCGAACGGCAAGCCTGTCGACGATTACCTTCCCGAACATGCCACGCTGGTCAAATCACTCGGTTTCGATGCGGCGGTGTCCACCGCCTGGGGCTACAACACGCGCAGCACCGACCCCCATCAGCTGCGACGATTCACACCCTGGGCGCGCACGAAAACGCGCTATGGCTTCCAGATGGTCCGCAACCTCCTGTGAGGCGGGGCACCGAGCGGCGCAATGCTGTCTCAGCGCCGCGCCCCATCGGCCCGCGCCAGCCGCGATCTGAGCTGTCCGAGCAGCCACGTTTCGGCCCCATCGGGTCTGCCCGACAGCAACCACAGCACGACCACGCCTGCGCTATAGATCCATGCGCCCAGGGCTGCCTTGGCCAGCAGCACCAGCACCGGCGGCAGCGTTGCCGGCAAGGTGAGCAGGCTCAGTGCCGTCACCATCATGGCGACGCCCAGCGCCGGGCGTACCACGCCAGCGCAGACATCCGACCAGCGGATCATCGGCGCAGCGTGGCGCAGTACCAGTGCATTCAGCACCAGACCGACCGCCGCAGCGATCGTGCGGGCCAGTGCGACGGCATCGGGCGCCAACTCGGGCGACAGCGCTGACGACGCTGAGGCAGTCACCACGGAGGGCATCAGCGCGAACAGCGCGAGCACGAACAGCGCAAGCTGCGCCCAGGTCAGCAGCGCGATGTGTCGATACTTTCCGCGCACCAGCAGCACATAGCCGCTGCAAGATGACAGCGCCAGCAGCGATGCGCCGATCACCAGCACTTCGAGCAGTGGCGCTGCGCGCATCCACTTTTCGCCGAGCAGTACGGCGACGGCCTCGGGGGCGGTCATGACCATTCCGGCGGCGATCGGCAGGGCGAGCAGATACTGGATCGATTGCGCACGCATGAAAAGTCGCCGCAACGCGGTCGCATCGTCCTGAATCTTGGAAAAAGCCGGAAAGAGTGCCCGGTTCATCGGCGCCAGAAACTCTGCCCCCGGCATCAGCGATATCTCGTTCGCCAGCGTGTAGTACCCCACCGTCGAAGCCGGAAACAGGCGCCCGATGACCAGGCGATGCAGGTTGTTGACCAGAAATTCGCCGACGCTGCGCAACATGAGCCACTTCGAGATGCCGAGCAGCGATCGCCATGCCTTCAGTGAAAAACCCGGCCGCATCGGGTGCAGCACATAGCTCAGCGCGGTGCCGAGCAACCGGCTGGCGATATAGCCGATGACCAGCGCCCAGTATGACCCGATGGCATAGGCCGCAGTCACCGTGACGATGAAGCCGGCCAGCCGGCGCGCCGCCAGAAAGCGGAATTCCTCGCTGAAGCGCATGTCCTTCTGCAGCGCGACGATACCGATGTTCTCGAAGCCGGAAATGAAAAACGCAATCGACAGCACCTGCAGCACAGGTGCAACGCGGACGTCATTGAAATAGTCCGCCGCGAGCGGTGCGACGGCGAAAAGCGTCACGCCGACCAGGGCGTTCTGAAGCAGGCGCAGCGTCCAGGCCGTGTCGAGAAAAACGGCGCCCGGCTCGCGCTCGCGCACGATGGCGATGTTCACGCCCAGATCCGACAGTACTTCGACCAGTCCGATCACGAGCATGGCCATCGCGATCACGCCGAAATCCTCGGGCGCCAGAAGCCGCGCGAGGATCAGCGTGCTGGCGATGCCGACCAGCCGATCGACCCAGCGCATCGCCATTGCCAGCCATGCACCCCGGACGACCGACTGGCCCTCGGAACCTTCGTGTGTCATGGGCTGGGCATCATGGCCCGGGCAACAGTCTGCTGCAGCCGGCAGGATACCCGGACACGCGGCAGCGTCGCCAGTGCACCGGGCTGGGCGAATGACTCGATGAGCGGCTTGACGGGCGACTCGACGAGCGCATCATGCATCGATGCTTCACCCGCGCCGCGCGTCGAGGATCTGACGGAAATGCGCATCGACCGACGCCACGACGCGGTCCCGCGCATACTCATTTTCGTACTGCAGACGCGCCGCCCGACCGAGCGACTGGCGCAAGTCCGGATCATCGAGCAGCCGACAGGTCGCGGCGGCCAGTTGGGGCGCGTCCTCCGCCAGCAGCAGATCGCGCCCGCAGTCAAGTTTCAGGCCCTCCGCTCCGAGTTTCGTCGTGACGATGGCAGCGCTGAATGCCGCCGCCTCGACCAGCTTGACCCGGGTGCCGGCGCCGTAGCGCAGCGGCGCAAGAATGACATCGGTGCGGCGGTAGAACGCATCGAGGTCGTCCACGAATCCGACCACCTCGACCCCATCAGGCAAACGACGCTGATCGTTGAGCGTCTGCGTGCCTGCACCGGCAATCTGCAGGCATGCATCGGGATGGCTGCGGCGGATCAATGGCCAGATTTCATCGATCATCCACGCGATGGCGTCAGCATTGGGTGGATGCATCAGCGATCCGACAAATCCGACCATCCGCCCCGGTTGGTCGGCAGGACGAGCCACGGCCGACTCCGGCCCGGGAACGGTATTTGCAATCTCGAATACCGTGTCGCGTCCCGACAGTGCCCTCATGTGCGCTGCATCTACGGCGGAGCATACGAAGCTGGCGGCGCTCGCGCGGATGGCTCGACGCTCGCGCTGCATCACTGCCGGCACGTGCAGCATCCGGAGCCTTTCCGACGGCCACAAAGGCGCCTTGATCATCGTACGTGCAAGTGCCCGATGTTCGATGTCGTCAAGATCGAAGGCGATTGGCGGCATGTCATGCCGCAACAGCGGCAGCAATGGCGTGAAGGCATGAAGACGATGGGCAAAGATCAGATCAGGCTTGCGATCAAGCATGCTGCGTACTGCCTCGATATGGCGCGCCGTGGCGATGGCAAGGTAGGGGTCCTGCTGGTCGACATCGAAAGCGTTCGACAGATAGCGGCTGTACATCGGCCAGACTGTCGGCGTCGGTTCGCGGTGACAGGTCGTCAGATTGACTTGTGGCGAAAACCTCGACCGCAAATGTTCGAGATAAGCCTGCCGGAAGAGTGCGGTGTCGGCCGATTTGGGCGGAAAGGCGAGCAGTTCGACCGATGCAAAGCGGCCGGCCAGCGCATCGAGAAAGATCGACAGGCGCTGGAATATGCCATGGCTGGCTTCGCCCGGCTTGTCCGGCCAGGTTCGTGTGATGACCAGCGCGGTCGGTTCGGTCCGGGACATGGATCGGCGCTGCCTAACGAAATCGGTCGAGGGTTTTTCTGGCCGTCGACTTCAGGTTGACGATCCAGTCCGGCAATTCGGGGGGCCAGAGCGCACGACGCTGCTGCCACACCAGATCATCCAGCCCGCGCGCCATGAAGTCCTCGAACATCGAGTCATCGAAGCGCCGGTCGAAGGGCTGGCCCGGATGCGTGATCACTTGCCGGTAGCTGTCGATGAAACGGTCGAGCAGACGCGGTGCGTCCCAGTGCTCGCGCATCCACAGATGCGATGCCCGGCCGATCTCCCGTGTCAGTTCCGGGTGTCTGGCGAGGTGGTCGAGCACCGCAGGCAATTCCTCCAGCCGGGTATTCACGACCGGAAACCGCTGGTCGCCGAGCAGGCCGGTCAGTACATGGGTGATCCGGTGATCGATGAAGGTCAGCGTGGCGCAGCCGAGGGCCAGCGATTCGAGCGTATTAAGATGGTAGCTGCCGGTCACCAGGTCGTCGATGAAGATGTCGCACCGTGACTTGCGCACCATGCACGCCTCGTGCGGCGTTTCAACGATGAGGTCGTAGATGACGTCCTGGCCGGCACGCTTCAATTCCCCGCAGGCGTGCCGGATCAGCTTGTCGGTCTCGCGATATCCCTTGGTGTCCCAGCGGCTGCTGCGCGCGTTCCTGTAGTTGCTCGGCGCATAGCCGATGGTGAGGGCGCCCGATCGCACCTGCGGTGGCGTATCAGGAATATCGACCAGATTCGGCACGATGCGGGCACACGGATAGAACCGTTCCGGATACTGGGCGATGACCAGCTTCGGGATGGGACATGCCAGCACATCCGCCTCCGACTGGCCGGCGAAGCGCGCAATCAGCGCCGGTGTCGAATGCAGGTGTCGCACCATCGGACGCCCCTCCTGGCGGAAGCGCGAAAAATCGAGCGGTGCAAAGTCCTGCGTGTCGAGGCCGATGTAGTTGTGCAGGTGGAGCACGTCGGCGTCACGTGCGAGGGCGATGATTTCGTCGCGGTCGCGTTCCCACACCAGATCAAGCGGAAACGACAGTCCGCCGTAGTTTTCCGGCTTCAGCACCCCCCAGCGCGCGGAATGGCCGGGCAGGGTATTCATCGCCTTGCACAGGCGTCCGGGCGCTCCGACCAGCGGCGTGTGGGACAGATGCAGTATGTTCATGTCGGCTGAGGCGGTTCGAGGGCTGTGGCGCTGTGGCTCACCGGTTCAAGGCGCAGCCCTCACGGATCGCATCGGCCACGCGACTCGTGATTTCTGTTTCGTCATAATGCCGTTGGGCGGTCAGGCGCGCAGCGCGGCCGATGCGCTCGCAGGCTTCGACGTGGTCGAGCAGGTGGCACACGGCCGAGGCAAAATCCTTCGGCGTATCCGCGATCACGATTTCGCCTGCGTCGGCTCTGAACACCAGACCTTCCGCCCCGAGTGTGGTGGACACCACAGGTCGGCCCTGCAGCGCGCCCTCGATGATCTTGATGCGGGTGCCGCCACCACTGTGAATCGGGCAGGCCACAATGCGGGTCCGCGCATAAAGCGCGTCCAGGTCGTCTACAAATCCTGCGAATTCGACGCCCGGCGGCGGATCGGAGTATTGGGCGATGCTGTCGCACGCGTTGCCGGCGATCACCAGCCGTGCCTCGCCATGGCGCCTCATCACTTCAGGCCATACCGACCCGATCAGCCACTCGGCGCCAACGCGATTCGGCTCATAGCCGTAGGTCCCCAGCATGAGGACCGCAGGCGCCTGCGGCAGCGGGCTCGGCCGCGGTGCGCTGACGGCGTTCGGCGCACACAGGACGCGCTGCGTCGAATGGTGTCGGTTCAGGTCTGCTGCATCGGCGTCCGAACATACGAAGGAGCGCACTGCGCGACGGATTGCCCAAGCCTCGGTCCGCCGCAGTGCGGGCACCTGCAGGCGCAGCAGCGGCTTGAGCCGCCAAAGCGGGGGTTGGGCGATGTTCCGCACAAAAGCCTTGCTTTCGATGTCGTCCATGTCGAACACCACAGGCGGTGTGGCAAGGCCGCTGCGGCGCAGCAGCGCCATGGCCTGAAGGCGGTGGGCGAGCACGACGGCAGGTCGAGTTTCTGCCAGCAGGCGGGCCAGGCCCGACTGCAGGGCGGGCGTCACCACTCGCGCATAACCATACTGGCGGTAGATGCTGGTCGCCGGCCTGAGGTATCCGCGCCACAGGCTGTCCAGGCCGGCCACAGGTCGCTGCGGATCCACCTCGACCACGATGGCACCCACCTGCACCCCCCACAGTTGCGCAAAGTCCTCGCGCAGTGCATCGGCGTGGCTTGTGCTCCATTCCGTGCCGTACGGTGCGACCAGCAGCAGATGCAGCGGGCCGCCGACCGCCTGCTGGGTGGCCCGCATCATCAGCCGCATGCGCTGCGCCGTTCCGTGTCGAAACGTTTGCAGCGGCGCCGGCCAGCGATTGCTGATGACAACTGCGCTCATGTTAGGTGTCTGTTCCTGAAATCCGACCGGATCATTCTCAACAGGGTTCCGACTGCGCCATGGGCACGAAGTCGAGACAGGCGGCGCGATAGGTTCAGCCATTCGATCTGCCTGAATCGGATACGCGCAATGCCCGCCTGCTGATACAGCCAGTGGCGTCCCCACTCCATCAGTGTCTTGTCGGCCGGGTCACCCGCTTCGTTCGGAATGTCGGGCAGCCGTGCATTCAGCCACTCGAGAAACTGAACCCATGCTTCGAGCTTCTGCGCCGCAAGCCGCTTGTCCGCATAGGAACTGATGTTCAACCCGGAGGCGCGCCAGAATACCTTGGCGCCGCGGATGGCGCGGATGCCACCCCCGAGTGCTGCCATCTAGATCCATGTGGCGTCATCGCTGCACCAGGCGAGCGGAAAGCGCTCGAACCCCTGCACCTCTGCATAGGCGCGGCGGCTGAATACATAATCGGGCGCGTAGCTGGACAACTGAAACTGAAACCGCTCGAGCAGGAACTGCCGCGCCGACAGTCGGTCGGGAAAGGACGGCTCATCCTGTATGACGGCGCCGCCGGCATCGATGCGCGTCACGTCGAAGTGAAACAGGTCTGCGTCCGGGTGCTGCCCCAGCGTGCGTCGCCAGGCCGCCACACATCCTGCATCGATCACGTCATCATCGCTGAACAGCCATATCCAGGGCTCGCTGCTCAGGTTTATGCAGCGTGCCCACTGTGCCACCAGGTCACGACCGCCCGCGTTGGTGTCAAACCGGGTGTAGGCCAGATCAAGCTTCGACGACCACTGGCCGCACAGCCCCGCTATGTCGTCCGGCGAAGCATCGTCTCCGACATAGACGCGAAACCGCCGATCCGTCTGCGCGGCAAGTGACGCCAGCGCAGGCGCCAGAAAGCGCGCGCGATAAGCCGGTATCACGATGGCGAGGTCGTCGGTCTGCATCAACGGATCAGTCGGTCACAACGCGAAAAGGCCGCAAGTGCCATGCCGGCCACGCCGCGCAGGATATGGTCGCCGGCAGATGGTGTGTGCTTCAATGCTTGCGAAGCCATATGCTCCCGCCGGTGTTTTTGAGGCAGAGCGGCATTTTCGTGCGGAAGAAGGACTCGTGGAAATGGGACAGAAAAGTATTCATCAGCACGATGCTGAACTGACTGTTGTACTGCAGGAAGGTACGGAGCACATACATTTCATTCCACGCGCGCCCTTCATATACCCATGCTTTCGGATACTCGAACGGATAAAAGATGTCGTGAAAGTGAATACGAACGCCCGACGCCAGTCTTGGCAGCAGGTCGAAAAAAACATAATTGACATCGCTGTTGATCTTGCTGACGTGAGTTGAGTCGATGAACAAAATATCATTCGCCTGAAGATTTTCGAACTCACGGACATCCACTTCCTGAAGCCGCGTCGGCATGATCCTGATGTTGCGTTGATCCGAATCGGCTATCAGCGTTCTCAGAAGCTCCGGATAAGGTTCGATGAATGTCGTTTCGATACAGCCGTCGAAAAACATATCGTTGGTATCCAGCGTCATGCACGAGGAGTAGCCGGAGCCGACCTCCATTATTCTTTTCGGCTTGAGCGACCGGATCATGCAATGCAGGAAGATGGCGTCACTGTATGAATACGCCGGATTGTCGAAGAAAAATCGTAGGCCGTCCCGCTTGCCCGGCCCGAACGGCATATCCTGGTAGAAAGGCAAGAACTGTTCTAGCAGATCGAGCTGCTGCTGTTCATGCATATCTATGCCGGGAATGTTTTTCGTAATCTCACCAAAAATCCTCGACTCGTCTTTTCGTACATCATCCAG
>NZ_JAOZVR010000028.1 GCF_025869515.1 Ferrovibrio sp.
TGTCGGCCGGTCATGGCTCGATGCTGCTCTATGCCCTGCTCTACCTGACCGGCTACCAGGACATGACGCTGGATGAGCTGAAGCGCTTCCGCCAGATCGGCGCGCGCACGGCCGGCCACCCGGAATTCGGCCATGCGGGCGGCATCGAAACTACCACCGGCCCGCTCGGCCAGGGCATCGCCACGGCCGTCGGCATGGCGCTGGCCGAACGCGTGATGGCGGCGCAGTTCGATGGCAAGCTGGTCGACCACTTCACCTATGTGATCGCGGGCGACGGCTGCCTGATGGAAGGCATCAGCCATGAGGCCATCTCGATGGCCGGCCATCTGAAGCTGAACAAGCTGATTGTGCTGTGGGACGACAACCAGATTTCCATCGATGGCCCGACCAGCCTGTCGGTCTCCGACGACCAGCTCAAGCGCTTCCAGGCCAGCGGCTGGGCCACCATTGCCGTCGACGGCCACGATCCGGAAGCGGTTGCCGGCGCCATTGCCGCCGCGCAGAAGAGCGACAGGCCGAGCCTGATCGCCTGCCGCACCGTGATCGGCTATGGCGCGCCGACCAAGGCCGGCACGGCGGCAACACATGGTTCGCCGCTCGGCGCCGAGGAAATCAAGGGCACGCGAGAAAAGCTCGGCTGGCCGCATGCGCCGTTCGAGATTCCCGATGCGATCCTGAAGTCCTGGCGCGATCTCGGCGCGGCCGGCGCCACGAAATCTGCGGCCTGGGCCAGGCTGCACGATGCCCTGCCGGCCACCCAGCGCGCCGAATGGGACCGTCGCATCAAGGGCGAGCTGCCGGCCGATTTCGACAAGACCATCTCGGCCTACAAGGCAAAACTCGCGGCCGACAAGCCCAAATGGGCAACGCGCAAGTCGTCGCAGATGGCGCTCGAAGTGATCAATCCGGTCACGCCGGAAACGCTGGGCGGCTCGGCCGATCTCACCGGTTCGAACAATACCAAGACCGCCGGTCTCAACCCGGTGAAGCCGGGCGACTACAGCGGTCGCTACGTCTATTACGGCGTGCGCGAACACGGCATGGCCGCGGCGATGAACGGCATCGCCCTGCATGGCGGCCTGATCCCCTATGGCGGCACCTTCCTGGTCTTCACCGATTACTGCCGCCCCTCGATCCGCCTGTCGGCGCTGATGGAACAGCGCGTCATTTACGTGATGACGCATGACTCGATCGGCCTGGGCGAAGACGGCCCGACGCATCAGCCGGTCGAGCATCTGGCCGCCCTGCGTGCCATTCCGAACCTGCTGGTGCTGCGCCCGGCCGACGCGGTGGAAACCGCTGAAGCCTGGCAGCTCGCCCTGCAGCAAAAGCATCGCCCCAGCGTGCTGGCGCTCACCCGCCAGGACCTGCCGGCGGTGCGCACCACGCATACCGACGAGAATCTGGTCGCCAGGGGCGGCTATGAGCTGTTCGCGGCGGAAGGTGGTGCGGCGAAGGTCACCCTGCTGGCGACCGGTTCGGAAATCGCCATTGCGGTGACGGCCCGCGACCTGTTGCAGAAGGATGGCATCCGGACCCGCGTGGTCTCGATGCCGAGCTTCGAACTGTTCAACGCCCAGGACGAGGCCTATCAGGAAAAGACGCTGGGTCCGGGCACCGTGCGGATCGGCATCGAGGCCGGCGTGCGCCAGGGCTGGGACCGCTACCTCGGGATCAAGGGCGGCTTTGTCGGCATGAGCAGCTTCGGCGCCTCGGGCCCCTATGAGCAGCTCTACAAGCATTTCGGCATTACCCCGGAGGCAGTGGCTGCAGCGGCCAGGCAGCGGTTGTAAACCGCCATACTGTCCGCCATATCCGCTGCCCAGCCTAGCCCCAGTTGGCTGGACCGGTGGCTGCGTGCTATAGCAGCGCAGCATTAACGCCTTGGATCAGGACGGATTTCCGGTGACTTCGCCCGCTGCTCCCGATGACCGCCAGCCGGCCTATGCCAGCAGCAGCAAACTGCTGCGCCGGCTGCTGTCCGAACAGGTGCGGCCGCATCTGGGATCCCTGACTCTGGCGCTGGCCGCCATGATCGTGGTGGCCGCCATGACGGCTGCCACTGCCTGGCTGCTCAAACCGGCCATCGATCAGGTGTTCACCCAGCGCGATCCCTACTGGACCCTGATGATCCCGATCGCTGTAGTGATCGTCGTGGTGATCAAGGGCGTGGCGACCTATTTCGAAGGCACGCTGATGACCAGCTTCGGCGAGAAGGTGATCGCCGATACCCAGATCCGGCTCTACAGCCACCTGATCCATGCCGACCTCGCCTGGTTGCACGACATGCATTCCGGCAGGCTGATCTCCAGCTTCCTGTTCGACGCCACGCTGCTGCGTGAAGCCGTCACCAAGGCGCTGACCGGCATGGTCAAGGACTCGCTCAGCCTGCTCTTCCTGACCGGCGTCATGTTCAGCATGAACTGGCAATTCGCGCTGATTGTCTGCGTGATCTTCCCCTTCGTCGGCCTGAGCACGCGCCGCCTGGGCAAGAAGGCCCGCAAGAATTCCGCGCGTGGTCAGCAGGAAACTGGCAAGTTGACCACGATCCTGAGCGAAACCTTCGAGGGTGCGCGCATGGTCAAGGCCTATGGCATGGAGCAGCGAGAAATCGACCGCGCGCGCGCCTCGGTCGATACGCGCCTCAGCCATCTGATGAAAGTGGTGCGCGCCCGCGCCGCTGCCAGCCCGACCACCGAAGCGCTCGGCGGTATCGCGGTGGCCGTGATCATCTATATCGGCGGCACCAGCGAAACGCTGACGCTGGGCACCTTGACTGCCTTCATCTATGCCGCGCTCACGGCTTACCAGCCGCTCAAATCCCTGGCCAATTTCCAGACCGCGATGCAGGAGGGCCTGGCCGCCGCCGACCGCATCTTCACCATTCTCGACATCAAGCCGACCATCGCGGAACATGATGGCGCCAGGCCGCTGCAGATCGCCGGCGGCGAAATCCGCCTGGACAATGTCAGCTTCCGCTATGCCGCCGACAAAACCGCGCTGCAGGATATCAGCCTGCTGGTGCCGCCGGGCAGGAAAGCGGCCCTGGTCGGGGCTTCGGGCGCCGGCAAATCGACCCTGCTCAACCTGGTGCCGCGTTTCTATGATGCCAGCGCCGGCCGCGTGCTGATCGATGGCCAGGATGTGCGCGATGTGACGCTGGCATCCCTGCGCCGCAATGTGGCCCTGGTCAGCCAGGAACTGACGCTGTTCGATGATACCATCCGCGCCAATATCGCCTATGGCCGGCCCGAGGCCAGCCAGGCCGAGATCGAGTCGGCGGCGCGCCACGCCGCTGCGCATGATTTCATTTCGGCCCTGCCGCAGGGCTACGACACGGTGGTGGGCGAGAACGGCGTCAAACTCTCGGGTGGCCAGCGCCAGCGCATCGCGATTGCCCGTGCCATGCTGCGCGATGCACCGATCCTGCTGCTGGACGAAGCCACCAGCGCCCTGGACACCGAATCCGAACGCCTGATCCAAACCGCTCTGGGCGAATTGATGCGCGGCCGCACCACGCTGGTGATCGCCCATCGCCTCTCCACAGTGATTGATGCCGATGTGATCTTCGTGCTCGATCACGGCCGTCTGGTGGAGCAGGGCAGTCATGCCGAGTTGCTGGCGCGCAACGGCGTCTACGCCCGGCTGTATGCGACCCAGTTCGCTGTCGAGGTCCAGGCCTGAGCATGAGCTGGTGGAAGCGCATCCAGCGCAGCAAGGCAGCGGTGCGTTTTGCCGCCGACATGATCGCCTTCTATGTCCGGCTCGTCTATGCCACCACACGCTGGGACATACGCGGCCAGGAGTACCCGGACGCGTTCTGGTCGGAGAACCGGCCCTTTGTCCTCAGTTTCTGGCATGGTCGCCTGCTGATGATCCCGCCGACCTGGCGACGCGATCGCGCCATGCATATGCTGATCTCGCAGCATCGCGATGGCGAACTGATTGCGCGGGCCATGGACCCCTTCGGCATTGGCACGGTGCGGGGTTCAGGCGCCAAGGCCGGCAAAAAAGATAAAGGCGGCAGCGGCGCGTTGCGCGTGATGGTCCGTCAGCTCAAGCTTAATGAATATGCCGGCTTCACGCCGGATGGTCCGCGCGGCCCCCGTATGCGGGCAGGCACCGGGGTGATCGCCGCTGCCCGGCTGGCAAAAGTGCCGATCCTGCCGGTGACCTATGCTGTAAAACGCCGGCGCGTGATAAACTCCTGGGACCGGTTCATCCTGCCATGGCCATTCAACCGGGGCGTTTATCTCTGGGGCGAACCCATCGACGTGCATAGCGATACCACCGAAACGCCGGAACAGGCCGCACTGCGTCTCGAGGCGGTGCTGAATGCGCTGACCGAGCAGGCCGACCGGATATGCGGCCACAGCCCGATTGCGCCCGCCGAACGGCTTGTCCCGCAGCGCGACGCCACTGCGCATGCAGGGGGCGATGCCTAAGGCCGCGCCACGCTTCTGGCAGGCCGGTGTGGCATCGCCGCTGCCGGCCCTGCTGCGGCCCCTGGCAGCCATCTACGGATTTGGGAATCGCCTGAACCAGCGCATCACGGCAGCACAGGAAATCGGTGTGCCGGTGCTTTCGATCGGCAATCTGGTGGCCGGTGGCGCCGGCAAGACGCCGACCGCCATCGCCATCGCCCAGCGGCTGCTGGCTCTCGGCCGCCATCCCCAGATCGTCAGTCGTGGCTATGGCGGCCGCCTGACCGGCCCGGTGCGGGTCGACCTCAACCGCCATCATGCCGCCGATGTAGGCGACGAGGCCCTGCTGCTGGCGCTTGCCGCCCCCACCTGGATCGGCAGCAATCGCCCGGCCGCCGCGCGCGCCGCCGTCGCTGCCGGCGCCGACTGCATCATCGCCGACGATGCGCATCAGACCTATGCGCTGGCCCGCCGGCTCAGCCTGCTGGTGGTCGATGGCGGGTACGGTTTCGGCAACGGGCTGCAATTGCCGGCCGGGCCGCTGCGGGAACCGATCGAGGATGGCCTGGCGCGTTGCGACGCCCTGGTGGTGATCGGGCCACGCACGGTGGCCCTGCCCGACTTCGGCCGTCGTCCGGTTTTCAACGCGACCCTGGAACCCAACGCCGCCGATGCGGTGCGCCTGCGCGGTCGTCGCGTGCTGGCTTTCGCGGGCATCGGCCGACCGGAGAAGTTTTTCACATCCCTGCAACAACTCGGCGCCACAGTGGTGCAGACTGCCACTTTCCCCGATCATGCCCCCTACAGCCCCGACACCGTGATGCGCCTCGTTGAAACCGCCCATGGCCTGAGCGCCATTCCGGTCACCACCGCGAAGGATCAGGTACGGCTGCCGGCTGCAGCCCGCGCCATGGTCGATGTGCTGCGCGTGTCGCTGGCATTTGCCGAACCGCAGTTGCTCGACACCTATCTGCAGAAGATGCTGCCGCCGGCGCAGAAGCAGGCCCATTCCCGTGCGTAAAATCCTGTTTCCGCGCGCCGAGCCGCATGAGTATGTCGCCGCCTGGGGTGCCCGGCTGGCGCTGGCATTGTTCGGCGCCCTCCCGCTCGACCGCGCCTCGGCGCTTGGCGGATGGATCGCACGCAAGATCGGCCCGCATCTTGGCACGCATAAGATTGCTGCGCGCAACCTGGCGCATGCCATGCCGGAGTTGACGTCAGACCAGCAGCAGGTCGTGCTGAACGGCATGTGGGACAATCTCGGCCGGGTGGTCGCCGAATACGCACATCTCGGCGAACTCGACATCGCCATTCCCGGCCAGCCCAGCGAAAAGACCGGTCATGTGGAAGTGGTCGGCATCGAGCATGTCCAGGCTATCCGCGACAGCGGCAAACCGGCAATGTTTTTCTCGGCGCATTACGGCAATTGGGAACTCAACGGTCTGGCTGCACAGCATCTCGGCATGCATATGCTGTTGGTCTATCGCGCCGCCAACAACCCCCTGACCGAAGAAATCCTGCAGGGCCTGCGCACATCACTGGGCGGCCGTCATGTGCCCAAAGGGATCAAAGCGGCGCGAGAAATCCTCGCCATGCTGAAAAGTAACGAGCATGTCGCCATGCTGGTTGACCAGAAACTCAGCAACGGTATCGCCGTGCCGTTTTTCGGCCGAGACGCAATGACGACGCCGGCGCTCGCGGAATTCGCATTGCGCATGAACTGTCCGATGGTACCGGCCTATGTCGAGCGACTGTCCGGAACGCATTTCCGCCTGACAATCGAACCGCCGATGCAGGTTGAAAAGACCGGCGATCACAGCCGCGATGTCTATAACGCGATGCTGCAGGTCAACCGCAAGATCGAAGGCTGGATTCGCGCGCGCCCCGATCACTGGTTCTGGGTACATCGGCGCTGGCCGAAAGAATAACCGCTATTCCCTGGGCAGCAGGCGCCGCGGATCGAGCCGCACGTCGAACCAGTTGAGCCGCCAGTCGAGATGCGGACCGGTAGCGCGCCCGGTGGCTCCCACCGTGCCGATCTGCTGGCCCTGCTTTACCTGTTGGCCGACCTTCACGGTCACGTTCTGCAGATGCGAATAGGCCGAGTTGATGCCCATGCCATGATCGATGATGATGGTGCCGCCGGTGAAATAGATATCCTTCTCCGCCAGCACCACTTCGCCACTCGCCGGCGCCACCACCGGGCTGCCGGTGGGTGCCGCGATATCGAGGCCGAAATGCGGCGTGCGCGGTTCGCCGTTGAGAATCCGCTGGCTGCCATAGACGCCTGAGACCGGGCCCCTGGCGGGCCAGATCCAGTCCTGCAGGAAATCCTGCCGCGGCGTATTGCGCTGGCGTACCGCCGCAATCTGCGCATTCTCGCGCCTGATGCGCTCCAGCACGGCTGGCGGTGGCGTCACCTGTGCCGGCGGCAGGCCGTCGATGCGCTGGATGTCATATGTCTGCGGCGCGATCCGCAGCGGCAGCGTCTCGCTCTGGCCGCCGCGATGGCTGACCGTTAAAGATACTATGGCCGGCTCGTCGCGGCCGAAACCGAAAACGAAGCGGCCATCCTGCGCCACCGGCACGCCGCGCTCGCCGAGCTTCAGTGTGATGCCCGGCTGGGCCACTCCGATAATGAGACCGCCCTGGCTGAAATCGCCGCTCCACGATAAGCCCGCCGGCGCTTCGTTCGCCGCGGCAGTGCCGCTCAGCAGCAGAAGGAGTGCGGCGAGCCAGCGCTTCATGCGCGCTTCACCGGATCGCCAACCAGGCCGCGCGTCGCCACAACCGCGTCGGCATAGGCCTCCTGGCGATCGACGCTCCAGTAGCGCAGACGCTCGAGCGGAATGCGCACGCCCGTCACCGAACAGGTGACATAGGATCCGGGAAACACGATGTCGAAAGCGCCATGGCGATAATGCACCCGGGCTTCTATTTCGCGCGGCAACGGCGGTGTCTGCATCAGAACAGGCTTTCCTGTTTGGTGGACTTGGCGGGAGGCGCAGGTCGTTTTGCAGTCGGCGCCGTACTACCGGTACCGACGATCTGCGCATCGCGCCGACC
The DNA here is from genome assembly GCF_025869515.1 of Ferrovibrio sp. Classification (GTDB taxonomy): domain Bacteria; phylum Pseudomonadota; class Alphaproteobacteria; order Ferrovibrionales; family Ferrovibrionaceae; genus Ferrovibrio. Next base: position 7,491 of record NZ_JAOZVR010000028.1, read on the forward strand.
ATCCTGCATCTCGATGGCTACCGTCGCCCCCGGCGCCATCGCCGCGGCACTGTTCAGCGCGCGGCCATCGGCGTCGTAGACAACGGCAAAGCCGCGCGACAGCACATTACGATACGACAGGCTCTCCAGCAGCTTGGCAGGCTGGGCAAGCCGCTGGACGGCATCGGCCCGGCGCTGGCGCAACGCGCGCAGCAGCCGCGCATCGGTCTCTTTCAGCTGGCGGCGATAATCCGCCACCTCGCGCCGCAGCAGCGCCGGCCGCAGTTTGGCCAGTTCGGCCTGCATCTCGGCCTTCTTGGCAGCCAGGGCGACGCGCAGGGCATGGCGGAAGCGGTCGGACAGATCATCAACCCGCTGCCGCATCATATCGAGCTGTTCGCGCGGGCCGCGCAGGCCACGGCCGAGACCATCGAGCTGCTGGCGCTTCTCGCGTGCCATTCGCGTCATGCCGCGACGCAGGCGCTCGTCCAGGCCGGCAACGCCGGAGACCAGATCGAGCCGCACCGGCACAGCCATTTCGGCCGCTGCGGTCGGTGTCGGCGCGCGGCGGTCGGAGGCAAAATCGATCAGCGTGGTATCGGTTTCATGGCCGACTGCGGAAATCAGCGGGATATCCGAAGCGGCGGCGGCGCGCACCACCGCCTCTTCGTTGAAGGCCATCAGGTCCTCCAGGCTGCCGCCGCCACGCGCCACGATCAGCAGATCGGGCCGCGGCACGACACCACCCTCAGGCAATGCATTGAAACCACGGATGGCCCTGGCGACCTGCTCGGCAGCACCCTCGCCCTGGACCAGCACCGGCCAGACCAGCACATGGGTGGGAAACCGGTCGGCCAGGCGATGCAGGATGTCGCGGATCACCGCACCCGTGGGTGAAGTCACCACGCCGATCACGCGCGGCAGGTAGGGCAACGGCCGCTTGCGCTCGGCGGCAAACAGGCCCTCGGCAGCCAGCTTCTGCTTGCGCTGCTCCAGCAGCGCCATCAGCGCGCCGAGGCCGGCCAGTTCCATGCGCTCGACCACCATCTGGTATTTTGAGCGGCCGGGATAGCTGGTCAGCCTGCCCGAGCAGATCACCTCCATGCCATCCTCGGGCTTGACCCCGAGGCGGGCGGCGCTGCCCTTCCAGCACACGCCGTCCAGCACCGAATCGGCGTCCTTGAGCGAGAAATACAGATGGCCCGAGGCGGCCCGCTTGAAGCCGGAAATCTCGCCCCGCACCCGCACCCAGCCGAAGCTCTCCTCGATGCTGCGTTTCAGGCGCAGCGAGAGCTCGGTAACCGTATATTCCGGCACGTTTCCTGGCGCCGCCGGGGTGGCGGCCGGACCGGGCTGGGTGGGCTCGAAATCGCTCATGGGAAGCCTTGCGTCTGCTTGCCCCATGATACAAACATTGCCGCCATTCCTCCAGTCGCCCAATCATCCCAAGGGACCGACATGAATCTTCTCGTCATCGGATCGGGCGGGCGCGAGCACGCCCTGTGCTGGGCACTGAGCGCCTCGCCGCTGGTCACCAAGCTGGTCTGCGCTCCGGGCAATCCGGGGATCGCCCAGGTGGCCAGGCTGGCGCCGGTCAACCCGGTGGATCTCGATGCGGTGCTCAAGCTGTGCCGCGACGAGCATATCGATTTCGTCGTGATCGGTCCGGAGGCCCCGCTGGTTGCCGGTCTGGTCGACCATCTGGAAGCCCATGGCTTCGCCTGTTTCGGCCCCAGCAAGGCGGCCGCACAGCTCGAGGGCTCCAAGGGATTCATGAAGGATCTCTGCGCCAAATACGGCATTCCGACGGCTGCCTATGGCCGCTTCAGGGAGGCCGCCGCGGCCGAAGCCTTCATCCGCAGACAGGGCGCCCCCATCGTGGTGAAGGCCGATGGCCTTGCCGCCGGCAAGGGCGTGACCGTGGCGACGACGCTGGACGAAGCGCTGGCAGCCAATACCGCGCTGTTTGCCGAACCCGGTGCCGAAGTGGTGATCGAGGAATTCCTCGATGGCGAGGAAGTCAGCTTTTTCGCGCTGGTGGATGGCAGGCATGCGCTGGCGCTCGCCTCGGCGCAGGATCACAAGCGCGTCGGTGACGGCGATACCGGGCCGAATACCGGCGGCATGGGCGCCTATTCACCGGCACCGGTGCTGACCCCGGCGTTGCAGCAGGAAGTCATGGACCGCATCATTCTGCCGACCGTCAATGGCATGATCGCGGAGGGCACGCCGTTCAAGGGTGTGCTGTTCGCCGGACTGATGCTGACCAAAGACGGTCCGAAGCTGCTGGAATACAACACCCGCTTCGGCGACCCGGAATGCCAGACGCTGATGCTGCGACTAAAGTCGGACCTGCTGCCCGCGCTGATGGCATCGCGCGATGGCGTACTGAAGGATTTCGACCTGCGCTGGCGCGACGAAGCCGCACTCTGCGTGGTGATGGCGGCGGAGGGCTATCCGGGCGAGCCGCGCAAGGATACGCTGATCGAAGGTCTTGATGCCGCTGCGGCGGAAACCGATACCGTGGTATTCCACGCCGGCACCAAAGCCGGCCCGGATGGCGCGATCCTCGCCAATGGTGGTCGCGTACTGGGTGTCTGCGGCCTGGGCAAGACGATTGGCGTGGCACAGGCCCGCGCCTATGCTGCTGTGGATAAAATCCGCTGGCCGCACGGCTTCTGCCGTCGCGACATTGGCTGGCGCGCCATCGCGCGCGAGAAAAACTGACGGCGCACAAGCAATAACAACAGCATTGCCGGAAAAACGGGACTGCCGATAGGCGGTTGCGCCGGATGGCGCCGCATGGCTATCGTAGCTCCGGGCGTGCCCGGCGAGATCTTCTTGGGAGATATTCTTGGACCGCGCCCCAATGAGACGAGGAAACGATAGCATGAGCGATCAGGACCGCTTCGTCGGCACCATGCCGGTGCAGGAGCGCCACACCTTCGATGAAGCCGCACTGGAAAGCTGGCTCAGGCAGAATGTTGCCGATTACCGCGGCCCACTGACCATCCAGCAGTTTAAAGGAGGCCAGTCGAACCCGACCTTCATGCTGGTCACCCCTGATCGCAAATACGTACTGCGGCGCAAACCGCCGGGCAAGCTGCTGCCCTCCGCGCATGCGGTCGATCGCGAATACCGGGTGATCACCGCGCTGGGCCAGACCGATGTGCCCGTCGCGCGGACTTACGGCTTGTGCGAAGACGACAGCGTGATCGGCACGGCTTTCTATGTGATGGACTGCGTCGAGGGCCGCATCTTCTGGGATCAGCGACTGCCGGGCATGAGCCGCGAGGAACGCGCCGGCATTTTCGATGCCATGAACAGGACGATCGCGGCCTTGCACAAAGTCGATTACACCGCCATCGGGCTCGGCGACTACGGCAAGCCGGGCGACTACTTCGCCCGCCAGATCAGCCGTTGGAGCAAGCAGTACAAAGCGTCGGAAACCGAAGAGATTCCGGCGATGGACAAGCTGATCGAATGGCTGCCGGCGCATATTCCGCCCGGCGAGGAAACCAGCATCGTCCATGGCGACTACCGCATGGACAATATGATCTTCCACCCCACCGAGCCGCGCGTCATCGCCGTACTGGACTGGGAACTCTCCACACTGGGCCATCCGCTCGGCGATTTCAGCTACCACCTGATGTCGTGGCGGCTCGCACCGGAAACCTTCCGTGGCCTCGCCGGCGTCGATTTCTCTGACCTGGGGATTCCGACCGAGCAGGACTACACTGCGGCCTACTGCAAACGCACCGGCCGCGACGGCATTCCGCATCTCGATTTCTACATGGCCTATAACATGTTCCGCATTGCAGGCATCCTGCAGGGCATCATGGGCCGGGTGAAAGACGGCACCGCCGCCAGCCAGCACGCGATCGAGTCCGGTAAACGGGCAAAGCCGATCGCCGAGCAGGCCTGGGCGCTGGTGGAGCGCATCACGGGAGGCAAATAGCCGATGGCGGCCGCCGACCTGACCCCCGTACAACCGCACCACCGGTTCGACGAGGCCAGGCTGGCGGCGTATCTCGCCAAACATCTGCCGGATTTCAAGGCACCGCTCACCGTACAGCAGTTCAAGGGACCGGCCGCCAGCCCGGCCTTCATGCTGCACAGCCCGGGGCGAAACTTCGTTTTACGCAAGCGCAGCCAGCCCAAGAAAGGCTGCAGCATGGCGGAATCGATCGAACGCGATTTCGGCCTGCTGCGCGCCCTGCATGGTGCCGGGTTGCCGGTGGGCCAGCCGCAGCTCGCCTGCACCGACGAAAGCGTGATCGGTGCACCCTTCTATCTGCTCGACTATGTCCCGGGCCGGCATTTCCGCGATCCCGGCCTGCCCGGCATGGATGCCAAGCAGCGTCAGGCCCATTACGAGGCCATGGCCGAAACACTGGCCCGGCTGCATGCCCTGCTGCCCGCACAGACCAGCCTGCCGGCCAATGGCAGCGGCCTCGACTACCTCACCCGGCAGGTCACCGCTCTGATCGAACAGTATCGCACCAACGCGACCGATGAGATTGCAGCGATGGAGCGTCTGCTCGACTGGCTGCCGGCGCATGTGCCGACCGACGATGTTACCAGCCTGATGCACGGCAATTTCCGTCTCGACAGCCTGACCTTCCATTCCAGCGAACCCCGCGTTGTCGCCGTGCATGACTGGGACCTGGCGCTGATCGGTCATCCTCTCGCCGACCTGGCGATCAATTGCATGCCATGGCGTGTGACAATTCCCGGCATGGGCAGCCTGCAGGGGATCGATTTCATTGAAAGCGGCATTCCCGGCGAACCGGATTACCTCAATGCCTATTGCCGCCACAGCGACCGTGACGGGATTCCGCACTGGAATTTCTATCTTGCCTTCGCGCTGTTCCGCGTCGCCGTGATGGCGCAGGGTATCGTCAAGCGCGGCGCGAACGGCAATCCCGCCAATCCGGCTGCCGCCCAGGCGCTCAAGGTCTATGCCGCATTGGTCCGCTCGGTGGCCAACCAGGCCTGGAACCTGATCGACGGCAGCGACGACGGCTAAAAAAAGAAGGCGCCCCCATCGCTGGGAGCGCCTTCTCTGTCATGTGCCGGGTGCGTGGTTACATCCAGAACGGCGGCACGCCGTAATAGTCGTGCACCTTGCGGCCCCAAGCTTCATCTTCCCAGTTCACCCGGTCCTTGTCGCCATAAGTCGGTGCGCCTTCGAGCACCTTCTTGTCGAGATTGACGACATAGCCGCCCTGTTTGCTGTCGTAAGTCAGCATGCTCCAGGGCAGCGGATGATGGCGGTCGCCGATGCCGAGGAAGCCGCCGAACGACATGTCGGCATAGGCCACCTTGCCCGACATCTTGTCGATCATCACGTTGTTGATCGAACCGAGTTTGTCGCCCTTCGGATTGTAGACGGTGGTGCCTTCTACCTTGTCGGCGGAAATCAGACGGTCGGTCATGGGGTATCCTCCTTGTTGGTGTGATACAGACCCCGCAAGGCTGCAGGAAACCTGCAGCCGCCTGCGCGTACCCTAATAAACGCCAAGAAAATCAGAGGGTTCCGATAAAATTTACTTTACGGAGCTTGGCCGGACTTTCCGCGGCAATCCAGTCTCTTCACCAGAATATGAGGGGTGGCAGGCTGCGACCGTTGGGAATCGCGGGAACCTTGTAATCCGTCAGTCATTCGGAATTGCATGAATGCAAATCCCGGTAGAAGATACCGGTCGGATTTAAGCTCCGGGCAGGATGGGCGGGAGCAGATACGGTGTAGCGGGCGAAACCGCCGTTACAGGCAGGGGAAATGTC
>NZ_JAOZVR010000029.1 GCF_025869515.1 Ferrovibrio sp.
ATCCATCATGGTCAGTTGAGCACCTGAATCCCCGTCACTTCAACCGGTAACGGTTTGAAATAGATTAAGTAAAGAATATTGAATACATTTGTATACATTGATATACGAAATGAGACAAGCGGGTGTGTTGGAGCGTGGCGATGTCGGAATATCCCGGACTATTCGATGTCCTAGTAGTCGGCGGCGGCAATGCCGCGCTCTGCGCGGCGATCAGCGCGAAGCGGACCGGAGCAAAATCGGTGCTGGTTCTAGAAGGCGCACCCCGCTTCTATCGCGGCGGAAATACCCGTCACACCCGCAACATGCGCTGCGCCCATGACAGTGCCACAGACACGCTGAGCGGACCTTACACTGAGGATGAATTCTGGGACGATCTGCTGCGCGTGACCGGCGGCGAGACCGACGAACAACTCGCCCGCATCATGATCGCCGAATCGAAGGAGATGCTGCATTGGATCGTCGAGCAGGGTGTGCGCTTCCAGCCCTCGCTGGGCGGCACCCTGAGCCTAGGACGGACCAACTCCTTTTTCCTTGGTGGCGGCCGGTCAATGCTTAACGCGCTATACCGCACGGCGGAAAGCCTCGGCATCGAGGTGTGGTACGATGCCGAAGTGATTGGCCTCGATATTGCCGATGGTCGTTTCCATTCGGCCCGGGTGAAGATCAAAGATCAGATCATTAGTATTCGTGCCGCAAGTCTGGTCGCCGCGGCTGGCGGCTTCGAAGCCAATATCGACTGGCTTAAGGAATCCTGGGGCGATGTCGCTGAAAATTTCCTGATCCGCGGCACCCCCTATAACCGTGGCACCGTATTGCGCATGTTGCTGGATAAGGGCGTGCAGCCGATCGGCGACCCAACGCAATGCCATGCCGTGGCGATCGACGCCCGCGCCCCGAAATTTGATGGCGGCATCATCACTCGACTCGACTGCGTGGTGTTCGGCATTGTCGTCAACAGGCACGCGCAACGCTTCTATGACGAGGGCGAGGATTTCTGGCCCAAGCGCTATGCCATCTGGGGTCGGTTGGTGGCCCAGCAGCCCGACCAAATTGCCTATATCGTCTTCGATGCATCCTCGCTGAAAATGTTCATGCCCTCACTCTATCCGCCGAACCAGGCGCCGAGCATCCAGGAACTGGCGCAGAAGCTCGAGCTCGAGCCGGCCATCCTGCTGCAGACCGTCAGCGACTTCAACGCCGCCGTGCGCCCGGGCAGCTTCGACCACACGGTGCTGGACGACTGCCGTACCGAAGGCCTGACTCCGCCCAAAACGCACTGGGCCCGGAAGATAGAAATCGGCCCCTTCTATGCCTATCCGGTCCGGCCCGGCATCACCTTCACCTATCTGGGTACACGGGTGGATCGCGATGCCCGCATACAGATGGCGGATGGCAGCCGTGCGCAGAACATGTTCGCCGCCGGCGAGATCATGGCTGGAAATGTGCTGGGCCGCGGTTATGCCGCCGGCATTGGCATGACAATCGGGAGTGTCTTTGGTCGCATCGCCGGGCGGGAGGCGGCGTATCATGCTCAACAGTAAGACGGTGATTCAGGGCAGTGAGAGTCAGCACGCGACCATGGCGCTGGCCGAGGCCGACCGCCTGATGACGGTATGCAACTCCTGCCGCTATTGCGAGGGACTCTGCGCCGTCTTCCCGGCCATGGAGATGCGACGCGCATTTCCAGACGGCGATCTCAACTACATCGCTAACCTGTGCCACGGCTGCGGCGCCTGCTATGACGACTGCCAGTTCTCGCCACCGCATGAATTCAATGTCAATGTGCCAAGGACGCTGGCGATTGTACGGGCAGAGTCTTACGCGATTTATGCTTGGCCAGGCTGCCTGTCTGGACTGTTCCGCCGCAATGGCCTTGCCATCAGCCTTATCGCCGCCTTAAGCGTCGCCAGCTTCATCATCGGTTTCATCACGCTGAACGATCCAGCCGCATTGTTCATGGTCAATATCGGCCCGGGCAGCTTCTACACACTCATGCCGCATAACGGCATGGCAGTCCTGTTCGGCGCCGCGTTCCTGTATGCGGTCAGTGCCCTGGCCATGGGCATCCGCAATCTGTGGCGCTCTCTCGCCGGACCGAAAATGGACCTCGACATCGCCTCGTTGTGGCAGGCGATGAGAGATGCTGGGCGCTTGCGTTATCTCGATGGCGGCGGTGGTGGCTGCGTCACAGATTCAGCCAAGCCGAAGGACCGGCGCCGTTTCTATCACCACCTAACTTTCTACGGCTTCGGCCTGTGCTTCGCCGCCACATCGGTGGCGACGTTCTACCACTATCTGCTCGACCTTGAAGCCCCCTATCCCTGGTATGATCTTCCGGTGCTGCTCGGCACAGCCGGTGGTATCGGCCTGCTGGTCGGCCCCGCCGGACTGCTGCTACAGAAAAGGCACCGCGATCCGGCGCTGCAGGATGAAGCCCGTTTCGGCATGGAGTCTGCCTTCCTCGCCATGCTGTTCCTGACCAGCCTGACTGGCCTCGCCCTGTTGGTCCTGCGCGAGACCGCCGCCATGGGGCTGCTGCTAGCGCTTCATCTGGGTATCGTCTTCGCCCTCTTCGTCACTATGCCATACGGCAAATTCGTCCATGGCATCTATCGCTTTACGGCACTGGTCCGCTATGCGCATGAAAGCCGGACGCTGGATGCCGGCGCCACCTGATCGGAAGACTCGACGATGTCGCGTTGGAGGGCGAACATATATCGGAAGTCGAATGTAAATATTTTTATCACGCCCCAATGCGCCATGCCTCCTCACCACGATCAAACTGGGATTATCTACTGAGAGCGCTTTCTACTGAGTTTTGTTAGCTCCGAAAATCAGACAAACGCCTTTATATTCATCACTAGGAACTGTGATATCTTGGTCGATTCCCGTGTGTAATAATTTCTCAGTAGATTTTCCCTGATCGATCTCCGTGAGGATACTCGCCGATCGAATTCTCCTCACTGAGATTCCGCGTTTGATTTAGTGGCTTACTTGACGGAATTCAGGCCAACAAATGACCCTGCGTTCTGTTCTGCCAGAATGCGCATGAGATGGGCAAAGCGCGTGAAGTTTCCAACCTGATTTTTTGTGTAAATAGGCAACACCGGGAACCCAAACGTATGAATCCTAATCGGTGACTGGCCCGCATTTCCTCGTCGGTTTGTTTTTGCCACAATGGACACGACATCATCGATACTGCGGCCATTAAAGTCGTCGCCGAAAACGAAAATGCTCGTCGGCCTATCTGGTCGGTAAAAGGTCGTGATGGCTTGGGCGATACCGGGTGCTGGATTGCTGGCGCTGTAGCTGTTCCAGGTCCGCAACTGCTCCATAATGACGGCCCGGCGCTGCGGTGAATCCGGAATCCATTGACCGGCGTATGTGGGAAACATGTATTGACCCTGATCATTCATGATCTGGACACCCTGGACCTTGGGGTAGGAGTCCAGGATTTCCCGCATCTTGCTGACGACCAGCGACCAGGCGCCCTGCTTCATGCTGCCCGACGTATCGATGATAAAAATGACGTATTCGCTGTCGACGGGAATCCCGCCAATTGGGGCGTCCGTGGCAATGGGCTTGTCATTGCGCTGAGCCAGAAGCCTGCGCATTTCCTCGGATAGCGATTGCTGAACCGCCTTCAGGCGCTCTTCGGCCTTGATTCCAGCATCTGCTGTTGCCTTGGCACTACCAAATTGCCGGTCGGCCTGCTGGAGCTCCGCCCCCAGTTCCGCCAACTGAGCCTGGGATTGTGCCAGCTGGCGCCTCTTATCCTCCAGCTCTTTCTGAAGGGTCTGTCTTTCCTTGATGAGGTCTTCTCGGATTGCCTTGCTGTCCGCGGCGCGCTGCTTGATTTGTTCAACCTCCTCCTGAGCCGAAATCGGCTCGAAGGCCAACGTGATAATCAACAGCAGAATGACAGCGCCGAACCCGCAGGCAATCACATCCAGGAAGGACAGACTGAAGGTTTCCGCTTCTCTCCGCCGCATACGCATCACGGCCAATCCCGTGCCGGAGTCATGAACGAACCACGGGAAGTCACCGCCAGTTCCCAGAACGCGCCTGCGGCTTCCGGGTCGCCTTCCATCGGAAACAGTAATGTGTTGACGGGAATGCCATTCGGAATCCGGCGCAATGAATCCTTGAAGTGCGACAGTCGCTCATCAGCCGAAACCGGGCGACCGTCACCCGCACCAGCACCCTGGGTTGGCAAACCGTCGGTCAGGAGAATGACGCTATCGGGCTTAGGCTCCATTCGGCTGATAACACCAAACGCCTGATGGAGACTGGTGCCACCCTCTGGCGCGATCGTCCGGGCCGCCAGCAGGGCGGAACTGATACCCGCCGTGTCGTGTGTGTTCAGCCACTGCTTGTCGGAACCCTGAACAAGGGGATTCGCCGCAGTGTTGAAGAAATAGACCTGATACTGCTTTCCCGGCCTGAGATTGGCCAAGAGCCAGTGCAGCGACCGCACCACTCGCTGCCACTTCGGTGAGTTTCTTCGAACCTCCGGATCCATCACCTTCCACCGGACGACATTCACGACCGTCTCATCCAGCATGCTGGCAGAGGCATCAACCAGAATCAGGGTTCGCTCTCCGCCCAGTTTTAGCCCGGTCAGATACTGCCGCTGGCCGTCGCCGGAGAATCCAACGGGCCGCTTACCGCCCTCCCATTGCTGGTCTGCCTTGGTACGCAGCAATGAAACCGTCTTTTCGACAGCTTCGCTCTGGGTCCGAAGATTTGCCAATGCTGACTGTACGGCCTGCGCCTGAGCCTGCGCTTCCCTGGCCTTGCGCGCGGTATCGCGAACGCGCGCTTCCATCTCGGCTGCCTGCGCACTCAATTCAGTCCGCTTCTGCTCGACCTGGGTAACCTCCTGCATCACCTTGGCGAGTTCTTCCCGGGCAAACTCCTCGAGAGCGGTCGTCTGACGCAGCTCTTCGCGCAGCGTCTCGGAACCGGCCTGCCGCTTCTGGACAACCTGGCCATTCAGGATAACCACGAGAAGAACGACCGCACCGAAGCCACAGCACATGACATCCAGGAAGGAAATCAATCCCCCGGATATCTCGCGCCTGGCTTTAGCGGGCATTCTGATCAGACCTTGAGACGACGGACGAACCAGTCATCGCAATACTTACGGGTATCGAGAACAAGTTGCTCCTGAGAGGACTGAAGCTGATGGATCAGGAACATCAGGACAATACTGGCCAATAAAGCCACGAGGGTTGAGTTGAAAGCGACGCCGAGGCTGTCGGTCACGCCCGATATGTCGCCGGAAACGGCCCGCTGCACTTTCGTCAACGCATCACCGATACCGCGAACAGTGCCAATGAAGCCAATCGATGGGATGGCCCAGGCCACATACCGGATAATAGACAACTGGGAATCCTGCCGTTCGGCCTCAGCATCGCAGACGTTGTGGACAACTGTCGACGCGTCCTGGACACTTCGCGTGGCTACAAAACGGTCGATGGCAGCCAGCATGGCACGGGCGAGCAGGAAGCCTTGCTCGGGCCCAGAGAAGCGTTTCCGAATGAGCTGCGATGTCTGCTGAGCGCTTTCCGACGAGACAGTGGTGCCTTCAGGCAACCCGACGAGGTCCATTTCAAGCTGCCTGCGCTGCCGCATGATAGCGATGGCCTTATAACCCAGAATCGCGAATGCCCAGAACATGAGGACCAGGCAGGCCTCCTGCTCGTAGTCTCTCAGGATGACATAGACCGACTGCTGCATTTCGTACTGGGCGTCCAATGCGACTTTCGCCTTTTCGGATGCCAGAAACTGCTCGGCGTTCGGTCGGATCATCGCGACATAGGCGGCGTGGACAAGGATGAACGACACGAGAAGTGCCGAGACCTGATAGATGAATTCCGTGGGAAAGAGCCGACGCATTGGCGTCCTCATATATCGCTTGGAAAGGAAAGTTTCCTGCTCGGAGACACTTCTTCGGCAGGTTTGAAAGGAGCTGGAGCCTGCTGCGGCCGTCGAGGTTGCGCCGACGCTGCGGGCGGTTCCTGCTTAGGCGGCGGCTTGGGCTCCTGATTGGTGGTCTGCGCGTGAACAGACCCTGTCATCAGTATGGAGGCGACAATTATCGTCAGATATCTAGCGCAGGGCATTGGCATACCTCGCCAGGCGGAAGCCGACGTCATCCCGCGGCTTGTCAGAATAGTCCCGATACGATGTCCGGAGTTCTGTCGGGCTTCCGGTGCGCCAGCTGGACCCCTTGATGACATGGAACTTGCCGTCGGTCGGACCGACAGGGTCGCGAAGCGCGGTCGAACCGCTGTTGTTGATATCGTAGAAGTCGTGGCACCATTCTGATGCGTTACCGCTCAGATCGAACAGGCCTGCCTTGGATGCCGCAAACGATCCGACGGGCGCCGTAGCAACGAATTTGTCCGCATATCCCACCAAGGCAAACGGCAATCCCGAGCCTTCATGGGCAAAATTCCCTGTATTTGCAGGCGGCGGCAGGCTTTCGCCCCAAGTAAAACGAAGTCCAAGGCCCGATACGCGCTGGCCGCCTTCATACCTGGCAGCAAACTCCCACTCCGCTTCAGTGGGTAGCCGGTAGCCGTCTGTGGCTGGGAAAATGGGTGTGACCTTGCCGTTTTCGTCTTTGTAAGCAGGCGGAAGCTTCTCCTGAGCACTCAGCCAATTGGCATACCGCGCAGCGTCCTCCCAGGAAACACCGACTACCGGCTGATTTGGCTCATTCAGGCTGTTGCCCTGATACCCACCAGATGAATGCGCGGCCTTGAACTTCTTGAACTCTGCGTTGGTAACTTCCTTCTCACTCAGAAAGAACGGCCGGGTCATCTCGACGTTGTATTCATTTTCATTCGACCGCCGCGCCGGATCCCGCCGCGGCGAGCCCAATGCCACCTTGATTGGCGAAGCAATAGGAACAAGGACAAGCTTCTGGCCCGCAGCTGTCAGAATGCCCTTCGCCACGCGCTCTTTCATTTCTTCGGCAGCGGTCTTCAGCGTAATCTCGATTTTCTTCGGCACATCCTTCTGTGGAGTGACCGTGACCTTGCGCGGCTCATATCCCGGCTTGGATATCTCCAGAGACTGATTGACCGTTTGAAGCGTCAGTCGCTGGGTCGCGCTTCCGCTATCCACCCCATTGATTTTGAGAGAAGACCCAGCTGGAACGGTCGTGAGATAAACCGTACCCGTCTCCGGTGGCAGGCGAACAGTCAACTTTTTGGTAGCACCTGGATCAGCCTGCACAGCCCTGGTGACGGTCTCGAAGCCCGCCTTTGACACGGAGACCTGCTGTGTCTTCTCGCCCGGCAACGTCAGCGCCATTGGCGATTGCCCCTGAAACTGGCCATTGACCAGCACAGATGCTCCGCTGGGCTCCGTCTCGACATTGACGGTACCATCCAGGCGTTCCAGCTCAATCAGTGGGACAGTATTCGTCATTCCTGGCTGGACTTCGAAGGTCTTGCGAACGACCTTCCAGCCGTCCTTCTCGACTTCAATATTCCGGGTACCGCTCAGCACTGACGCGGAAGCCGGGCTGGTACCGATGTCACGCCCGTCAATCCGAACTTTCGCCTGGTCCGGCTTGGTCGGGATGGCGACGGTGCCCAAAGCGGTCTTCAACTCCACCGTAAGAACCTGCTCCTTGCCAAACCCCTCGATGACGAGCTTCTGCTCGACTGGCAGGAACTCGTCCTTCTGAAACCGGATGGTCCGCTCGCCGCTATCGACTTCGATTTCAGACGGAGTATTGCCTCGCTCAGCGCCATCGACGAGGACGGTTGCCTTATCAGGGATACTGGATATCCGGAGGATTCCGGGCTTCGGAATGAGCGCCAGCTTGAATGAATCCTTTTGTCCGAAGCTCACGCTGACTTGTGCCTGGAAAGGCCGATACCCTTCTTTGCTGGCCGAAACAGTATAGGTCCCGGGCAACGCGAGATAACCGCCGCCTACCGGAATGGCGGGAGGGAATCCTGAAACGGCAATCGTGTCCGGCGCTTCATTGAACTGAAGGCTCAATGGCGATGCAGCGAGCACAAAGCCGATGCTGATTCCCAGTATTGCCAGCACCGCTGCCGCGGCAATCTTGCCTCTGGAAATGGGTTGCCTGGCTCCTGCGTCTGATCTTGCCGAGGCACGACCTGCTCCGGAGGCAGCCACGTTAAATGTCGAAGGCCGGTCAGCAGCTTTCTCGTCGACGACCGATACATTGGTCCTGAACTGATATCCGTCGTCATTCTTGGACACGTCAAAATCAACATCACCGAAGCCCAGGACATCCCCGTCTTTAAGCCAGGTAGCGCCGGACATCCGCTGCCCATTGAGCACGATGGGGGTGCGGGACTTCTCGGGCTGAATGGACAGGCCGTCCGCATGGGCGACTACCCACGCGATAACTCCACCTTCGGCTGTCGTCCCGATGTCAATGCCGCCGTCCGTATCTACCTGGATGGCGAGCGGAAAGTCGACGCCACTATAAGTTTGGGCACGATCGCCAGCGATGACAGTGAGCGATGTCAACGGATTGCCTCTGTACACTTAATCGACACATTGTGCTCCGTGGCGCCCGGGGGGACTTCGAATTCTACCCGCACATCCCGATATCCGGTTCTGGATCCAACCGCCACGTATTTCCCGGGTGGGAGCTCCATGCGATAGGTCTCAAACAGGCCGATAAGGCCCACCCGGTAAAGCTCCACACTCGTTTGCCGGTCCGATTTGATGACCACCGGTACTGGCCGGGAGTAGGCATAAACGAGTTTCTGAAGTTTCTCTTTTTTCGCCGCCAGAACCGGTCCTTCGACCTGCTTTGAAGTGGCCGCCAAGATGGCCGTCGCGTGCGCAAGTGGACTGGCGGACTGCAAGCGGCTGGGCTGATCCAGATAGCTATCAATATTCCGATGCAGGTCGACCTGAGCGCGGGCACGCGCACGCCCAGTGCTGGCAAAGGCCGCGTTTGGATCGATGGCCAAAGCCTCTTCGTATGCCCTCAGTGCTTCAGACCAGTTTTCCTTCTTCTCGCTATCTTCAGCGCGGGCTCGGACCTTTTCAATCCTTGCAACCTGCACAGCGGCCACCACACGCCTCCGCAGATCCGCGATTTCCGGCGCTCCCGGCTCGATTTTCGCCGCCTGCGCCAGCGCCGACTCCGCACCAAATGCGTCATGGGCATTCAGGCGTTCGTGGACCTTCGAGACGGCTTTCCGCAGATTCGCGGCTTTGGCTGCAGCTTCGACCCGCTTGAGGCCTTCTTTGGCGCCTGTCAGCGCCGGATCGACAGCCAGTGCGCTTTGATAGGCCTGAAGTGCTTCTTCTGACGACCCCGCCTGTTCCGCAGCTGAACCGGCATTGAGATGCCGAAGGGCTTCCGGCAACTTCTTCGCCCGCTCCAATGCGGTTTCGATTTCAGGCGCCCCGGGCTTCAGCGACGCAGCAACTCGGTAGTGCTTTTCTGCTGTCGGCGCATCCAATGCCGCGAGAGCCTTGGCACCAGCCTGCACGGCTACATCGAGGCGGCCGGGTTTGGTCTCGTCCAGGCGCTTTATACTGGCCGCGGTTTCCGTCAGCACCGTCGAGGCGGCAGCATAATTGCGCTGCGCAAATAGAGTACGCGCTCGCTCCAGAAGCGCATCCACGGCGGCTATGCTGGCACCGTCGACAGGTTCAATACCCCAGGTCCGAGCGCCTTCCCCTTCAATTCTAGCAAGCTGGCGAAGGGTGTCCGCCAGCACCTTCTCGGCCTCTGCTTTTTTATTCTCGGGCGTCGAAGTTTCGGCAGGCTTGGGTGGCGAGGCGGGCAGTGCCGCAGCTTTCTCCGGGGTAGGCTCGACCGCTCGGTTCGAGCCTACAATTTCCGGCAAAGCGAATGTGACGAACACGGCTGCCGTCGCCAGTACCGCAACAGTTGCAACGGCAAACTTGCCCAATGGCGGCTTCGAAATGGGTGAAGCCCGTTTCGCGCCGGAAATCCGGAATGACTTGTTACTCAATGTACGAACCCGCCAGCCAGGTTTCCCTTAGGTTCCTACAGTCGGAGCTGCTTGCGGCGTGGTCGGCTTCTGCAACGGAGCTGTCTCGCTTTCGCGCAGCTCCTTGAGAACATCACGCCAGGCGCTGAACTGCTGCTCAATCGTGCCCTTGAGCTCGACAGTCTTGCCCTCGACTTCCAGAACGGTGGGCTTCACGTCGCTGGACATGGAATTGCCCAGTTCCTCAAGAGCGGCTCGGCGCATGTTTGTTTCCGACTCCGCCTGGTCGGAAGCGCGGTTGGCCATCTGAACTGCGATTGCGACGCCAGCGCCAGCAACAGCGGCACCTGCAGACGTGCAACTGTAGCAACTCCCGCCCTGATTCTGGGAGGCAAGCGCGGCTCCGGCCAGCACGGCGAGGACACCGACCGCGACGGCCTTTGATTGCTCGGAATTCTTGACACGGTCGGCCTCTCGAAGTGCCGCGATTTCCTTCAATCGAGACGTCCGCCAGTTATTATATGGCGCCTTCAAACTGCGTGCCAGCGTGTCGTATTGCTGGTCGAATGTGTCAATCAGCATTTCCTCGCGGGCGCGGATGCGCTCCACGCGCTGGACAACCGGATCTTCCTTGGGCGGCAGCCGGACGACCTGATAGGCTGGCTTCCATTCAGATTCCTTCCTACCGCCAAGGAACGCGAATGTCTTCTGGATACCGGACTTCTGGTCTTCTGGGTCACCGTATTTCTTCAGGTATCCCTCATAGGCAACCGGGGCAAACTCACCACCGAAGCGAAGGTCAGCGACCTGCCTGATTTCGGTGTGGTTTTCCGGTTTCAGCTTCTTCCGATGGTTGACGATGTCGTTTGCCACCTCGTTGTAGAGGTTCTGGAAGGCATCGACACCTTGTGAGTCCGCGCGCCAGTAAGCTGCGGCGTCAATGGTATTTTCATATTCCTTGGTGAACCAGTGCGCACCCGAAGCGTCGCGAACCTGCACTTCGATTTTCAGAATTTCGCCGTCCGACTCCAGGATTTTACCGGACACGTTTACGTCGCTGCCGCGGGCCTCACGCGGCGTCACGCGAACCGGACCCCAGTAGCCAGACTTCTGCATCGTTTCTTTGAGTTGGCTCGGGACGTAATATGCCTCGGCATTACGGATATCGGTGGAAAGACCCTTCGACAGCTTCGGATCTTCCGGCAGTTTACCTGGGTCGAAAGCTTCGATGCGGACACTCAGCAGCTCGGCATCCGATGGCTGCGCAGCGGGTCGATCCAGCGCCACTTCCTTCGTTGTAAGCGTTCGCGTCGGGTAGCTCTTCGCGCACCCCCCAAGAACAGTCAGGCAGAGCACGGCCAGAAGGAGCCCTCGCAGTTGCGCATTGGTCATCATTTCCTTGCCCCCTTGTATTTCCTGTATTCGGCCCAAAGTTTCTCCTTAAGCGTTGGGTCGGATTCTTTCTCGGCTGCTTCGCGCAATTGCCGCGCCACCACGTCATCATCAACACCGCCGTCTGCACGACCTTGTGGCGCGCCGCGCTGGTTGTCGGATGGCCCACCTGCCGTTGGCGGCGGCTGCCCGACTGGGTAGCCCGTGCCAGGCACGCCCGCACCCTTGGAACCTGGACTGCCTCCAGATGCGCTGGCGCTTGGCAATTGGCCTGATGGCGTCCGTTGCTCCCCCTGGGCATTCGCTGTTTCAGACCCGGTCTGTCCAGAGGACGAGCCGCCGCCAGATTGACCGCCAGCGGCTCCACCTGAAGCACCTCCTGCCGAACGCCCGCCCGCCGCCCCGGTCGCTGTGGAAGCTGAGGCCTCCTGCTTCATCTCCTGTTGGCGCTTCATCAGCGCTTCGTCGATTTTGCCTTCGAGGTCGCTTAGTTTAGCGACGATTGCGGCCTTCTTTTCCTCTTCGGTCTGAACTGCGCTGACATCCGGCAGGACAATCCGCCGCTGGGGGGCACCGAGCCGAATGCATTCGAAATCGCTGACGGCTGCATTGCCCCCAATGCCACGGACGACTTCGCACTGTTCAAGGAGGCGAACCCGCAGCCCGGCTACAAATTCTGCGTATTCAGCCTGCTCGCGCGGCTTAAGGCGCCCTGCCTGCTGGGCGTCACGGTAGGCCTTATCTTCGCGGCGCCACTCTGCCTCGCTTTGCCGAAGTAGCTCTGTTGCTCTTTCCAGCTCAGGGGTAGCCCACGCCTCACGCTGAGGGGGCGCAATTGTGAGTATCGCGGCTATGCCTGCCAGCACACAGCGAACTGTAAGTGCCGAAAAATTAACGGCTTTTGCGGAGTCTTCCCGCGCGACCACTTGTTACCCCCCAACCAAACTTCAACCAGAACGACACCCTCGATCGCACATTAGTGGACCGACCTAGACTTGCAAATATGTCTCTGCTTCCCACCCGGGAATAATCAAAGAGGTCCAGTGTTCGTATCGGCCCAGGCTGAGGCAGGGCTATGTGGAGTTCACTAAATCGCTACATAAAAATGTATGCACGGATACGACAACGCTTGGTCCCAACTCAGTAGAATCTCAGTCAGTAGAAATGCCACATACGATCCTGGCCGGTTGATTATTGATCTTCATCCTCAATCGAGGTCTTCGTGTTGGGAATGGCGGAACAGCGGCATAGATACCGCCGGTCGTGAGCACTACCACATCGAGGACATGACCGGCCGTCGGTTCTGGATATTCCGCAGCAACGTTAGCTGGTTCATACACGGGATATTCTGATCACAAGCAGGAACGACCCGACATCCCCTGGTCGGTTAAAAACCAGGGCCGCATGCACAAGGTCAATCGCAACCATCCCTATACCTCGACAATGGATGCCATGCGGCATTGGCCTGAGACAGCCACGGCCGTTGGGGTACGATTGGGAACTAGCGGAACAGAGATCCTGGCGCCTTTCGGCTTGGACGATTTATTCAATCTCGTGATCAGGCCGACGCCGGCATTTACTGGCGAACGACAAACCGTGGTGTTGGATCGCTTAGATCAGAAGCGGTGGCTCGAACGCTGGCCCGCCTCAAGCTGCAGCTGGCCGTTCACTAGGGCTTCAGCCGACCAATTTGTAAGGCTACGCGCTTCGGTTGCAGCGACACTTTGGGCTGTTTGACAGGCCGAAGTTTTGTCGCCAAATCGGCGTGAGACCTAAAAAATGGTGGGCGATGAC
>NZ_JAOZVR010000030.1 GCF_025869515.1 Ferrovibrio sp.
CAGGTTCCAGATGGTGTTGGACGGCGCACGGAACTGCAGCGAAATATATTTGTCGCGCGATATGTTGGTTGCGATCGTGCTCGTATTGTCGCCGGGGAAACCATAACCTGCCGTGTCCCCGCTACCCGTAGGAAAGGTATTGGCACTGACGCCGAACATGGTGACATAATTCATGAAGGAAATATTGCCAGGGTACAAACCCCCGGTGACAATTCCTGATGTCTGCCGCATTGCGTCCGTCAATCCCTTCGGATCGCTGAGTTCGGTCACGCTCTGGCAATAATTTGCCGGCGGTGCCGTGCCATGCTGCACCGTCACCGATGGCGTGGAATTGATGTTCGAGCGCACAGTGCTCAGATTGGCATCGGTCTGATCCTGGTAAGTGCACTTGGCCTTGAATGTGATATTGCCGTCCAGAGTAGCCGACGTATTTTGAACATCGACATTGCGAGTCACTGTCGCGCCGCAACTATTGCCGCACAGGTTGGCGGACCATCCTGAGATGATGGAAACATTGCTGCCGGTGAATCCATCCGGTGTACAGGTAACGCCCGGGGTCACCTCAGTCAGCCCGGTATTGAGCTGAAGATTGACCGTGCCCGCACCAGTCGTCCCGCCGCCCACCGTGGTCTGCCCGGTCACGCTCAGGCCTGCTCCGGCAATTGCAGTGACTGGCAAAGGATAGCCAGTAGAACTGCCGCAGGGAAAATCCGCGCTGAGATCGATCGAAACATTGCCAGTGGTCGGATCGATATTGAGCATCGAGCCGGTCATCGTGCACTGTGTATTCCCGTTTCGCTTCACCAACACCTGGAAATCCGCGGCATTCACGGCCGTGGCGGAAAACAGGAATGCACCAATCGCAAGCGCGACGACGGCTACTGGAGAATATTTTCTGGGCTCGATCACTGGCTGGATCTCTCAAATCGCTGGGGAATGAACAGCTAGGGCGTAAAGGATAGACCTTGGCACCTTAAAAAAAAAGAAAGCCCCGCGTGCGCGGGGCTTTCCGGTCAACTGAATCTGACCTGGGTCACTATTACGAACAAGCCAGCGGTGCGGTCGGATCCGGAACCGAGCAAGCACGCGAACCCTTGTGACGCCACAGGCCCGAGTAGTTGGCCAGTTTGCCCGGAGCGGCATTGGCATTGACGTAGTTGGTGATGGCGAAGCCGGTAACCGGCAGGCCTTCAAACACTTCGCCTTCCGACGACGCTTCCAACAAATGCGCTTCCGACGTCGGGTTCAATGCAATGCGCATCCAACCGTTGTTGAGGGAGTCGGCACGCACGTCCACGTTCGACGCCAACTGCGATCCCAACACCGGCGAGGTGCGGTTTGCAGTGAAGTCGGCGGACGTCTGGAACGAGATGACCTGGGCTTCGTAGCGCAGCACCGGGATCGGGGAATCACCCGGATCGCACGGCGAGAAGCAGACGCCGCAGTTTGGGTTGTCGCTATCCGAACCGGTACAGGCACTCGGATTGCCTTCTTCACGATCGTACGGGAACAGACCCACCTGAACCTTCGACTCACCCGTGCCAGCGCCCGAATAAGCCTTGAAGACTTCCGCGAACGGAGCCAGAGCCGGTGCGGGGCGGTCGACATAGAAGTTCTTGGTCGGGAAGGTGACCACCCAATCCGTCGTCGCAGCGGCACCACCACCCAGGACATACTCGTTGAAGATGTTGTCATGGGTGAACAGGGCGCTGACTGCATCGATCTTGCGACCGAAACCGCCGCCGTAGGTGGCCTGGATCAGGCGACCATTGTCGAACACATAGGCGGTAACCTGCGCATCGGAGGCACCAACGTTGGCGAGCGACGGGAGGACGTTACCCGGACGGTCGTGCAGGTTTTCCTGGCCGTTGGAGACAAAGCCTTCGATGGCGTCGGCGTTGTAGCCGGCGCTGACACCATTGGCGACGTCAAGCAGCAGGGCGGCACCGAACAGACCACCGGTGGGCGGGTCGATATCGGTATTGCGATCCTGGATCCAGTAGCCCGGGGGCTGCGCAACCCACGCACCAATGACCTGCCCACAATTGTCCGGCACGCCGGCGATATGGGTGATCGCATCGAGCGATCCTTCCGTAGCATTCGTGACGACGCCCATCTCGATGATCTCGAAATGGCCTTCGCGGGTACGCTCAAGACCGGTCGGACCGCCATCGGCGTTCGCACCCGAGAACAGGGCATTGGTGAACGGCAGGAAGCTGCGGCCGTCCGGCAACTGCTGCAACGGCGGCAGGGTCGAACCCTTGATGTCCGGAACCGTGCAGGAATTGTCGTCGGTCAGCAGGTTGGCTTGATCCTGGTCCGGGAGCTTGAACAGCGCTGCGGTCCAGACGTCATAGGGCGACAGGTAGACGTGGAAGTCGCGCACTTCACGGCTGTTGTAGCCTTCCATGAAACGCACCTTGATCGCCTTGCCCTGGTCGGTGGTGTTGACCACGGAGAACAGGGTTTGCAGATTGTCACCGACGCCATTCGAGTTGACGGTGTAATACGGGTAAAGAAGAACCTGACCCAGACCATCCGGGTTCAGATTAACTGCGCTCGCGAGGTTCGCGATGCCCACCGTACCGGCGATACCGGCGACGACGGCGGTCGTCAAGCTATTTCGCTTCATTACAGACACTCCTAAATTGACCACAGGGCTTTTGCTTACGGCTAACTTCTGTCCAACAGCAGTTTTGTCCCGCTTTTCAGAGGGCAGGGTTAGGCAACAGCGAACCAATCGTACGGCAAGGTTCCACACGGTGCAATCCCTTGCGGACAATTCTTCATTGTCCGCCTCCCCTTTGCCAGCCGGGATGTTTACAGCGGGCAGCGAGTCCCCGGCTCGCACTCGCGGGAACTATACGCACAACCGTTACTTGCTGCCAGTCAAATCATTGGCATGCGGCAGGAAATACCACTTGCCCCCGCTGAGGATCCAGGTTTCCGAGACGAATCCCACACTGGAAACCACCTGGCTTATCCCCGGCATCTTGACCCCGATATCGACCTGCAGGTCAACCACACAGGTTTTCGGCTTGTCGCACGTCTCTCGATAGGGCAGAACCTTGTTCCACTTGATCGGGCGATCCTTCATTTCCTTGACATAATCATCGCGCGTCACCGTGGCCTTGTAGCCGGGGCTCAGATAGTCGTAGGCCTTGTCTGTCTTGTTGGCAATCAGCAAGTCCCAGCGTTGCAGGGCTCGTTCCTGAACGACCTTGTTGGGTACCGCACCCACAGCCGACGTGCCGGCAGCGGAATCCGCCTTGTCGGGCTTGGCCGTATTCGAGGTGCAGCCTGCGGCAAACAGGGTTGCTGCAATCAAGACTGCCAGTGACGGCATGGATACTCGTTTCACGGATTGACTCCTCAGTGCTTCAGGGGTGTTGACTGCGACTCGCCACGCAGTGGGTTCAGGTTCTGGAACTGGCGCTTGTATTCCTCGGTGATCTCGCGCGCTTCATCGGAATTGCTGACAACCTCGGGAGTTATGAGCACTATCAGCTCGGTGCGCTGATGACTTCTGCTCGTGCTGCCGAACAGCTTGCCGAGAACGGGTATCCGACTCAGGCCAGGCACGCCATCGTCGGAATCCTGGTCGTCTTCCGAGATCAACCCGCCAAGCAGGATGGTCTGACCGCTCTGTACCGCGATGCTCGAATCGAGCGTACGCGTGTTGATCGGAGGATTTTCGCCGGGGGCAGCCGGGCCGGGCTTGCTGACTTCCTGTGAAATCTCCATGTAGACCAGGCCGCCTGGATTGACCCTCGGCTTAACCTGCAGGATCACGCCCGTATCGAGGTAGGTGGTTTGTCCAATGCCGGTGTTGGTTGTCGTGGTTCCGTTGTTTTGCAGACTACCGACGCCGATGATGCTCTGGGTTTGCACCGGAATCCGTGTACCGACGTTGATCTGCGCTTCCTGGTTGTTCATGACCATCAACGACGGGGCCGACAGGATCTTGGCCTGTCCGCTGCTTTGCAACGCACTCAGCGCTACCTGAAACTTGCTGTTCAAATAGGAATAGAAGAAATTTCCAGAAGCTGCCGGCGTGGTAGCCGCACCCAACAACGATCGCTGCCGATCCAGCCGGTTGGGCATCGGATAGCCGTTGGGATCATTCGGATTCGTGTATGAAGCGCCGTCATAACCCTCACCCTTCAGGCCGGCGAACCACCATTTCACGCCGAACTTGAGATCGCCGGACAGGGTGACTTCGAGGATCTTGGTCTCGATATGCACCTGCAAGGGTGCGATATCGAGCTTGCGGATGGCCGCCTGCATCGAATCCCATTCAGCCGGCGTGGCCATGATGAGGAGCTGGTTGCTTTCCTCGACGGCGGTGATGCGGATGTCCGAATCGCCGTTACCGGCCACCGCGCCGGTGGCGGCACCCGACTTGGGCTGGCTGCTGGTACGGCTGCCAAAACGGCTCGAACGCGCGGAACCGGAGCGACCCGCGCTTGTTTCCGTCCCTGCCGCCCCGGCACCGCCAATGGTAGCGGCGGCAAGGCCCGGGGCGACGGCACCCGAGGTATCGGTGCGGCGGGTACTGCCGCCGCTCGCACTGCCGAGGAAGATCTGCCCGAGATAATCTGCCAGATCGACCGATTTGATGTTCTTGACATCGTAGACAAAGAGCTGGGTGGCGCTTTCATCGCCGGCACGATCAAGCCGCTTCAGCCATTCCTCTGCCTGGCGCAGGTATTCCGGTTGCGCGGTAATGGCGATGATCGCATTCGAGCGTTCGATTGGAATGAAGCGGAACATGCCGGCCAATGGCGATTCGCCAGTCGCGCCAAAGACTTTTTCCAGCTCGGGCAACAAGGTGCCCACCTCGACCCGCTGCAGGGTGAACACGCCGACCGACATGCCCTTGAGCCAATCGACATCGAAAACCTCGATGGTCTGCGCATAGTTGGTCAGCTCCGACGCCGTGCCCGCGAGGACGAGCATGCTGCGCGCGGTATCGATGTTGATGAACGCATCCGCCTTGGCGTAGGGCTTGAGCAACTTGGCCATCTCGCTCGGCGAGATGTAGCGCAGCGGGAATACCCGCACCTCGTAGCCATTGGCCAGGTTCGGCGCGCCGATTTTCGGCGTCAGGTTGCCGGGCAAGGCATCCTTGATCTGCAGCACCGTGTAGCGCCCATCCTTGTAGACCAGGGTGTTGCCGGTCCACGACAGCAGCATTTCGAGCACCGACATGGCCTGGTCGGCGCGGATCGGCTTGGATGTCGAGAACGACACATTGCCGCCGACATTTGGCGCAATCGTGTAATTTTCCTGCAAGAGGTCGCCAAGGATGGCCTTGACCACCGACTGGATCGGATTGTTCTCGAAATTGAAATCGACCTGCCCTTCGCCCTTGGCCAGCGGCGCGACCCGGCGTGCGGCAGCCTCGTCGATGAACTTGCCGGTACCGAGCTGGATTTCGGGTTTGGGCGGTTCGAAGCTCTTGTCCTCATTGACCTCGACATCGATACCGGTGGCTTTCGCCGCCTTGTCGGCAACAGGCTGGCGGCTGATCGCCACGCTCTCGGCCGTCAATGGGATCGTCTCGCCCGCATGCGACGCGCCTTCGCTTTTCATCGGCGCGCTCGAACAGCCCGCCAGCAGCGTGAGGGCCAGAGCGACCGAGATTTTTATGAGTCTTGAAGTCACGTGGATCACTCCGTCAATTCTTTTGCCCAGTGGGCGAGTTGCCTCGCTGCGAACGCAGGCGCTCGGCTTCTTCACGCATTTGTCGCCGCCGCTCCTCGATGCGCTTGGCCAGATCCGATGCGGCTTCGTTGGCCTGTTTCGGCGGCTCTGCTGCTGATGCGGGTCTGGCGTTGGCCGCTGGCGGTGCCGGTGCACGCGCAGGCGCCGCGGTGGTGGTCAATTCGATCTCGGCCTTCTCGTCGTTGGCATTCCTGAACGTCGCCAGGCGCGGCTCGAGCGCTTCCAGAGTCCAGCCCGCCTGATCGCCACTCAGGGGCATTCCGACCTTCAAGGTCAACGATTCGTTCCGCATGTTGTCACGCAACATGGCAATGCGCAGCTCCGGCCGGTTGCCGCTCGCGCGCACGATGATCACGCCGGTCAGCGTGACATTCAACGCCACCGGCGGCGGGCCTTCCACTGCCGGTGCATCGTCGCCCAGCGGCGTCGGCTTGCGATCCTCGTTGAACAGGGGACGATTCTCGACTTCGGCAAAGCTCGCCATGGGGGGAATCTTCAGCGGCGTCTGGTCGACCTCCGCAACCCGCAGCCCCTCATCCGCAGCATCAGGCGGCAGCCAGCCGTAACCGCGGCCGTATCCGGCAAGCTGGATCAAGGCGGTCACCACCAGCAGGCCGCAGATGGCGGCCAGCACCAGGGTGAACATGCGGGCGGTCCGGATATCCATGCTCAGGGTGCCTCAGCCGGCTTGCCGGGCTGGCGCAGGTAACCGGAAAGGTTGAAGCGCACATCCAGCGGACTGGCCACGCGCTTGGCGCCCGGTGGCACATAGGTCTGCTGCTTGTAGATCATCAGCTCGTCGACGAAAAGATAAGGTTTCCCATTTTCGAGGTCATAGAGGATGGCCGCCAGCGATTCGAGATCGCAGCGCAAGCGCGCTTGCACGACGACCTTCATGTACAGCTCGTCCTGGCCACCGGTGAACGGCGAGGTATTGATCACCGAACAACGCTTGGGGTCGGACTGGTCGGTCTGCGACTGGCGCAACCGCGTGATCAGGCCGGCCGATGCCGCATTGGCATCGGCCTCGGCGAGGAAAGCCTGGTTGCCCTGCTCATAGGCGCGCACTTCACCCAGCTTCTTCTCGATGGCCGGGCGTTCGCCGATCACCCGCGCATAACGCTGCTGCTGCTCGCGCAAATCGGCCATCTGCGTGTAGTAGTCGAGATGTGGCGCGACAAACCACCAGTGCACGCCAAACAGGTAGATTGAAAGAAGGACGATCAGCAGCAGGATCACTGCCAGCGGCCGCCCATCCTTGGGACGCAACTCAAGGCGTGCCATCGCTGGCCTCCCTGGCGTCGCCTTGCTTGGCGTCTTCATTCTTCACATCGCCGGCAGCCGGCTCGGCCGGTTTCGCATGCCCGTGCGTGATGATTTGATCGACCGGCACATCCTTGGGTTCGGCGACGATGGTGAATCGATCCTTGCCGGTACGCGGATCTGGCTGGATCTGCCCTTCGAGTTTCGGATTGGCCAGGAATGGCGATGCGGTCAGCACGCTGATCAAGCCTGCCGCATTCTTCGCCTGTCCCTGCAACTGGATCTGGTTGTTCTCGACGCTGAGGCGCTCGAGATAGGTGTCGTCATCGAGGCGGAAGGCAAGATCGTCGAGCAAGGCGATCAGCAGCGGGCCATTGCGTTTCCTTTCGGCGAGGAAATTGGCGCCATTGATGGAATCCTGCAGGGTCTTCTTCAGCGCCAGCACCTCACGCGCGGCCACAGCAGCCTTGTCGACCTCGGCCTGCATGGTTTCGACTGCCAGTGCACGGTTGTGCAGGGACTCGGACATGTTGAACACGAGCAGGATCAGGATCAGCGCGGCAAGCCCGAGATTGAGCGGCAGGCGCATGTCGCGCCGGCGTGCGCGCCGCTCGGGCGGCAGCAGGTTGACGCCACGGCGCACGCCATCGACACCTTCGCTGCGCACATCGACGCCATCAAACTCGATGGCACCTCCGGCAATCGCCGCGAGTTGCGGATCCAGCACGCCGCGCGGGATCACCGTGAGCTCGACGCGCAGGCTTCGCGTGGCTGCATCCCGGCTGACGATGCGGCTGTCGAAATGAACCTGGTCGGCCTTGAATGGCGTCTGCCGATCCATCTCGAAGCCGAGCACCTGGCGCAGGTTGTCCTCGGCCGCGGCCGGCAGGGTCAACACGCGCGTCAAGGCACGCGATTCAGGGACACAGAGCACTGTGCGCAGGCCCGGATTCTCGATGCGCGCGCGCATGGCGCGAAACTCGGCGGCTTGTTCCTCGGCGCTTGCGCCCGTTGCGATCTGGCCAAAACTGGAAATCGCCTTCTCATGCTCGCGCAAGACGAGGATCGCCTCGTCCGTGGGTTGCAGCAACAAGGCTTCGGAGTTGCCGCTGAAGAACCGTCGCCAGCGCGGCGGCAGACAGGCGATCAGTTCCGCTCCCCACCACGAAAAGAATCGTGGCAGCGGGGTCTTGGCAAGGCGCGTCCGCAGACGTGCCAATTGTCTGTCCAGGGCTTCTTTCACGATGACTACGCGTTCTCACCATCACGCCAGCGAAGCACCACAAAGGGCCGCCCCGCCGAATTCATCCCGCCCATGCGGATGGTCGCATCGAGCACGGTACCGGCTCCATTGGGGAGCTTGGCACGGGATTTGACACTATACGTGAGGCCTCCCCCGTCCGCCATGAGCGGCGAACCATCCGGCAGCAGCAGGCCGGAACCGCCCTGATTCAGCATCCCCGGGGCCAGTTGCTGGCGCTCCTGGATCAACTGCCGGGCTAGATCCGGCGTCATTCCGGGGATGGCCATCATCGCCTCCATTGGCGCATAGGCGGCACTCGGCGTGCTGCGCCCCGAGAACATCGTGATGGCCGGCTCGATCTTCGAATAAATCGAATAATCCATGCCGAAAACCTGCTGGATTTCGGAAAGCGTCTCGAACGGCGCATTGCGCGGACTGTAGGGCAAACCGGCGGCGCGATAGTCGCCCCGTTCGGCACCATGCAGGCCGGTCTGGTCATCCGGATCACGCCAATCCTGGATCGCGTCCGCCAGTTCCTCGGCTTTTGCCTCCTCGACGCCGGCACCGACAAACAGGCTCTTCAGGGAAACCGGATCGGCGGCATTGATGTCGATCTTGCCGGAATCATCGGTCAGCGAAATCTCGACCTCGACCCCATCGAAGACAACGGAATATGGCCGGCCATCGGCGACCCATTTCTGCGTCGGATCGGACTTGCTCAATCCGTACACGGCAAGGTTGATGCCGGCCTCGGCGGCATAGCGTGCCGTCGTGGTATCAAACAGGTGGCGCGACTGCATGCTCTCAGTACGCGCGATCAAGGCGAAGCTGCCCAGCAGGATGGACAGCATCGCAATCACCCACATGACCAGCACGAAGGCGACACCACGTGGCCGGCGCTGCGCACGACAAGGTGCAAACCTGGCGCTGGCGAAATCCGGCCTCATCGTGTCGATCCGGGGGCGTTGTTCGGCGGCACGGTCATGCCTTCCCTGGGCAGGATATCGTCGAAGCGCACGGTGTTGGACTGGCGCGCGGCCCCGACATCGAGCATCAGCGGGATCTCCATGTCCGGCCAACCAACCAGGGCTTCCTTGCGCATCTTCAATTCAATGCGAACCATCACCGGGGAAAGATTCGGTTCGTCCCAGTCGTCCGACCAGTCCTCGAGCTCGCCCTGGTCGTCGAGTTTCCGATACTCGAACTTGCCGCTCTCGATCTGATCCATGAGCACCACCGGCTCGCTGTCGCCCTTGTTCAACTTGTCCTTGTCGAATCCGTTCAACATCCAGTGATTGAACAGCAACTGCCGGCCGTTGCGGGTATTGCTCAGCTCCAGCGTCTGCACGTAGGCGCCGCCATTCGACAGATAACCCGGCATCGGCGCGACAAAGCGCATCAGGTCGCGCTTGCCCTCGAACAACAGGTTCTCGCCGGTTCCGGTTTCCTGGCCAAACGGCAGCGGCAGGATGCGGCTGACCTGATGACGGATGAACTCCTGGGCCACGCGCAGGCGGTTGGTGCGATCCATGAGCTCTTCGCCAGAGTGCATGCCCTTGACCGCCGAGCGGATGCCACCGAATGCCGCCGCCAGCAACACCGCCAGCAGGAGAATGGCCAGCATCACCTCGATCAGGGTGAAGCCGCGCGCACCTGAAAGAATGCGCATCCTCACCGGCGCCTCCGCTCCGCGGGCGCGGCCTGACCTTGGCGCATGCCATCGATCCCCGGCTGCACACCACGCATGTCAGCACCCGGAAATCCCTGGGTGTTCGGCGAATCCGAATTGGCCGTGCGCAGCGTCGAGAACTCCGCCCGGCGTTCGTGCGCGTTGTCGCCCCAGGTCACCGTCAATACAACATGGAAAAGATCAATCTGCGGCATGCCGAACCCGGCTGCCGCCGCGGGCGCGAATGACGGCTGCGCCGCAACCGAACCCGGTCCGCCTGCGTTGGTAGAGTTCTGGGTGACTTCGGCGACCACCAGCTCGGGGTCGATCTGCTCGATCTGCAGGTCCCAGCGGTATTTCCGGTCGAACTCGCCATGGCTGCTGCCTGCCTCGATGCGCTCGCCGATGCCGACATTGTCGAGCAGCGACTGCGCCCACAGCGCGGCGCGCGTCTCGTCGGCCGAGCGCCTGGCACCGTTCATGGACATGGTCAGGATCTGCATCAACGCGCCGACGGCGATGGCGAAGATCACGAACGCCGCGATCATCTCGATCAGGGTGAAACCGCGGCTGGGCTGGCGGGGAAAGTTGCGCATACCCCGAACAGACCGCACCAGCGCGAGGGAGTTCGTCACTTCTCGTTGTCCGGCTTGTCGAGGGTGACCTCGCCGGTCAACCAGCCGACATTGATCTTCCACTCGCGCTCGCCGAGCACGACGGCGATATTGCCGCCGGTGGAACTTCCGTCCGGGAAGAAGCGGATGCCGCCGGTCTTTTCGCTGGTCAGTTCCTGCTGCGCGGTGGTCAGGCGCAGGATCATGTCCTTCGGCAGTTCGCGTTCGGCCTTGCCCGGCGCGAGCCAGGTATTTTTTTCCAGATCGAGCATGAGTACCTTCTGCTCACCCTTGACGATGGCCTGACCGCGCGTATAGCGCAAGCCGGCGACCAGATCATTGCTGGCCGCCTGGATGCGCGCGCCGGCCAGGGTGCGGGTGAAGGCGAACGTGACGACGCTGGCAACGATGCCGATGAGGACGATCACCACGATCATCTCGATCAGGGTGAAGCCTCTTGAGGAGCGGGGAGTCGGCATTCGGGATTCGGGATTCGTTGAGAAGCAGGCGACTCGCGAGCATGCGCATGCTCGTTTTTTCGAATCCCTGATCCCGAATGCCGAATCCCGGCTCACTTATTCCCAACTCCCGTAATCCTTGTCCGTGCTGTCGCCGCCGGGCTTGCCGTCCTTGCCGAGGAAGATGATGTCGAAATCGCGGCCGGCATCGCCGGGCTTCTTGTACGCGAACGGATGGCCAAAGGGATCCTTCAAGTCGGTGTCCTTGGCATACGGGCCGAGGCCCTCGCGCTTGGTCAGATCCTCAAGCGAATTCGGGTAGGAACCGACGGCCATCTGGTACTGCTCGACCGAGCCGGCCAGCTTCTTCACCTGGATCGTGCCAGCTTTCCATTTGCCGCCACCAAAGGTGTTCATCATGCCGCCGCCAACGATGGTGATGACGATGCCGAGGAGAACGATCACGGCGATCATTTCCATCAGGGTGAAGCCGGCAGTACGCGGCAGCGGGCGCAGGTTGCGCGGGTTTCGGGTCTTCATGATCGTGTTCCTCATTGAATCGAACTGGTCAGTTTCAGAATGGGCAGGATGATCGCCATCATGATGATGGCGACCACCACGGTCATCACCACGGTGGTTGCCGGCACCAGCGCGGCCAGCAGGCGTTCCAGCGTGTTGCGCACCTCGATGTCGAAGGTGTCGGCCACCTTCAGCAGCATGGTGTCGAGTTCGCCGGATTCCTCGCCGACGCTGATCATCTGCAGGGCAAGTTTTGGAAATTGCTTTGATTGCGCCAGGGCGAAGCCGAGACCGCTGCCGGTCTTGACCTCTTCGCTGGCCTTTTCGACAGCAACGGCAAGGAAGGAGTTTCCCATCACATTGCGGGCGACATTCAGCGCGCCGAGCAGGGGCACGCCATTCTTGAGCAGGGTTCCGAGGGTGCGCGAGAGGCGCGCGGTCTCCAGTTTGCGCACCAGTTCACCGGCAATGCGCACGCGCAGCAGGCGTTCGTCGATATTCAGGCGGCTGACCGGATCGGCCAGCTTGCGTCGGAACCAGGCGATGAAGAAAACCAGGGCGGCCAGCATCAGCCACCAGAAACTCTGCAAGGTCGAGCCGACGCCGACGACGATGCGCGTCAGCAGCGGCAGCTCGACATCCATGTCGGCAAACATCTGCTCGAACTGCGGCACGACAACGACGAGGAGGACGAACAGCGACACCAGCACCATGCCGACGAGGAAGGCCGGGTAGATCAAGGCGTTGATCACGCTCGACTTGAGTGCGCGCGAACGTTCCAGGTAATCGGCCAGGCGACGCAAGGTGTCTTCCAGCGATCCACCCGCCTCGCCGGCGCGCACCATGTTCACATACAGGCGCGAGAACGTGCCGCGCTCGGCTTCCAGCGCATCCGAGAGCGTGGTACCCCCGCGCACCAGATCGCGCACGCGTTCGAGGAGATTCCTGGCCTTTTCGCTTTCCGGCAGGTCGAGCAGGATCTGCAAGGCGCGATCGAGCGGCTGTCCGGCGCCCAGCAAGGTCGCCAATTGCTGGGTGAACTGCACGATCTGCGCTTCGCTCAGCGTCGGTCGCTTCATCAGTGCGGCGAGCAGGCCCCCGGATTCGACGCTGTCGGCATCGCGCACATCCAGCGGGATATTGCCGGCATCCTGCAGCTTCATGATGACTTCGTCCGCCGAAGCCACGTCCATCTGTCCTTCCAGCGTTTCCCCGGATGGCGTGACGGCCTTGTAATGGAAGAGGGTCATGGGCTTGAAAGCCGGGATTGGAGATGACCAGCCGTTAGGCTGTTGAAAGTCGGGATTCGAGATTGGCTTTGGGGCAGGGATTCGGGTTTGGGGTTTTATGTTTGGATTGGGGGGGTGGGCGCGGGGCGGGGGGGGATTATGGATTAAAAAAAAACAAATAAAAAAAACAAAAAAAAGTGTTATTATAAA
>NZ_JAOZVR010000031.1 GCF_025869515.1 Ferrovibrio sp.
CATGCAGAGCATGAACGGTATTGCTCCCTTGAGGATGGTCGGCAGACGTACATCCGGAGCAATTCCGTTGATGACGAAAAGATTCAATCCCACCGGCGGCGTGATCAGGCCGAGCTCCATGTTGATGGTCAGGATGACGCCGAACCAGATCGGATCGAAACCTGCATTGGCAATGATCGGAGCCAGAATCGGCGTAGTCATCAGAATGATCGCCGCGGGTGGGAGAAAACAACCGGCGACGAGCAGCAGGATATTGATAAACAGCATCAATATCCAGCGATTGACATCGAGACCGGCAATCCACTGCGCGATGGACTGGGTTACGAACAGGCTCGACATCATATAGCTGAACAGGATCGATGCGCCGATGATCATGAGCAGCATGCCGGATTCGCGCATGCCATCCCGCAGAATTTCGAACAGACTGTGCAGGTTCCATACCCGGTAGATGACAATCACCATCAGCAGGCACAGCATGGCCCCGACGCCAGCCGCTTCCGACGGCGTGGCAATGCCGCCATACAGGGCATACACAACGCCGACGATAACCAGGATGAGTGGGACGACTCGCGGCAGCAGTTCAATTTTTTCGGCAAAGGAATAGCGGCGGCCGAAATCGGCCAGTTTTTCGCCGCGCTTCCAGCTGATGAACAATGCCCATGCCATGAACAGGGTCGTGAGCAGGATGCCGGGCAAAACGCCGGCCAGGAAAAGCCTGCCGATCGAGGTTTCCGAGGCGATGCCGTACAGGATCATCGTCACGCTGGGCGGGATCAGGATGCCCAGGGTGCCGCCTGCGGCGATGGCGCCGGTTGCCAGATCTGCGGAATAGCCGCGCTTGCGCATCTCCGGGATGCCCATTTTGCCAATGGCGGCGCAGGTTGCGGGCGAAGAGCCGGTCAGGGCCGCAAACAGCGCGCAGGCGCCGATATTGGAGATGACCAGCGAACCCGGCACACGGTTGAGCCAGCGGTTCAGAACTTCATAGAGGTCCGCGCCGGCACGCGACGACGCAACGGCCGCCCCCATGATGACGAACATCGGAATTGACACGAGTGTAAAATCATCGAGGCCGCCGAAGATCGTTTCGGCGATAAAATTCAGGCTGCCCCAGCCTTCCAGCAGGATCAGGAAAAACAGGGAAACGATGCCAAGACCGAAGGCAATCGGGATACCCGTGGCAAGCACAGCCAGAGCGACGACGCAAATCAGCGCGCCGAGATGAAGTTCGTTCACAGGCGATCCTCTGGCTTGAGGCCGAATGGCATGTCGCGCCCGGTCGCAACGGCCCAAATATCAGCAATATACTGCAGACAAAGCAGGCCGGTACCAACGGGCACCGACAGATACGGAATCCACAGGCGGGCACGCCACATCGAACTGGTCAGCCGGTCCGTTGCATAGGTCTCGTGCCACCAGAAGATCGAACTCCAGAACAATGCAGCGCAAAATGTAAGAGCCAGACCCGATGCGACGAGGGCCAGGACAACCCGAGCGCGCTGGCTTGCCAGCAGCGGAATCAGATCGACATTGACGTGTCCCCGGGTCAGCAAGATGTAGGGAGCGCCGATAAAGGTCGCTGCGATCAGGGCAAAGATAACGAATTCGGTCTGCCAGATCGTTGATTGACCAAGCACCGCGCGCTGAAAAATCATCTGGCACACGATGATGATGCTGAGCAGGATCAGCAGGATGGCAAACACCCCGCTGATCCGCGACAGCCATCGTACCAATGATACGAAGCGATCCATGCTGGTCTGACTCAGCGAACCTGCAGAGCTTTGACGATCAGTGCCTTACCGTTCGGCACCTTTTCGGAAAAGGTACGATACGAGCTGCTGTTGGCGACATCGCGCCATTTGGCCGCCTGTGCTTCCGTCATGGTCACGACCTTGACGTTGGCTTTCTTGAAGGCGGTGACAAGTTCATCATCCATTTTCTTCGACTCTGCAGCGAAGTAATTCTCCGCTTTTTTCGACGCATCCATAATGACTTTCTTCTGGGCGTCGGTGAGCTTGTCGAAGCTGCGCTTGGACATCAGAACCGGCTCATACATGAACCACAGGGCGTTGTCGCCGGGTGCGGTCAGACAGGCAACCTGTTCATAGAGGCGGAACGAAACGAAACTGCCCGAAGAGGTGTCGGTTGCTTCGGCAACGCCAGTCTGCAGCGCATTGTAGACTTCGTTGGACGGGATCGAGACGATCGATGCTCCGGCACCAGCCCACATTTCGGCAAAAGTGGCGCCGGCCGAACGCACCTTCAGACCTTTGGCATCGCCGGGTTCGAGGATACAGTTCTTTTTCGAGCCGAAGGCACCGGCCAGCCAGGCATCGGCCAGAACAACCACACCGGCGTCATTGATGATCTTCTTGATGTCCTGCATGAAGGGCGAATCATTGATGCGTTTGGCATGGTCGTGGTTTTTGACCAGGCCAGGCATCAGAGTGGCGCCGAATTGCGGGTGCTGTCCGGAAGCGTAATCGAGCGGGAAAGACGTGATGTCGATCTGCCCCTTGATCATGGCATTCCATTGCTCGGTGGCCTTCACCAGGCTGGCGCCGGGATACACCTTGATGTCCAGGCCGACATTGGCCTTGGCAGCGTCGCGAGCGATCATCTGCACCATCTCGTCGCGCACATCGCCCTTGCCGCCCGGGAACTGATGGGACGCCTTCAGGGTGATATCGGCCGCCAATGCACCGCCAGTCCCCAGGAGGCTGCCGGCACCAAGCATCACAACCCCTGCCATCAGGCTAATCTGTCGTTTCATGGGTTTCCTCCGGTTTTGTTATTTAATTGTTTGACGGTCATACTAATAAAACCTCATTTGCCCAACAAGAAATGTCGAACAATCGGATTTTTTGCAGCGCACGCGGCTTTATTTCCGGGGAAACGACAATGGCAGCAGTGGATCCTCCTGCGGATCCTCGCTCTGTATTGCATGCGGTCGTGCATTGCCTAACACCGCGGCAATGACCTGGCTGGAAACTTCGGCCGCAACCTTAGCAGAAATTTCGCTGGCCACTTTGGCGGCTACCTGGGCGGCGATCTGGGCCGGTGAGGGGGCAGCGCCGTTATTCTGGGCGAATGCATAGCCCTGTGTCACGGCCTGCAAGCCGGCCGCTGCTACCTCGCCGCTGCCCGGCCGCTCTTCCAGCCGCCGGATGAATTCCTGGATGATGCGACGGTAAAGGTCATCCTTGAGGATGCCATCCTCTTCACCCTGGTTGATCGAAGGGTTGTCGTTCACTTCGATCACCACCACGCCTTTGGCGGTCTGCTTCAGGTCGACGCCGTAAAATCCGTTGCCGATCAGGCCGGCGGCCTTGAGCGCGATATCCACGACTTCCTGCGGGGCGGATTCGATCGGCAGAGTGCGGAAGCCGCCCTCGGTGAAACGGCCGCCGTCGCCATGCTTCACCACCTGCCAGTGGCCGCGCGACATGAAATACTGACAGGCATAGATCGGCTGTCCGCGCAGGATGCCGATGCGCCAGTCGAAATCGGTGTAGAGATACTCCTGCGCCAGGATCACATCGGATTCACGCAACAGGCGGGCGGCGGCTTCCACCAGTTGTTCGCGGTTCTCAGCCTTGACGATGCCGCGCGAGAACGAGCCATCCGGAATCTTCAGGATGATCGGATACGGGATTTCCTGATCGATCGCCTCAATACCGCGATTGTCGAGCACCACGGTTTTCGGCGTCGGGATCTTGTTCGCCTTCAGCAGTTCGGCCAGATACACCTTGTTGGTGCAGCGCAGGATCGAGGTGGGGTCGTCGATCACCGCCATGCCCTCGTTTTCCGCCTTCTTGGCAAAACGATAGGTGTGATGGTCCAGGGCGGTGGTTTCGCGAATGAACAGGGCGTCGTATTCCGCCAGTTCGGCATAATCCTTCTTCTCGATCAACTCGACCTCGACGCCCATCTGCTCGCCGATCCGCACGAATTTCTGCAGGGTGCGGCGGTCGGATGGCGGCAGGGCATCGGCCGGGTTGTGCAGGATCGCCAGGCTGTATTTCGCCGCCGGCTTGGCCTTGGGCGTACGCCAGCTCGAGCGGGTGTAGGATTCCAGTGTGTGCTCGAAGAATTCCTGCTGTTCGGGTTTCAGGTCGTTCAGCGCCAGCGGGCGGATCGAGGCGATATGCCAGCCGTCTTCGGGAGAAATGCTGATCTTCAGCATCGGGCAGCGGAATTCGTCGAAGATGCGGCGAGCCAGATCGGGAAAGCGCAGATCGTCGGTACGGCCGAAGAAGACATGGATTGTGAAGGGCGCGGTCGGCAGCATGACCAGCTTCTTCACCTGCTGGCGCAGCAGCTCGTCCAGTTCTGGCAGGGCATGGCTGTAGATGCTGCGCTGGCGCAGATCGAGGATGGTCTTGACCGAGGGGATCACCTTCTGGCTGCGCGCTTCCGCCAGCAGCGAGCAGTAATAGCCGTAGCCGAGATAGGAATAGTCGTTGCTCAGGTTGATGATCTTGGCACGCTTGTCCTGCACCAGATCCGGCCGCGTGATGAACTCGCGGTTGTTCAGAACCAGACAGCCCGGATTGCGGTAACGGAAGTGCGTCTTGCGTTCAACGACGATGACATGCATGGCGGCGGGAAGCGGCTCCCGGCTCAGGACAGCGGCTTCTCCAGCCGCAAGGCATCCGAGCCATCCTGGTAATATCGGTCGATACGTTCTCTGATTCCATAGCCGCTTTTGCGGTAGAGCGCGAGCGCCGATTTGTTGCGGACGCTCACTTCAAGCCGCAGCGCGGCAGCGCCGCGTTTCCGGGCGGTTTTCTCGCAGGCAGCCAGCATTGCCGCACCCAGCCCCAGACCGCGGGCCTGGGGGGCGACGGCAATCGTATACAGGCGGGCGGCAGGGCTATCGGCGCGGAAAAATACGGCAGCAGCGGCCTGCAACTGGTTGAGCGTGCCGCTCACCAGCAGGATTGCCCGCGGATTGTGCAAAGCCGCGGCATAACTGCGGCGCGACATGCGGTCGCCGCGGAAGCAGCGGTTTTCCAGATCGACCAGGGCATCGAGATCCTTGGGCCTCGCGACTCGGACGGCAGGCGCTGGCATCAGCTCTGCGGCAGAGCGATGACGCCGCCTGCATGGCTGATCGTGCGGGTGGCGGTATCGAAATCCATCAGGTCTTCGCCGATCAGCACCGGGCCGGCATAATCGGCGCGGA
The DNA here is from genome assembly GCF_025869515.1 of Ferrovibrio sp. Taxonomy (GTDB): domain Bacteria; phylum Pseudomonadota; class Alphaproteobacteria; order Ferrovibrionales; family Ferrovibrionaceae; genus Ferrovibrio. The sequence goes on from NZ_JAOZVR010000031.1 coordinate 5,189, forward strand.
TATCGGCCAGCAGGGCGGTGCGGTCGAAGATCACCGGCACGAAATGATTCAGGATCAGGCAGCCGACATGGGCCTGATTGGCGACTTTCCCGACTTCCGTCGAAAGCGTGTGATAGCTGGCGACGTTAGCCAATGTTTCCGGCGAGCGGCCGGGTAATGCCAGCATCTCGCGATGGATGAAGCATTCATGCACCAGGGCATCGGCGTCCTTGGCAGCCTGGATCAGTTCCGGGCAGAAGGCGGTATCGCCGCTGAAGGCCACTTTGCGCCGGCCATCGGTGAACACATAACCGAAAGCGGCTTTCACCGGCTGGTGGCGTACCGGCACCGCGATCACGGTCAGATCGCCGTCATGGATGATGGCGCCGGGCTCGACTTCGGTGATGTCCAGGTCCAGGGCGATGGTGGACGGCCGCTTCTCATGGGCGATGCGCTGGGCCAGTTCCGGCTGCCACAGGGCCATCAGGCCCTTCAGATACTGCCGGGTGCCGACCGGGCCGTAGATGCGCTGCGGCCGGTCGCGGCCCTGATGCCAGCTGGAGATGATCAGCTGGAACAGGTCGATGATGTGGTCGGAATGCAGATGGGTCAGCAGTACGGCATCGATCAGTTTCCCGGCAGAGCTGGCGCCGAGCAGGCGCTGGGTGACGCCCGAGCCGCAGTCGATCAGGAACTGCCGGTCGCCCCAGCGCAGCAGATTGGCCGGACCGTAGCGATCGGTCGAGACTTGGGGGCAGCCGGTGCCGAGCAGGGTGACGCGCATGGCTTCAGCGCAGCCGCAGGATCGGCACGGCGGCGCCCGCCGCCAGCGCCGGGGCGTGCGGCGGCCGCACGATCAGGCAGTCGGCATCGCTCAGACGACGCAGCATGGAACTGTCCTGCCGGCCGAAGGCGGTGGCGACCAGTTGCCCGTCATCCTGCCGGTCGAGGGTGGCGCGCAGGTAGTCTTCGCGCCTGTCATTTTCGTTTAGTTTGTCGCCGGTAATGGCCATTTCAAAACGGATTTCCCAGTCCAGGCCCAGCATGGCGCGCAACGCCGGCACGACGAAATTGTGGCCGCAGACCAGGGCCGAAACCGGATTGCCGGGCAGGCCGAGCAGGGGGATGGAGGCCGTCTTGCCGAGATCAGCCTTGCCGAACATCAGCGGCTTGCCCGGCCGCATGGCGATGTTCCAGAAGTCGATGCCGGCTCCGCCACCGCCGAGGATTTTGTGGATCAGGTCATGTTCGCCGACGCTGGCACCGCCCAGCGTCAGCAGCAGGTCGCAGCCAGCGGCGGCAGCCGCCTTGGCGCGCAGGTCGGCCTCGGTGTCGCGGGCGATGCCCAGGTCGATGGCGTTGCCGCCGTTGGCCTCGATCAGGGCGGCCAGGCCGATATTGTTGGAGCTGACGATCTGGTTCGGGCCGATCGGTTCGCCGGGACGTGCCAGTTCGTCGCCGGTGGCCAGCACGGCAAGGCGCGGTTTGCGGCGCACCTGCAGCCAGGGCAGGTTCATCGCCGCCGCCAGTGCGACATCGGCAGGACCGAGCAGCCGGCCGGCCGGCAGCAGTACCTGGCCTTCGGCGAAATCCAGCCCGGCCTTGCGGATCCACTGGCCCGGCTTCGATGTCTCGCGCACCGTCAGTACATCGCCGGTGAGATCGGCGTCTTCCTGGATCACGATGGCGTCAGTGCCATCGGGCAGCGGCGCACCGGTGAAGATTCGCACGCACTGCCCCGGACCCACGGCGCCCTCATGGCGACCGCCGGCGGCGGCATGGCCGACGGGCTTCAGTTTTGCCGGGATGCTGCCGAGATCGGCCTGGCGACAGGCCCAGCCATCCATGGCACTGACATCGAAGGGCGGCTGGGTGCGGCGGGCGACGGCAGCCTCGGCCAGCACGCGTCCGGCGGCGGCGCTGACCGCCACGGTTTCCGCCGGCATCAGCGGCAGGGCGGTGACAATGCGGCTGCGGGCCTCCCGAACTGGAATCATGGCGCGTCGAAGTCGCCCGATTTGCCGCCGGATTTATGCAGCAACCTGATATCGGTGATCCGCATGCCACGGTCGACCGCCTTGGTCATGTCGTAGATCGTCAGCGCGGCGACGCTGGCGGCGGTCAGCGCCTCCATCTCGACGCCGGTGCGGCCCTTCAGCTTGCAGGTCGCGACAATGTCGATGGCATTGGCGGTGGTGTCGGGTGTCAGTTCCACCGTCACTTGGCTGAGCGCCAGCGGATGGCAGAGCGGTATCAGGTCGGATGTCTTCTTTGCCGCCATGATGCCGGCGATGCGGGCGGTGGCCAGCACATCGCCCTTGGCCGCCTGACCGGAGAGAATGAGATCGAGCGTTGCCTTCTGCATCAGAACGCGGGCGCCGGCCCTGGCCACCCGCTCGGTCTCGGCCTTGGCCGAGACATCGACCATATGCGCCTCGCCGGCCTCGTTCAGATGGGTGAGCTTGTTGCCGCTCATGCGGCCAGTTCCTTGCCGGTCAGCAGCAGGCGTGTGGCGGTTTCCACATCCGGCTTGCGCATCAGGCTCTCGCCGACCAGGAAGCAGCGCGCGCCGCATTTTGCCATGCGGTCGAGATCGGCCTTGGTATAGAGGCCGGATTCCGCCACCAGCATCTTGCCGGACGGTACGCGGGCGGCCAGCGCCTCGGTGGTGGCCAGATCGACCGCCAGGGTCTTGAGGTTGCGGTTGTTGACCCCAAGCAGGCGGCTTTTCAGCTTCAGCGCACGGTCGAGTTCCGCACCGTCATGCACTTCCACCAGCACATCGAGGCCGTATTCGCCGGCAGCGGCTTCCAGTTCGGCGGCCTGCGTATCGCTGAGCGAGGCCATGATCAGCAGGATGCAGTCGGCGCCCAGCGCGCGGGCCTCGATCACCTGATAGGGATCGAGCATGAAGTCCTTGCGGATGATCGGCAGCGTGACGGCGGCGCGCACCTGGCGCAGATAGTCGTCATGGCCCTGGAAGTAGGGCTCGTCGGTCAGCACCGAGAGGCAGGTAGCGCCGCCGGCGGCATAGGCGCGGGCCAGCGTCGGTGGATCGAAATCGGCGCGGATCAGGCCCTTCGAGGGAGAAGCCTTCTTGATCTCGGCGATCAGACCATAGCGACCGGCGGCCACGGTGTTTTCCAGGGCGCGGATAAAGCCGCGCGGTGCGGGCGTGGCGCGCGCCTGCTGCTCCAGTGCTGCAACGGGCACAGCCGCCTTGCAGCGGGCGATATGGGCCCGTTTGTCGGCGTTGATCCTGGCAAGAACGTCGCTCATGACGCTTTCTTTTTCACGGGCTTTTCTTCTTCCGGCGCCGGTGGCGGCGGCTCGTGGGTAATCTCGATCAGGCGGGTCAGCGCGGCGCCGGCCTTGCCGCTGTCGATCGACTGCGCCGCCTGGGCCGCGCCATCGCGCAGGTCCCTGGCCTTGCCGGCGATCAGCAGGGCAGCTGCGGCGTTGAACAGCACGATGTCGCGGAACGCTCCGGGCGCACCGTTCAGCACGCCGCGCAGTGCCACCGCATTGGCGGTCGGCTCGTCGCCCTTCAAGTCCTCAAGCTTTGCTTTCGGCAGGCCGGCATCCTCGGGCGCAATCTCGAAATGACGCAGCTTGCCGCTATCCATTTCAGAGACGTAAGTCGGTCCGGTGGTGGTGATCTCGTCAAGGCCATCGGAGCCATGCACGACCCAGACCTTCTCGGCGCCCAGCTTGCCCATCACCTCGGCCAGGGGCTGCACCCACTGGCGATCGAACACGCCGATCAACTGGCGCTTCACCAGCGCCGGGTTGCTGAGGGGACCGAGCAGGTTGAAGATCGTGCGGGTGCCGAGTTCGACGCGGGTCGGCCCGACATGGCGCATGGCGCCGTGATGCCGCGGCGCCATCAGGAAGCCGACACCGGCCTCGGCAATCGCCTTTTCGATCAGGCGGAAGTCGCAGTCGATGTTGACGCCGAGTGCGGTCAGCACATCGGCGGCGCCGGTCTTGGACGACACCGCCCGGTTGCCATGCTTGGCCACCGGCACGCCGCAGCCCGCCAGCACGAAGGCCGAGCAGGTCGAGACATTCCAGGTACCCTTCACATCGCCGCCGGTGCCAACGATATCGATGGCGCCGGGCGGAGCTTTCACGCCGTTAACCTTGGCACGCATGGTCATGGCGCCACCGGTGATCTCGTCGACGCTTTCGCCGCGCACGCGCAGGGCCATCAGGAAGGCGCCCATCTGGGATGGTGTGGCATTGCCAGACATCATCACGTCGAAGGCCGTGCGGGCATCCTCGATACCCAGCCGTGCTCCGCCGGCGACCAGCCCCAGCAGCCGCTTGAATTCCGTTACGTCCGCACTCATGCCGCCTGTCCGCGCCCCGAAATCTCATTCACAGGAAGGCCGCAATAGCGCACAAAATTCGCCAGCATCGCAAGCCCGTGCTCGGAGGCGATGCTTTCGGGGTGGAATTGCACGCCGTGGATGGGGAGGTCGCGATGGGCGAGCCCCATGATGACGCCGTCCTCGGACCGGGCGGTGACCGTCAGGCTGTTGGGCAGGGTCGCCGGGTCCACCGTCAGCGAATGGTAGCGGGTGGCGAGGAAATCCTGCGGCAGGCCGGTAAAGACGCTTTCGCCGGTATGGTGAATGCGGCTCATCTTGCCATGCAGGGGCTGCGGCGCCCGCACCACCTTGCCGCCGAAGGCCTGGCCGATGGCTTGATGGCCCAGGCAGACGCCGAACAGGGGCAGGCGGGTTTCGGCGGCCTTGTCGATCATGGCGAGGCAGATGCCGGCCCGGTCGGGGTCGCAGGGGCCGGGCGACAGCACTACCCCGGCGGGTTTCAGGGCCAGAATCGCCTCCGGCGTGGTCTCGTCGTTGCGGAAGACCTGCACTGGGGCACCGACCTGGCCGAAATAGTGAACCAGGTTCCAGGTGAAACTGTCGTAGTTGTCGATCAGGACCAGCATGGGCGCGTTTTCCTCAAGGCGGTCAGCCTAGCATCCCGGTGCCGGCCGCGCCACGCCCTGACACTCGCAATGCTAGTATGCGTTTTGTCAGTTTCTTTTGTAGAATCATAGTATTGCCCCGAACGTAAAAACCCAGAACAATCCAGACCGAGCAGAATCGGGAAGGGGAAAGCGGAATGGTTGATGCGCCGGTGGCGACACAGCGGCAGGGGGGAATCCGCCAGCGGCTTTACCTTGCAGTAGGAGCAATTGCGTCTTTCGCCCTGATTTCGGCAGCAACCGGATGGTTTTCACTGTCCCGGCTCGATAACGCCATTACCACCGTGACCGATGACGGGGTGGCGTCCGTGGTGGCGGCGCTGGCGCTGGCCGAACGGGTTGCCGATCTGGCAGGTGCCGCCCCCGACCTGGTTTCGGCGACCACCGAGGCCGAACTCAAGACCACGGCTGCCGGCATCAAGGAGCGCGAGGCCGATATCCGGTCGGTCCTGGACCTGGTCGCCGCCCGGGTGACCGGTGAAAAGCTGGAGAATATCGGGAAGGAAACCAACGGCCTGCTGGCCAATATCACGCGGCTGGAGCAACTCGTCGGGGCGCGCATACAGACCAGCGTACAGCGCATCCAGGAAACCCAGGCTCTGGCCAAGGCGCATGATGGCTTCCTGCGTTTTGCCAACCCGCTGATCGATGACGCCGTGGTCGATCTCAATGGCAGCATGACCAGCGTGACGCGCAGCGGCGACCTGGCGCGCATCGAACGGTCGCTGACCCGGATGGCCAATAACGATCTTGCCCTGGTGCAGGCTACCGCGACCCTGATCGGTGAGGTCAACAATGCGGTCGGCCAGCTTGCGGTCGGTGCGCAGGCTGCCAATCGCGCCGAGCTGATGGAGATCGCCAAACGCTTTGCCACCACGTCGGAGCGTGTCACCAAAGCGCTTGCGGTCGTGGAAAAGATCAATCCGCATCCCGAACTGATCAAGGCGACCAAGGAAGTGCTGTCCTTCGGCGATGACGGAACGGGATTGCTCAGTTTCCGTGAGCAGGAACTCGACTCGCTGGAATATTCACTCTCCACGCTGAAGACCAGCCGTGAAGCAGCCAAGCGTCTTGGTGCGCTGTCGCAGGGCGTGGTGGAAGACGCCAATATCGGCGTTGCCGATGCAACGCAGGAAGCCAAGAATGTCAGCATGGTCGGTATGACCACGCTGATCCTGGTGGCGGCAGCCAGCCTTGGTGCCGCTTTCCTGGTCGGCTGGCTGTATATCGGCCGGCGTATTGCCGATCCGCTTGCCATGCTGACTGGCGCGATGGGGCGCCTGGCCAACCGCGAATGGGCAACCGAAGTGCCGGACCGCGAACGCAGCGATGAAATCGGCGCCATGGCGCGCGCCGTCCAGGTGTTCAAGGAAAACGGCCTGGAAAACGAGCAATTGCAGATCGAAGTTGAGCGCAACCGCCAAAGTGCGGAAGAACAGCGCAAGGCGCAGGAGCAGTTGCTCGACCGCGCGGTCGGCGAAGTGGTGGGCGCGGCCGCCGGCGGCGACCTGACTGCCCGTATCGATACCAGCACACTGGATGGCATGATGGGACGGCTTGGCGAGCGCATGAACGGCCTGCTCGGCACGGTGGATACTGTCTTCGTCAATCTGGGCGATGCACTGGCCGCGATGGCGCGGGGCGATTTCACGCATCGAATCGAAGCTGAGTATGAGGGCGTGTTCGATCGCCTGAAACAGGATGCCAACCGCACGGCGCAGCAATTGTCCGAGACGGTCGGCAAGGTGACGATCGCTGCGTCTGCCGTGCGCGACGCTGCATCCGAGATTTCGACCGGCAGCAACGATCTGGCTGGTCGCACCGAGCAGCAGGCGGCCAGCCTGGAAGAAACCGCCGCCTCGATGCATGAAATCACGGCGACGGTGAAGCAGAATGCCGACAATGCGGAGGCTGCCAACAACCTCGCGGCAACCGCGCGCAGCACGGCTGAGAAGGGTGGCAGCGTGGTGCAGGATGCCGTCACGGCGGTGAGCCAGATCGAGGGCAGCGCGCAGAAGATTTCCGACATCGTCGGTCTGATCGACGAGATCGCCTTCCAGACCAATCTGCTCGCCCTGAACGCTTCGGTCGAGGCGGCGCGTGCCGGCGAAGCAGGCAAGGGCTTTGCCGTTGTCGCGCAGGAGGTGCGCGCGCTGGCGCAGCGCTCGGCCGATGCGAGCAAGGAGATCAAGACGCTGATCCAGGCTTCCAATGCCCAGGTCAAGACCGGCGCGGCGCTGGTGAACCAGGCCGGCGCCAGCCTGACCGAGATCGTCACGGCGGTGAAAAAGGTCGCGGATATTGTTGGCGAGATTTCATCAGCCAGCCGCGAGCAGGCCGTCGGACTGGAAGAGGTCAATACCGCCGTGGCCAATATGGACGAGATGACCCAGCGCAACGGCGCCTTGGTGGAACAGACCACGGCTTCGGCCACGGCAATGGCCCGGCAGGCCCAGGAATTGGCGGATTTAGTGGGACAATTCCGGGTTTAGGGTGTCAATTTAGCAGTTGAATGCGCCGGCTGGCGCGTTATACCCATTTCCGTCTTTCAGGCCCATCTTAACAGGAGGTCGACATGGCCACGGACGCCATTCGGGTCGCGATTTTGGGTGCCA
>NZ_JAOZVR010000032.1 GCF_025869515.1 Ferrovibrio sp.
ATTATCGCGTAAGTGTTTGTCGCACAGGGCCTTCTCTGATTATCTCCGCTGGAATTTCTCTCTCGGAGGTTTGCCCTATGACTAAAGTGATTTTCCGTGCCGCTCTGGTGGCTCTCGGCCTGGTGGCCGCCGCCCCGGCGATCGCCGCCGATATTCCGCTCAGCGTTGCCGTTAACGCCGGCGTGGTGTCGGACTACAAGTTCCGCGGCATCAGCCAGAGCAACAACGATCCGGCCGTGCAGGGCGGTGTCGAAGCGGCCCTGGCCCCGAATGACTGGCTGTCGATTTATGCCGGCCTGTGGGCCAGCAGCGTCGATTTCAACAACGGCACCGATGCCGAAGTTGACGCCTATGGCGGTTTCCGTGGCACCTTCGACAAGCTGGGCCTCGACCTCGGCTTCATCCGCTACATCTACACTGGTCAGGGCGGCACTTCGGCGGAGAACTACACCGAGTTCAAGGCTGCTGCCAGCTACGATTTCGGCTTCGTGCTGCCGAGCGCCGGCATCTACTACAGCCCGGACTTCTACAATAACAGCGGCCGTGCGGTGTACTACACTGCCGGCGTGGCGGTGCCGATTCCGGTCACCGATCTGAGCCCGGTCATCAAGGCCAATATCGGCAAGCAGACGATCGACAAGCCCGCCAACTTCGGCATCACCAAGGACGACTATATCGACTACAATATCGGCCTGTTCGCCACCTACTGGGGCTTCACGGCCGGCGTCCAGTTTGTCGACACCAACCTGTCCAAGACCGAGTGCGGTGGCCTGAAGACCTGCGACAGCGCCGCCGTCTTCTCGCTCAACTACGCCTACACGTTCTAATACGGCCCGCTTCCAAGCGGCCTGAAGACAGCCGCCGCCATCTTCGGATGGCGGCGGTTTTTTTATGCTTCACGACAAGCCGGCAATCGCCGCAAAGCCCATAGCCGCCGTGTGGCGCAGCCGCCGCATCCCGGCAGCGGACATGCCGCCCAGGGCATAGACGGCCAGCCCCTGCCGCCGGGCCACCGTTGCCAGCCCGGCAAAACGCAGCACACCCAGCCCCACCGAACCGGGATGGCTGGCGGTGGCGAAGACCGGCGAGATCAGAACGGCATCGACCCCGGAGCGCGCGGCCAATCCCACCGCGCCGGGATCATGGGCCGCAGCCGTTACCAGCCGCAATCCCGCCCGCCGCGCCGCTGCCGCGCGTGCAATCAGCCCCTGCGGCAGATGCAGGCCGTCGGCGCCGACCGCCAGGGCCAGCCGCACATCCCCGGCCACCAGCAGCACAAGGCCATGCCGGCGGCAGAGCGCCGCCACCCGCTGCGCCAGCGCCAGGCGTCTCACCCCTGGCCATTCGTAATGGCGGAACAGCACGCCGTCGCCCGGCTGCAAACGCCCGATCGCCGGCAGCGGGTCCGCCAGCCGATGGGCGTCTGTCACCAGCCAGCGCGACGGAAGCGGACCGCGGGGCTTCCACCCCTGCGGCCGGGTTGCTAGCGTGCGGCCCAGCGATTTCGTCCGTCGTTTCATCTTGCGCAGCGTGCCATGACCCAGCTCCCACCGGAAGCATCCAGCGCCACCCTCGCCGGGCGCCTCGCCGCCATCCGGCAGCAGATTGCCGAAGCCGCCGCGACGGCACAGCGCAAGGCCGCTGCCGTGACACTGATCGCGGTGGCGAAAACCTTTCCCGCCGAGGCGGTGATCGAGGCGCTGGCTGCCGGTCAGCGCCATTTCGGCGAGAACCGCGTTCAGGAAGGCATGGCCAAATATCCGGCGCTGCGCGAGATTCATCCCGACCTGGTGCTGCACCTGATCGGTCCGCTGCAAACCAACAAGGTGAAGCAGGCCGTTGCCTATTTCGACGTGATCCACACGCTGGATCGCGAAAGCCTGGCCGAGGAACTGGCCAGGGAATTCGCCAGGAGCGGCCGCCGCCTGCCCTGCTTCATCCAGGTGAATACCGGTGAGGAACCGCAGAAGGCCGGCTGTGCGCCGCAGGATGCCGATGCCTTCATCGCCGATTGCCGCGATCGCCTGAAGCTGCCGGTGATCGGCCTGATGTGCATCCCGCCGGCCGAGGAAGAACCGGCACCGCATTTCGCACTGTTGCACAAGATCGCCAAGCGCAACGGTCTGGATCAGCTCAGCATGGGCATGAGCAGCGATTTCGATACGGCCGTGATGCTGGGCGCCACGCATGTGCGCGTGGGCAGTGCTATCTTCGGCGGCCGCAGTTATTCGGCACCGGCATAAATTCCTTCACAATCCTCTCGTTTACTATCTTTGGTAAAGACGGCGAAAATACCTGCATAAGAATGCATTTCGCCGATGATTGGAAGTTTAGGGGGGAATACATGAAAATCCTGCACAAGTCGGCAACGATTGCCGACGCCTTTAAGCGTGAAATCGAAAATTGCCGATACATTCACATATCGGTTGCCTGGGCCGGCACAGATTTCCCCGGCTACAAATTACTTCTGCGATACACACGACGTATTAAGCAAGCCGTAATCGGCACACATTTCTATCAGACCGATCCTGACTTCATTGCTCAATTCATCGGCAATCCCGTCGTCCATTTCGTCCCTCACACTAACGGTGTCTTTCATCCGAAAATCTTCTTGTTCGATCGCAAAGGCGGCGGCTGGGCGGGCCTTGTAGGCAGTGCCAATTTTACCCATTCCGCTTTCAGCAGGAACGAGGAGGTCTGCGTCTATTTAACAGATAAAGATGATCCCGATGGCTCCGTGCGTTGGTCACTGGACGATGCTATGGCGCATCATTTTTCCCTCGGGAAAAGCGCAGAATCCCTGTGGTTGGATGACTATCGTCTCGCTGCCGAGCGCAACAGAAGCCGCCTGAAGGCGTTAGGCGGATATGAAAATCAGGAGAACAGTAAGAAACGGCTGTATGAAGCAAGCATCATCAAAATGGATTGGCCGACTTTCTATGCTGACATCCGGTCAGAAGGGAATAACCCTCCTACATATTTCAATCGCCGGATTGAGGTTCTGACGAAGGCCAGAGAACTATTGAGCTCTCATGCAACCTTTTCAGACATTCCAATACTTGAGCGCGGGCAGCTTGCGGGGTTCCGGGAGGGCGAAGAAGGCTGGGGATGGTTTGGCAGCATGAAGGGGGCAGGACGGTTCAAGAAACTGGTCAACCGGTACCCGGCCGCACTGGCAAAGGCACTAGAGAATATCCCGATGGAAGGGCCCGTCTTCAAGAAGCACTACTTGGCCTATGCCAACCAGTATCAGAAAGCTTTCGAGAACGTTGATGGCATTGGCCATGGCCTCGCCACTGCCACTCGCCTGCTGGCAATGAAACGGCCGGATTATTTTGTCTGTCTGGACAAGGCAAACAAGAAAGCCCTGCAAGAGGGGCTTGGTTTCACCATCGGGCTTCACCAGTACGAAAAATACTGGGACGGTGTCATAGCCCCAATTCAGGACTCCAGTTGGTGGAATTCGCCCCGGCCGCGGGAGCGCCGCCAGGCACAGGCCTGGGACTTTCGCGCCGCGATGCTAGACGCGATCACCTACGATCTTACCTGATTCAGTTCTTCTTCGTGGTGCCGCCCGAAGCCAGCGTCACGCTGTCGCCGGTGATGACAAAAGTCACCGAGCCATCGCTGGTCTTGTAGGTCCACTGCTCCAGCGGTCCCAGCTTCTGCAATTCGCTGGGCTTGCCGAGCGCCTTTTCCAGGGCAGCCTTGGTCTTGGCCGGTTCGGCCTTCTTCAGCGCCTCTTCGGTCGAGGGCGGGCCGCAGGCGATCAGGGCCAGCGGCAGGGCAAGCGTCAGTGCAAAGCGGGCCAGGCGAGCCATGATCATACTCCGTCAATAAAAGGGGCCGGGTTAGTTAAGCGACCAACCCGGCCCACGTAAAGCCGTAAACTGCCGTCTTAACGCTTGACTCAGAATTGCAGCGGCGTTGCCTGGCGCACGCCGGGAATCGATTTCACCTTTTCCGCCACATCGGCCGGAATCGGACCATCGACCTCGACCAGGCAGATCGCATCCTCACCACGGGCAGCACGTCCCAGATGGAAAGTGGCGATGTTGATGCCGGCATCGCCGAGCACCGTGCCCAGACGGCCGATGAAGCCCGGCTTGTCGGCATTGGTGACATAGAGCATGTGCGGGCCCAGCTCGGCATCGATATCGATGCCCTTGATCTCGACCACACGCGGGTTCTTGTTGGCGAACAGCGTGCCCGACAGATGGCGTACCTTGTCGGCATGGATGGTGACCCGCATCAGGGTCTGGTAGTCGCCCTCGCGGTCATGCTTGACCTCGGAGACCTCGATATTGCGTTCCTTCGCCACCAGCGGGGCATTGACCATGTTGACGCTGCTGAGCTGGCGGCGCAGCAGGCCTTCCAGCACGATGGCCGTCAGCGGCCGGGTGTTGAGCGTGGCGACATGGCCTTCGTATTCGATCATCACCTTGGTGAGATTGGCCTCCGCCAGCTGGCCGACAAAGCTGCCGAGCTGTTCGGCCAGCTTCATGTACGGCCGCAGCTTCGGCGCGTCTTCCGCCGAGACCGACGGCATATTGAGCGCGTTGGTCACCGCGCCGCTCAGCAGGTAATCGGCAATCTGCTCTGCCACCTGCAGCGCCACATTCTCCTGCGCTTCGTTGGTCGAGGCGCCCAGATGCGGGGTGGCGATGAAACGCTCGTTGCCGAACAGCACATTTTCCTTGGCCGGTTCGGTGACGAACACGTCGAAGGCCGCGCCGGCGACCTGGCCGCTGTCCAGTGCCGCCTTCAAGGCCGTCTCGTCGACCAGGCCACCGCGGGCGCAGTTGACGATGCGCACGCCCTTCTTCGCCTTGGCCAGCGCCTTGGCATCCAGAATGTTCCTGGTCTGCTCGGTCAGCGGGGTATGCAGGCTGATGAAATCGGCCCGCGCCAGCAGTTCATCCAGCTCGACCTTCTCGATGCCGAGCGACGTGGCGCGCTCCGGCGTCAGGAACGGGTCGTAGCCGACAACCCGCATCTTCAGGCCCTGGGCACGATCGGCGACGATGGAACCGATATTGCCGCAGCCGATCAGGCCGAGCGTCTTGCCATACAGCTCGACACCCATGAAGCGGTTCTTTTCCCATTTGCCGGCCTGGGTGGAACGGTCGGCCAGCGGGATTTCACGGGCCAGCGCCATCATCATGGCAACCGCGTGTTCTGCCGTGGTGATCGAATTTCCGAACGGGGTGTTCATCACGCAGACGCCGCGCGCCGTGGCAGCCGGAATATCGACGTTATCGACGCCGATGCCGGCGCGGCCGACCACCTTCAGCTTTTTGGCGGCTTCCAGCACCTTGGCGGTGACTTTGGTGGCCGAGCGGATGGCGAGGCCGTCATAGTCGCCGATGATGGCGAGCAGTTCCTCTGGCTTCAGGCCCGTTTTGATATCGACCTCGACGCCGCGCGACTTGAAGATGTCGACGGCGGCGGGGCTCAGTTCGTCGGAGATCAGAACTTTGACCATGGGATAGTCCTCGGATTTTCAAAAACGGGGAAAGAAAAACGGGCGCGACCTGAAGCCGCGCCCGTGGATCGGATCAGGCGGCCGCGGCCGGCTTGTAGGTCGCCTTCACTTCCGCGAAGGCCCAGTCGAGCCAGGGGCAGAGTGCGGCGATGTCTGCGGTTTCCACCGTGGCGCCACCCCAGATGCGCAGGCCCGGCGGGGCATCGCGATAATGCGCGATATCCATGGCCACGCCTTCCTTGTCCAGCAGCGAGGCAATCTGCTTGGCCGCGGCTTCCTGATTCTTGGCGTCCAGTGCCGTGAACCAGGGATCGACCACCTTGAGGCAGATCGAGGTGTTGGAGCGCACGGCAGCGTCGCCGGCGAGGAAATCGACCCAGGGGGTCTTCGCTTTCCAGTCGGCGATCGCCTTGAGGTTGGCTTCGGAACGGCCGATCATGCCTTTCAGGCCGCCGACGCTCTCGCCCCATTTCAGGGCATCGAGAATGTCTTCGACGCAGAGCATGGATGGCGTATTGATCGTCTCGCCCTTGAAGATGCCTTCGATCAGCTTGCCGTCCTTGGCCATGCGGAAAATCTTCGGCAGCGGCCAGGCCGGCGTATAGGTCTCCAGGCGCTTCACGGCGCGCGGGCTCAGCACGATCATGCCATGCGCGGCCTCGCCGCCGGTCGCCTTCTGCCACGACCAGGTCGTGACATCCAGCTTCGACCACGGCAGGTCCATGGCAAATACCGCCGAGGTGGCGTCGCAGATGGCAAGACCCTGGCGGTCATCGGCGATCCAGTCGCCATTCGGTACCTTCACGCCCGAGGTGGTGCCGTTCCAGGTGAAGACCACGTCGCGGGTCCAGTCGACCTGCTTGAGATCGGGGATTTCGCCGTAGCCGGCCTTGAGCGTGCGGACATCCTTGAGCTTGAGCTCTTTGGCGATATCCGAGCCCCAGCCGGAGCCGAAGCTTTCCCAGGCCAGCACGTCGACGCCGCGTTCGCCGAGCAGCGACCACAGCGCCATCTCGACGGCACCGGTGTCGGACGCCGGCACGATGCCGATCCTGTAGTCGGCCGGAATGCCGAGAATCTTGCGATGCTGCTCGATCACATCGACCAGACGCTGCTTGCCCTCTTTCGAGCGATGCGAGCGGCCGACCAGGGCGTTCTTGAGGATTTCGGGGGTCCAGCCGGGGCGCTTGGCGCAGGGGCCGGAGGAGAAATGCGCAGAATTGGGGCGCATTGCAGGCTTGGTCATCTGTCTATCCTTCCAGATAGTAAGCGCCCCGTTGGGGGGGCGTGTCCCGCGGCCCTTCTACCCGGACTCAGCCGCCGGTGCAATGGCTGAATCAGGTCCTGCGCGGTGCTGCGGCAAATATGCCCGGCTCACACGGGGGTTAACGGGTTCGAATTGCAAGCTGGCTGTAAGGCCCGCATGGTCTAACCACCCCTCCCCCCGCGCGAGACCGATTTGATCATGCTCTCTGCCCTGTCGCCTCCCCGCCTGCGTTTCTGGCTGCTCTGCCTCGGCATTTTCATCGGTCTCGCCGCGCTGGTGCGGCTGGTGCTGACCATCTGGGTGGCACTGGATACACCGGATTCCGCACCCGCCTTCGTCGCCGTCTGGCTGGTCGGGCTGCTGGACGATACAGCCACCGCCCTGCTGCTCGGGCTGCCCTTCCTCGCCGGGCTGTATCTCTTCGCACGACCGCTGCGATGGCGCCCCGGCAAAACCTTCGCCCATCTGCTGCTGATCGTGCTGCTCGGCGTTGCCGTCTTCAGCGCCGTGGCCGAGCTGTTCTTCTGGGAGGAATACAACAGCCGCTTTAACGGCATCGCGGTCTATTATCTGATCTTCCCCAAGGAAGTGATTGGCAATATCCGCGAATCCTTCGATCTGCGGTATTACCTGCCGCCGATCGGTATCGTCGTCGCAATCGCCTATGCCTTCCTGTGGCGCCGGCTGAACCGCGCGCTTGATGCGCCCTTTATCGCCGGGGAACGCCGCCGCATCCTCGGCCTTGCCGTCGCAGTCACGGTGACTGCAGTTCCCTTCGTTCTCGCCGGCCCCTATGAGCCGGTGGCGGCGCGCACCGTCAACGAACTGGCGGTCAACGGCATGCACAGCATGCTCAGCGCCTACTTCACCAACGACAGCAAGTATGACGGCGTTTATGCCGGCATCGACGAAGGCGAGGCCATCCCGCTGCTGCGGGACATGGTGCAGCAGGACAACACCACCAATCTCGCCGCGCCTGGAGAGCGCAGCCTGCTACGCCATGTCGATAACGGGCCGGCGCCGGCGAAAAAGCTGAATGTGGTGCTGATCCTCGAGGAATCCTTCGGCTCGGTCTATTTCGAAGACGTATTCCAGGAAAAGCAGCGCGACTACTGGAAGACGATGTCGCCGAACTGGCACCGCATTGCCGAGGACGGCCTGCTGTTCACCAATATCTATGCCACCGGTGACCGCACGGTGCGGGCGCTGGAAGCGGTACTTACATCCTTTCCGCCGATCCCCGGCATTTCCACGGCGCGGCGCTCCGGTTCGGAAGGCATGAACTCCCTGCCTTTCCTGCTGGCGAAAACCGGCTACCGCTCCAGCTTCCTGTACGGCGGCCCGACCAGCTTCGACAATATGGGCTATTTCTGGAAGACCATCGGCTTCGACCAGGTGCTGGGCCAGGGCGACATCGCCGACCAGGGTTTCAAGACGATCTGGGGCGTGGCCGACGAATACATGTTCAAGGAAGCGCTGACCCGCATCGACCGGATAGCAGGCGGACCCGACCCGTTTTTCTTTGCCTGCCTGACGGTCACCAACCATCGCCCGTTCATGTATCCCGACGGCCGCATCGCTCTGAAACCGGCGGCGAACCAGCGCGACCATGCCGCCGCCTATGCCGACTGGGCGCTCGGCCAGTTCATCGACGAGGCACGCAAGAAGCCGTGGTTCGACGACACCATCTTCGTGATGATCGGCGATCACGGACCGAAGGTCTGGGGTGCCGCACAGATTCCGGTGCAGGCCTTTCGCGTGCCGCTGATCTTCTATGCGCCGAAACACATCAAGCCGCAGCGTAATCCGGTGCTGGGGTCGAGCATGGATGTCGGCCCCACCCTGCTCGGACTGCTCGGCCTCAGCTATGACAGCCCGTTCTTCGGCGTCGATCTGCGTCGCGTGCCAAAGGATGGCGGCCGCATCGCCATGGCACATAACTTCGACGTTGCCGTCGGCAATGGCAAAAACGCGGTGGCCCTGACCCCCAAGGGGGATCTGCGACCCTATGGCATGCAGACCGGGCCTTACCAGCTCACCCCGGTTGCGCCCGAGGCGGTACCGCCGCTGATCCTCAAACAGGCGGTGGCGCAAACCCAGACGGCGCACCGCATGTTCTATGCGCGGCAGTATCACGAACTGTCAGCAGGCAGATAGGGCAGCCGGCGTCAGGCCGATCGGGCGTGATTCTCGGCCGCCAGCTCCATCAGACGCGGCGCGCGGTCAGAGACCTCGCGCAGGATGGTTTCCGCCACCACCAGCCGCTTGCGCGCATCGCCATCCAGCACGCCCTCGATATGCTCGCGATCGATGCGGGCGACGGTTTCATGCAGCTCCCAGATCGTCGCCAGGAATACCTTCTGGGTGCCGACCGGCAGCACCTCGGCGCCTTCCAGCGCCGGGAAAACCCGCAGCACCACATCGATCTTCAGACGCAACAGATCGACGATCAGCTGGCTGTGATATTCGCGCAGCTGGGCGGCGGCATTCTTCTCCGCATTCTCCATGCGGTCTTCAATCAGCACCAGCACGCCCTCGATCTCGGTGAGAGCGTCGCGGTATTCGTAATAAGGCTCGTAGGTCGCCCTGCTGATGCGCTGGATCGCATCTTCGGCCATCGTGCGGGCACGCCTGGTCTGGCGTTTCAGCGCATCGAGCAGTGTCTCGATCTCGGCCTTCCGGTAGCTCTTGCCGGTAATCTTGCTCATCATCTGCGTCTTCTGTTGCCCGCGGCCCGTCAACGGCACCGGGTATGGTCTGCATACTAGCCGGACCACCAGCCCGGCAGCCACCGGCTTGTACGTGACATTCATATAAAAACGGCCGCCCGGAATGCCGGGCGACCGCTTTGCCAGAATCGGTCAGATTTCCAAGCGCTCAGAAATTGCCAGCTCAGGCCTTGGTTCAATCGATCCCGGGTTCAATCGATCCTGGCACCCGATGCCTTTGCCACCTTGCCCCGGCGCTTGATCTTGCTCTTGAGGAAGGTGCCGAAAGCGGCGCCGGTGATATTCGGCACGACGGAGCCATTTCAGCCGGCCAGCAGCAGTGCCAGGGCCAGCAGCAGAAAAGCACTGGCCGCCAGATAGCGCGCCAGGTGCAGCGGCAACCGCCGCATCAGCGCCTTGCCCAGAAACACCACGGGTGCATTGGCCAGCATCAGGCCCAGCGTGCTGGCGGCGGTAACGATGACGATAGCGTCGTAGCGCGCGGCCAGCGCGGTGGTGGCCAGCTGGGTCTTGTCGCCGATCTCGGCGAGGAAAAACATCACCAGCGTGGTGAGGAAGGCGCCCCAGCGCCGGCTCCCGGGCGCTTCGTCCTCGTCCAGCCTGTCGGGGATCAGCGTCCAGGCCGCCATCGCCAGGAAGGATGCGATCAGCACCCAGCGCAGCACGCGCGGCTCCAGCAGGTCCTCGAGCCAGACGCCGAGCGCCGCCGCGCCGAGATGATTGGCGATGGTGGCGACGAGGATGCCGGCCAGGGTCGGCCAGGGTCGGTGGAACCGCGCGGCGAGCAGCAGCGACAGCAATTGCGTCTTGTCGCCGATCTCGGCGATGGCGACGACGCCTGCGGTCGTGAAGAAAGCGGAGACTTCAGGGGAGGCAAACACGGGGCAGCTCAAGACGGACCGGGCGGCGATACTGGCCATAGGCTGCGCCGCTGCCGCCCGGTCCGGGTTGCAACGGTACAAGCCTAAGGTCTCGCCATACCGGGGCTAAGCTCCGGTCCGGCAGCGCCAAGGCAGTGGGCGGATTGCTGGTCGCCCGTGCCTAGTCTGTTGACGCTGTCCCCGCTCGTCTTCTGCAAGACGGCGGACGGCTACTCCCCAAAGGGTGTGGCGACTGTTTAGCGCGGATCGGCCGGGCTGCCAAGGCACTGGTTCGCATACGGTGCTATTCACTACGCGCGAGAATATAATCTCTGCTGCAATCAGAAGTATTGGTTTTCCGCAGAACAAAGAATAAACTGCGGAGCATGGTCGCACGCTGCCGCACCGTCGCATTCCAGGGGATCGAGGTGATGCCGGTCGAGGCGCAGGTGCAGCTGGCCAACGGCCTGCCCGCCTTCGCCGTGGTCGGCCTCGCCGACAAGGCGGTGGGCGAAAGCCGCGAGCGCGTGCGCGGCGCGCTGGGTGCCATCGGCCTCGCCCTGCCGCCCAAACGCATCACCGTCAATCTCGCGCCCGCCGATCTGCCCAAGGAGGGCAGCCATTACGACCTGCCGATTGCGCTGGCGCTGCTCACCGCCATGGGCGTGCTGCCACCCGATGCGCTCGACGGTTTCCTCGCCCTGGGCGAGCTGGGCCTCGACGGTGCCATCGGCCCGGTCACCGGTATCCTGCCCGCGGCACTTTCAGCCCATGCCAACGACCGCGGCCTGATCTGTCCGCAGGCGCAGGGCGGCGAAGCGGCCTGGGCCGGCGATGCGGCCCGCGTGCTGGCCGCGCCCTCGCTGCTGGCGCTGATCAATCACTTCAAGGGCAGCCAGGTGCTGCCGACGCCACAGGCCGGTATCGCAGCGGAAGACACCAGCGCCCTGCCCGACCTGCGCGACATCAAGGGCCAGGAAAGCGCCAAGCGCGCGCTCGAGATCGCCGCCGCCGGCGCACATAACCTGCTGCTGATCGGCCCGCCGGGTGCGGGCAAGTCGATGCTGGCGCAGCGCCTGCCTGGCATCCTGCCCCCGCTCGACTCCGCCGAGATCCTGGAAGTCAGCATGATCGCCTCGCTGGCCGGTCAACTGCCCGACGGCCGGCTGACGCGGCGGCGTCCGTTTCGCGCGCCGCATCATTCGGCTTCGATGGCGGCCCTGGTCGGCGGCGGCCTGCGCGTGAAACCCGGCGAGGTGAGCCTGGCCCATCTCGGCGTGCTGTTCCTCGACGAGTTGCCGGAATTCAACCGCCAGACGCTCGACTCATTGCGACAGCCGCTGGAAAGCGGCGAAGCCGTGGTGGCGCGCGCCAATGCGCATGTCAGCTATCCCGCCCGCGTGCAGCTGGTGGCGGCGATGAATCCCTGCCGCTGCGGCCATCTCGGCGATCCGGCCCAGGCCTGCAGCCGGGCGCCGAAATGCGCCGGCGACTATCAGGCCCGCCTTTCCGGCCCGCTGCTCGACCGCATCGATCTGACGCTGGAAGTGCCGGCGGTGAGCCCCGACGATCTGAGCGCCCCGCCGCCGGCGGAAGATTCGGCCGTGGTCGCTGCCCGCGTGGCCCGCGCGCGCGACATCCAGCGCGAGCGCTATGCCCACACCGGCAGCGGCGGTCTTTCCAGGGACGGGCGCAGCGTGATCCGCACCAATGCCCAGGCCGATGGCCAGCTGCTGGAACTGATCGCCGCGCCTGACGAAGCCGGACGCACCCTGCTGACCGAGGCCGCCAAGGCCATGCATCTGACGGCACGCGGCTACCACCGCGTGCTGCGCGTGGCACGCACACTGGCCGACCTGGACGGCAGCGACAGCGTGCGCCGTATCCATGTGGCGGAAGCGCTGAGTTACCGGCGGCTGGGGTTCGTGCGATAAAAAAAGG
>NZ_JAOZVR010000033.1 GCF_025869515.1 Ferrovibrio sp.
GGTGTAGCAAGCGTATTGTCGTGCAGGATATTGGTCGGAGCCTCAATGCCATGCAACATCATGTTGGTAACACAGAGCAAGTGCGGTAGT
Organism: Ferrovibrio sp.; assembly: GCF_025869515.1. GTDB lineage: Bacteria > Pseudomonadota > Alphaproteobacteria > Ferrovibrionales > Ferrovibrionaceae > Ferrovibrio. Next base: position 91 of record NZ_JAOZVR010000033.1, read on the forward strand.
GCCTTTTTCTCCACGCCGATAATGCTGTTCTGCACAGTCGATCGGTCATCGACAGATTGCACATAGCGATCTGTTTTGTGATCCATGACGTGAGCTAGGAACCCGCCTGTGCCGCAAGCAGGGTCAAGTACCATTTCACCTAGTTGCGGGTCCAACATATCGACCATGAACTGAGTAATGGCTCGCGGCGTGTAGAATTCACCAGCATTACCCGCACTCTGCAGGTCTTTTAGGATTTGTTCATATACATCACCGAAGGCATGCTTATCGCCTGTGTTATTGAAATCGATCTCGTTAATTTTGTTGACCACCTGTCGGATCAACGTGCCGTTCTTCATATAGTTGTATGCGTCTTCAAAAGCCGCACGGACGACGCGTGCGCGATCGCGTTCCGGTCCTTCAAGCGAAAGATTCTTCAGTCTCGGGAATAGCTGGTTATTGATGAAGTCGAGCAATGCATCGCCGGTAATACCTTCAGGATTTGTGGCCCATGTGGACCAGCGCAGATGCGCTGGAATGGGAGATTTGTAGTCATCGCTGAGGAGCACCAACGACTCTTCTTGATCACCCAGAATTTTTAAGAAGAACATCCAGACTAGCTGCCCAATACGCTGAGCGTCTCCGTCAACACCGGCGTCCTTCCGCATGATATCCTGAATGGACTTGATTACTCTCGATACGTTAGACACGCTCTACGCTCCCTCACGGTACAGTTCCGTCTGTAAGTCCTTGACAGCGGCTTCATAAGCCAATCTTCCACCGAATAAACCTTTCACGATCTCAACCGGCGTGCCAAACTCATCGAACGGCTTGAGCTGCAGCACCTTGGCATTCTCCAAGGATCCAAAATCCTCGTCAGCGTATTTGTCGAGCAACGCTTCAAGCACTGCGCGCATCTTCCCCTCGTATTTTGCGAAGTAATTACGCTTCTTGACTTGATCTACCCTCTCCTTGCGAGTCAGCGGTGGCTGACCATAGGCGACGTGGCAGAGTAAATCGAAGGCGCTGAAGGTATCGCCGTTCTTTACCTCTTCGCGCAGCCCATGAAGCGATACACCAAGTATCTCCAGTTCCTCGACGATCGCCTGTTTTTTATCCGCATCACTCCAACGTCGGAGAAATTCGTCTAACGTCTTGTAATCTTTCTGCAGAGTCTTTTTCGCATAGGAGCGCAACGATTCGGTGATTAGCCTTCCATCCGGTCCAAGATATTGAACGCGCTTTGAAAGAACGCTGACTTCGACGCCGTCGACGTAGAATTTTCGCGGCCCCGCGTCATCGCCAAATGAGTTGCGGAGCACACCTCCGGTGATGTCAGACTCGTCTTCTTCGCCAAATTCACCGAACGATCCAGCTGTGACATCATATTCGTCCAGCGGGACTGGCGGATCGGTCGCAGCCGGTTCGTATATCTGGACCGGATCGCCGTCAAAATCAGGATCAGCGAATAGTTCAGTCGCTCGCTTAAAATCCATAATGGTGAAGTATTGCTTGCCGTGCTCTTCATCAATGCGTGTGCCGCGTCCAATGATTTGCTTGAACTCGGTCATGGACTGAATACGCTGATCTAGAACGATCAGCTTACAGGTTTTTGCATCGACGCCGGTGGTCAACAGCTTCGATGTCGTCGCAATTACAGGATGGCGCGATTTCGGATCGATGAAATTGTCGAGTTCCGCCTTGCCTGGCGCATCATCTCCGGTAATCCGCATGACATAGCGAAGATTTTCAATTACCAGATCGGCGTTTTCATTGGCGAGCGCCTGCCGCATTCGCTCGGCGTGTTCGGTGTCCTCACAGAACACAATTGTCTTATCAAAGCGGTTGGTGGCTTTCAGGAATTCAGTGATCTTCGCGGCGACCAATTTTGTCCGTTCATCTAAAACCAGCGTCCGGTCGAAATCCCGCTGGTTGTAAATTCGGTCTTCCACTTCATGACCGTAACGGTCGATCGTTCCCGATTCTGGCCTGTAACCCGTCAGATCCTTGTCGAGATCATAACGAATGACCTTGTAGGGTGCGAGGAAACCGTCTTCAATACCTTGACGTAGCGAGTATGTGTAAACAGGCTCCCCAAAGTAATCGATATTTGAAACGTCTCTCGTTTCCTTCGGCGTGGCAGTTAGACCAATCTGTGTTGCTTTTGAAAAATATTCCAAAATTTCACGCCATGCGGAATCAGCTGCTGCACTGCCACGATGGCACTCATCGATGATTATCAGATCAAAGAAGTCCCTCGAAAACTGCTTATAGATATTCGCAGCTTCGTCTATTCCAGTGACCGCCTGATAGAGAGAAAGATATATTTCATATGACTTATCCGCCTGGCGGTTAGCGATCTTCGTCATCGCTCCGCCAAATGGTTTGAAATCGTTCGTCTTCGTTTGATCGACAAGAATGTTACGGTCGGCAAGAAACAGAATTCTCTTCTTTGCACCAGCCTTCCAAAGCCGCCAGATGATCTGAAATGCGGTGTACGTTTTTCCGGTCCCCGTCGCCATAACGAGAAGAAGCCGACCACGTTCCTTTGCAATTTCTTCAATTACACGATTGACTGCGAGTGTCTGATAATAGCGTGGCGCTTTACCTGAACCATCATTGAAATAATCCTGATTAACGATGGGATCCTCCGAAGAAGCGATCCCCTTCCAAGCCGCATATCGCAGCCAAAGATCTGCTGGTGATGGCATTTCATCCAGCGCGATTTCTTGTTCAACACTGTCGCTAGATCCTGACCTGTCATGCATGAGAATGCTTTTACCATTCGTCGAAAAGACAAATGGGACATCGATCATCTCGGCATATTCGAGCGCTTGCTGCATGCCTGCGCCGGCCGAATGTGAGCCATCTTTGACTTCGATAACCGCAATCGGAATATTAGGTTTATGATATAGAATGTAGTCGGCGCGCTTTTGGGTCCCTCGCGATATTAGCTTGCCGCGAACGATGATACGGCCGGCTGTCAAGCTCACTTCCTCGCGGATTTGGGCATGCAAATCCCAGCCCGCAGCCGTAAGCGCGGGCGTAATAAACTTGCTGCAAACGTCACGTTCGCTAAGCCCACGCATTGCCGCCGTCCCCCATTTCGCCATTTAGGCGGAAATGGCTCGTTTTGCCAACATCAAAGCGATGCAGCGAGGGTAGCCCTACCCCACCCCTAGATATCCCGCCCAAGACGTGCAGATCGGTCACCTAGCGCCTGGTCTCTCGGGTTTTTTCGCATCGTCGGACAGGAGGTAGCTTCGAGCTGTAAACGCGAGCTGCTTTACATCAACTGGGAATACGATTTTATCCATGCCGCGCTTCAATGCCGCTGGGCTTGTCCCTAGGCGCATTCCATAAGAGCGATTAGTGGTACTTTCATCTTCGTGCCCGACGATCGCTTTAATGTAGTCGGGCCGCAACTCCGCCTCAGTTGCCCACTGGATGAAAGTGTGGCGCAGAGAATGGAAGTCCACCGCGGCATCACGTTCAACCTTCCTGATCACTCTGTTGATACGCTTACTGAAGAGGCCAGCTGGGTTTTCATGACTGTCTGACTTAATCTTGAAGAGACGGCCCTTCTGTCCTTCAACATATTTCATGAAGCCGATTTCAATGAGCGCTTCCGGCACGGGAACACGGCGAATGCTATCAGTATTCTTGATATTCTTGCTTTCGTCACCTCTTCCGCCATGAAAGTCGATAACCGCAATCTTCTTTGCAGTAGTGATATCCGCCTTATTTAGCTGAATGATTTCACTCTGGCGTGCGCCGGTGAACAATGCGAGCAAGGTTACCCAAAACGAGGCCTGTCCATTGGCATCGTTCTTCGGATTCGTAAAGTGCTTCAGCTTGAATAGCGCCTCAAGCGACTCAAAACTAAATGCACGCCGCGCCTCACGTGGTTTTCCGATTTCAATGTACTTTAGGCCTGCGAAGGGGTTTCTCGGCGCGGGATCGAGTGGTTCAGAAAAGTCATCAAAAGCACCCTTAAGGTACATCACATACTTCTTTACGGTCGCAACGGACTTTCCATCTTCTATCAGCTCGTCCCGAAATTTTACTGCGTCAGCTTTTTTGATCTCACTGATCAGTTTTTGCTTTCCGAATAACGTAGCCGCGCGGCGTGCTTCTGATGCACCCTTCAGTCCGATCCGAGCTTCTCGCCTCCCGATCCATTTTGTAATCGCGACTGAGACTGAGGGGCCCTGGCCCGCTTTCTCGACAATATCGGGGGGTAACGGGAGGCCGCCGCGGCGAACCGCATCAGCAATAATCGAATCGTCGAGCGCATCTTCCATCGCACGACGAAGGGTCTCCCATCGATCAGTCCCTTCCCTTACTGCCATCCCCGTCTGCTGGATTGCCTCTTCGATCCGCGCTGACCTCCAGGCGGGGTTGCCGAAATCAATCGGAAGGGCGGTCCCTTCGGGATCCAGCGCTGGCGCAGTAGCTTCGATTTGGTTCAACTCGCGCCGCAAGTACTGGCGGGCTGCATGGTCAATATCGCCATCGGTAGCACTCGCAGCGGTGCGCCTGGCTTTCAACAGCACGCCTTCTGCCCAAGCATGGGCCTGCGGCCACCTCCGAGCTGCCTCAGCCGGATCAGTGGTCTTCAAATTACGGGTAAGAACCTTAGCGCCAGCCGCATTATGCAGCTCGGGCGGCACGACTCGCCGATACCGAAAGGTGCCAGCTGAGTTCACAGTGAGATGTTTGAGCGACATTATGAGGCGCATTTTGAACAACTTTTGTCCCAGCTGACCACCGAAAAGCTTCGATATTGCTGGAAAACTGCAAGTTGTTCGCCATTTGGCGACCCCAACGGGATTCGAACCCGTGTCTTCACCGTGAAAGGGTGACGTCCTAGGCCTCTAGACGATGGGGTCGGCCTGTGGCGGTCCGAATCAGCGATCCGGATCGCAGCGCCGGTCGCCCGGCGCGAGGCGCTGTGTACCGGTATCGCCTGCACAAATCAATAGCTGCTCCGGTCCCCGACTCAGGCATCGGCGCTGCCCCGCTGCGGTATGGATTTACCGCGCCGTACCAATTCCAGAAATGGTACGGCGCGATAGCCCTCCAACTGCCGGAAGAGGCAGCAGAATGCGCATTTATTTGGCATTTAAACCAATGATTTAGGCTTGTCGGTCATGTACCATTATGTTTAGGTTCAGCGCCATGAACGAAATGTCGCCCCATCCGGTCACCCGCGTGGCCTCGGCTGCCGAAGCCGTCGCCGTGCTGCGCAAACTGCTGGTCGAGCATTCCGCCCATCCCGAGACTCCGCTGCCGACCGAGCGCGATCTCTCCGCCCGCATGGGGGTGAGCCGCCGCGTGGTGCGCCAGGCGCTGGCCGAGCTGGAATCCGAGGGCAAGATCTGGCGCCGCCAGGGCAAGGGCACCTTCATCGGCCCCGCCCCCTCCTCCTCGGCGCCGACCTTGAGCCGGCTGGCCAGCCGCACGAATTTCTACGAGATCATGGAAGTGCGGCTGCATATCGAGCCGAGCATCGCCAGCCTCGCCGCGCATCGCGCCAGCGCCGAGCAGATCGCCATGATCCGCCGCCTGGCCGAGCGCGTCGCCGCCGCCGGCCTCGATACCGAACCGGCGACGCTGGAACGCTGGGACAGCGCCTTTCACCGCAGCCTGGCCGAGGCGGCCGGCAACCGGCTGTTCCTCGACCTGTTCGAGGTGATCGACAAGATCCGCTACGACCCCTCGTGGCAGAGCACGCGCGCCCGCGCCCGCACGCCGGACGGCAAGCTGCGCTCGGCGCAGCAGCATCTCGAGATCGCCGAGGCCGTGGCCGCGCGCGATTCCGCCCGCGCCGCCCTGATCATGCGCCAGCATATCGCCACGCATCAGGAAGCCCTGCTGAAGGCGATGAATCCCGACCAGTCATCATAAGAAAATGCCCGTCTCTCCAGTTCCCGGATCATCGTCATGAAAATTCCCTTCGCCTTCACCACCCGCCCTGAGATCAAGGGCACCTTCGGCGTCGTCGCCACCACGCACTGGATCGCCTCGTCCGCCGCCATGGGCGTGCTGGAGCGCGGCGGCAATGCCTTCGATGCCGCCGTCACTGCCGGCTTCGTGCTGCATCTGTGCGAGCCGCATCTGAACGGTGCCGGCGGCGATCTGCCCGCCCTGCTGTGGAGTGCGAAAAACAAAAAGGTCGAAGTGCTGTGCGGCCAGGGTCCGGCACCGGAGAAGGCGACGATCGCGCATTTCAAATCGCTTGGCCTCGACCTGATTCCCGGCTCCGGCCTGCTGGCGCCCTGCGTGCCCGGCGCGGTGGACGGCTGGCTGCTGATGCTGCGCGACTACGGCACCATCGACATTGCCGAGGCGCTGGCGCCGGCGATCTATTACGCCGAGACCGGCACGCCGCTGGTGCCGCGCGTGATCGACACCATCGGCACCGTGCAGGCGCTGTTCCGCGACGAATGGAAGACTTCGGCGGCACTGTGGCTCGATAAGACCGGCGCCCTGCCAAAGGCCTATGCGCTGTTCAAACAGCCCGGCCTGGCGGCGACCTATCGCAAGCTGGCTGCGGCCGGCAGCGGCAAGCGCGAACAGAAGATCGAGGCCGCGCGCAAAGCCTGGCGCGAAGGCTTCGTCGCCGAGGCCATCGACAAATTTGCCTCCGGCACCGAAGCCATGGATGCCTCGGGCCGCCGCCATCGCGGCGTGCTGAGCGGCAACGACATGGCGAAATGGCAGGCGCATGTCGAAGCGCCGCTGACCTACGACTACCACGGCTGGACCGTGGCGAAATGCGGCCCGTGGAGCCAGGGCCCGGCCTTCCTGCAGCAGCTCGCCATCCTGAAGCATTTCGATCTCTCGGCCATGGACCCGGCCGGGCCGGATTTCGTGCATACGCTGGTCGAGGCCTCCAAGCTGGCCTTTGCCGACCGCGAGGCCTGGTATGGCGATCCCGATCATGTGGATGTGCCGATGGCCGCGCTGCTGTCGGATGCCTATAACGCGCAGCGCGCCAAACTGATCGGCGATACGGCGTCGCTGGAATTGCGGCCCGGCGATCCGGTCGGCAGCGGCGCGAAACTCACCTCGATCAAGGCCGGCGAAGCCGGCGGCGTCGGCGTCGGCGAACCCACGGTGGGGCGCCTGGCCGGCAGCGACGGCAAGGTGACGGCGCGCGGCGCCGCCAGCGGCGACACCTGCCATGTCGACGTGATCGACCGCTGGGGCAACATGGTGTCGGCGACGCCGTCCGGCGGCTGGCTGCAGTCCTCGCCGCTGATCCCCGACCTCGGCTTCTGCCTCGGCACGCGGGCGCAGATGTTCTGGCTCGAAGCGGGCCTGCCCAATTCGCTCAAGCCCGGCAAGCGGCCGCGCACGACTCTCTCTCCGTCGATGGCTTTGCGCGACGGCAAGCCGGCGCTGGCCTTCGGCACGCCCGGTGGCGACCAGCAGGACCAGTGGTCGCCGCAGATGTTCCTGAAGATCGCGCATCACGGCATGAACCTGCAGGAGGCCATCGACAGCCCGGCCTGGCATAGCGAGCATTTCCCCTCCTCCTTCTATCCGCGCGCCGCCAGGCCCGGCCATCTCGGCCTCGAAGGCCGCTTCCCGAAGGAAACCATCGACGCGCTGAAGGCGCGCGGCCACAAGGTGGAGGTCGGCGGCGACTGGTCGGAAGGCCGCCTCACCGCCTGCGCCACCACAGAAACACCCGAAGGCACGCTGCTCACTGCCGGCGCCAACCCGCGCGGTATGCAGGGCTATGCGGTGGGCCGATGACGGGGGGCCGCTGACGATGACGTGGTCGATCGTCGCCCGCGATCCTGCCACCGGCGCCTTCGGGGTTGCCGTCACCACCAGATTCTTCGCCGTCGGCGCGCTCTGCCCGCATGCCATGAGCGGGGCCGGCGCGCTGGCGACCCAGGCGCTGATCAATCCGACCTGGGGTCCGCGCGGCCTGGCCATGCTGAAGGACGAACTGCCGGCCCATGAAGTCGTGCGCTGGCTGGTCGCTTCCGACGACGGCCGCGAAGCGCGCCAGCTGCATGTGGTCGACCGCGACGGCAAGACGGCCGCTTTCACCGGCAGGGACTGCATCGGCTGGTGCGGCCACAAGGCCGGCGACGGTTTCTCGGTGGCCGGCAACATGCTGGCCGGTGCCGGCGTGGTGGAGGCCACCTTTGCCTCCTTCGCCGCCAGCACCAAGACACTGGCCGAGCGTTTCCTCGATGCACTCGATGCCGGCCAGGCCGAGGGCGGCGACAAACGCGGCAAGCAGTCGGCCGCGCTCATCATCTATGCGGGCGAGGATTATCCGGCACTCTCCCTGCGCGTCGACGATCATGCCGAGCCGCTGGCCGAACTGCGCCGGCTGTATACGGTGTCGCGCGGCCGCGCCGCCGCGTTTGCCAAATTCTACGCCACCCGCGACAATCCGAGCGGCATCTGGGACCGCAGCGTGATCGAGGCGGAAGTGCAGCGCCTGGAAGCCCAAGAAAAAACAGGGGCAAGCTGATGGCGCTGCTCGAAGTCCAGGATCTGCGCACGCATTTCAGCACCGAGGGCGGCGAGTTCCGCGCCGTCGACGGCATCAGCTTCGCGGTGGAATCCGGCAAGACGCTCGGCATTGTCGGCGAGAGCGGCTGCGGCAAGTCGGTCACCTCGCTCACCGTGATGGGCCTGCTGCCCAGCCGCGGCGCCCGCATCGCCAGCGGCAGCATCACATTCGATGGCCAGGACCTGCGCAGTCTGCCGGCCGATGCCCTGCGCGACCTGCGCGGCAACCGGCTGGCGATGATCTTCCAGGAGCCGATGACCTCGCTGAATCCGGCCTTCACCATCGGCGACCAGATCATGGAAGGCCTGGTGCGGCACAAGGGCCTGACCGGCGCGCAGGCGCGCGAGCAGGCCATCGCCATGCTGCGCAAGGTGAAGATTCCGGCACCGGACACGCGCGTCGACGATTATCCGCATCAGCTGTCGGGCGGCATGCGCCAGCGCGCCATGATCGCCATGGCGCTGGCCTGCGGCCCCGAGCTGCTGATCGCCGACGAGCCGACCACGGCGCTGGACGTGACGGTGCAGGCGCAGATTCTCGACCTGCTGCGCGAGCTGCAGCGCGACCTCGGCACCGCCATCATGCTGATCAGCCATGATATGGGCGTGATCGCCGAGATGGCCGATCATGTGGCGGTGATGTATGCCGGCCGCATCGTCGAACAGGCGCCGGTGGAGATGCTGTTCGACGCGCCGCAGCATCCCTACACCATCGGACTTCTCGGTTCGATCCCGCGCCTGGATCACACCAAGGACCGGCTGGCCGCCATCGAGGGCAGCGTGCCCGATCCGATGGACCCGCCGCCCGGCTGCCGGTTCAGCCCGCGCTGCCCGTTTGTCGAGGATCAGTGCCGTGCGGCCGCGCCGGACCTGCGCGATGTGCTGCCCGGTGTGCTATCTGGCCATGCCGTGGCCTGCTGGAAGGCGCCGCTGTTATGAGTATCGCGCCATGAGCAACATTCTCGAAGTCCGCGGCCTGACCAAGCATTTCACCGCCAGGACCAACTGGTTCGGCCGGCCGGTAAGCCATGTCTCGGCGGTCGACAATATCAGCTTCGATCTCCAGCCCGGCGAGACGCTGAGCCTGGTGGGTGAAAGCGGCTGCGGCAAATCCACCACCGGACGGCTGCTGCTGCGCCTGATCGACCCCACCGCCGGCACCATCAAATTCGATGGCCGCGATATCACCAGACTGACCGGCACGGCTTTGCGCGACCTGCGCCGCGAAATGCAGCTGGTGTTCCAGGACCCTTATGCCTCGCTCAATCCGCGCATGACGGTGGGCGATATCCTGGCCGAACCGCTGATGCTGCATGGCCTGGTGCCGCCGGGCAAACGCAAGGCGCGGGTAGAAGAGTTGCTCGGCCTGGTCGGCCTGCGCGCCAGCCATGCGCGGCGCTATCCGCATGAATTCTCCGGCGGGCAGCGCCAGCGCGTCGGTATCGCGCGCGCGCTCGCGGTCGAACCCAACCTGATCGTCTGCGACGAGGCGGTTTCGGCGCTGGATGTCTCGGTGCAGGCACAGGTGCTCAACCTGCTGAAGGACCTGCAGGCCCGGCTCGGCATCGCCATGGTGTTCATCGCCCACGACCTCGCTGTGGTGCGCCATATCTCGCAGCGCATCGCCGTGATGTATCTGGGCAATATCGTCGAGATCGCCCCCGCCGCCGAACTGTTTGCCCGGCCGCAGCATCCCTATACGCGCGCCCTGCTGTCGGCCATTCCGGTGCCGCAGCCCAAGGCGACGCGCCAGCGCATGATCCTGAGCGGCGATGTGCCGAGCCCGATTGATCCGCCGGCCGGCTGCCGCTTCCACACCCGCTGCCCCTTCGCGATCGATCTCTGTCGCCAGAAAATCCCGGCGACGGAAACGACGTCGGCTGACCACAGCGTCGCCTGCCATCGCTGGCGCGAGCTGCCCGACTCCGTGCCGTTGCCGGCGGAAAGCAACACCGCCGGCGCCGCACGACTCGCCCGGCTGCAGGCCAGGTTCGTCGATTCAGTAGCAGTTTCGGAATAACCAACAGGAGAGAGGCTGACATGATGAAAAAAAGCACCTTGGCGGCATTGGCCGCAATACTCGTTCTGGGCACCGGCGGGCTTGCCACCACTGCTTCGGCGCAGACGCTGAAATTCGGCCTGGCCGAGGATCCGGACGTGCTCGACCCCACCATGGCGCGCACTTTCGTCGGCCGCATCGTGTTTTCGGCGCTGTGCGACAAGCTGGTCGATATCGCACCGGACCTGAAGGTGGTGCCGCAGCTGGCAACCGAATGGAGCTGGTCGGCCGATAACAAGGCGCTGACCATGAAGCTGCGCCCCGGCGTCACCTTCCACGATGGCGAAAAGTTCGATGCCGCAGCGGTGAAATACAATATCGAACGCCACAAGACCATGCAGGGTTCGCAGCGTCGCGGCGAGCTGTCGGCCGTCACCAGCGTCGATGTGGTCGACCCGCTGACCGTTCGCCTCAACACCGCCGCGCCCTTCGCGCCGCTGCTCGCCACGCTGACCGACCGTGCCGGCATGATGATCTCGCCCAAAGCCGGCGCCGCCCTCGGCGACAAATTCGGCACCGCGCCGGTCTGCGCCGGCCCGTTCAAGTTCGTCGAGCGCGTGGCGCAGGACCGTATCGTGGTCGAGAAATTCGACGGCTACTGGAACAAGGCCAATGTGCATTTCTCGCGCATCGAATTCCGCCCCTTCATCGATGCCACCGTACGCCTGGCCAACCTGCGGTCCGGCCAGCTTGATATGCTGGAACGCCTCGCCGCCACCGATGCCGCTGCCGTGCAGAAGGATGCCAAGCTGAAATTCGCTTCGATCACCGAGATCGGCTACTACGGCATCACCATCAACATCGGCAAGAGCGACAAGGCTAAGACATCGGCCCTTGGTTCGAACCCGAAGATCCGCGAGGCCTTTGAGCTGTCGCTCGACCGCAACGGTATCAACAAGGTGGTGTTCGACGGCCTGGCCACGCCGGGCAACCAGTGGGTCGCCCCGAACAATCCGGCCTATGCCAAATCGGTGCCGATTCCGAAGCGTGACATCGCCAAGGCCAAAGCCCTGCTGAAGGAAGCCGGCAACCCCAATCCGGTGATCAACCTGGTGACGCCGACCACCACGGACGCCCGCAATATCGCCCAGGTGGTGCAGGTGATGGCGAAGGACGCCGGCTTCGACGTTCGCATCCAGGCCACCGAATTCGCCACCTCGCTGAACATGGCGGACAAGGGCGATTTCGAGGCCTATATCCTGGCCTGGAGCGGTCGCCCCGATCCGGATGGCAACCTCTACTCCTTCCATGCCTGCAAGCAGCCGCTGAACTATGCCGGCCTGTGCAATCCGGCGCTGGACGAGGTGCTGAACGACAGCCGGCTCACCACCGACATGGCCAAGCGCAAGGAAGCCTGGGAAAAGGCCGCCAAGATCGTCAATGCCGAGCGGCCGATCATCTACCTGCTGCATCGCAAGTGGCTCTATGCCCATAACGCCAAGCTGACCGGCTTCAAGGAATATCCGGACGGCCTGGTGCGTTTCGTCGGCATGAAGATGTAATGCGTCGGGGGGGGGGGGACCCAACCCCCCCCCCCGGTACCAAATGGTTAAAACAGAACCCCTGGCAGGAGGGGCGCCC
>NZ_JAOZVR010000034.1 GCF_025869515.1 Ferrovibrio sp.
GCTCCACGCCCAGCCGATCCAGCTCCCGGCGTAGCTCACCGATGCGCCAGCGGTCGAATGCAATGGCTTGCACGTCCAGGCCGTCCAGAATCTCCAGCATGTCGGCGGCCACATGGGCATAGTCAACCGTGGCGCCTGGCGTGGTACGGAGAAAGCCTTGTTTCACCCACACGTCATAGGGTGCGCGGTCACGGCGGGCGCGGTCTTGTAGGCCCTGCTCAGGCGTCCAGAAATGGGACTGCACTTGCCACACGCCATCGTCGTCCTGGCAGATCAGCACCAGGGCGGTAAGGTCGGTTCGGGCAGATAGGTCAAGGCCAGCGAATACGGGGGACTGCCCAAAATTGGACACACCCCCCGCGCAAGCCTTCCACACGTCCGGCGAGACAAAAGGCGATTCAGTCGAAACTCGCTGGTTGAGAAGCAGATTCCTGGCGCTGTTTTCCATGCTCGGCATGCGCTGCGCCTGCTGCATTTGCTCGCGTAGGTCGTCCTCGGAGCGGAAGATGCCAAGGGCTGGATTGGCTGCTCGCCATGCGCTCTCATCCATGAGGTCGCACCCCTCGGGCGCGGCGTACAAGTGGCACACGATGCGCGGGTCTTGGCTACGCTTGGCGTCGTCAATCTGCACACTGAGCCAATCCGCGTCCCCGCTCGCTTGAGTCGAGATAATGATTTGCAGGGGGTTTTCATGGGCGCCCTGGCTGGTCAGCAAGGAGTCAATGAAATCATCCTGCGGGCCACGCACTTGGCCCCATTCGTCGCCAATGATTAGCAGGGGACTCGCGCCCATCGCTGTTTTGGCCTCGGCGCTCATGGCTCGATACTCGGTATTCATGGGCAGGCCGATGATGCGTTCAGGTTCTCCAGCTTGCGGGCCTCGCTCTTGAGCATCCATCCCGCTGTAATGCCGCTGCTGTAGAACGCTGCGCGGTTCTGTGCATCACGGCACCAGCAGCGGGCACGATGGGCCAGCCGTTCACGCCGATGTTGGTGCTGCGGCGCTCCAGGCCGATGGCGCTCAAGGTGCGGGTGATGATGTTCTTCATCAGTACAGCTCCAGCCACAGGAAATTGGGGTCGCTATGCACGCGCAGTTGGGCAGGCTTGGAGCGCATGGCCACGGTGGTGTCCGAATAGGCCGGGTCGCTGGTCAAGGTGATTTCGGCCAGGTCAACGTCCAGCAGCTCGCGCACCATCGTGCTGCCCCGTTCCTCCCAGCGGTCGCCACCAGGGGCCACGCGGAACCCGAAAGAGCATCCCTGCACGTCCCCACGATCCACGAGGATGGCCAGGTCACGCCCGTGGCTGGTGTCGGGCAATGCCAGCGTGAAGGCCAGGCCCTTGGCGTCCTCGCGCAGTTGCAAAGTGCCCCCTCGGGTGGTGCCCAGCAGGGCAGTGCCGTCGTGTTGGTACAGGGCGCGAATGTTGGAACCCGTCGCCAGCGATTTGGCGAAAGCGCCAGGGCGGATCACCTCGGAGAATGTGCCCAGGTTGGCCTCGGAATTGAACACGGCGGCGTAGCCGTGCAGAGTCTTGCCGGTCGCTTGTAGCGTGCCGTGTCCGCGTAGTTCCAACATTCGCAACCCTCCTTACAGGCCCAGGTCGTCAGCCACCACGAACGCCTTGGGATGGCGCACCACGGCATCCATGCTGTGCATGATTCGCAGTTGAACGTCGCCCTTTTCGTAGTAACCAGCGGCGTAGGGGTTGGCCAGCACTTCGGTGGCGCCCCACTCACCGATCACCATTTGCGAGAAGTCGCCAGCGATCACGCGGCCCGTGTTGGGGGTGCCGGTCTTGGCGTCCAGTTGGTTGGTGACGTAGGCAGGCAGGCCAGCCACGCGGCCCCCTTGCATCAGGTACTCGCTACCAGCAGTGGCGTCCTTTAGCGTGGTTTGCAGCTTCGTCGCGGCCTTGGCATGGGTCACGATGGCATTGGGCGAGATGTTCTCCAGGCCCAGTTTCTCCAGCATGCCGACGATGGCGGCCCATGTCAGAGTCGCCAGGGATGCAGTCTGGATGCCGGTCACGTTCAGGATGCCCACCGGCTGCTTGGCGGCTGCTGTGCCATGCAGCAAGGCTTTGTCCACGGCCAGGCCCACGACTGCGGCGATGTCGTCGCGCAGCAGAGCTTCAATCGAAGGGTTGGACTGCAACGCCAGATTTCTCGAGAAGGCAGTCAGCGCGCCCACGGTCTTGGGCTCCAGCTTGATGGTGCTGTACGTGGTGCCCGATTCCGTCAGGCTGTCGCCCTCGCCAATCCAAAAGGCGGTCGCCGCGCCCGTGGCCTTGGGCAGAATGGTATCGCCCTTGAGTCCGCTCAAAACCCTGGCGCCCAGGCTCTTCACGATCATCGAATTGCGCAGCAAGCCGATGAACTCCGAAGCCTTGTAGTCATCCGGCACCACGGCAGCGGCGCCGGTCGTCGTCATCGTGGCGCGCTTCTCGAAAATGGACGTCGGGACAAGGATGCCGCCGTTACGGGCTTCGATGCCCTGGCGCTTGGCCTCGGCTTGGAACTCAGCCAATGCACCGGATGCGGCGCGGTTCTCGATCTGGCAGCGGATGGCGTCCAGCACGTTGACCTGGCCTTCCATGTCCTGGCGCGGCTTGTCCACCGGCTGGCCCACGCTGCGGCGCTCGGCTTCTTCCACGAATTGAGCACGCGCTTCCTGGCCTTCCAGGGCGGTGATTTCGGCCTTGATGGCGTCGAACTTGGTTTGCTGCTCGGGCGTCAGGTTTTGGCCGTTGGCGTTGGCCAGCAGGGAACGGGCTTCGGCCACCTTGGCGGCGCGTGCTTCGCGGATTTCGTGCAGTTGCATGTGGGTCTTTCTTTGCAAAGAGAAGGGTTGATAGATTCCACTTCATGAAATGCAAATCTCACAATGCGGAATGTGCCTATTATCACATTTCGCAATGTGAAATCAATAGGTGATCGTAAAAAAACCCGCTCGGGGCGGGTGGGGGGTTTTGAGGGGGGTTTAACGTGCCAGCACGATAAATCTGTGGGGGTGCATTTCCTGCGGTGGGCGTAACGTTACGGAAACGGTCGTTCAACGTCCGTTCAACGTCACGCGTCAGCACGCGTCACTGACGCGTCAAACCCATGGGTTAGCGTTGGGTTCGCCATGGGTTCCGCAACGGTTGCGCACGGTGCCAGCACAGTGCAAGCCCCTTGCTAGTCCCTTGCTAGTAGCAGGCGGCCGGCATGCCGTGGCGTTGCATGGCGTTGCATGCCGTTGCATCGGTTCTTGATGCCGTGGCAATGCCGGGTGCTCGTCGTGGCAGTCGTGGGCCGCCCGTGGTTTTCCTTCCTCCAACATGCTCCACCATCTGCACACATGCCACCTCTATGGGTGGCAACATGCATAGGTGTTCAGAATCTGAAGCAGGGCAACAAAGTGTTTCCGACATGGTGAAAACGCTGGAAACCTAGGCTGCATGCGGGTTAGCGGCTTTTTTAGCCCTACTCGCCTGCTTCAGTTTTTGAACAAGTGAAACGGCAACTGCTTCAGAATCTGAATCGTTAAATCGGCTCAACGCTTCAGAATCTGAATCGGTACGCTTCAATTTCTGAAGGCCTGATTTGTTTTTGTCGGGCTGGCGTTTTGCATCGGCATGCGCTTTCTTGATGGCGCCCTTCACCTCGGCCAGCTTTTCAAAGCGTTTCCAATCATCAGTAGCCTGGCAGGCTTTCACGCCCACCTTGGGCTGCTCATAGACGGCCTCGTCGGTGAAGCGGTACAGGCTGCACACCTGTCGCCCGTAGGCAATGCCGCCCTGGCGCGTGACAGCGATCAGGCCCACCGTTTGCAGCTCGCGCAGGGCCTTGGCCAGCGTGGCGCTGGTGGTGATGCCGTAGTGCTTCATATCGCCCAGCGCGGCGG
The DNA here is from genome assembly GCF_025869515.1 of Ferrovibrio sp. Classification (GTDB taxonomy): domain Bacteria; phylum Pseudomonadota; class Alphaproteobacteria; order Ferrovibrionales; family Ferrovibrionaceae; genus Ferrovibrio. Next base: position 3,890 of record NZ_JAOZVR010000034.1, read on the forward strand.
ATATGTTGCCGTTATTGGTGGACTGCAATCGGCGGCGCATGGCGATATAGACGGACTGGCTAGAGTAGGACAGCGCCCGCCATGCAAGGCTGTCGATCAGCGTCCAGTACAGGCGCACATGCCCGCCTCGGGGGTCTGAAGGCTTCTTGTGCGCCATCTAGCCTCCCAGCATCTTGACCATGCGGGCCAGGTGCGCCCGTTCGCTGGCCTCGGCCACCTTGGCGACGTGCAAGGCGTTCTCGGGCAACAAGACCTCCACATTGGCGCGCAGGATGTCGCGCAGGACGTGCGCAGGCATGGCCTCGGCTTCCACGGTGTATTCGATATGCTGGCTGCGCTTGTCCCCCTCCTTGCGCGGTTTGGTGGGCAAGTCGAACTCCTGCACCTGCTCCTCGTTGATGGCGATGCGCCGGAAATCCATAGGAATATCTGCCCGCAGATGGGTGCGCAATTCCCGCTCCAAGGCGCGGTCGATCAGCACCCCGGCGGGGTCGTAGTCGCCCACGTAGAGCACGATCAGCGGGCGCGTGTCATCGTCGCCGTTATGTTCCTCGGCAGCAGCATGGGCAAAGCTCAGGCTGGCGAACCCCCCACAGGGGTACAGACTGACGGCCAGCTCCTCGCATGTGTCGGTCAGCACCGAAGCAATAGAACGAGACTCGGCCCATACTTCACAGCGGTAATCAGCATCGCGCCACAGGTCGGCACGATAGTGCCCGGCCATACTGCGGATGAAGTCGCCCGCGTCCGAGAACGTGTTGGTGAAATAGCCTCGGCGGCTCATGTCCGCGATCCAGTGGTACGGGATGCGGCCAGAACGGCGCAGTTTGACGCAGCGGTCTTGAACGTGCCGATAACCCCGGTCGGATTTCTCCACCGGCTCAGGCAAGCGCGGATCGGTCATGCGGTAGAACACATGGCGCACCGACTGCGGATGATCTTCTTTCAGGACGGCGATGATCTGCGCATCAAGCTGCTCTAGGCGCTCTTTGGTTCGGCGCTCGCGTTTTAACGTGCTGGCACGATAAACCGCACTCACAGGCCCACCTCCGGCTCGGCCACCAGCGTGTAGAGAGCCACACGCGCATGGTGATAGCCGTCACGATCCACGATCACCACGGGGTCGGTGGTAATGCTGTAGCCGAATTTGTCGCGCAGTTCCTTGATGCGTGCCGGGGCTTGGTAAATGCCCAGGCGGCGCAGGTCGTAGGACGTTTGGGGACGCAGGCGCAGGGCCTCAATAATGCGCTTGTACTGCTCGCGGGTCGCGGTGGATTTAGACATTACAGCGCCTCCTTTGCGGAAACGCTGGTGCGCTCGCGGGTAATGCTTTCCAAATACTTCGCCACTGCCTTGCGCGGGTACAGGTAGCGATTGCCTAGCAGGATATAGGCCGGGCCCTGGCCACGCTTGCGCCAGGCTTCAACGGTGCTTTGGGACAGCTTGCCCAAAAGCATGATGTCTGTCTCAGTCAGACAATCCAGCTTGTCCGCGATATTGCGCAGGCGATCTAGCTGGTTTTCGGTGGCGGCTTGTGCTTCCATTTTCCCATTACCTTTCTGGCGTAACGCCTAAGTGGTTGATGGGTGAATGGTGCTTTCAATCAGCTATAAAATATATAGCACCGTGCTAGCAGAGTACGTATTCTGCTGGCTGGGTACGTACTCTGCTAGCTGGGTTCAGATTCCCATTCTTTGCACCAGCGCTCGATTACTCGCTGGCTTCCTAGTTCTTCATATTTGTCCAGCATAGCCCTTGCAAACGCCGATTTGCTTTTGTACTGCTCTGGTTTTTGCCGCCATACCTCCCAGCAATCACGAACATTCTGTTTAGCGGCTTGCTTAGGGTCAGTCCGCCGCCTTGCCTCGGCCGCTTTGTCCAATCGTTGCCAATCTCTCTGTTGTGCGGAATACGCAGCTACATGAACTCCAGCCCAGAAACTCACATGTCCAAACCATGCAATGCTGTTTTTTACGTCTTGCACGGATAAAGAGCGCTTGGCTTCTTTTAATAAGCTCATAGCCAACAAAAGACTTACCCTAATTTCAAGCTCAGTTGCATTAATTTTATAGTCGACCGGCTCACAAGAGGCGATACGACGAATGCCCTCCGGCAACTCACTAGCAAGTTCTTCGTCATCAAGTGACTTTCTTAATGCCAAGTGCAACAACTTCCGATTGTCAGATTTATCATCTACATAATCTGCTATTTCCAGCTCTGCATCCTCAAACGAGGGGTCATTGTCTTCTGCGAGGAAAATATCTTTCCAGTACTCTCTGAGTTCCCCCTCCTTTTTGTTCACGAGGTTGGTAAGAATCACGAAAATTCCCTCGTCGGTGCCTGTCATAGCGTTCCCTCACGCTCCCTGTAAAAAGGTGCCAGCCCAGCCCGTCAGGGAAACGGGTTTTCGGGGATCAACCTAGGGCTGGCGAATGGGGTTAGGCTTCCTCAGCCATCCATTTGATGAAATCCTCGTGATTGCATCCTGCGGTCGAAATTCGCGCTGCGGCGCAATCTGACAAATCGGCCATAGTTCGAAGCAGGCTTGAAAAATCATGCAATGCGTCTACGCAATGGGCGAACGCCTGCGCCGCCGCCGCGTTGTTGGCAATGTCTGAGAAGAATGCCCCGTCCTTACCTGCAATAAGCGCTGTCAAACGCCATTGCCGCCCTACACGCTCTTGATTCATCACCAAGTTGGCCAAAGGCTCAACCTCCTCCGGTGGAATTGCTGGCTCGCAGTTCAAAACACTTTCATAGAGAGCGTCAAGTTCTTTGTCTGGAGTAGTATTGGTATCAGCCATTTTCAGTTCCTTTGTTGATGGTCAGGCGGGCGGGTTGTTCTCAGGCTTCCCGTTCGCCGTCTTGTTGCCCTGCATGATCCGGCGCAGGGCTTGCCGGTTTCTTGATTGCGTCGTGCACGTCCGATGGCTTGATGGCCGTATAGCGGCGCAGCATGGCCCATGTCTTATGCCCGGTCAGCAGCGCCACGCGGGGAATATCCAGGCCCATGCGGAAAAACTGTGCGGTTGCGCGGTGCCGCAGGTCGTGAAAGTGCAAGTCCTCGATGCCCAGCTCCTGGCAGGCTCGCGTGAAGGATGCCGACACGCTGCGCCCGTCGTAGGGGAACAGAAAGCCGGTTTTGCGCTCCTTGATGATCGGCTCCACGATGGCCCAGGCGTCCGGCAGCAACGGAACGGTTTGATCGTTGCCAAGTTTCTGGCGCGGGTCTTTGCGGTCGCGGATCACCACAGTCTTGGCCTGCTGGTCTATGTCCTCGATTTCCAGGCGCGTGATTTCGCCCTGTCGCATGCCTGTGGCGAGGGCAAATTGGCAAATCGTCTGCATGGGGAGCTGCTGGCGCTTCATCGTCGCCCACAGGCCATAGATGCGGCTCAGTTCTTCGTCGGTAGGCTCCCGGTCGCGCTCCTTGCTGCGGGTCTTAAGGCCACGATGCTGGAGACTGGCGCGGGCGTCCAAGGCCAGTCGGTCGTTAATATCGAGCTGGCGGGCGTGGCGCCCCCACTTGAGAACCGCCGACAGAAAGGAAAGGTCAGCCGCTATCGTCACGCCCCCTGCCCCGTCATCCTGGCGGCGGTCGATGAAGTCGCGCAGCACTACGGCGTTGAGGTTGGCCAGCTTCACCTTGCCCAGCTCGCGCCCGAGCATCAGTAGCGTGGCCTCCTTGGTCTTGCCTGCCCGCTGCGCTGCTGTCTCGCGGTACTTGTCGATCAGGTCGCCCAGCGTGGCGCCCTTCGGGACTGGCGCATATCCGCCGGTCGCTATGTGGTTGAGCTGCGCCTCCACTTGGGTGGCCCAGTCCTTGGCCTCGCGCTTGGTGGCAAAGCTCGCTGCGCGGTACAGGCCAGCCTTGCGAATCTGTGCGCGCCACTTGCCGGACGGGAGTTGAGAAAATGTCGCCATGCGTGTGCAGTCGTGTGCATTGGTTGATGCCCAGATTCTGCACTTTTGCGTGCACTTCGTGTGCACTTATCGTTAACTATTGCACACGTTGCCTAAATATTAAGCAGTAGCAAGTGGAAAAAAGCCTTATAAATCAACAATATAGCAAGTGGCGAATGAGCGTCGCGCCGATGATGGACTGGACGGACAAGCATTGCCGCCACCTCCACCGCCTGCTGTCGCGCCACGCCCTGCTCTACACCGAGATGGTGACCACCGGCGCGCTGGTGCACGGCGACGTGCAGCGCCACCTGCGCTTCGGCGAGGCCGAGCACCCCGTGGCGCTGCAGCTGGGCGGCAGCGAGCCGGCCGACCTGGCGCACAGCGCCCGCCTGGGCGCCGAATGGGGCTACGACGAGATCAACCTCAACTGCGGCTGCCCCAGCGAGCGCGTGCAGCGCGGCGCGTTCGGCGCCTGCCTGATGAGCGAGCCGCGGCTGGTGGCCGACTGCGTGAAGGCCATGGTGGACGTGGTCGACGTGCCCGTCACCGTCAAGCACCGCATCGGCATCGACCAGGCGGAGGACTACGGCTTCGTGCGCGACTTCGTGGGCACGGTGGCCGACGCGGGCTGCCGCGTGTTCATCGTGCATGCGCGCAACGCCAGGCTCAAGGGGCTCTCGCCCAAGGAGAACCGCGAGATTCCGCCGCTGCGCTACGAGGTGGCGGCGCGGCTGAAGTTCGACTTCCCGCAGCTGACCATCGCCATCAACGGGGGCTTCCAGACCGACGAGGCCGTGCTGGAGCAGCTGGCGCTGGTCGATGGCGTGATGGTGGGCCGCGAGGCCTACCACAACCCCTGGTGGCTGGCGCGCTGGGACGAGGTGTTCTTCGGCGCCGAGCCCGGCACGCTCACGCGCGAGCAGGTCGAGGAGGAGATGGTGGCCTACATGGAGCGCGAGGCCGCCGCGCACGGCACGCACTGGTACGCCGTGGCGCGCCACATGCTGGGCCTGCGCAACGGCTTGCCCGGCGCGCGCCGCTGGCGCCAGGTGTGGAGCGACCACCGCCTGAAGCACCTGCCCGCGCGCGAGGTGATGGCGCTGGCGCGCACCAGGCCAGCCAAGGATTGATAGGGGGCGCCGGCCCGTCCTGCCCTACCATTGCGAAGCCCTCCTTTCCCCGCCCGCCCCATGTCTTCCGCGATCCAGCCCGCACACGAGGAATCCGCCTTCCACGCCTTCTACGCGCGGGAGCTGCCGGCGCTGCAGCAGGCCTGCGCGTTCTTCATGGCGCTGCTGCAGTCCATCCTGTCCCAGGCCCGCCACATCGACATCGCCAAGATCGAGGGCCGCGTGAAGGACCGCGACGAATGCGTGCACAAGTTCTCGCGCAAGTACCGCACGGCGCTGGAGGAAAGCGGCACGCCCTACGAGATCCGCCACTACATCACCGACCTGATCGGCGTGCGCGTGGTCTGCCTCTACGAGGACGAGCTGGAGAAGGTGGCGCAGATCGTGCAGTCGCACTTCGACGTGATCGACGTGACCGACAAGGTCAGCGCCATGGAGGGCACCGAGGCCTCGTTCGGCTACAAGGGCCTGCACCTGGACCTGCGGCTCAACGCCGAGCAGGCGGCGCTGCCCCGGAACGCGGCCTACGCCAGCCAGCCGTTCGAGCTGCAGGTGCGCACCATCATCCAGGACGCCTGGAGCGTGCTGGACCACAAGATCAAGTACAAGAAATCGATCCCCGCGCAGCTCAAGCGCCGCATCAACGTGCTGTCGGCGCTGTTCGAGCTGGCCGACCGCGAGTTCCGCCAGATCCGCGACGCCACTGCCGCCGAACTGCAGCGCGCGTCCGACGAAGCCGCCGAACCCGAATCCGGCACCGCGCGGGCGCCGGCGCCCGGCAGCGAGCTCGATGCCTTCACCTTCCTGAAGACCGCCAACCATTTCTTCAAGGATGCCGAGTTCGACGCCCGGAAGGTGGACCAGTTCGTGGACGACATCCGGGCCTGGTCGCCGGGCATCACCCGCTCGCGCTTCAATGCGCTGATGCGCGAGACCCTGGCCACGGTCAAGCGCTACAAGCAGTTCTACGAGGAACACAACCCCGAGGGCAGCTTCACCCCCTTCACCGTGATCCGCCACTGCCTGTACCTGGGCGACAAACAGCTGTTCCGGCGTGCTTTACGCAACAGTTCGCGCGAGGCCTTCGAGGCATGGCTGCAGGGGGCGCCGTACGTCTAGATACAGGTCAAAAACGGCGGAAATGCCCACCGGCAAAGCGGTATGCGCTATCAGAAAACTGTGAAGACAAGTTGAAAAATTGTCGCATGCGAGACGTTGGCTGAGAGTTTTCCTCTACGCGCCGGGCTGTGCAAGCACTAACATATTGCACTGCAACATAAAATGCGCAAGCCCCATGCTGTACACCCTCTACGAAACCCAGCGCACCCTGATGGAGCCCTTCGCCGACCTGGCGCAAGCGGCCGCCAAGTTCTACAGCAACCCGCTGTCCCCCTTCAGTGAAACCCAGCTGGCGCACCGCATGTCGGCCGGCTACGAACTGCTGTTCCGGCTGGGCAAGGACTACGAGAAGCCCCAGTTCGGCATCCGCACCGTCGACGTGGACGGCGTGAGCTGCGCCATCCACGAGCGCGTGGAAATCGACAAGCCGTTCTGCGAGCTGCGCCGCTTCAAGCGCTTCTCCGACGACCCCGACACCTTGCTCAAGCTCAAGGAACAGCCCGTGGTGCTCGTCGTCGCGCCCCTGTCCGGGCACTACGCCACGCTGCTGCGCGACACCGTGCGCTCCATGCTCTCAGACCACAAGGTCTACATCACCGACTGGAAGAACGCGCGCCTCGTGCCTCTGTCCGAGGGGGACTTCCACCTCGACGACTACGTCAACTACGTGCAGGAATTCATCCGCCACCTGCAGCAGAAGTACGGCAACTGCCATGTGATGAGCGTGTGCCAGCCCACGGTGCCCGTGCTGGCCGCCGTCTCGCTCATGGCCAGCCGCGGCGAGACCACGCCGCTGTCCATGACCATGATGGGCGGCCCCATCGACGCGCGCCGCTCGCCCACGGCGGTCAACAACCTCGCCACGCAGCGCAGCTTCAAGTGGTTCGAGACCAACGTCATCTACCGCGTGCCCAGCAACTTCCCCGGCGCGGGGCGCCGCGTCTACCCGGGCTTCATGCAGCACATGGGCTTCGTGGCCATGAACCCCGACCGCCACGCGACCAGCCACTACGACTATTTCAAGAACCTGATCCAGGGCGACGACGCGAGCGCCGAGGCCCACCGCAAGTTCTACGACGAGTACAACGCCGTGCTCGACATGGATGCCAACTACTACCTCGAAACCATCAAGACCGTGTTCCAGGACTACAGCCTGGTCAACGGCACCTGGGACGTGCGCTCGCCCGACGGCAAGCTCGAACGCGTGCGCCCGCAGGACATCGCCGACACCGCCCTGCTGACCATCGAGGGAGAGCTCGACGACATCTCCGGCAGCGGCCAGACGGAGGCCGCCCAGGGCCTGTGCTCCGGCATCGCGCCCGAGCGCCGCATGCACTGCGAGGTCAAGGGCGCGGGCCACTACGGCATCTTCAGCGGCCGCCGCTGGCGCAAGCATGTGTATGCCAAGGTGCGCGACTTCATCCGAGCCAACCAGCCGGGGCAGCCGGCCGGGGCCGTGCGCGTGCGCCGCGTGCGCACCGCCGCCGCCTGAACGGAGCGCAGCCATGGCCCTGGCGCAGGCCTCGTCGTTACCGGCCGCAGCACTGCAGGCCCTGGCCGAGCGCATCGACGCCGCCCTGCCCCAGACCCAGTGCACGCGCTGCGGCTACCCCGACTGCGCGGCCTACGCGCACGCGGTGGCCAGCGGCGAGGCCGGCATCAACCAGTGCCCCCCGGGCGGAGCCCAGGGCGTTGCGCGCCTGGCGGCGATCACCGGCCGGCCCGAGCTGCCGCTGAGCGCGGCCCATGGCCAGGAGACGCCGCGCGCCGTGGCCGTCATCGACGAGAACTGGTGCATAGGCTGCACGCTGTGCGTCAAGGCCTGCCCCACGGACGCCATCCTGGGCCTGAACAAGCGCATGCACACCGTGATCGCGCCGCACTGCACGGGCTGCGAGCTGTGCCTGCCCGCCTGCCCGGTGGACTGCATCCGCATGGAGAGCGCCAGCGGCCAGGCCACCGGCTGGGCCGCCTGGTCCGCACTGCAGGCCGAGCAGGCGCGCGCGCGCTACAGGGCGCGGCGGGAGCGCCTGGAGCGCGAAGAGCAGCAGGCGCTGGCGGCGCCCCC
>NZ_JAOZVR010000035.1 GCF_025869515.1 Ferrovibrio sp.
ACAAACCCTCGGACTCCTTCCATGAATTCCCTATCCCTTTCCCGACGTGGCTCGTGGTCCGATGGCTGGCAGCAATGGCTGTCCGGCGCCGCGGTGGCCTTCCTGCTGATTCTTTCCAGCGCGGGTACCTGGGCTGCGCCCGGCGCCCATGGCCCCAATGGCGAACACCTGGACACTCCCACGGCGGCGGCAGGCAGCGCCAGCACCGCGCCGCGCATGGAGGCCCGCTCCGAGAGTTTCGAGCTGGTCGCCCACCTCCGGGGCGATGAGCTGTCGATGCTCATCAACCGCTTCGAGACCAACGAGCCGGTGCTCAAAGCCCAGGTCGAGGTTGAATCCGGCACGGCGAAGGCGACCGCCAAGTTCCACGAGGACATGGGCGACTACGCCGTCGATGACCCGGCTTTCCTCAAGGCGCTGAAGGCCCCGGGGTCGCATCCGCTGGTGGTCACGATCCTGCCCTTCAGCATCCTTCCACAGCAGCAGAATGAACTCCCAGCCATCCACCGTCCACCACAGACGGCCGATATCGCGCTGCAGCGCCTCGGTCGCCTTCTCCCAGTTGGACAGGACACGTTCGGCATATTCGACCGGGCGTACGGCCGCCGCCGCCAGATCGCGGGCGAAGTCTTCGGTGAAATAGGCCACCTTGGCGATGCCGCGGGCGAGATCGGCAGCCTCGGATTTATCGGTATCGGCCCAGTGGTTCAGACTCTGGCCCAGATTGGTGATGCCGCCGATCAGACGGCGCAGGCGGCTGTCCTTGGGCATCCCAGGCATGCCCAGCGGCGCGATGAATTGCCCCCAGCGCTCCAGCCGGTCATACAGCTCGTTGGCATTGGTGCCGAACTTCTTGGCGATCTCGCCAAGTCCGGAACGGATGCGATCGCGTCCGGCAGTGGAGGTGAAGTCCGAGACATGCAGGGTCATCTGTCCGCCGGAGAGTTTTTCCAGCGCCGATTTGAACAGGTAATACCGGGTCAGGAGGATTTCGTTTTCCTCCTCGGTGATAGCTTCCTCGGCACTGCGCTGAGCTTCGGGTCCGGCCAGCCCGGTGCGGGCGGTCTCCAGCGTTGCCATGCGCACATCGGGCGGCAGGCAGGAATTGCGCTTGAAGATTTCTTCCTGCAGCGCGCGGTCATGCATGGTGAGCTGGAAGATGTCCGGCACATCCTTCCAGCGGATGACGTAGTTGCCCTTGACGCCGGAAAAAGCGGATACGGTCAGTTCGAGATTCTCACGGCTGTCCATGCGCACGCGCGCCTGGCTCAAGGCCGGCGTGGTGAAAGCAACCGCCGTCCCGCGCTCTTCAAACTTCGCAGGCTGGAATTGCGACGCGGACCCCCTTGGAAAATTCATCCCCCTGCCCGACGATAGATAGCGAAAACCCCACCCCTACTAAACCATAAGGCGGGTGCGGAGCAAACAATCCGGCCCCGGTCAGGCCAGCCAGGCCCGCGATTTTTCGATCACCCGGATGGTTTCGTCCCACAGGTCCAGCCGGTGCAGCTCGGCCGGGTCGACCCAGGCGACCGCCGCGGCATCATCTCCGGCCACCGCCTCGCCGGCGATCCAGCGGGCGGCGAAGTCGATAATGGTGTAATGGTACAAAATCCGGCCTTCGGCATCCTGCTGGATCGAATCGATCACCTCGACCAGGCCGAGCAGCTCGATGCTGACCCCGGTCTCCTCGGCGATTTCCCGGTGGATGCCGGCCTGCACCGTTTCGCCCAGATGCTGGGCACCGCCCGGCAGGCTCCAGATGCCGGCCCGCGGGGGATTGCCGCGCCGGACCATCAGCACCCGCCCCCCCTTCCAGACGATCGCGCCCAGCCCGACCAGCGGATTCGGCGGGTATTCACGCGGCATGCCTTTGTCTCCATACTGCCTGCCAACAGGGTTCCACCATAACAAAAACCCGGAGGAAATGCCCGTGACGGCGCTATTCGATGCCCGCAACGCGGCAGTGATTGCCGATCCGTATCCCGCGCTGGCCCGGCTGCGCGAGACCGACCCGGTCCATTGGGACGCGCGGCTGGGCGGCTGGCTGCTGACCCGCTACGACGACATCCGACGCAGTTTGCGTGATCCCCGGCTGTCGTCCGACCGCATGCGGCCCTTCTTCGCCCATCTCCCTGAAAAAACCCGGGATGGCATGGCGGATCTCGGCGCCCATATGGCGCTCTGGGCGGTGTTCAACGATCCGCCCGATCACACCCGCCTGCGCGGCCTGATGAACCGCGCCTTCACCACTTCGGCCGTCGCCGCCCTGCGCCCCAAGGTGGCAACCATTGTCGACGGACTGGTCGACACCCTGCTGCAGGAGCCGGAAACCGATTTCATCGCGCGTTTCGCCTACCCGCTGCCGGCCACGGTGATCGCCCTGCTGATCGGCGTGCCGCTGGAAGACGTCGAACTGCTCAAGCAATGGTCGGACGATCTCGGCAGCTTCGTGCTGGCCTCGCGGCTGTCGGCCGACAAATACAGTCGCGCCAATGCCGCCATCCGCGAGATGAATGCCTATTTCGGCGACCTGGCTGAGGCACGACGGCGCAACCCGACCGACGATGTTGCCTCCGCAATGGTAGCCGCCCAGCAGCGCGGCGACTTCCTCAACCGCGACGAGCTGGTGGCCGCCTGTGTTTTGCTGTTATTTGCGGGTCACGAGACCACCACGCACCTGCTCGGCAACGGCATGCTGGCGCTGCTGCGCCATCCTGCGCAGATGCAGGCCCTGCGCGCCGGTCGCGGCAACGAGGAGCAGGTAAGCGCGGCAGTGGAGGAAATGCTGCGCTGGGACGGGCCGTCGCTGGCGCAGGTGCGCGTGGTGGCCGCGGAATACGAACTCGGCGGCAAGGTGATGCAGCCGGGCGACCGTGTGTTCCAGATGCTGGCAGCCGCCAACCGCGATCCCGAAACTTTTGTCGACCCGGACCGTTTCGACATTGCGCGGGCGGACAGCAATCGTCACCTCACCTTCGGCTTCGGCATCCATTTCTGCCTCGGCGCGCCGCTGGCGCGACTGGAAGGCCAAGTGGCGTTTCCGATCCTGCTCGAGCGGCTGCGCGACATCGCCCTGGCCGCGCCGCCGGACTGGAGCGATTCGATCGTGGTGCGCGGGTTGAACGGATTGCAGATCAGGTGCATCGCAGCCTGAAACGATCCGTTTTTTTACTTCGGGTGCAGATGATTTTCGATAATATCGAACACTGTCAGTCTGTTAGGATTCCGCACCCGTCCCATGAGCATCACCCTGCCCGTTATCAACGCACGCATTCCGATCCAGCTCGGCCTGCTGATTGCCGGCTTCGTCGTGCTGGTGACGATGAGTCTCTCCTCGCTGTGGCTGGTGCATGAAGCGGACAGAGCATCGGAAGAGGTTGCACATACGCTGGAAGTCAACGCCGCCATCGTGACTTATCAGGGTGCTCTCCGCCGCGCCGAAAGCGGTCAGCGCGGCTTCCTGCTGACCGGCGACCCGGCCTATCTGAACGATTACGAAATTGGTCGCCGCCGGCTGGGCGAAATCCAGGCCGAACTGGAGCAATTGATTTCCGACAACCCGCAGCAGGTCGGCAAGCTGCGGGCGGTCCTGCCTGCGGTGCAGCACAAGCTCGACGAACTGCAACAGGCCATCACCCTGAAACAGGCCGGACGCGAGGCTGAAATGCAGGGCCTGGTGCGCTCGAATACCGGCCTGGATGCGATGAACCAGATTCTGGCCCAGATTCTTGCGATGCTGAGCGATGAACGCGGCCTGCTGCGCGATCGCCGCGAATATTCAGACCGCACGAATATCCTGCTGTTCGTCGTCAACTTCGCCGGCGGCCTGACGATTGCGATTCTGGCGCTGGCCGCCATCACCCTGATCCGCAAACGCAGCCTGCAGCTGACGACGGCTCATGCCCAGCTTGAACGGGCCCATGCCGATCTGGAGCAGGCCAATCGCGGCCTGGAAGAGCGTGTGGCCGAGCGTACCGCCGACCTGCGCGAGGCGAATGACGAAATCCAGCGTTTCGCCTTCATCGTCAGTCACGACCTGCGTTCGCCGCTGGTCAACATCATGGGCTTTACCAGCGAGATGGAAGCCCTGCAGGGCGATATCTTCAGCGACGCCCCGGCAACACCGGAGCAGCGCGTGCAGTTGCGCCGCGAAGTGAACGAAGCACTCGGCTTCATCAAATCCTCGATCGCCAAGATGGACCGGCTGATCAACGCGATCCTCAACCTGTCGCGCGCCGGCCGTCGCGAATTCAATCCGCAGCCCATTGCGCTCGGGACCCTGCTGGGAATCTTGTCGAAGGATGTGGCGCATCGCCTGCAGGAAGTCGACGGGCAGATCGATATCGCCGCATTACCCGAAATCATCAGCGACCGGCTGGCGCTGGAGCAGGTCTTTTCCAACCTGATCGACAATGCGATCAAATACCGCCGCGACGACCGGCCGCTGCGCATTCAGATCGATAGCGAAGAGCGTGCCAATTTTGCCGTCATCCGTGTTGCCGATAACGGCCGCGGCATCGACAAGAAGGATTACGAGCGCATTTTCGAGCTGTTCCGCCGCGCCGGTGCACAGGACCGCCCCGGCGAGGGAATTGGCCTTGCCCATGTTCGCGCGCTGGTTCGCCGCCTCGGCGGCACCATCCGTGTCGACAGCGAGTTCGGGCACGGCACGACCTTTACCGTAATTTTACCGAAACGGTGGACAGCTTGATCCCCGAAAGGGAATGACGATGTCCGAACAACTGCCTGTGACCATCGTGATGGTGGAAGATGACGAAGGTCACGCCCGCCTGATCGAAAAGAATATCCGACGCGCCGGCGTGAACAACGAGCTCAAACCGTTCGCCACCGGCAGCGCCGCACTCGATTTCCTGCTCGGCAGCGACGGCAGCGGCAATCAGCACAAGGGCGACGCCCTGCTGATCCTGCTCGACCTCAACCTGCCCGACATGTCGGGCGTCGACATCCTGCAGCGGATCAAACAGAGCCCAGGCCTGCACATGGCGCCCGTGGTGGTGCTGACCACGACCGACGACCGCCGCGAAATCCAGCGCTGCTACGACCTGGGCTGCAACGTCTATATCACCAAGCCGGTCGACTACGAGCATTTCGCCCAGGCGATCCGCCAGCTCGGCCTGTTCTTCACCGTGATGCAGGTGCCGGAGAACGGCCGCCACTGACCGGCATGCCGCCGCAGATACGGAAACGGCAGCCTTTGCAGGCCGCCGTTCCGGTTTTTCCGATACAGCCGGACTACTCGGCGGCCTGTGCCTCGCGCTCGTGAATGATCTGCCAGATTTTTTGCGGCGTTGCCGGCATGTCGACATGGGTGATGCCCAGATCGCCCAGCGCATCGACAATCGCGCTGATCGTGGCCGGCGCCGACCCTACCGCGCCCGCCTCGCCGGCGCCCTTCACGCCGAGCGGATTGGTCTTGCACGGCACTTCGCACAGGATCACTTCGATATCGGGGAAATTGTCGGCGCGCGGCATGCAGTAATCGGTGAAACTGCCGGTCAGCAGCTGGCCATCCTCGTCGTAGACCACATGCTCGTACAGCGCCTGGCCGACGCCCTGCACCACGCCGCCATGGATCTGGCCCTTGACGATGGTGGGGTTGATCACCTTGCCCATGTCGTCGGCCACCACATAGCGCACCACCTGAGCGACGCCGGTGGCAGGGTCGATTTCGACCTCGCAGACATGACAACCGTTCGGGAAAGTGATCGCCTGAATCTGGTGATCCATCGCGGTATCGAGGCCGGCAGCCTGGTCGTAGCCGACGCCGGCGCGTTTGCGCGCCTCGGTCGCCACCTCCATGATGCCGATGCCGCGATCCGTGCCGGCCACGCTGAAGCGCCCGGCGGCGAATTCGATATCGCCGGCGGCAGTTTCCAGCATGTCGGCGGCCACGGCCTTGCCCTTGTCGATGATCGCATCCTTGGTTTTGAGGATGGCGCCGCCCTGTGAATAGAGCGAACGCGCGCCGCCGGTGCCGCCACCGGTGGGGATCATGTCGCTGTTGCCCTGCTTGATACGGATCTTGTCGAAATCGACGCCCAACTGCTGCGACACGATTTCGGTATAGGCGGTTTCATGCCCCTGGCCGGTCGACTGGGTGCCGACATAAACATCGACATAGCCATCTTCGGCGAAGCGAATCTCGGCACGCTCGGTCGGTGCGCCGCCGGTGGCCTCAAGATAGTAAGCCATACCGATGCCACGGCGCAGGCCGCGCTTGGCGGCCGCAGCGCGGCGCGCCTCGAAACCGGCCCAGTCGATCGCCTTCAGCGCCGCATTCGACGTGCCCTCGAAATCGCCCGAGTCATAGACCAGGCCCATCGCACTGGTCCACGGGAAGGCACTGTTGGGGATGTAGTTCCTGCGGCGCAGTTCGGCGCGATCGATCTGCAGTTCGCGCGCCGCCGTATCGATCAGGCGCTCCATGATGTAGTTCGATTCCGGGCGGCCGGCGCCGCGATAGGCATCGACCGGCACGGTGTTGGTGAATACGCCCTCGACGCGGGCATGCACCGCCTGGAAGCGGTAGACCGATGACAGTACCTTGGTGCCGGCCATGGTCGGGATCATCGGCGCATAGGTGGAGAGATAGGCACCCATATCGGCAATGTTGTGGATGCGGAGCGCCAGGAAGTGATTGTCCTTGTCCAGTGCCATCTCGGCATGGGTGAGATTGGCGCGGCCATGGGTGTCGGTGAGGAAAGCCTCGCTGCGCTCCGAGGTCCACTTGACCGGACGGCCGAGCGCGCGGGCGGCGAACAGGGTGAGTACCTGTTCCGGGTAGATGAAAATCTTCATGCCGAAGCCGCCGCCGACATCGGCGGTGTAGACGGCGAATTTCTCGTCCGGAAGGCCGAAGATCTTGGCCAGCAGCTTCTTCTGCACCCACACGCCCTGGGTCGGCACATGCAGCGCGAAACGCCCGGTGTCCTTGTCGAAGGATGCCAGCGAGACGCGCGCCTCCATCGAAGCGACGATGATCCGGTTATTCTCCAGCGTCAGCTTCACCGTTTTGGCGGCAGCGGCGAAGATGCCATCCACCTTGGCCTTGTCGCCGATTTCCCAGTCGAAGGCGCGATTGTTCGGGGCTTCCGCCCAGATCTGCGGCTGCCCCGGTTCCATCGCGGTGGCCAGATTGGCCGCCGCCGGCAGGGCGTCGTAATCCACCTCGATCAGCTCCGAAGCATCCCGGGCCTGGGCCGCCGTCTCGGCCACCACGAAAGCGACCGGATCGCCGACATGGCGCACCATGCCATCGGCCAGCGCCGGGCGCGCCGGGTCGGCACGCAGGCTGCCATCGCGGTTCTTCAGCGGGATGGTGCAGGGCAGGTCGCCGATATTGGCGGCCTTGAGATCGGCAATGGTGTAGACTGCCAGTACGCCCGGCGCGGCCTGGGCCGCGGTGGTGTCGATCTTCAGAACCTTCGCATGGGCATACGGCGAACGCAGGAAAACGCCATGGGCCTGGTTGGGCAGGCTGATATCGTCGGTATAACGCCCCTTGCCGGTGATGAAACGCTGGTCCTCGACACGGCGAACCGGCTGGCTCTGGCCGAACTTGGTCATACGGGCAGTCCTTTCAGGGAAGACGCCGCCGGATTTCCAGCGACGTTTCTGGGGGCGATTTTGCGGTAAATGATAGGCATTTGGCCCATCCTTTCAACCCGCCGGATTGCATCCCTGCAATCCCGGGCATCGGTCACCGCGCGGTGCCTTACGGGCCATAGGCCCGCAGGGAGCGATAGGTCCAGAACGGCATCGCGCCCATCAGGATGCAAACGGCCGAAAACAGGAAGACGGCGGTATAGCCGCCGGTGATGTCATGCAGGATGGCGCCGGAAAACGTGCCGAAGGCAATACCAAAGCCGCTGCCCACCATGATGGTGCCAAAGATGACACCAAAGCGCGGCCCGTGAAAAATGCGGGCCGCCGTCGCCCCCACCATCGGGCCGCGGGCACCGAAGGACAGGCCGACCAGCAGGACGAAGCTCCAGAGCAGCAGCGGCGACTGCCACGCCTTGAGGGCCCAGAGCGAGCCCAGCCCGAGCAGGCTGAAGGAATAGGACAGCGCCGCCGAACTGTGCCGGCCGATTCGCGCATCGAGCCAGGAAAAGCCAAGAATGCCGACCGGCGTCAGCACCCCGATCAGGCCGTAGATCGAGGCCGCCTTGAGCGGGGCATAGCCGAGTTCGACCAGATAGGCCACGGCCTGCACCAGCACCGAGAACATGCCCGCCGAGGTGAAGCAGAAAACCGAGGCCAGACCCCAGAAGGCCGGATTGCGCATCGCCTTGCCGATGGTCCATTCGATCACCACCAGGGTCTCGACCACGTCGCCGTCCTTTTTCGGCGGCGGCGACGGCAGGCGGACGCGGCCGGCCTGCACCGTGGGCCAGGACACCAGCAGCAGTGCCGGCATCGCCGCCAGCGCGATCACCGCCAGCATGCGATAGGCATTGCGCCAGCCCCAGGTCTCGATCACCAGCTGCGCCAGCGGCACCAGCAGCAGCGAACCGACGCCCAGGCCGGCATAGACCACGCTCATCGAGCGCGTCAGGCCGTTGCCATCGAACCAGCGGGCCAGCAGGGCCGAATGCGGCGCATTGCCCAAGGCCGCCGCCGCACCGCCAACGCCAATGCCGATGAAAATATACATCTGCCAGACCGCGCCGGCGAAGGACGCCAGCAGCAGGCCGGCGATCAGCAGCAGCAGGCCGCCGATATAGAGCTTCAGCGGGCCGAAACGGTCGAAGCAGTATCCCGCCAGCGGCGCGCAGATCCCGGCCAGGAGCATCTGCAGCGAATAGATTGCCGCGACATCGGCGCGGTTGGCCTGGAATTCCGCCGTCAGGGCGAGCAGGAAGGTGGTGAAGGTTTCGCCACTGCCGCGCGAAAGCAAATTCAGCAGGGCGCAGAGGCCGACCAGGATGATTGCGGTGCGTGCCGAATTTTGTGCCGGGCTGCGACTGGCTGATCCGTCTTCCGGCATGATCAGGCGTCCTGGCCGGATTCGGCCTGGCGCAGCATCTGCTTGGCGATCACCAGCTGCTGGATCTGGCTGGTACCTTCATAGAGACGGAACAGCCTCACATCGCGGTAGAAGCGCTCGACGGCATATTCCTGGATATAGCCCGAGCCGCCATGAATCTGCACCGCACGGTCAGCCACGCGGCCGACCATCTCGGAGGCGAAATACTTGCACGACGAGGCTTCCATCGACACCGTTTCACCGGCGGCATAGCGCTCGGCCGCATCGCGCACCATGCAGCGCGCCGCATAGGCCTCGGTGCGGCTGTCAGCGAGCATGGCCTGGATCAGCTGGAATTCGGCAATCGCCTGGCCGAACTGCTTGCGGTCGCGCGCATAGCTCACCGATTCATGGATCAGGCGCTCGGCGGCACCGACGCACATGGCCGAGATATGCAGGCGGCCGCGATCCAGCACCTTCATGGCGGTCTTGAAGCCCTGCCCTTCCTTGCCGCCGATGATGTTGGCAGCCGGAACTTTGGCATTCTCGAAGATCACATCGGCGGTATGCGAACCGCGCTGACCCATTTTCTTATCCGGCTTGCCGATGGTGATGCCGGGTGTCCCGGCATCGACGATGAAGGCGGTGACGCCGCCGGCACCCTTGTTGCTCGGCTCGGTGCGCGCCATCAGCGTAAAGATGCCGGCATGCGGTGCATTGGTGATGAAACGCTTGGTGCCGTTAATGACGTAATGATCGCCCTGGCGCTCGGCGCGCGTCTTCACGCTGGCGGCATCGGAACCGGCTTCGGGTTCGGTAAGCGCGAATGACGCCGTCACCTCGCCGCTGGCCAGTCGCGGCAACCAGGTTTCCTTCTGCTCCGGCGTGCCATCCATCAGGATGCCCTGGCTGCCGATGCCAACATTGGTGCCGAACAGGCTGCGGAAGGCCGGCGAGGTCCAGCCCAGCTCGAAAACCAGTTCGACTTCCTCGGCCATGTCGAGGCCGAGACCGCCGTATTCCTCGGGGATCGAGATGCCGTAGAGGCCCATCTCGGCAAAACTGCGGCGGATCTCATCGGGGATGCGATCCTCGTCGGCAACCTGTTTTTCGAGGGGGACCAGTTTTTCGCGAACGAACCGGCGCAGGCCGAGCCGGGTTTGCTCCAGCGTATCCTTGTCCATCGGGGGCACTCACTCTTCCATAAGGTCTGCTGCAAGCTTGGCACAATGGCGGGATGACGCAAGCCGCTGCATGCAAACTTGCGCAGGATTCTGGTGTCTCAGCCGCGCCGGAATGCGACAGCGGCCAGCCAGCCCGAGAAGACCGCCAGCAGCACGGCGACCAGACCGTAAACCGCCGGTTCCTGGCGTGAGAAATCGTAGACTTCCTGTTCGATGCCCTGCTTGTCGATGAACAGCGGTGTGGACTGCGCGGCAACGATGCGGTTGTCGCGGATCAGGTAGACTTCGGTCTGGTAGGTGCCGACCGGCACGGTGGAGGGAAAACTGATGGCGGTGCGAAACAGCTTGGGACCGAGGAAATCCACCGCCCCGATGCTTTCGCGATACAGGCCGTCGCGGGTTTTCAGCCGCACGATGGACCTGTGATAGTCGCCGGCATCCTCCGGCCGACGTGTGCCCAGATAGCGGAAGCGCAAATGCTCGGTGCCGATCTGCAGGCGCTGCAGCAGACTGCTGGGTGCAATGGCGTCGAGCGGTTTGCTGCTCGCCACCGCATAATAGGACGGCACGTTGTCGAAACTTTCCGAACGCCGGGTCAGCCAGAAGCCGAGCGTCGGCCGCTTGCGCCGCACCACCGAAGTGGCCGTCGGTCCGCGCACCACCACGATCACCTCGCCGGGCTCGTCGATGGCGCCGAACAGCAGCAGTTCGGTGCCGGTGAAGCTGGAGGTGATGGCGATCAGATGCGACGACAGATCAGTGATCAGCGGCGCATCGGCCGGCGCCGGGCCGCGCGGCGCATTCGGCGTCGCCTGCGCGAAAGCCTGACCGGCACCGCAGAGGAGCAGCAGAACGACGAGCGCGCCCCTCATCGCGGCCCCGCTTCAAGGAAGAACTGATCATCGGGCGGCAGGATCAGCTCGATTGCCAGCACGATCGCCACCGTGAGAACCAGAACCGCCAGCAGACCGCGGATCTGTTCGCCGCGCAGCCGGGCACCATGGCGCACGCCGTATTGCGCGCCGATCACCGAGCCGACCAGCAGCAGCAGCGCCAGTGTCACATCCACCGTCTGCGTGGTGATGGCATGCAGCATGGTGACATTGGCGGTAACGAAAATGATCTGGAACAGGGATGTCCCGACCACGATGGCCGTCGGCATGCCGAGCAGGTAGATCATCGCCGGCACCAGCAGGAAGCCGGCGCCCACACCCATGATTGCGGCGAGGATGCCGACCAGAATGCCGAGGCCGAGCGGCATCAGCGCGCTGATATAAAGCTGCGATTTGCGGAAGCGCATCTTGAACGGCAGGGCGCGGATCAGCGCATGGTCGTTCAGCCGCTTGCGGCGCACCACCGGTGCCGTACTGGGCTTGACGCGCAGGGCACGGATGCTTTCGGTCAGCATCATGCTGCCGATGGTGCCGAGGATCAGCACATAGGAGAGCGCGATCACCGCATCCAGCTGGCCGAGGCGCTTGAGCACCGCGAAGAGATAGGCGCCGAAGCTGGAGCCGACCAGGCCGCCGACCAGCAGCACGGCGCCCATCTTGAAATCGACATTGCCCTTGCGCCAATGGGCATAAACAGCCGAGACGCTGGCTGCCACCACCTGGTTGGCCGAGGTGGCCACCGCCACCGGCGGCGGTACGCCGATGAAGATCAGCAAGGGGGTGAGCAGGAAACCGCCACCGACGCCGAACAGACCCGACAGATACCCCACCGCCCCGCCAAGGCCGAGCAGCAACCAGATGCTGACCGACAACTCGGCAATGGGGAGGTAGATCTGCATAATTGTGGCCGGACCCTGACGACTGCGCGGCGGACTGTTCTATCGACTGCTTATAA
>NZ_JAOZVR010000036.1 GCF_025869515.1 Ferrovibrio sp.
ACGAACGCGAGCAGACGCTGAACCAGCTGCTGGTCGAGATGGACGGTTTCGAGGCCACCGAGGGCGTCATCCTGATCGCCGCCACCAACCGCCCCGACGTGCTCGATCCCGCGCTGCTGCGTCCGGGCCGCTTCGACCGCCAGATCGTGGTGCCGAACCCCGACATCATCGGCCGCGAGCACATCCTGCGCGTCCATATGCGCAAGGTGCCGCTGGGTCCGGATGTCGATCCCAAGATCATCGCCCGCGGCACGCCTGGTTTCTCCGGCGCCGATCTGGCGAATCTGGTGAACGAGGCCGCCCTGCTGGCGGCGCGCCGCAACAAGCGCGTCGTCACCATGTCGGATTTCGAACATGCCAAGGACAAGGTGATGATGGGCGCCGAGCGCCGCTCGATGGTGATGGGCGAAGAGGAAAAGCGCCTCACCGCCTATCACGAGGCGGGCCATGCGCTGGTCGGCCTGTTCCTGCCGAAATGCGATCCGCTGCACAAGGTGACCATCATCCCGCGCGGCCGCGCGCTGGGCGTCACCATGTCGCTGCCCGAGAAGGATCGCCTGTCGATCTCGCAGCTCGAACTCGAATCCAAACTGGCGATGATGTTCGGCGGCCGCATGGCCGAGGAACTGGTCTTCGGCAAGGAAAACATCACCACCGGCGCCTCCAACGACATCCAGCAGGCCACCGGCCTGGCGCGCCGCATGGTCACCGAATGGGGCATGAGCGACAAGCTCGGCCGCCTGCGCTATTCCGATAACGAGGAAGAGGTGTTCCTCGGCCATTCGGTGACGCAACGGAAGAACGTGTCGGATGCCACCGCGCGCCTGATCGACGAGGAAATCCGCCGCATCATCGACGATGCCGAGAGCAATGCCCGCCGCATCCTGACCGAGCACCGCTCCGATCTCGACACCGTCAGCCTGGCGCTGCTGGAATACGAGACGCTGTCGGGCGACGAGGTGCGGGCGCTGCTGCGCGGCGAGAAGATCGTGCGCGCCGACGACCGCACGCCGACCCCGGGCGGCAGCGATGCCGGCCCGCGCTCGGCGGTGCCGACCTCGCGCGGCGGCAGCAAGCCGGCCGGCGGCGGCCTCGAACCGGAGCCCATGCCGGGCGCATAACGACCGGGCGCGTAAGCGACCCACGCACATCGTCCTCGGGCCCAAGAAGAGTTTACCGGCCGAGGACCTCATGCCGATGAACACGAAAACGCCCGGCTGAAAAGTCCGGGCGTTTTTCTTTTGCCAGTCGCACTCTCTCGCACAGCTCGTCACCCCAGGGCTTGTCCCTGGGGTCCATCCCGATCCTCCGCGCATCGGCTAGCGCAGGTTGGTTTGGGCAGATGGGCCCTCGGAACAAGTCCGAGGGTGACGGTCTTTGGATGATTGGCCGCTCTCTCATAAACCGTCACCCCGGACTTGATCCGGGGTCCATCCCCACCATCCGCGCATCGGAACGCACAAATGGACCCTCGGACTAAATCCGAGGGTGACGGTTTTTTGTGAACGCCCAGACACGTCATCCCCGGGCCACCGGGTCCGTGCAAGGCACGGCCCGGCGGCATGCTTCACGACCCGGGGATCTCAGGCAGGATGAGTAAAGACGTCGATGGAGGGACGCGCCGCGCGCCTATCGCGCGGCCAGAAAATCCGCAATCCAGCGCATGCCGCTATCGTCCGTCGCCGCCGGCTGCGGCGGCAGCCCCGGCGCCGCAGCCTGCTGCGACAGGCAGGCGATCAGGTCGGCCAGATAGGCCCGGCTGAATTCGGGGTGGAACTGCACCGTCAGCACCGGTGCCTCCGTATAGCGCAGCGCCGCAAAGGCGCAGGCCGCGCTGCTCGCCACCACCTCGGTATCGGGCGGCTGCACCACCACCTGGTCCTGATGGAAGGCCGGCATCGCCACTGTGCGCGGCGCCGCGCCGCCGAGGCGGGTGTCATACCGTTCCATGCCGATGCGAAATCCGATGGCGGCTTTCTCCACCCTGCCGCCCAGCGCCTCGGCGATGATCTGGTGGCCGAAACACACGCCCACCATCGGGCGCTGCAGCTTTGCCGCCTCGCGGATGAAATCTTTCAGCCCGGCCATCCAGGGCAGGTCGTCATAGACGCCATGGCGCGAGCCTGGAATCAGCCAGGCGTCGCAGGCGGCCGGATCGCTTAAGGGTTCGCCGCGCACCACGGAGATCGTCTCGAACCGCGCCGAGGGCAGCAGGGGGGCGAGCTGCTGGCGGAACATCTCGGGATAGCTGTGATAGCCCTCACGCAGCGGCTCGGGCACCAGCCCGCATTCAATGATACCGATTTTCATGGATGAGGTTGAGCCCTTTAACTGGCAGCGAACTCTTTTTGAATTATGTCAATAGCGACACATATATCAGCAGCGATGAGTAGTCGTTTGTCTCTCCAATGCTCAATAAATACTCCCGTAACGTGCGTTTCGCTCGGGTTAGATCCGACTTCGTCAAACAGTAACCAAACGGGTGAACCGCTCATTCCTTTAAGACTAGGCGGATTGACGGAAGAACCAAAATCTCCTGCATGTATATCCTTCTCGTCAAAGCTAAGTGCAATATGGAGGTTCTCCCTAAGTCCTAACTCGACGTAAGGAGAGTTGGTGCTTATGCAATAGAACGCATACGGCTTCGATACGAAGGACCGACTTGGAAAGTGATAACGGCTCTTTGAGCTTGGAAAGCCAGTAACTAGGTAGTGTTTTGCCGCCCTGGGAGTTGCGGCAGGCAGCAGCAGGTAAAATGGAAGCGGTGACTTCATAGATGTTCCATTGAGGACAGCATTGAAACCGTCCAATTTAAGAACGCCTGTATCCATACGATCGTTTTTATGGTTGCGATCGAATGAGAGTGTTTTTCGGTATGATCCGACCAGATGTCGAACGGTGCTGTTGTTTATGTAAAAGAATAGGTCGTGATTATCTTCAAGGTCTGAGATGACGTGACCGGCGGTAATTAAGAAAACGTCATCATCTTTGGAAACCAGAAAACCAGTACCGCAAGCTTCAGGCTTGCCATTTTTAACGTTGCGAAAGATTGGGACGACGCAACGCGCTGATTGCTCGCTTATTCGGCTTAATAGGTCCTCCTGATTTTTCTTGCCTCCAAGGTCTGTCACTCACCCCTCCGTCAGCGCCAGCTTCGCGCACCGCGCCACGAGCCTCACCCCGCGCATCCTCACGCCGCCTTCTGCGGCAGCGGTTTTGTCCTGATCGGCTTGGTGCCGTTCTCCAGGTCCCACAGATCGTAGGCATTCTGCTGCCGCAGCCAGACCTCGGCGCTGCCGCCGAACACTTTCGCCAGCCGGAAGGCGATCTCGGCGGTGATGCGGGCATGGCCGTTGATCACGGCGGAAAGCTGCTGCCGGCTGATACCGAGCAGCTTGGCCGCCTGCTGGATTTCCAGCTCATGCGCCTCGATGCAGAACACCTTGACCGACTTGCCGGGATGGGTGGGTTTGCGGGTTCGCTTCATGTCTCGCCCCAGTGATGGTTCCTAGTGGTAATCGACCAGATCGACATCGGTGACGTCTTCGCCCTCGAAGCGGAAGACGATGCGCCAGTTGGCGCTGACATGCACCGCCCAGTAGCCTTTCAGACTGCCCTTCAGCGGGTGCAGCTTGTAGCCGAAGCCGAAATCCTGCGGCCCGGCGGCGACATCGAGGCGATCGAGGATCAGTTCGATCTTCTCCGCCAGCGCCGCCGGCACACCCTTGGCGGCGCCGCTCAGATGCAGGGCGGCCAATCCCTTATGCCGGATGCGCTTCAGCATCGCGTAAAGTAATGCTTGACGCAGCGTATGTCAAGGTATGCTTGACGCCGCGACAGTCGCCGTCACCGCTTCTTCCCCTCATATCTTTTCGAAATCTCCGCCGCCATTTTTGCCCGCGACGTCATCTTGCCGCCGGCGAAGGAGACTTCCGTCACCTTGCCGCGCGCATCGCGTTTCAGCTCCACGCTCTCGCCATGGCTGCCATAGCCGTTGGCCAGCACGATCCGTCCGGTATTGCGCCCGGTCACCGCGATCTCGCTGGCATCGGAGAACGGCATCATGAAGCCCGGCCCGGCCACCAGCACGCGGTCGCCCATCGGCACCAGGTCGCAGGCGCCCCACAGGCCCCACCAGCGGCCACTCCAGCCATCCGTCCGGCCGCGCGCCGCGCCGCGCTGGGCGAAGGTCTGCAGAATCTGCAGGATGCCGTCGACCCAGGGACCGTTCAGCCCGTCGAGCGAATTGCACAGCACGGCGATGCTGAGTCCCTGGCTCGGCACGCAGATGGCGCGCGAAATGAAGCCCTG
The DNA here is from genome assembly GCF_025869515.1 of Ferrovibrio sp. GTDB lineage: Bacteria > Pseudomonadota > Alphaproteobacteria > Ferrovibrionales > Ferrovibrionaceae > Ferrovibrio. Next base: position 4,312 of record NZ_JAOZVR010000036.1, read on the forward strand.
CAGCCCGCCGGTATGGCCGAACCACTCCCAGCCGTTGAAGCGGCCGATGATGGTGCCAAGCCCGTATTCGCCACCCATGCTGGAATGCGGCACGCTCCACTGCTTGCGCATCAGCTCGCGCCGGCTGTCGATGGAAATCACGCTGCGTTTCGCATCCGGCGAGAGGTGGTTGTAGAACAGCGCCAGGTCGCTGGCCGTGGCGACGAAGCCGCCGACCGGCGCCAATGCATGCAGCGGCTGGTCGCAGGGGATCACCACGCGGCGGCCGAGCAGCAGCCTCCCGCTATGGCCGTGCATCAGGCCGGGCTTCGGCAGCGCGCCGCCCCGTTTCGCGCTGCGGCGCGCCGGCATGTCGGGCAGCGTTTCATCCAGGCCGAGCGGACGCAGGATTTCCGCCGTCATCCAGTCGGCGTAGCGCTGGCCGGTGATCTGTTCGATCACCAGGCCGAGCAGGGCATAGCCGAGATTGGAATATTTGAACCGCGTATTGGGTTCGATCAGCGGCGCGCCCTCCAGGTCGCGCAGCACTTCCTCGGCCGTGGGGAACGGCCGCGTATCGGCGAAATAGCCGCTGTCCCTGCCGTCGCGGCGCAGGCCGGCACTGTGGCTCAGCAGCTGCTGCAGCGTCACGCGCGCGGTCGCCTTGTGCAGCCTGCCGGGCAGATGCTGTCCGATGCTGTCGTCCAGTTTCAGCCGGCCCTGTTCGCGCAGCTTCAGGATGCCGGCGGCGGTGTAGCTCTTGGAATGCGAGGCGACGCGGAAGCGATGGCGCGGCGTCAGCTTTTCGCCGGTCTTCAGGCTGGCGACCCCGAAGGCCTGTTCGAAGATAATCCTGCCATGTCGGGCGATGGCGATGACGCAGCCCGGCCGCTGCCAGGCCTCCATCTGGAACTCCATCCACCGCGGGATGTAATCCAGCGCCGGTTTCAGCCAGTCAGGCTTCATGGCTCACCGCTCCGTCAGCGCCAGTTTCGCCCCCAGCGCCACGAAGGCGGCGGCAAAGCACCGCCGCATCCACTGCATCACGCGCGGCCGGCTCAGCACATGGTCGCGCACAGACGCGGCGAACAGGCCATAGAGCGCGAACACCACGAGCGTCATCGCCATGAACACGCCGCTCATTTCCAGCATGCGCGCCAGCACGGCGGGTTCGTCATGGCTGATGAACTGCGGCAGGAAGGCGAAGAAGAAGATCGAGAGTTTCGGATTGAGCAGGTTGATCACAACCGCCTCAATCGTCACCTGCAGGAACGACGTCTTCTGCGGCCCCCTGCCGGTCAGGCTCAAGGAACCGCGGTCATGCCAGGTCTGCCACGCCATCCACAGCAGGTAGGCCACGCCGGCATATTTCACCGCATCGAACAACAGCGCGCTGGCATGCAGCAGCGCCGCCAGGCCGGTGATCGCGGCGATCATATGCGGCAGGATGCCGAGCGTGCAGCCAAACGCGGCGACGAGGCTGGCCCGGCCGCCCCGGGTCAATCCGGCAGCAACCGTGTAGATCATGCCGGTGCCCGGCGTGGCGACGACGATCAGCGCGATCAGCAGGAAATCGGGGGTCATGGGTTTTCTCCGGGCGTCAGGCGGCCTTGCCGATCCGCAGGTCCACCTGCAGCCCGGCGGCACCGAGCATATTCACCAGCGTGTCGATGGCAAAGAGGTCGATGCGCCCCCGCATCAGGTCGGAGATGCGCGGCTGGGTCACGCCCAGCAGCTTCGCCGCCTGGGCCTGCGTCAGGTCCAGCTGTTCGATATGCTCGCGCAGGGCCATCATCAGCCGCGATCTGATCTTCATATTCTCGGCCTCTCCGGGCGTGGCGGCGATGGCATCCCACACGCTGTCATATCCGGTGCCCTTTTCGGATTGTGCGGTCATGCTCTGCTGTCCCTGGTTCTGCTGTCCCTGGTTCTGCTGTCCCTGGTTCTGCTGTCCCGGGCAATGGCCCGGTAGCGGTGTGCCGCCAGCTCGATATCGGCCCTGGCCGTTTTCTGTGTCGTCTTGCGAAAACAGTGCAGCAAGTAAACCGCCTCCGCGAAGGTCGCGGTATAGATCACCCTGAATGCGCCGCTGGCGTCGCGAATACGGATTTCCCGCACGCCCGCGCCAATCGACGGCATCGGTTTCCAGTCATCCGGATCGCGACCGGCCTGCACGCGGTCCAGCTGGTATCCAGCCTGCTGCCGTGCCACCGCCGGGAAATCCTTCAGATCGGCCAGACTGGTGGCGATGAAGACGATGGCGCGACTGCGGGCTGCGTTCATGGATTATACAAAATTTTGTATGAAAGAGTCCGGAAACTTGCATTCAGGAAGAGAACATGATAAGAACATCATGGGCCAATGTAAAGTCGTTTCCCGCATAGGTGGAGAAATTGGTTAACTTTGTTCCGACGGGGGCCTGACTCGGCAGCGAATGGACCTCAGTCGACCTCATTCGGTATCGAATGGGCCTCACTCAGCACTGAATGGACCTGAGTCGGCATCCAGCGGACCTGACTGGACAGCCGAGGAAATGCTCCGGTATCGGACGAATTCCGGCGCTGACCCTGCAAGCGGGGAAGCCAAACGAACGCCGGCGGGTTAAAACGAACCGAAACGAACCGGAACGAGCTAAAACGAACCCGAACGAGCCGAAACGAACACCAACGAACGCCAACGAAGCGAAACGAACCTCCGCGCATGCCCGCCAGTTCCAGCGAAGCCCTCCGCAGCGCCGTGAAGCCGCCTGACCCGCCGTCGCCGCTGGCCGCGCTGCTGGCGCAGAGCCGCCCGCTGGTCATGGGCATCGTCAATGTCACCGACGACAGCTTTTCCGGCGACGGGCTGAAGGGCGACGCGGCGGCGGCCATCGCCCGGGCCAGGGCGCAGGTCGAGGCCGGCGCCGATCTCGTCGATCTCGGCGCGGAATCGACGCGGCCGGGCGCCGCGCCGGTGCCGTTCCAGCAGGAAATCCAGCGGCTGCTGCCGGTGATCGAGGCGCTGAAACGCGAGGCGCCGCAGGTGCCGATCTCGGTCGATACGCGCAATGCCGCCACCATGCGCGCCGTCGCCGTCTCGGGCGCCCATCTCATCAACGACATTTCCGCGCTGCGGGGCGAGGGCAGCCTGGAAGCGGCCGTCCGCAGCCGCCTGCCGGTGGTGCTGATGCATATGCAGGGCGAACCCGGCAGCATGCAGCAGGCGCCGCAGTATGAGGATGTGGTGCGCGAGGTGCGCGACCATCTCGCCGCGCGCATCGCCGCCTGCCGCGCCGCCGGCATCCCGCGCCACCGCATCCTGCTCGATCCCGGCATCGGCTTCGGCAAGACGGTGGCGCATAACCTCAGCCTGCTGCGCCGGCTCGATGCCCTGGGCGCGCTCGGCTATCCGCTGCTGGTCGGCGTGTCGCGCAAGAGCTTCATCGGCGCTATTGCGCGCGAGCCGGAGGCGGCCCGGCGTCTGCCGGGTTCGCTGGCGGCGGCGCTGTGGTCCGCGCAGCACGGCGCGAAAATCCTGCGCGTGCATGATGTGGCCGAAACCGTGCAGGCGCTCGCCGTCTGGCGTGAAATCTCCGATCCGGCGGATGCCGGCAAAACCCAGTGAATCCGGGCCTTTGTAACAAGGCGTAACAGCACGATTGTGCACGCGGACTCTGCCGCCGGCGACAGTTCTGTGGCATAGTCCCGCGCCAGCACACGTTAACGGGACCGATTCGCATGACCCGCAAATTCTTCGGCACCGACGGCATCCGCGGTCTGGCCAATACCGAGCCGATGACGGCCGCCACCGCGCTGCGCGTCGGCATGGCCGCCGGCGCCTATTTCACGCGCGGCGATCATCGCCATCGCGTGCTGATCGGCAAGGATACGCGGCTCTCGGGCTACATGCTCGAACCGGCGCTGGTCGCCGGCTTCACCGCCGTCGGCATGGATGTGTTCCAGGTCGGCCCGATGCCGACGCCCGCCGTGGCGATGCTGACACGCGCGCTGCGCTGCGATCTCGGCGTGATGATCTCCGCCTCGCACAATCCTTTCCACGACAACGGCATCAAATTGTTCGGCCCCGACGGCTACAAGCTGTCGGATGCCGCCGAAAGCGAGATCGAGGCGATGATCCTCGGCGATGCCGCGCCGGCGCTGGCCGCTGCCGACAAGCTCGGCCGCGCGCGCCGGCTCGACGACGCCGATGGCCGCTATGTCGAATTCGCCAAGGCGACGCTGCCGAAAGGCCGCGCGCTCGCCGGGCTGAAAGTGGTGGTCGACTGCGCCAACGGCGCCGCCTACAAGGTGGCGCCCGCCGTGCTGTGGGAACTCGAAGCCGAGGTGATTCCGATCGGCGTCAAACCCGATGGCTTCAACATCAACCGCGACTGCGGCTCGACGCATCCGCGCGCCCTGCAGGAAGCCGTGGTCGCCCATGGCGCGCATCTCGGCATCGCGCTGGATGGCGATGCCGACCGCCTGGTGATGGTGGACGAACGCGGCGCGGTGATCGACGGCGACCAGCTGATGGCGGTGATCGCCGAAAGCTGGCTGCGCCAGGGCCGGCTCGCCAGGGGCGGCCTGGTCGCCACCGTGATGTCCAATCTCGGGCTCGAGCGTTTCGTGAACGGCCTCGGTATCGATCTGGTGCGCACCAAGGTCGGCGACCGCTACGTGCTCGAGGCGATGCGCGGCCAGGGCTACAATCTCGGCGGCGAACAGTCGGGCCATATCATCCTGTCGGATTTCGCCACCACCGGCGACGGCCTGGTCGCCGCTTTGCAGGTGCTGGCGGCGCTGTGCGAGTCCGGCGAAAAGGCCAGCGCCTTCTGCCGCCGCTTTTCGCCCTATCCGCAGCTGCTGCGCAACGTCCGCCATGCCGGCGGCCGGCCGCTGGAAACGCCGAAGGTGCAGCAGGCCATCGACGCCGCGGAAAAGACGCTCGGCAAGGGCGGCCGCATCGTGATCCGCCCGAGCGGCACCGAGCCGCTGATCCGCGTGATGGCGGAAGGCGAGGACGAGCTGCTGGTGCAGCGCGTGGTCGACGACATCATCACCGCGCTGGAACAGGCGGCATGAAGCCTGAGTCTTCGGCCACGAAATACCGTGGCCGCGTCCTGATCATCGCCGGTTCCGATTCCGGCGGCGGCGCCGGCATCCAGGCCGATATCAAGACCGTCACCGCCCTTGGCGGATATGCCGCCACCGCGATCACCGCGCTCACCGCGCAGGATACCCGCACGGTGCATGCCATCCATGACGTGCCGGCTTCGTTCATTGCATTGCAGCTGCGCGTCGTGCTGCAGGATATCGGCGCCGACGCGATCAAGACCGGCATGCTGCACCGCGCCGATATCATCGAAGCCGTGGTCGATGCGCTGGACCGATATGCGCCGGGCGTGCCGCTGGTGGTCGATCCGGTGATGGTGGCGAAAGGCGGGGCGTCGCTGCTGCAGCCTTCGGCCGCCGAAGCCCTGCGTACAAAACTCATTCCGCGCGCGGCGCTGATCACGCCGAACCTGCCCGAGGCCGAAGTGCTGTCGGGCCTCACCGTTGCCGGCGAGGCCGACATGCCGGCGGCCTGCGAACGGCTGCTGCGGCTCGGGCCGCAGGCGGTGCTGCTCAAGGGCGGGCATCTGCCGGGCGATGTGTTGGTCGACCTGCTGCAGGATGCACGCGGCGCGCAGCGTTTCACCGACACGCGGCTGCACACCACCTCCACGCATGGCACCGGCTGCACGCTGGCCTCGGCGATTGCCACCGGGCTCGCTTTCGGCCTGCCCCTGCGCGAGGCGGTGGCGCAGGCGAGAGCTTACGTGCGCAAGGCGATCGAGACCGCACCCGGCTTCGGCCAGGGCCACGGCCCGCTCAACCATGCGCATACCGTGCAGAGGCGCTAGACGTCTTTAAACGATGGCGTGGCGCGCTTCCGGGCCGCGCTCGATCAGGCCGCGCAGGCGGCGCAGCCCGTCGGCCACCTCGTTGCGGTCGGGCGAGGGCGCCAGCGAGATGCGCACCCAGGGCGGCGGATTGGGCCGGTTATCGAGCAGGAAGGACGTGCAGCTGGCGATGCGCACGCCCTGGCCCAGCGCCTGGTTGGTGAATTCGTTCGGCCGCCACGGATTGGGCAGTTCGAGATAGCAATGCAGGCTGGCCGGATGGCTGCGCATGGTCAGGCCGTCGAAGGCCTCGATGGCCATGGCATTGCGGATCGCGGCTTCCTCGCGCAGGCGCTCGACCAGCATGGCGGCGGTGCCGTCCTCAATCCACTGCCGCACGATTTCCTGGTTCAGCCGGGGATTGTTCACCGCCATGGCATGCAGCGTATCGGCGAAGCGCTCGATCAGCACCGGCGGCGCGGCGATCCAGCCGACGCGCAGGCCCGGCGCCATGCATTTCGAGGCGCTGGTGATGTAGATGGTGCGCTCCGGCGCGAGCGACGCCAGCGGCAGCGGCCGTTCCCGGATCAGGAAGCCGTAGACATCGTCCTCGATGATGGTGAGGTCGTGCTTGCGCGCCACCGCCACGATGGCGGCGCGGCGTTCGGCCGTCATCATCACGGTCGTCGGATTGTGAATGGTGGGCTGGATCAGCACCAGCCGGCTGCCGGTGCGGCGTGCGGCTTCGGCCAGCGCATCGGGACGCATGCCTTCATCGTCCATCGCCACGGCTTCGAGGCGGATCGGCCGCTGCTGCGCATTCTCATGCACCCCGCCATAGGTCAGCGCTTCGACCAGCATGACCTCGTTCGGCATGGTCATCGCGGTCATCACGATGGCCAGCGCCTGCTGGGCGCCGGCGGTGGCAATCACCTGCTCCGGCGTCACCGACAGGCCAGTGCGCGCGATCCATTGCGCCGCCGCGGCGCGATGGGCGGGATCGCCCAGCGTGCGGCTGTAGCCGAGCAGGTTCTGCAATCCGCCACGCATGGCAAGGCGCTGCAGCGAGGTGCGCATGATGTCGTCGTAATCGACCAGGCTCGGTTCGTTGCGCGACAGTTCGATCACGCCCGGCGTGGAGAGGCGGGCGATCTCCTGCGCCGGGGCGAGAATCTCGCTGCGCAGCGACGGGCCGGCGAAACCGTCCGTCGGCTTGACGAAGGTGCCGCGCCCGACCTCACCCGACAGCAGGCCCTTCTGTTCCGCCAGCATGTAGCCGCGGCTGACCGTGCCGACGGTGACGCCGAGCTTCCAGGCGAGATTGCGTTGCGGCGGCAGCTTGGCGCCGACCGGCAATTCACCGGTCTGGATCGCGGTCTCAATCGCCATGGCGAGCGCCTGATAGCGCGGGCCGGGGAATGCTTCGAGATTTGGGGTCCACATTGTCATGGTGACAATATTGTCATTGACCCCATTCATGAGTCAATCAATTATTCAATTGCCCGGATTGACCGGGTTCATTCCTAGAATTCATCCAAAATTGGAGGGGTGTTATGAGTAATTGTATC
>NZ_JAOZVR010000037.1 GCF_025869515.1 Ferrovibrio sp.
CGACAGGCCCGGATCGCTGGCGGCCGGCGCGGTCTCGACAGCGGCGGAGCCGCCTTCGGCGGCGGCAGCGGCAAAACCGGTGGTGCGCACGGTGATCACCTTGATCGCATCGCTCGACTGCACGGTGGCCATGGCGTTGCCGGCATAGATCGGCCGCACGAAGGTATCAGCAGACTTCACTTCGACGATGCCGGAAATCTGCATCACGTCGAGCAATGCTGCCACGCGCGGCATCACGTTCTTGCCCGATGTGGTCTCCGGCGCCACGATGGCGCCATAGCCCTTGCCCAGGCCGGCGATCAGCACGCCCAGGGCTTCGGCCAGGCCATGGCCATACTGCGCGGCATCGACATGGATCACCTTGGCGACGCCGGCGACTTTGGCGGCGGCGGCGGCGGCGGCACCGGCATTCTCGCCGGCGACCAGCACATGCACATCGGCGTCGATGGCTTTCGCGGCGGTCACCGCATTGAGCGTCGCGCCCTTCAGCGAGGCGTTATCGTGTTCGGCGATTACGAGGACGCTCATCTCAGATCACTCCCGCTTCGGTCTTCAGCTTCTGCACCAGGGTGGCAACGTCCGGCACCTTGATGCCGGCCTTGCGCTTGGGCGGCTCTTCCACCGACAGCGTCTTCAGCCGGGGCGCGATATCGACGCCGAAATCCTCGGGCATCTTCTCGTCGATCGGCTTCTTCTTCGCCTTCATGATATTGGGCAGGCTGGCATAGCGCGGCTCGTTCAGGCGCAGGTCGGTGGTCACCACCGCCGGCAGCTTGAGCTCGACCGTCTCCAGGCCGCCGTCGACTTCGCGCACCACGGTCGCCTTGCCGTCGGCAATGGCCGCCTTGTTGGCAAAGGTGCCCTGGGCCCAGTTCATCAATGCGGCCAGCATCTGGCCGGTCTGGTTGCTGTCGTCGTCGATCGCCTGCTTGCCGACGATCACCAGCTGCGGCTGTTCGGCTTCGGCGATCTTGGCGAGGATCTTGGCCACCGCCAGCGGCTGCACTTCGGCGTCGGTCTTCACCAGGATGCCGCGGTCGGCGCCCATGGCCAGCGCGGTGCGGATGGTTTCCTGCGCCTGGGCCGGGCCGATCGAGACGGCGATCACTTCGGTGGCCACGCCGGCCTCTTTCAGCCGCACGGCCTCTTCGACGGCGATTTCGTCGAAGGGATTCATCGACATCTTGACGTTGGCGAGATCGACACCCGTCTTGTCCGCCTTGACGCGGATTTTGACGTTGTAGTCCACCACGCGCTTGACCGCGACCAGAACCTTCATGGACATGCAACCCTGATTGTTAGCAATAAGCGGCGAGAAACGGATTTTGGCGGCCCAAATGGCCAAGACCACGCTTGGGCGCCAGCTTTTTCGCGCTGCACACTATAACCCGCCCTGAGGGCTGTCAACGAACCGACATGCCGCCGCCGCGCCTTCGGCATCGCACATAAGTGTCTCTGCCGTTGGGGAAATTCGCCCAATACAGGTAACGGAGCGCGACCGGGATGCGGCGCCGTGTTCAGGGCACTGAAACGCCGCGCCAGCGCGCCCGCCAGGCCTGGAACATCAGCACGGTCCACAGCGCATGCTGCCAGTTGCGCCGGCCGCCCAGATGCTCCTGCCAGCGCTGCCGCACCGGGGCCGGATCGATCAGCCCGTCGGCTTTCAGCGCCGCTTCCGACAGCAGCGTCTCGGCCCAGTCGCGCAACGGCCCGCGCAGCCAGTCGCCCACCGGCATGCCGAAGCCGGTCTTGGGCCGCTCCACCATCGCGCGCGGCACATATTTATAGAGCACCTGGCGCAGCAGCCGCTTGCCCTGGCCGCCCTGCAGCAGCCGGTCGGGCGGCAGGGTCCAGGCATATTCGACCACGCGGTGATCGAGCAGCGGCACGCGCGCTTCCAGGGCCACCGCCATGCTGGCGCGGTCCACCTTGGTCAGGATGTCGTCGGGCAGATAGGTGGTCATGTCGCGATAGCGCAGCCGCGCCACGGTTTCCGGCAGGTCATGCGCCAGCGTGGTGTCATGCGGCAGGCGCGGCCCGGCGCCGGCCACCAGGCTTTCGCCGTCCCATTGCGACACCAGCGCATCGTACATCGCATCCGGATCGGCCTGGCCCAGGATCGCCGCGCCCTTGTGGATCTTGTCGCCGAGGAATTTCGGCTTGTGGCGGGCCGGCACCGGGCTCAGCAGCGCATCCCAGGCATCGGGCGACAGCAGCCCCAGCATGCCGGCGCCGATGCGCCGCGCCGCCAGCGGCACGCCGCCGACGCCGTTCCACACCCGGTCGATGCCGAGATAGCGCACATAGCCGGCGAAGATTTCGTCGCCGCCGTCGCCCGACAGCGACACGGTGACCTGCTCGCGCGCCAGTTTCGAGACGAGGTAGGTGGGAATCTGCGAGCTGTCGGAAAACGGCTCGTCATACATGAAGGGCAGGTCGGGGATCACGTCGCGCGCATGGGCGGGATCGATCACCAGCTCGGTATGGTCGGTGCCCAGATGCTGCGCCACCGCGCGGGCATGGCCGGCCTCGTTGAAAGCCTCGTCCTGGAAGCCGATGGAAAAGGTCTTCACCGGCTGGCCCGACTGCGCCTGCATCAGCGCCACGACGGTCGATGAGTCTATGCCCCCGGACAGAAAAGCGCCCAGCGGCACATCGGCGATCATGCGCCGCTTCACCGCATCCTTCAGCAGCACATGCAGCGTCTCCAGCTGCTCGGCCTCGCTGCGGTTGTCGCGGTGGCGCACGCCGTCGCGGGCGATCTGGCGCAGGTCCCAGAAGCGGCTCAGCGTCTCCCGGCCGTCGGCTTCGATGCGCAGGATGTGCCCGGGTTCCAGCTTGTGCACGCCGGCATGGATCGAGCGCGGCGCCGGCACATAGCCGTAGCGCAGGTATCCGGCCAGGGCTGCGCGGTCCAGCTGCGGCGCCCAGCCCGGATAGGCGGTCAGTGCCTTCAGCTCCGAGCCGAACAGCACGGCCGGACCTTCCTCGGTATTCTGCTTGGTCCAGTACAGCGGCTTGATGCCGAGCCGGTCGCGCACCAGCCACAGCACGCGGTCGCGCCGGTCCCACAGGGCGAAGGCGAACATGCCGATGAAGCGCGTGATGGCTTTTTCCACGCCCCAGGCCACGCAGGCCTCCAGCAGCACCTCGGTATCCGAGGTGCCGCGGAAATTCACGCCGGGCAGGTCATGCGCCACATCGGCGGCATTGAAAATCTCGCCGTTGTAGCAGATCACGAAGCGTTCGTTGGCGCTCGACATCGGCTGCGCCCCGGTCGGCGTCAGGTCGACGATGGCCAGCCGCCGGTGGCCCAGCGCCAGGCCGGCGCCCGCATCGGTCCAGGATGTCGCCGCATCCGGGCCGCGATAGGCGATGGCATCGGTCATCGCCGTGATCCGGCCGGTCAGCCGCTCGGCCGGGGTGTCGCGCCAGGTCAGGATACCGGCAATGCCGCACATGAAGGACTATCCGGGTTGGGCCCGTTCGGGCTGCAAAGGCTGTTCTGTGTTTAGGCGAGGCCGGCGGCGAGGTAAAGCGATCACTCGGCATCGGCGGATTCGTCGAAAATCCTTGTTTTCTCAGTAATAATTTCCTAAAAACTATAGATGAGCATGATTTAGATAAACAGTTTCGGGAATCGGTATGCCGGCCAGGAAAGAACATTTCGATTTCGAGGAACATATGCTGGCGGGGGAAATCCTGCGCAAAGCCGAAGGTGACATCGTGCTGCTCGCCATGGCGGCGCATGACGCCTATGGCAAGGGCATGTTCGACAAGATCATGAAACTGGCCAGGGCCGCGACCGAGATCCGCACCGCGCTCGACAGCCGGGTCAGTGCCGAACATCCGCGCTCGGTCGATATCGTCAACGGCGTGCGGCTGATGAACATCTATTTCGGCGCGCGCGCGGATGTGCCGATCCGCGATGTGCAGGGCTCGCCGCACCAGTTCCGTTCGGAATTCCGCCGCCGCGCCGGCCTGGCGGAGCTCGGCCCCGAAGAAAGAAAAGCCGGCCGGCCGCGCGCGCTGGATGCCGCGCGCATGGCCGAGGCGCGCAAGCTGCTGGCGCAGCCCAACCGTACGATCGAAGGCGTGGCGGCCGAACTCGGCATCGCCGCCAGTACGCTCTATCGCTACGTGCCGGGCGGCCGCTTCGCGGTGCTGAGCGATGCTGCGGCAGAGCGGGAGTGATCGTTTCGTACCGTTGGCGTAAACTGGGCGAAGCCTTCAGATCAGCCCGCGCGCCAACGTGCGGACCCTATTCAGTTCGGCCGGTTCCACGCGGCGGATGAATGCCGCACCGCGGGTACGCCAGTCCACACATCGGATTTGGTCGACGATGGCAAATGACGTCCTGCCGCCGCCGGAGATGGGGACGAGAAAAGCCCAGTTCTTATTCTGGCTGGTCAGTGGACAGCAAATCATTTGCCCGACTCGGTTATACGCCGAAGGCGATAAAACCAGGGCCGGACGATGGCCGCTTTGTTCGGTGCCCACTCGCGGGTTGAAGTCGAGCCAGACCAGATGCCCTCGCTCTGGAATGTAAGCGTCCTCCGCCATTCACCAGACCTCGCTGCCAACCGGCGGACCGAAATCGACAAGTTCGGGCTTTTCGTTGGGGTCGAGCTGGGCGCAGATCGCCTCGATGTCGATCTCTTCCGGCTCGATCTCGACCGGCTCGATCACGATACGGCCATGCTCTTCCCTGATTTCGACCTGCTGATCCAGCTTCAGGCCGGAGGCTTCCAGAATAGCGGTCGGCAGGCGCACGGCCGCGCTGTTGCCCCATTGCTTGACGGTGATCCGCATTGCTCTCTCCAGCCGTGGATTGTGTCTACATTGTAGATACACTCCAGACGGCAGTGTATTGACATTTATTCCTGTATACACTATTTGTTCTATATCCGTCAAGAGAGAGACTGGAGGCAGTTGTGTCCGATCCCGTCGCCATTGCTGGCCAACCCATCCCCGTGCCCACCTCGCCCCGGCGCATCCCCTGGCGCGACATCGCCCGCCGGCTCGCCGCCGGGGCCCAGCCGGCCGCCATTGCCGCCGATCTCGGCCTGCAGGAGGACCGCATCTGGCGCCATCTGCGCCGCAGCCTGCGTTTCCGCTTCTATCTGCAGCAGGCGCTGGACCGCCAGCGCCTGCTGGCCGGGCTGCAGCTGGCCGCCGCCGCGCCCGGCGCCCTGGTCAGCCGCGGCCTGCAGCCCGACAGCCTGGATGGCGACGGGCTGCGCCTGCTCAGCGAGGCCGGCCGGCCCGACGGCGGCGACATGGCCCGGCAGGTCGAACAGCTCGGCGCCACCGGCGATCCGCCGCCCAACATGGCCTGGCGGGCCCGGCTGGCGGTCGAAAAGCGCGGCATGGACCTGCAGGCCGCCGAAGCCAGCGGTTTCGTCGCCGGCCTGGAAGCCGGCATCGCCAAAGCCGCACGCATGGCGCCGGCGCCTGCCGCTGCCGTGACGGCGGCAGCCAGCCCGCCGCGACCTGACCCGGCCCCCGCCGGACCCCGTTCGGTATCGAACGGGACGCCTTCGGCACCCGACGGGACGCATTCGGCATCGAATGGGACGCTTTCGACACCCGACGGGACTCATTCGGCATCCAACGGGACGCAATCGGCATCGAACGGACCTGACCCGGCCGTCCGCGACCCGCAGCGCAGCGCGGCCATGGGCGAGGCGCGACCGGTTTCGCCGCGTCCACGGCCGGCCATGCCCCACCCGGCCGAGCCGCCGCGCGCCATCGTGGATATAGATGGCCCCGACCGGGCGCGGCTTGCCGCCACCGGCGCCCTGCAGCGGCCGGCCCTGCCCGATCATGCCGAAGACGGCTGATTGACCGCGATCAAGGCGAAATTCACCCGTTTGCCCTCTTGTAGGTACAGGACCGCTTCCCACATCTCTGCAATGAGAAGCGGGGCCCACCCGCAGCCTGCCGCCAGCCGGGGGCTGCATCCGAAAACGGGCCGCCAACAGGAGCTTGAACATGGATTTCGAGAAATACACCGAGCGTGCGCGTGGCTTTCTGCAGGCCGCCCAGACCATGGCGCTGGCCCGCGGGCATCAGCGGTTTTCGCCCGAGCATCTGCTGAAAGTCCTGATCGACGATCCGGAAGGCATGGCGGCGGGCCTGATCCGGGCCGCCGGCGGCCAGCCCGATATCGCCAAGGCGAAGAACGAAGACGCGCTGGCGAAAATGCCCAAGGTCGAGGGCGGCGGTGCCGGCCAGCTCTATCTGGCGCCCGAGATGGCGCGCCTGTTCGAGGCCGCCGAGAAGATGCGCGAAAAGGCCGGCGACAGTTTCGTCGCCGCCGAGCGCCTGCTGCAGGCGATTGCGCTGCAGGCCGGCACGCCGGCCGCCGATGCGCTGAAAGCCGCCGGTGTCACGCCGCAATCGCTGGAAAAAGCCATCCAGGACATGCGTAAAGGTAGAAAGGCCGATTCGGCTTCGGCCGAACAGGCCTATGACGCGCTGAAGAAATACGCCCGCGACCTCACCGAGGCGGCCGAACAGGGCAAGCTCGATCCGGTGATCGGCCGCGACGAGGAAATCCGCCGCACCATCCAGGTGCTGTCGCGCCGCACCAAGAACAATCCCGTGCTGATCGGCGAACCCGGCGTCGGCAAGACCGCCATCGTCGAGGGCCTGGCGCTGCGCATCACCAAGGGCGACGTGCCGGAAAGCCTGAAGCAGAAGCGCCTGATGGCGCTCGATCTCGGCGCCATGATCGCCGGCGCGAAATTCCGCGGCGAATTCGAGGAGCGGCTGAAGGCCGTGCTGGCCGAGGTCACCTCGGCCGATGGCCAGATCATCCTGTTCATCGACGAGCTGCACACCCTGGTCGGTGCGGGTAAAGCAGATGGCGCCATGGATGCCTCCAACCTGCTCAAGCCCGCGCTGGCGCGCGGCGAGCTGCATTGCGTCGGCGCCACCACGCTGGATGAATACCGCAAGTATATCGAGAAGGATGCAGCATTAGCGCGGCGCTTCCAGTCGGTCTTCGTCGGCGAGCCGACGGTGGAAGACACCATCTCGATCCTGCGCGGCCTGAAAGAGAAGTATGAGGTGCATCACGGCGTGCGCATCACCGACAGCGCCATTGTCGCCGCCGCCACGCTGTCGAACCGCTATATCACCGACCGTTTCCTGCCCGACAAGGCCATCGACCTGATCGATGAATCGGCGGCGCGGCTCCGCATGGAAGTCGATTCCAAGCCCGAAGCGGTGGATGAACTCGACCGCCGCATCATGCAGCTCAAGATCGAGCGCGAGGCGCTGAAAAAGGAAACCGATCCGGCCTCCAAGGATCGCCTCGGCAAGCTGGAAAAGGAACTGGCCGATCTGGAAGAGCAGTCGCAGACGCTGACCGCCGCCTGGCAGGGCGAGAAGGACAAGCTCGGCGATGCCCAGAAGCTGAAGGAACAGCTCGATGCCGCGCGGCTGGATCTCGAACAGGCGCAGCGCAAGTCGGACTGGAACCGCGCCTCTGAACTCTCCTACGGCGTGATCCCCGATCTGGAGCGCAAGCTGCAGGACGCCGAGAAGAGCGGCAGCCCCGGTGACAAGAAAGCCATCGTCCGCGAAGCCGTCACCGAAAGCGACATCGCCGGCGTGGTGTCGCGCTGGACCGGCATCCCGGTCGACAAGATGCTGTCGGGCGAGCGCGAGAAGCTGCTGAAGATGGAAACCAAGCTGGGCACCCGCGTGGTGGGCCAGGACGAGGCGCTGGTGGCGGTGGCCAATGCGGTGCGCCGCGCCCGCGCCGGCCTGCAGGACCCGAACCGGCCGATTGGCAGCTTCCTGTTCCTCGGCCCCACCGGTGTGGGCAAGACCGAGCTGACCAAGGCGCTGGCCGAATTCCTGTTCGACGACGACAGTGCCCTGCTGCGCATGGACATGTCGGAATACATGGAAAAGCATTCGGTCAGCCGCCTGATCGGCGCGCCCCCGGGCTATGTCGGCTATGACGAGGGCGGGGCGCTCACCGAAGCGGTGCGCCGTCGCCCCTATCAGGTGATCCTGTTCGACGAAGTCGAAAAGGCGCATCCCGATGTGTTCAACGTGCTGCTGCAGGTGCTGGACGACGGACGCCTCACCGACGGCCAGGGCCGCACGGTGGACTTCAAGAACACCGTGATCATCCTGACCTCCAATCTGGGCAGCGAATATCTGGCCCGGGCGGAAGGCGACCAGATCGACGAGGCGACGCGGCACCAGGTGATGGAAGTGGTGCGCGCCAGCTTCCGGCCGGAATTCCTCAACCGGCTCGATGAAGTGATCCTGTTCCGTCGCCTGAGCCGCGAGAACATGACCGGCATCGTCGATATCCAGCTGATGCGGCTGCGCAAGCTGCTGGCCGATCGCAAGATCGAGATCAGGCTGGACGAGGCGGCGAAGAAATGGCTCGCCGATGCCGGTTACGATCCGGTCTATGGCGCGCGGCCGCTCAAGCGGGTGATCCAGCGCTCGCTGCAGAACCCGCTGGCCAGCCTGATCCTCGAAGGCGCGATTGCCGATGGAACGACGGTGACGGTGAGTGCCGGACCGCAGGGCCTCACCATTCTCGGCCGCCTGGTCGAGGCGGCGGAGTAAACATAAGACGATCAAGAGGCCGCCTATAAGGCGGCCTCTTTTTGGCGTGACGATTCGAATTTTATATTAAAGCGTGAAGTTTATTTGAACTCTATATTCTTTCGGTTGCAGAGAATCGCAACGCTCTGCTACCAGTTTTAAAAGCAAAGTCATTAGGGGGAAGTCATGTCGAATCAAAACCCGAATGCCGTCAATAACGGCGGGTCCGTCTTTGCGACAGTGGCTCTTTCTTCCATCTCAGTGCGCGCAGTTAGCGGCGCGCGTGCCGTCGCCAAGCTGTCGGTGGGCGATTTGAATGGTGACGGTGTGGCCGACCTAGCGCTTGGCGTTTCGGCGTCTTCGCCGCTGGTCGCCGAGCATGGCGTGATTTTCGGCCAAGCCAACTCACTGACCACACAGCTTAATGGCGGCAACTTCACGACGACGACCAGCCCTAGCATCTTCAAGTTTGCCAGCCACACAGGCGTGGTCAGTTTCAGCTTTTCCGATATCGACCACGACGGCGACAGCGACCTGCTGCATTTTCAGGATTTCGGCTGGAGCCCGAGCGGCACAGTCAACGCACCTATCAAGATCGCTGTGATGGAGGGTGACGCGACACCCGACAGCACCACTGACCAGACACTGCTGCCCAACCAAGGCTATTATGGCGTTTCTCTGGTCACCGCAGACTTCAACGGCGACGGCTATGCCGACCTGTTTTCCGGTTCCATCGTTAGCGACTTCAATAGCGGCCCGGCAGTGACAGCAACGACGGCGTCGCTTGCGGGTTACCTCGGGGGTTCGGGTGGGCTCGCGACGGCCCCCAGTCTCTCGGGTTACACGGGGATAACGCCCACACACGGCGGTAGCAGGCAGGCGCATACGCTGGCTCTGGGCGCAGTGGATCTGAATGGCGACGGCTATGACGATATCGTCACCAATGTCACCAACCAGGCCCAGGGCGTTATTGGCAATGCCAAAATCACCTTCGGTAATTCGGCGGGGACATTCGAGCAGAATCTGTCCAGCAACACCGGCGGCCTGCTGCTGCAGAATTTTTCCTTCGCCGGCGGCAACCAGACGTATCGCAATATCGCGTCGGGCGGCGATGTGAATGGTGATGGTCTGGCTGACATGGCAGGCTGGAGTGGCGGTCACAGGGATATTCTCGACCCCGGCACCGGCAGCTTCGTGCTGTTCGGCAATACCTCTTATGCCAGCGGCGGCAGCGTGGATATCTCCGCTCTCAATGGCACCAACGGGATCAAACTGACCGGCGTGTCGTCCGGCATCAACTCGATGGCGTTAGGCGATCTCAACGGCGATGGCATCGGCGACATCGTGGTCGGCAGCAAGAATACCGGCTCAGGCGCCGGCAAACTCTGGGTGGTCTGGGGCAAGGACGGCAGCTTCTCATCCGGCAGCATCGATCTGTCGGTCGACAACCCGGCGTTGTTCACCAACCTGACCGGTGCGGCATCTCAAGGTATCGGCACCGCGTTGACCATCGCCGATATGGATGGCGATGGTAGGAACGACCTGGTGGTGGGCGCAGAGGACGGCACCGTCGATATCGTGTCGGGTGAGCATTTTCAGGACATGTTGATCACGCCGCTGAAATGCTACAGCACTTTCGAGGACAGACCGCTGACGCTCTCGACGGCCATGCTTCTGAGCAACGACAGCGATCCCGACAGCGATCCCCTCACTATCCAGTCGGTGCAGGGGGCGGTCGGTGGCACGGTCGACTTCGACCTTGACGGCAACATCGTCTTCACGCCGACCGCCAACTACAACGGTCCGGCCAGTTTCACCTACACCATCTCGGATGGCAACGGCGGCGCGGATACCGCTACCGTCAATCTCACTGTCAAGTCAGATGAAATGGCATTGGCATCCGTCGGGGTACGTGCCGCCAGCAACGCGCGAGGAGTTGCCAAACTGTCTGCCGGGGATTTCAATGGCGACGGCGCGACGGACTTGGCGCTGGGTGTCTCCGCATCTTCGCCGCTGGTTTCAGAGCATGGTGTGATTCTTGGCCAAGCCAGTTCACTCGCCACCCAGCTGAACGGGGGTAATTTCACCACAACAACTTCGCCGAGCGTCATTAAATTCGCCAGTCACACCGGTGTAGTTAACTTTGAATTTGCTGATATCGACTTAGATGGCGATAGAGATTTGTTACGTTTCGAGGATTTCGGCTGGAGTCCGAGTGGTACAGTCAATGCACCGATTAAGATCGCGGTCATGGAGGGTGACGCAACGCCAGACAACGCCACGGACCAGATGCTACTACCCAGTCGTGGGTACTACGGCGCTGGAATTGTAACCGGAGATTTCAATGGCGATGGCCATCTCGATGTGTTCACAGGATCAATCGTCAGCGATTTTAACGGAGGGGGGGCTGTCTCAACCACCACGCCTATTGTCGCTGGTTTCCTGGGGAGCAGTGGTGGTCTGTCCACAAGCCCGACAATTAGTGCCTATGCCGGTTTGACCCCAGTTGGCGTAGCCAGCAAATCCATGCATGGAATTGTTGCCGGCGCGTTGGACATAAATGGCGACGGCTATGATGATATCGTCACGACGATGGGCGGAGGCAATGACGGGCAGACGAATTACGGCCCAACCAAAATCACCTTCGGAAATTCGGCTGGCACGTTTGAGCAGAATCTGTCCAGCAATACTGGTGGCTTACTCCTGCAGAACTTCACCTTCTCGGGTGGCGATAATATTTACCGCAACATAACTAGTGGCGGCGATGTAAATGGAGATGGCGTCGCCGATATGGCTGGTTGGAGCGGCGGTCATCTGGACATTCTGAATCCTGGCACCGGCAGCTTCGTGCTCTTCGGCAACACGAGCTACGCGGCCGGCAGCAGTGTCGATATCGCGACACTCAACGGCTCCAATGGTGTCAAGCTGACCGGCGTGACGTCTGGCATCAACAGCATGGCGCTGGGCGATCTCAACGGCGACGGGCTGGCTGACATCGTGGTCGGCAGCAAGGGCGCCGACTCTGGCGCCGGCAAGCTGTGGGTGGTGTGGGGCAAGGACGGCGGCTTCTCGTCGGGCAGCATCGATCTGTCGGCGGAGG
>NZ_JAOZVR010000038.1 GCF_025869515.1 Ferrovibrio sp.
TTGCGCTGGGTCATCTCGTCCATGCTGCCCACGGCGGTATTGATCTGGTCGAGCCCGGTGGCCTGTTCGCGAGAAGCAGCCGCGATCTCGGCCACGATATCCGACACCTTCTTGATCGCGGTGACGATCTCGGTCAGCGAACCGCCGGTCTGGTTGACCAGCGTCGCGCCGGTTTTCACCTGCGCATTGGATTCCGTGATCAGCGCCTTGATGTCCTTGCTGGCATTGGCCGAACGCTGTGCGAGCGCGCGCACTTCCTGGGCGACGACGGCAAAGCCCTTGCCGGCTTCACCGGCGCGGGCCGCTTCCACGCTGGCATTCAATGCCAGCAGGTTGGTCTGGAAAGCGATCTCATCGATCAGCCCGACGATGTCGGCGATCTTCTGCGCGCTGCCCTCGATCTTGGTCACCGCGGTCACCGCATCGGCCACCACGCTGCCGCCCTTCTCGGCGGTATCGCGCGCCGCCACCGCCAGCTGGCTGGCAGCCTGGGCATTGTCGGCATTCTGCTTCACGGTCGCGGTGATCTCGTGCATCGAGGCTGCGGTTTCCTCAATGCTGGCGGCCTGCGATTCCGTGCGACTCGCCAGATCCTGGCTGCCCGAGGAAATCTCGGCCGAGGCCGTACGCACGGTTTCCGCGCTTTCCGCCAGCCGGCCGGCGAAATCGCGCAGGCGCGTCACGGTCTCGCGCGCGGCTTCGGCCAGATCGCCGAAGGCACCCTTGTACTGACCCGAAGCGGTGGTGGTGAGATCGCCATGGCTCAGGCCGCGCAGCACGCGGCCGAGATCGTCGAGCACATTCTGCAGCGTATCGGCCAGGCCGTTCATCTGCTGCGACAGGTCGCGGAACACGCCATCCTTGCCGGCCAGATCGATACGGCGTGAAAAATCGCCGCCGCCGACGGCCATGCAGAACTGGGCGATCTCCTGGCTGATCGCCGCTTCGGTCTCGCGCTGTTCGGCGAGCCGGCTGCGCTCGGCATCGGCGCGATTGCGCTCTTCGGCCTCCAGCCGGGTTTTCTCGTCGGCGTTACGCTGAAAGATGCCCAGTGCCTTGGCCATGTCGCCGATTTCATCGCTGCGGTCGGTAAAGCCGATCGTGGCCGCTTCGCCCTCGGCGATCCGCGTCATCGTGCCGGTCATCCCGCCCAGCGGACTGATCACGCGGCGCAGGAAAAATACCGTGCCGGCAAGCAGGACCAGCACCGCGAGCACCGCGAGGCCGGATTCGACGGCCATATGCTGGGTCCGCTCGACGATCAGGCGATCCGCCACTTTCAGCGCATCGGCAATCGCCGCATCGCGCAGATAGCCGGCGGTGTAGAGCTGCGGGTTCTGTTTGGCGCGAAAATCGGCCATGGTGAAAGGATAAGGTTCGCCCTTGTCGCTGGCCGCACGGATGGCGGCATACATCGGCGGCAGCGTTTCGTAGAAGGCCTTGCGGGTTTCCTCGACCTTCGTCTTCAGTTCAGGCGACGCATCCACTGCGCCCAGCCCCATGCCGATGCGTGCCCAGATCGCATCCACCTTGCCGGCCTGCTCGGAGATCATGATGAGGGTGGCCGGCGGGATCGGCTTGCCGGACGCCACGATATTCACCGTGGCGGTGCCGCGCGTGCTGGCTTCGGCGCGCATATCGGCTGCCAGACGCGCGATCCCCATCGGGGCGGAAACTTCGTCGTCGGCGCGGCTGATCGCGGCGCCAATATTGTTCAGCAGCGGCACAATATCGTTCACCAGCGCGGTCATGGCCGGCACATAGCCATTCATCACATCCGCCGCCCGGTCGGCCCGCGGCCGATTCACGACGGCATCGGCGCGTTTGCGCCAGTCGTCGAGCGTGGCCTTCATGGCCTGGATGCGGCGGATATCGATGGAGGGATGACCAGAGGCCTGCGCGGCGGCCAGGGCGGCGGCAATGGTGTCGTCCATCGTCTTGCGCGGCTTGGCAAGAAAATCGCCATTCGGATCTGTGGTCTTCTCGTCGCGCAGGGCGGCGTTGTAGGCGCCGCGCTCGATGCCGAGCAGTTCAACGATGCGCAGCAATTCGCCCTGGGTGGCGGCCAGGCCGCGTGCGATCACCGCATTCTGGCGATCCTTGTAGGCATCGCTGATAACCCAGCCGGCGAGGCCGAGCACGATCATCCCCATGACGGCCGTGAAAACCAGAAAACTGCCACGAATACGCATTGTCGCTTCCCCATCCCGCGAAAGGCGGTTTTCGAGTTCTCTGGGGACATTAGCGGATGACACCTGTTCATCCTATTAAGGATTTCAGTAGGTTATCAGGAAATAACCCCCTTCCGATTGGCCATGGCAGTCATTAATACACGTATAGATAGAATTATAGAGGATTCCAGTCTAGGCCTATTCCGGGGGCAGATCAGCGTCGCAACCGGAAAAAGCCGACGAGTTCGGCGAGCTGGCGGCCCTGGCCGGCCAGCGACTGCGCCGAGGCGCTGGTTTCCTCCACCAATGCGCCGTTGCGCTGGGTCATCTCGTCCATGCTGCCCACAGCCGTATTGATCTGGTCGAGGCCGGTCGCCTGCTCGCGCGAAGCGGCGGCGATCTCGGCCACGATGTCGGCCACCTTCTTCACGGCGGTGACGATCTCGGTCAGGCTGCTGCCGGTCTGCTGGACCAGGCTGGCGCCGGTTTTCACCTGCGCGTTTGAGTCGGCGATCAGTGCCTTGATCTCCTTGCTGGCATTGGCCGAACGCTGTGCCAGCGCCCGCACTTCCTGCGCCACCACCGCAAAGCCCTTGCCGGCCTCGCCGGCGCGGGCGGCTTCGACCGAAGCATTCAGCGCCAGCAGGTTGGTCTGGAAGGCGATCTCGTCGATCAGGCCGACGATGTCGCTGATCTTGCGGGCGCTCGCCTCGATCTGGGTAACGGCATTGACGGCGTCGCTGACCACGCTGCCGCCCTTCTCGGCGGTGTCGCGCGCCGCGACGGCCAGCTGGCTGGCGGCCTGGGCGTTATCGGCATTCTGCTTCACCGTGGTGGTGATCTCATGCATGGATGCCGCGGTTTCCTCAATCGAGGCTGCCTGCGATTCCGTGCGCTGCGCCAGATCCTGGCTGCCTGAGGAAATCTCGGCCGAGGCGGTGCGCACGGTTTCGGCGCTTTCGGCCAGGCGGCCGGCGAAGTCGCGCAGGCGCGTCACCGTTTCGCGGGCAGCATCGGCCAGAGTGGCAAAGGCACCCTTGTAGCGGCCGGCCGCATCGCGGGTCAGGTCGCCCTGCGCCATCGCCCCCAGCATGTCACCCAGATCCTGCAGGACCCCCTGCATCGTGTCGGCCAGCGCGTTCATCTGGCCGGACAGTTCGGCGAAAACGCCATCCTTGCCGGCCATGTCGATACGGCGCGAGAAATCGCCCTCGCCCACAGCGGCGCAGAACTGCGCGATCTCGCGGCTGATTGCCGCTTCCGTCTCCCGCTGCTCGACCATCCGGGCCTTCTCAGCCTCGGCCCGGCTGCGCTCCTCGGCTTCCAGCTGCGTCTTCTCTTCGGCATTGCGCTGAAAGATGCCCAGCGCCTTGGCCATGTCGCCGATTTCGTCGCTGCGGTCGCGATAACCGATCTCGGCCTGCTGGCCGTCGGCGATGCGCGTCATCGTCGAGGTCATCGAGCCCAGCGGACTGACCACGCGGCGCAGAAAGAAGATGGCACCGCCGACCAGCAGCAGGGCCGCCACCAGGGTGACAACGCCCTGGGTGACCAGGCTCCGCGTACGATCGGCAATGACGCTGTCGGCCACCAGCCGGGCCTCGGCCACGGCCGTATCGCGCAGCGTGCCGGCCACATAGAGCGCAGGATTGTGGCGCGTGCGGAATTCCGGCGCAGTGAAGGGCCACTGGCCACCCTTGTCGCTGCCGGCGCGGATTTCGGCATAAAGGCCGGGCAGAGTGGAGGTGAAATAGCCCTGATTGGTCTTTGCAACAATATCCTTCAGCGCCGGGGAGGCATCGAACATTTGCATCATCATCGCGATGCGGCCCCAGAAAGCGTTCATGCGGCCGGAATAGTCGGCGAAGCGTGCCTCGGTTTCCGGCGTGATCGGCTTGCCGGATACGATCACATTCACCATGACGGTGCCGCGCGCGCCGGCATCGGTGCGCATGTCGGCGGCAAGGCGCGCAATGGTCATCGGCGTGGCAACGTCGCTATCGGCACGCGAGATGGCGGCGTCGATCTTGTTCAGCACCGGCTGCATGCTGTTGATCAGGCTGACGATGGCCGGCGAATACTCGCGCACCACATCGGCAGGGCGCTCGGCGCGGGGCCGGGAGATCGCAGGATCGACGCGTTTGCGCCAGTCCTGCATCGTCTTTTGCACGGCTTCGATCTTGGCCATGTCGATGGCGCGATGGTTGGCTTCGCGGGCCGTCGCAAGCACGGCACCCAGCGCGTCGTCGCTGTTCCGGCGCGCCCTGGTGATGAAATCGGATTGTGGATCGTAGGTTTTGTCATCGAGCAGAGCGCCATTGTCGCTGCCACGCTCGATGGCAACCATCTCCAGGGCTTTCATCAGTCCGCCCTGCACGGCGGCCAGGTTGCGGGCCGCGATCGCACTCTGGCGGTCCTGATAGGCTGTGACGGTCATCGTTCCGGCCAGACCGATGACGATGACGGCAATGACGGCAACGAAAAGCAGGAAACTGTTGCGAATACGCATGACCCGACCCCTTGTTACACCGGCCGGAATCCATTGCCGGCGCGGCGCGCAAAAAAATGCCTGTGCGGCGAAGCCTGGCCTCGCACGCCTGAGCCGCCCCCGAAGGACGGATGTTTTCTCGATGCTGGATCGCGACCGCATGACACGCGGCGGCGTGGATTATAAACCGGCGGCGCCTCAACACGGCGCACCGGCGTTTCCTCGAAATCCGGGCGAACTTTTACTCGCCGGGAATAAAACGACAAGTGCCAAAATGCGGATTTGCGGATTACGTCACACGATATGGCGTTACATTTGCAGCGAATGCATGCGAGCCATGCGCATGATGCAGTTCATGGCCGCCCGGAGTCCGCCAGGAAGCCTGCGTGAAGGCCGGGGCGCCATCTTGCGACGCGCCTCATGAGATTAAAAAAGATGCCGCACAAGAAAACGGGTGCCATCTTGCGATGGCACCCCCCGTACCGCACAAGAAAACGGGTGCCATCTTGCGATGGCACCCGTGGCGATGCCGTCCGGGCGGAGGGGCGGGAGGCCCGGACGGCAAAGAGGCGATGATTATTCGGCCGCGGCTGCCAGGCCGGTGCCGATGGCGGCTTCGCCATCCAGCGTCGCCGCCACCGCATGCACCACGGCGGCGATGCGCACGGCAGCCTGCACCTGTTCGATGCTCAGCCCGCCCTTGCGCAGCTCATGCTCATGGGCGGTGAGGCACATGCCGCAGCCATTCACGGCCGAGACCGCGAGCGACCACAATTCGAAATCGACCTTGTCGACGCCGGGCTTGCCGATCACGTTCATGCGCAGCTTCGCCGGCAGCGTCTTGTACTGATTCTCTGCCGCGCCCTCGCCCATCAGATGAACGAAGCGGTAATAGATATTGTTCATGCCCATGATCGCGGCGGCGGCTTTGGCGGCTTCGAGCGCCTCGGGCGACAGCTTCGGCGCGAATTCGGCGATGATGGCCTGAATCACGCCCGGCTCGCGGGAGGCCAGCGCGGAGGCGATGAAGGTGCCGGCGCGCTGCTGTTCGGTCAGGCCCGGCTCGGCGGCAAGCGAACCCAGATTGAGCTTGAGGTCGCGGGCATAGTCAGGCAGGCGGGTCTTCAGGCTTTCGAGGCTCATGGCGAGAGTCCTTCTTTATCTTGCAGTCAGACTGGGGAGGCTTTCGCCGTGTCCCTGAACCGGGACACGGCGAACCCTTAGGCGAGACTCAGGCGGCCTTGAGGACGTCTTCGCCCTTCTGCCAGTTGCAGGGGCAGAGCTCGTCGGTCTGCAGCGCGTCAAGCACGCGCAGCACTTCGGCGGGGTTACGGCCGACGCTGAGGTCGTTCACCGAGACGAAACGGATGATGCCTTCCGGATCGACGATGAAGGTAGCGCGCAGGCAGACGCCCTCAGCCTTGTCGAGGATGCCGAGCTCCTGGCTCAGCTCGCGCTTGATGTCGGCGAGCATGGCGAAGGGCAGCTCCTTGAGATCGGCATGGTTGTTGCGCCAGGCCAGATGGACGAACTCGCTATCGGTCGAGACGCCGTAGACGACGGTGTCGCGATCGTTGAAGTCGCCGTTGAGCTTGCCGAAGGCGGCGATCTCGGTCGGGCAGACGAAGGTGAAGTCCTTCGGCCAGAAGAACACCACCTTCCACTTGCCCGTGTCGGACTCGCTGGAGATGTCGGTGAAGGCCTTCTTCGGGTCGGTGGATACGACGGCCTTCAGATTGAAGGCGGGAAACTTGTCGCCGATGGTCAGCATGGGTAAACGCTCCTCTGCTTGGTCTTGGTTACGGGCCCTGCCAAGTCGATTTGGCAGGACCGATCTGGGGGCGGCGGGCTGGTCGGTGCTGTCCCGCTCGGACTGATAATTAGACGCTTTCTAATTATCGTTCAAACTCATAATTCCGATAGAACTAATCGGAAGGATCGATTACATAACCTTCATGTTGAATTCTCCCTCGTTGCGGCAGTGGCAGTACCTGATCGCATTGGCGGAAAACCGCCATTTTGGCCATGCGGCCGAGGCCTGTTTCGTCACCCAGTCGACGCTGTCGGCGGGCATCCAGGAGCTGGAAACACAGCTCGATGCCGCTTTGGTCGACCGCACCAAAAGAAAAGTGGTGCTGACCCCGCTCGGCGAGGAGCTGGCCGGGCGGGCGCGCGAACTGCTGGGCCAGGCGGAGGACATGGTGCTGCTGGCGCGGGCGGCCTCCGTCCCCCTCAGCGGGCCGTTGCGGCTGGGCGTGATCCCGACGATTTCGCCCTTCCTGCTGCCGCGCGTGCTGCCGAACCTGCGCCGGCGTTTCCCCGACCTGAAGCTGTTCCTGCGCGAGGATCTGACCGCGCGCCTGATCGAGCAGCTGCAGAATGGCAAGCTCGACCTGCTGCTGATCGCCCTGCCCTATGAAAGCGGCGCGCTGGACAGCATGACGCTGTTCGACGACGACTTCCTGCTGGCCTGCCGCAGCGACCATGCGCTGGCCAGGCGCAACAGCGTCCGCCTCGACGACCTGACCGATGCGCCGCTGCTGCTGCTGGAAGACGGCCATTGCCTGCGCGACCACGCGCTGGCCGCCTGTCGTTTGCCGCCGTCTCCTCGCAGAGACGGCTTTGCCGCCACCTCGCTGCACACACTGGTGCAGATGGTCGACAGCGGACTCGGCGTCACCCTGCTGCCGCGACTGGCGCTGGATGCCGGCATTCTGCGCGGCACCGACGTGATCACGCGACCGCTCAGCGACGGCCAGAAAGACGGCGGGGCGGCGCGCCATATCGGTCTGGCCTGGCGCCGCGGCACGCAGCGCGCCAAGGAATTCACTCTGTTCGGCGAGGCGCTGGTGGCCGCCATGCGGCAATCGGAAACGCGCCTGCCGGATGCCAAACCCGTAGCGAAGAAAGCCTGAGTCGATGTCGAAGACCCTGATCCGCCATGCCACCGTCGAAGATGCAGACACCATCGTGGCCCTGGTGCAGGCGCTGGCGATCTATGAGAACGAGCCGCTGAGCAGCGTGAAGCTGACGGCCGAGGATATCCGCCGCGATGGCTTCGGTGCTTCGATCCGTTTCGAGGCACTGATCGCCGAGCTTGACAATGAAGCGGTCGGCTTCGCGCTCTACTTCCACAACTACTCGACCTGGGAAGGCCGGGCCGGACTGTTCGTGGAAGATCTGTTCGTACTCGAACGGGCCCGCGGCCATGGCCTGGGCCGCCAGCTGATCACCGCACTGGCGGCGATTGCCGATGCGCGCGGCTGCCGCCGGCTCGACCTCAACGTGCTGGACTGGAATCCGACGCGCGAATTTTACCACCGGCTCGGCATTCACCATAAAACCGAATGGCTGCCCTATCGCATGACGCAGCCGGCCCTCGCCCGTTTGGGCGATGCGGCAGACCCGGCCTGGTTTCCCGGACGACCCACGCGACTCTGATCCTCAACGCGACCGCACCGCGCGGACAAAAGCCTTTGTTGTTCCACGCGGGAGTGTGACAAACTGGCCGCAGGGCGGTAGTGCCCGGGGAGAAAACCGACCCGGCCATGGCGAAGCGCAAGTTTGCGGCAGATGCAGTGATTACCCGGCGTTGGCGCGGCGGTCTGCCTCGCGGCTTTGTCGTTCTCATCGTTGCCGTAATACTGCTGCTCGCCGCCACCGGCGGACTGGCGCTGTCGCTGGTGCTGAACCAGCGCAGCAGCGACGAGGATCGCCTGGTTCTGCAGGGTACCGGCCTGAGCCGCACGCTGGCCGATGCGGCGCAACGCCAGATCGATGTCGCCGACCTGCTGCTGCAATTCGCCGCCGCCGAAGCCAGCGACCGCATCAGCCGCGGCCTGACGCCGAGCGACGCCATCCTCTCCCTGCTGTCCGACCGCATCGCGATGATGCCGCAGGTCGACTCCGTGCATGTCTACGATGCCAGGGGACAATTCTGGTTCGCCGTCGGCAACGCGGCCATGCCGCTGGAGATCGGCTGGCACCCCGATTTCATCCGGCATCGCGATGGCGTGGTGCAGCAGATCGCCGCGGCACAGATCGGCGGCGAACCGCGCGTCTGGCTGAGCCGGCGCATCGGCGGTGGCGACAAGCCCTTCGCCGGCATCCTGATCGCCACCCTGAAGATCGACCTGCGCGCCCTGCTCGATCCCGGCTATTTTCCGCTGCCGGTGGCCGCGCTGGCGCTGGTGCATGACGAGGGCCGACTGATCACCGGCTGGCCATCGGAGCGCGCCATGCAGCTGGCCGGACTGATCGATTTCACCGCCGGCAACCAGGGCTACCGGTCGACGGCGGCGGAACCGCTCTACTGGGCGCGGCTGAATGACCTGCCGCTGATGCTGATGCTGCAGCTGGAACAGACGCCCGAAGCGAGCTGGCGTCGCGCCGCCATCGGCTTCGGCCTGCTGTTCGGCGTCGTCACGCTGGGTGCCATTGCCGCGGTCTGGGGAACCTGGCGCCAGCTCAGGCGCCGCATCGCCATCGAGTCCCTGCTGCGCGGCATGATGGACAACCCGCCGCTGGTGATGGCACTGCAGGATCCGCAGGGCCGCTATCTGATGATCAACCAGTATTTCGCGCAACAGTTCAACCGCGAGCAGGATCAGCTGATCGGCCGCACGGCAGCGCAGATCTTTCCGCCCGAACTGGCCGCACGCCTGACCCAGCAGGTGGAGGAAACCGTCCGCGCCGGCAAGCCGATGACCTTCGACATGCGCATCCCCGACCTGAAGAACGCGATGCGCGACTACATGCTAGTGCGGTTCCCGATCTACGACCGCGACGGCACGCTGCTGGCGGTGGGCAGCATCGCCACCGATATCACTGATCGCAAGCGGCTGGAGGCCGCGCTGCGCGAACAGGCGGCAGTGCGCGAGAAGCTGGCGGAGAATTATGCGCGCCAGCGCGAGGTGGCGGAAACCGCCAACCGGGCGAAGAGCGAGTTCCTCGCGCATATGAGCCACGAACTGCGCACGCCGCTCAATGCCATCATCGGCTTTGCCGACATGATCGCCGGCCGGCTGCTGGGACCGCAATCGCCGAAATATTTCGAATATGCCGAGGATATCAGCGGCAGCGCGCATCACCTGCTGGGCGTGATCAACGACATTCTCGATGTTTCGAAGATCGAAAGCGGCCGCTTCGAGCTGGAACTGCAGGTGCATGATCCGCAGGATCTGGTCGATGACAGCCTGCGCCTGATGCGCGGACGGGCGCGCGAAGCCGGGCTGCAACTGGTCAACTGCCTGCCGGTCGACCTGCCGCAAATGCATGTCGATGCGCGCGCGGTGAAGCAGATTCTGATCAACCTGCTGGGCAATGCGGTGAAATTCACACCCAGCGGCGGCAGCGTGACGGTTGAGGCCGCCATCACACCCGAAGGCGGTATCGCCCTGATGGTCGTCGATACCGGCATCGGCATCGCCGAGGACAATCTGGAGCGCGTCTTTGAGCCCTTCTGGCAGGCCGATGCCGGCATCCGGCGCAGCGAAGGCAGCGGGCTCGGCCTCAATATCTGCCGTAAGCTGATCGACCTGCATGGCGGCAGCATCAGTGTCGTATCAATGCCGCAGCAGGGCACGCGGGTCACCGTGATCTTCCCGCCAGCCTGCGTGGCGGTGGCCCAGACCTGACCTGAAACGACAAACGGCGCGTCCTGCGACGCGCCGTCTGGCCTTGAAGAATTCCGGGTCGCTTGCTGCCTGACGGCCGTTACTGCTTGACCACCGGCAGGGTCTCGATTTCGCTGCCGGCATCGGCGGCGCGGCTGAGCGAGGTCGGCGACACGTTCGGCTGTTTCGAGGCGCGGTTGGCGATCTCGTCGGCACGGCGCTGGCGATACACCGTGCGCAGCGTGACGTAATAATCGAGCGAGGTCTTCTCCAGATTGTCGAGTGTCTCGAGCAGCTGCGAACGGGCATCGACACCGCTGAGCGCAGCGCGGGCATAGACCCAGCCTTCGCGATCGGTGTTGTTCAGATACCAGTTCAGCGGATCTGCAACCGTGTCGACGACAAAGCCGCCGAGATCACGCGGATTCGACGGACCGAGGATCGGAATGAAGAGATACGGGCCTTCGCCGGTACCCCAGGTGGCCAGCGTCTGGCCGAAGTCTTCGGTATGCGGGGCGATGCCGAACCACTTGTCGGCAGCATCATAGAAGCCGAGCACACCGACCGTGCTGTTGATGGCAAAGCGCTGCAGCGTGTCGCCGGCGCGATCGGTCTCGCCTTGCAACAGGTCGTTGGCGAGGATGATCGGCGTCCGCAGGTTAACCAGCGCGCTCCGGATACCGGTCTGCAGCGGCTGCGGGATCAGATTCTGATAAACGAAGGCCACCGGCTTGAGCAGGAAGTGATCGATCGCCTGATGGAATTCGAACATCGCCCGGTTCACCGGTTCGAGCGGGTCATTCACGGCTTCGAAGTCGGCGCGGGCCTGAGGATCGGCAGGCGGTGTGGCGCAGCCAGCAAGCAGACCGGTGGTGAGCAGTGCAACTGCCGCGAGGGTCTTCCACTGGGGGATGGACTGACCCAACTCGCGCGGAACAACGGACATGATGCTGGGACCTCGTTAGAATTCTTAGGCTTATCTTATCCGGTATCCGTCTTTCCGGTGCAAGTCCAATCCCCCCGGCTGTGACGGTGGTCGCCCGGGGACGCGTCGGACGAGCAGGCTTTTTCCGGCAGTGATGCAGTTCTGCAACAGCCCTGCCGGGTGCAGGATGGCGGCCGGGGGTCAGTGCCGGGTGCCGTCGGGACCGCCCGCATCCTCCGGCTGGTCCGACTCGCCTTCTTCGTCCGATTCGACAACCGGAATGGCATAGGCGCCCTTGAGCCAGCGGTTCAGGTCGACATCGGCGCAGCGCGTCGAGCAGAAGGGGCTGCGGCCGGGATCGCCGGGTTTGCCGCAGATGGGACAGGTCCTGGCAGCAGTCATGGCAATACCCGCGTGCGCCCTAGCGGCCGAGTCGGTCAACTGAGAATGATTCGCGACGCCGGCCGGCCTCCGGTTTCACATGCACCATGGCGCCGATCTGGCGTTCAAGCTTGGCCCGCAGCTCGGTATCGAACAGGGCCGCGACATCCGGCGCGCAGGCGATTTCCAGCTTGCCGCCGGGGCTGCCATGGGCCTCGCGCCAGGCCCGGCGCAGCAGTTCGGCCAACACTGCCGGCAGCGACGGCAGGCGGCCATCGCCATCGCAGGTCGGGCAGTTCTCGAACAGGCGGGTGGCCAGCGGCTCGCCGGTGCGCTTGCGCGTCATCTCGACCAGGCCGAGCGCCGACATGCCAAGCACCTTGTGCGGCGCCGGGTCGCGTTTCAGCGCCTCGCGCAGTGCATTCACCGTCTGCGCGCGGTAGGCCGCGTTTTCCATATGCAGGAAATCGATCACCACGATGCCGCCGATGCCGCGCAGGCGCAGCTGGCGCGCGATGGCGACCGCGGCTTCGAGATTGATCTTGAGCGCCTGCTCCTCGAAAGCATGGCCACGCGCCGAGGCCCGGCCGGAATCGACATCGATAGCAGTCAGCGCCTCGGTCTCGCCGAACACGATGGCGCCGCCGGACGGCAGTTCGATACGGCGGCCGAGCGCCGCGGCGATATCGCCCTCGATCTCGAACAGTTCAAACAGGCCAGCGGGATCGTCGAAGCGTTCCAGCCGCGACACGTAATTCGGTGCATGTTCGAACAGCCAGGCGCGCGCCTCGGCAAAGCCGGGCGCGGCATTGACGCGGATACGGTCGAGCCGGGCGCCGACATAGTCGCGCAGCGCGCGGCCGACCGGACCCATCTCGCGCCACAGTTCGGCCGGCACATTCGAGCTTTCGGCCGCCTTGCCGCGGCGCTCTTCGATGGCGATCCAGCGCGAGCGCAGGCGTTCGAGATCGGCGAACAATTCTTCCTTCGACACGCCATCGGCATTGGCATTGACGATGCAGCCCATGCGTTTGCGTCGCTCGTCGCCATTGCGGCGTTCGGGATCGCGCTTCGCCGGCTTGGCGCTGCGGCGGTCGCCGGCGCGATGCTGCAGCCGGACATTGACCTCATGCTGCAGCCGCGCGGTGACTTCCAGCGGCGTCTGGTCGGCCAGCGCCATCAGGCTCTGCATCACGGCGGCGAGCCGCATGCGTTCGGCATCCTGTGCGATACGCCTGGTGACGCGCACGGCCGCATCATAGGGACAGAGCGACAGGAACCGGCCGGGCAGCGCGACCTGGCAGGTGAGCTTGACGCCCTTCTCGCCGACCGGATCGCGCACCACCTGCACCAGGATGGTTTCCCCTTCATGCAGGCATTGTTCGATCGGCTTGTCGTCGGCCGACAGCAGATCGTCGCGGCCGAGAAAGCCGTCGCGGCTCAGCCCGATATCGACATAGGCGGCCTGCAGACCCTTTTCGATGCGGCGCACGCGGCCGAGGAAAATCGCGCCGAGCGCGGAATCGCGGTCGGGCCGCTCCAGATCGAGGTGGACCAGACGGTCGTCCTCGACCAGGGCGACACGCGTCTCGGTCAGTCCGACATCGATCAGCAGTTCGTTGGCCATCGAATCAGTTATAGCGGTTTTTATGAAAGAAGCGGATAGCCCGGAAGCGGGTAGCCCAGGCCGCGCAGCAGCCCGGCGGTTTCCGCCAGCGGCAGCCCCACCACATTGGAATACGAGCCGCCGATCCAGGGAATGAAGGCCTCGGCCCGGCCCTGGATGGCATAGCCGCCGGCCTTGCCCAGCCCCTCGCCGCCCGCGGCATAAGCCGCGATCTCGGCCGCTTCCAGCCGGCGGAAGCGCACTTTCGTTTCGACCGCGCGGCTGACGCGCCGGCCGTCGGGATGGATCAGGCAGAGGCCCGTCACCACGGTATGGCGCCGCCCCGACAGCAGGCCGAGGCACTGTGCGACCTCGGCCGGGGTTTCCGCCTTGGGCAGGATACGGCGGCCCAGTCCGACCACGGTATCGGCCGCCAGCACCAGGGCATCGGGGCGCCGGGCCGCCACGGCAGCGGCCTTGGCCTGGCTCAGGCGCAGCGCCAAAAGGCGCGGCAATTCTGATTTTTCAGGGGTTTCGTCGAGATCGGCGGCCAGGATTTCGGCCGGCACGATGCCGATCTGGCCGAGCAGGTCGCGGCGGCGCGGCGAAGCCGACGCCAAAATGAGCGGGGCCAGAATAGGCGGCGTCCGTGCCACGCGTCCGGCCCCGGATCAGGCTTACTTGAAGCGGAAGGTGATGCGGCCCTTGGTCAGGTCGTAGGGGGTCATTTCCACCATGACCTTGTCGCCCGCCAGCACGCGGATGCGGTTCTTGCGCATCTTGCCCGAGGTATGGGCCAGCACTTCGTGGCCGTTATCGAGCTTGACCCGGAACATCGCGTTGGGCAGCAATTCGTCCACCACGCCGGGAAATTCCAGCAATTCTTCCTTCGCCATTCAGCCTCTGTTTTTACGGTAGCTCGGTTTTACGGTAGTCGCGCGCCGGAACGGCACGGCCATCAGGTGCGCCAAAGCGCGGGCGAGAACATGCGCGCGACGGCCCGGAAAATCAAGCAGTGCCAGCAGCATGGTTGCAGTCGACCGGGTCGCGGCCGCCGCGGAGCCGGCCGGTCGACCGTGGCCGACCTTCATTCCGCTTCGTTTTGCTTCGTTTCTATTTAGGCGGGTTTATGATATTTCTTTAATATATCACAAGAGGTTAATCCGTCATTCCACCTGGATGCGGATCGCCGACCAGACCCATTTTGCGTCATCGTGGCTTTTCAGGGCCGGATGCTTGTCGTCGCGCGGATAGACCACCCAGGTGGGGCCGCGGCCGCCGAGGCCGAGATATTTGCCATCGGCCTTGAGCGCCAGCAGCACGTCATATTGCCGAATCTCGGCGAGCGGGATTTCGGCGCCATAGCCGTCGATGGCAAAGACCTTGATGCTCTTGCCCCCCTGCTTTGAATCCAGGGCGCCGACCGCCTTGAGCACGTCGCGCAGCAGCGGACCCTGGAATGTATAGGCTTTCGGCCAGGTGTCGTATCGCACCGTCAGCGTCTTCTGCCCGAGCTGTTCCAGCATGGCGAGATCGAAGCTCGCCGCCCGGTCGAATGTCACGCTGCCGAATTTGAAGAAGGCATCGTCGAAGTCGTTGAGCGCGCCGCGATTGGTATGCGCGATGTCGCCATGCACGGTGAGTACCACCGGGCCTTTCGGCCTGGCCAGATCGGCAGCCCGTGCGTCGATATGGGCGGAAACAGCGAAGCAGACCGCAAACACGACAGCGAACAGCGCGCGCAACATCGTATGCCCTCCTGTTTAAGCAATACTTTCTGGTAGCCGGCCTGCGCCAGGCTGTCCAGCCGGTGCGACGCGATGATCAGCTTTGCTTGAGCGGGAAAACCATCGTGGCCGTGGTGCCGCGGCCCAGGTCGCTGGCGATATTGAGCCGGCCGCCATGCAGCGCCATCAGGCGGTGCGAGATCGCCAGGCCGAGGCCGGAGCCCTGGCGGCGCTGGTTCTTCGGCCCGGCCTGGTAAAAAGCTTCGCCCAGCCGCACCAGATCGGCCGGCGCGATGCCCGGGCCGTCATCGCCGACGCTGATGCGGATGCTGTCGGCATCGGTGGCGCCGGTCACCACGATGCGCCCTTCGGGCCGGGTGAACTTGATCGCATTGGAAATCAGGTTGAGCAGCACCTGGCGGAAGGCGCTGCGGTCGGCATGCAGCACCGGCAGGGCATGCAGGCTGGCATCCATCACCAGCGACAGCTCCTTCTGGCGCGCCTGGGTGAGCAGCAGCGAGATCACCGCATCGGCCTCGTCGACCACCTTCAGCCGGTCGAGCGTCAGTGTCATCTTGCCGGCTTCAATGCGGCTGAGATCGAGGATGGAATTGATCACCTCGAGCAGATGCTGGCCGGCCTGGTGGATCAGTCCGGCATACTCCTTGTAATGGCTGTCGCCGAGCGGGCCATAGGCCTCGCTTTCCAGCATCTCGGCGAAACCGATCACGGCATTGAGCGGCGTGCGCAGCTCGTGGCTCATGAAGGCCAGGAACTCGCCCTTCGAACGCGAGGCCAGCATCGCCTCCTCGCGCGCCGTCTCGGTCTCGGCCAGCGAACGGTGCAGCTCCAGGGCATCGAGCACCAGGCCGGCGAACTCTTTCAGATGGGCGCGCTGGGCGGCATCGAAGCGGCGCGCAACGGAATCGAAGATCGCCAGCGTACCGATGCAATGGCCGTCGCGGCTGATCAGCGGCGCGCCGGCATAGAAGCGCAGGCCATCGGACGCGGTGACCAGCGGATTGTCGGAGAAGCGGGCATCGGCCTGCAGGTCTTCCGCGACACAGAGCTCGTCGCTCAGCACCGCCCAGGAGCAGAATCCAAGCTCGCGCGGCATCTCGCGATCGGCAATGCCGATATGCGCCTTGAACCACAGCCGGTCGGCATCGAGCAGGGTGACGACGGCCCCCTGCGTGCCGAAGACGCGCGCCGCCAGCTGCACCAGCCGATCGAAACGCGGATCGTAGGGTGTGTCGAGAATGGCGAAGCTGCGCAGATCGGCCAGGCGTGCGGCTTCGTCGGGTGGCAGGGGTGCGGGTGGCAAGGAGGTCTCGTTTGAAAGGCGATCTTATTTAGAGGCGGTATTCCGCGACGGCAAGCTTTCTTGCTGACGAGCGCCAGGCGCAAATCCCTGAAGACATTATGGTTAACCGCCGCAATGCGGCGATTAGCCGCCATGGAGGACCGACCGGAAATAGAAATCCGGCCGAAATCCGCACGGCCCGCAGATACGGACCCGGCCAGGTCTGGACCGGTAAAGCGGTTGGCATTTATGACAGACGGCCCATGCGCGCATTACGGGACATCCAGGCTGATGCTGCACCTCGATCATATCACGGTCATCGCGCCCTCTCTGGCCGACGGCGTGGCCCATGTGCAGGCCTGCCTCGACATCGACGTGCCGTTCGGCCGGCGACACCAGGATATGGGAACCCATAATCACCTCCTGCGTCTCGGCGAGAGCGTGTATCTGGAGATCATCGCGGTCGATCCCGACGCGCAGTCCCCGGCGCGCCCGCGCTGGTTCGGCCTCGATGACCGGGCCGCTGTCCGCGCCGCCTGGGAACGCGGCTTGCGCCTGCGCGGCTGGGTGGCGCGAACCGACGCTATCGATTCCGTTCTGTCGGAGCATGCCGGCGTGCTTGGCCGCAAGGTCGCGTTTTCGAGCCACAACGGCGACTTCTTTTTTGCGATCCCGCAGGACGGTTCGCTGCCGCTCGACGGTGCCGCGCCATCCGTGATCGACCGGCAGGGGAAGCCGCCCTCGGTGGCAGCCATGGCCGATCCGGGCGCCAGGCTGCGCGCCGTGATCATCGAACATCCCGAGCCGGATCGCATTGCAGCGCTTTACGGCAGGCTCGGCATCGCCGACCCGCCGGAGATCAGGCAGGGCGATGGTCTGCGCTACCGGGCCCTGATCCAGACGCCCGGCGGTCTGCGCGAACTGACCTAGGTCAGCGCCGGCGCCGCCATTAACGTCGACGAAGAATGGCCTCGCCATCGACGGTGACGCTGATGGTCTGCTCGCCGGCTGCCGCCACCGGCGGCGCGAAGTCCTGACGCGGCGCGGCCGCCATCGCCTTCATCATCACCGGACGCACCGCCATGCCGCCATTGAGGCCGACGCGGGCCCAGCCTTCGAAGCGCATGCCGAGCGCGGTGGCCGCTTTCTCTGCCCGCGCGGCCAGACGCTGCAGCGCCTCGGCGAACATGTCGTCCTGCTGGCTGCGCTGCTGCTCGCGCGACAGCGTGTAGCCGAGCTCCTGCAGCGCCAGGCCTTCGGCCTGCAGCGCGCCGGCCGCCTCCAGCACCTTGGCATCGTCCTTTGCGGTCAGGATCAGGCTCTGCTGCGCGCGCCACAGCGGCAGCGGCGGCTTGGCGCCGGCCGGCAGCGACTGCGGCCGCTGCGGACTTTCCTGATAGGTGCTGTAGCTGCCGGTTTCGACCTCGAGGCCGAGGGCCCTGGCGCGGGTGAGCGCGCGGGCCATCGCCGCATTGACGCTGGCCTGCGCGGTGGCCGCCGATTCCGAGGTGGCCTGCGCCAGCAGGCGGGCGCGGATGGTATCGGGCGTCACCTCGCGCTCGGCGCTTTCCGACAGGGTCAGCAGAGTGGCGTCGTCGGGCAGCGTGCGCTGCACCGTCTGCGCCCCGGCATTGTCGCAGGCCGCGACGGCGAGCAGCAGAAGGGCAAGGGCTGGAACAGCGAGGCGGCGGGACATGGCGGACTCCGGAGGATGGTTGCCGCAGTCTTGCCGGCAAACCATGGCGGATTTGCGGCATCGCTGTCCCGCCCGCCGGCGTTCAGCCCCGTCTCAATTCCGGGCCGGGGTTCAGGCCGGAGCCAGCAGTGGCATCATGCGGTCCTTGGCATGGAAATACTTGCGCGCATAGGCAACGATCTGGCCATCGGTGGGATGATCCACCGTCTCGCAGCCGACGATCCTGTGTTCCAGCGCGGGATTGGCCTTGCCGGCATAGCGGAAAAATTCCAGCTTGGCGGCGCCGGGACCGAGCAGCAGCACTTCCCCGGCATCCGTCAGCGTATGGGCAATCTCGGCAAAGAAGGCCGCATCGGCCGGATCGCGGCCCGAGCCGATAGCGCCGGCCTTGTGATGCAGATGATGCTTGTGGCCGTGCAGCACGGTCTTTTCCGCCGAATCGCGGTCGAAATGGAAAACCCGCGCCTGGGCATGATCGAGCCAGACCACGGCATGGAAATGCGACATGTCTTTATCTCCGTTGTATCCGGATAAAGACTAGGCGTTTTGCGCCCGGCCGCCTTGACGCAGGTCAATCCGCCGGTTTCAGCGTTTCACAAACCGTTCGCGGATTTTCTTGTTGAGGAAGTCGCGCACCTCGCGATACGCGGCCAGCCGCTGTTCGCGGGTGCCCTCCACGATGGTGGGATCGAAGGTGTTCCAGAATTCGACGTCGCAGGCCATGGTGCGGGTCATGTCGACGGCGGTGTGCTGCGCCTCGGGCGACAGCGAGATGATCAGGTCGAAGGAGCTGTCTTCCAGGTCGTCGAAATTCTTCGAGCGATGCTTGCTGATATCCAGGCCGATCTCGTCCATCACCTCGACGGCGAGCGGGTCGACCTTCTCCTTGCGCACGCCGGCCGAGTCGACGAAGACCTGCTTGGGGTACAGCGCCTTGAGGATACCCTCGGCCATCGGGGACCGGACGCTGTTCATGGTGCAACAGAACAGCACGCTGCCGGGAAGCCGATCATCCATGGCTTACCGGATATGCAGGACGCAGATGAGGGTGAAGAGGCGGCGGGCGGTGTCGAAATCGCAGTCGATCTTGCCCTTGAGCCTTTCGCGCAGCAGTTCGGAGCCTTCGTTATGCACGCCGCGCCGGGCCATATCGATGGTTTCGATCTGCGACGGCGACGAGCGTTTGATCGCCTGGTAATAGCTGTCGCAGATTTCGAAATAGTCCTTCACGATCCTGCGGAAGGGCGACAGCGCCAGGATGATCTTGCCGAGCGGCGCGGCGCCCTCGTCGCGGATATCGAAAACCAGCCGGTTGTCGGCGATGCCGAGATTCAGCTGAAACGGCCCCTGTTCGTCATGGGCACCGACCGGCGAGAAGACGTTCTGCTCGATCAGGTCGAAGATCGCGACCTTGAGCTCATGGTCGATATCGGCGGAGCGCCGCACCACGCTGCGCTCATCGAGGTCGACCCCGATGAGACGGTGGCTGGTTGGCGGCGCCTTCTCGGTCATGCCCTGCCTTTGGTGGAAGAACTGCCTTTGGGAAGCCGGATGCTGACCGAGAGCGCATGCCCCTGCAATCCCTCGGCATTGGCCAGCGTGACCGCGGCCGGACCGATCTTTTCGAGCGAGGCCTGGTCGCATTGCACGAGCGTGGTGCGCTTCATGAAATCGAGCAGGTTGAGGCCCGAGGCGAAGCGCGCCGCGCCGGCGGTAGGCAGCACATGGTTCGGCCCGGCGACATAATCGCCGATCGCTTCCGGCGTGTGGCGGCCGAGGAAAATGGCGCCGGCATGCCGCACCTTGTCGGCGAGCGCCTGCGGATCGTCGATGGCCAGTTCCAGATGTTCAGGTGCGATGGCATCGACCAGCGGTGCGGCATCGGACAGCCGCTGCACCGTGATCAGCGCGCCGAATTTCTCCCAGCTCGCCGTGGCGATGTCCCGGCGCGGCATGGTGGAGAGCTGCTGGCGCACGGCGGCACCGACCTGTTCGGCAAAGGCGGCATCGTCGGTGATCAGCACCGACTGCGCCACTTCGTCATGTTCGGCCTGCGACAGCAGGTCGGCGGCGATCCAGGCCGGATCATTTTTATTGTCGGCGACGACAAGGATTTCCGACGGGCCGGCCGGATTGTCGATGCCGACCTGGCCGAAGACCAGACGCTTGGCCGTGACCACGAAGCTGTTGCCCGGGCCGGTGATCTTGTCGACGGCCCTGATGCTCTCGGTGCCGTAGGCGAGCGCCGCCACCGCCTGGGCGCCGCCGGTGCGATAGACCTCGGTGACGCCGGCCAGTTTCAGCGCCGCCATCACCAGCGGATTGAGTTCGCCGCCCGGCGTGGGCAGGGTGACGACGACGCGACGCACGCCGGCCACCACGGCCGGAACGGCATTCATCAGCACCGAGGAGGGATAGGCCGCCTTGCCGCCCGGCACATAGAGACCGACGGCATCCAGCGGCGTCCAGCGATGACCGAGCTTCACGCCCTGCGCATCGGTGTAGAAATCGTCGGCCGGTGTCTGGCGTGCATGGAACAGCCGGATCCGCTCGGCGGCGGTCTGCAATGCCTCAAGCGTGGCCGCATCGACCAGCGTGGCGGCGGTATCGATCTCGGCCTGGGAAATGCGCAGCCCCAGCCTGGCCGAATCGACACGGTCGTATTTCTGGTTCAGCTCATGCAGGGCCGCATCGCCGCGCCTGCGCACATCGGCGATGATCTGCGCCACCGTGGCACTGACATCGGCCTCGGCATCGCGCTTGGCCTTCACCATCGCCTCGAAGCGGGCAGTGAAATCCCTGTCGCTGGCATTCAACGAAACGGGCATCAGACGGCAACTTTCTTCGACTTTGCCGCCGCCGCGGCGTCCACGGCGGCGGTGAACTTCTCCAGCCAGCCGCCGACCTGGATCGGCCGCGTCTTCAGCGTGGCACGGTTGACCACCAGGCGCGAGGTGACCTGGGCGATGACTTCCACTTCGACCAGGCCATTGGCCTTGAGCGTCGCGCCGGTCGAGACCAGGTCGACGATGCGGCGGCACAGGCCCAGCGTCGGCGCCAGTTCCATGGCGCCGTTCAGCTTGATGCATTCAGCCTGCACGCCGCGATCGGCGAAATACTTCTGCGTCACATGCGGGTATTTGGTGGCGACGCGCACATGGCTCCAGCGTTTCGGATCGTCAGACGCCGACAGCGCGGCCGGTTCGGCCACCGACAGCCGACAATGGCCGATATCGAGATCGAGCGGCGCATAGATCTCCGGATAGTCGAATTCCATCAGGACGTCGTTGCCGGCGACGCCGAGCTGGGCGGCGCCGAAGGCGACGAAGGTGGCGACATCGAAGCTGCGCACACGGATCAGCTCGATATCCGGCTGGCTGGTGGCGAAACGCAATTTCCGACTGTTGTCGTCGGAGAATTCCGCTTCGGGCTCGATACCGGCAGCCAGCAGCAGCGGCATCACTTCCTTGAGGATGCGGCCCTTGGGCAGCGCCATGACCAGTTTGTTGTCGATACTCATGACACTTCCTTATGCCTGGGCGCGCGACGCACCGGATAGGGTTGCCCCAGATCCTGCATCTGTGCGTCCACGCATTCCACTTCAAGCCGCACGGCACCGCCGCCGGCGAACACCAATGTCAGCACCGCGGCCGGCACTTCATCGCCGGGTTCGGCAATGATCGAGAGCAGCTCGAGCGGTGCCGCCGCATTATTGCGATCGATACCGCTGGACTGCACCTTCAGCACGCCGTCGAAATGCAGCCCGGCCGGCACGCGCACATGCGGCACGGCCCGGATCAGCTTGCCACGCGCATCGACGCGCGTTTCGTCTTCCCAGCGGAAGCGGTTCAGCACCAGGGCAAAGCGCCGCTGCTTCGGCTGCCAGGCCATGTCTGCGGCGCGCAGGGTGGCATCCTGCAGACAGGCCGCCAGCACGGTCACGTCTTCCGCATCCTCGGCGCGCAAACGCAGAGGCGGAAAACGCAGCGTCTTGCGGCGGTCCTCGGCCATCTCAGGTCTTCAGTCTTTCGATCACGGCGCCGCAAGCGGCCAGCTTCTCTTCCAGCCGCTCGTAGCCGCGATCCAGGTGATAGACGCGGTTGACGATGGTTTCGCCTTCGGCCGCGAGGCCCGCCAGCACCAGCGACACGGAGGCGCGCAGATCGGTGGCCATCACCGGCGCGCCGGTCAGTTTCGGCACGCCGCGCACCAGCGCCGACGAACCATGCACCACGATATTGGCGCCCATGCGGGTGAGCTCGGGCACGTGCATGAAGCGGTTTTCGAAGATCGTCTCGGTGATCATCGAGGCGCCCTCGGACACCGTCATCAGCGACATCATCTGCGCCTGCATGTCGGTGGGGAAACCCGGATAGGGCTGGGTGAGGAAATCGACGCCCTTCAGACGCGCGCCGTTGCGCGCGATCGAGATGCCGCGCGGCGTCTGCTCGATGACGCAGCCGGCCTCGGTCAGCTTGTCGGCCACCGCCTCGATCAGATCGAGCCGCGCGCCGGTCAGTTCCACCTTGCCGCCACAGATCGCAACGGCGGCAAGGTAGGTGCCGATCTCGATACGGTCGGGCACGATCTTGTGGAGGCCGCCATGCAGGCTGGACTTGCCGTGGATGGTGAGATGCTCGCTGCCGATGCCGTCGATCATCGCGCCCATCGCCACCAGGCAATGCGCCAGATCGGCGATTTCGGGCTCGCGGGCGGCATTCTCCAATACGGTGGTGCCCTCGGCGAGCGCAGCCGCCATCAGCAGGTTCTCGGTGGCACCGACCGAAACCTGCGGGAAGCGGATCACCG
Source organism: Ferrovibrio sp. (assembly GCF_025869515.1). GTDB lineage: Bacteria > Pseudomonadota > Alphaproteobacteria > Ferrovibrionales > Ferrovibrionaceae > Ferrovibrio. The sequence continues at coordinate 22,722 of NZ_JAOZVR010000038.1, forward strand.
CGCCCTTCAGGCCCTTCTTCGCCTGGGCCTTGATATAGCCGTTCTCGACCGTGATCTCGGCGCCGAGCGCCTTCATGCCCATGATATGCAGATCGACCGGCCGCGTGCCGATGGCACAGCCGCCCGGCAGCGAGACTTCCGCCTCGCCGAAGCGGGCGAGCAGGGGCCCGAGCACCAGCACGGAGGCGCGCATCTTGCGCACGATGTCGTAGGGCGCCAGCGTCGAGGTGATCTTGCCGGCATTGAGGTGGATGGTGCGGCCCTCCGGCGTACCGTTGCCGCCATCCATCGACACGTCGACGCCGTGCTGCTGCAGCAGATGCGCCATGGTGGCGATATCGGCCAGATGCGGCACGTTGGACAGGGTCAGGGTCTCATCGCTCAGCAGGCTGGCCGCCATCAGCGGCAGGGCCGCGTTCTTGGCGCCGCCGATGCCGATGCTGCCGTCCAGCGGCTTGCCGCCGCGCAACCGAATTCTATCCATAACGCATTGATTCCAAAAGACTACCGGCCAAAACCGCCGGCCAGGATGAGATAGGGTCCCGTTTGTCTAGCGCAACGGGGGCCGAATCGCCAGTGCGGGAGATGCGCCCTGCCGGGCGGCGGGCGTGTAAGAGCCATCACATTGCGGCGGAAATGCGATTGCCGGCGATTGCGGCAGCGGCCAGCCTGCCGCGCATGATCGCGATCCTGTCCTATGCCGCCGGCATCCTGAGCCACACGCCGCTCTGGGTCTGGGCCCTGCTCGCCCTGCTCGCCTGGCTCGGCAGCCTGGGGCTGAGGCAGCGACGTATGACGCTGCGGCGCATCGCCATCGTGCCGGCCATCTTCATCCTCTGGGGCCTGGCCGGCCTGGTGGCGCGGCCCTTCGATCCCGACACCATCGCCGCGCTGTGGCTGGGCGGACTGGCCGGCGGCCTGCTGCTGGGCCTGGCGACGGGACCGCGGATTCTGAGCGCCGACAGGCTGCGCGGTCGCGTCGAGCTGCCGGCCAGCTGGTGGCCGCTGTTGCGCAACCTCATCATCTTTTTCGCGCATTACGCCCTGACCGTGACCGCCATCCTGACGGCGCACAGGGTAGTGCTGATCCAGGCCGACATCGTCGTCTCGGGCGGCAGCGCCGGCTATTTCATCGGCTGGGGTCTTGCGCTCTGGCGCCGCTACCGCTCGGTGGCGGATACGGCTACAGCTTCGGCAGGGTGACGCCGCGCTGGCCCATATATTTGCCGGCGCGGTCGGCATAGCTGACCTCGCAGGGCTGGTCGCCCTTGAGGAAGAGGAACTGGCAGGCGCCTTCGTTGGCGTAGATCTTGGCCGGCAGCGGCGTGGTGTTGGAGAATTCCAGCGTCACATGGCCTTCCCATTCAGGCTCCAGTGGCGTGACATTCACGATGATGCCGCAGCGCGCATAGGTGCTCTTGCCCAGGCAGATCACCAGCACGTCGCGCGGGATGCGAAAATATTCCACCGTGCGCGCGAGCGCGAAGGAATTCGGCGGGATGACACAGACATCGACGCTGCGATCGACAAAACTCTGGTCGGAGAAATTCTTGGGATCGACCACGGCGCTGTCGACATTGGTGAAGATCTTGAACTCGCGGGCGACGCGGGCGTCGTAGCCATAGGAGGACAGGCCGTAGGAAATCGTGCCCTCGCGCTTCTGCGCCTCGACGAAGGGCTCGATCATGCCCTTCGTCTTCGCCATTTCGCGAATCCAGATATCGGACATGACTGACATACGGCGGCCCTTTCGACAGCGGAGAACGGCGTTCCGGGCTTAACGCGGGCGAACTCGCCCCGTCAAGGGCGGGACCGGCTGCGGCTGCTCAGGCCTTCGGCTCCGGCTCCTGCGGATCGGCCGCGCCGTCGGGTGCCGCCCCGGTCCTGCGGCGCGCGCGCGCCTGCTGCTTGCGCCGTCCGAGGTTGGCCCGCAGCCGCTCGGCCAGCCGCGCCGTACGGGCAGCCCGGTCCTCCGCCTTGCCGTGGGATTTGGGGCGGGACCGGGCACCGGCATCGGGGTCGTCATGGTCAGACATCTGCGCTCCTGAACCAGACTGAGCGATAGCCAGTTCGCCGGCCTTGCGTCAACGGGCATGCACCCCGCCGCCGGCGGCTGATTCGCCGCCAAATTCCGTAGAAGACAACGAAATACCGGATTTCGCAAAAGCCGGCCAAAAGCCGCGTGTCGCGCTTGCGCCGGCCGGCCGGCTGTGGCAGTTTCCGCGCCCGACGCCGGCCGGGCCTGCAGGCCCGAGCGCCGGTTTGTCGTTTTCGGCCCGCCGACTCCTCCGGGGCAATCCGGAGAGGCATACGGGGCTGCTGTAGCTCAGTGGTAGAGCACCTCATTGGTAATGAGGAGGTCGACAGTTCAATCCTGTCCAGCAGCACCATTTCATATCCCCTTCCGATAATTGCACCTTACGCCAAATGGACAACTTGCCTGCCCCGATTCGGCATGGCATGACCGTACCGGTCGAGCAGCTGGCAACCGGCGGCGCGATGCCCATCCAAATTGACTGTCCGACATGGCCCGCGGTCTTCGTACTTTCCTTCTCGCGCTCGTTTCCCTCGGGTCGCTTCTGGCCACTCTGTACCTGGTCGGGGTCGAAACCGTTATCGAGACGCTGCGCTCGATTCACTGGCTGGGCATTGTCGGCGCCGCCCTGCTGATCCTGATCAATTCCCTGTTGTCGCTGCTGCGCTTCCGTTCGGTGCTGCGCGGCTTCGGATTTTCGCCAGGCTGGCGCAGCCTGTTCTTCGCCCATTCGATCGGCCAGGTCTCCAATCAGATTCTGTTGAACGTGATCGGCCAGAGTCTCAGCCGTGCCGCCGCCCTGGCTGTGGACGGCGTGCCGTTCAGCGCATCGGTGATCGCGACATACTGGGAGCGCATCCAGGCTGCCGCCATCCTGTTCCTGCTAAGCCTGGCCAGCCTGTGGTATTTGTTTTTCAACATCCATCTCGACCTGGCGCCTGCCGGCCTCTCCATGGTGTCGCTGTCGGCCGCCCTTGCCGTCACGTCGATTGTTGTGGCCGTGACGGTCCTGCGCCCGGCCGGGGCATTCGACAATCTGTCCAACCGTCTGCGCATCGTCCTGCGCCTCTGGCCCGGCCTGCTGCTGACCCTGTTTGCGCATGGCTGCATGCTCGGCGCCTATCTGAGTCTGTTATGGGGCCTGGGCCTAACGCAAATCGATGGCGGCATGGTTGCCGCCCTGATCATCGTCATGTTCACCTCCAGCCTGCCGATCAGTTTCTCCGGCTGGGGCATTCGCGAGCTCAGCGCGGCCCAGGCGCTGGGTGCGGTGGGCGTGGGGGAATCGACCGCCGTGGCGAGTGCGGTTGCCATCGGACTGCTGTACCTGTTCCTGGTCGTGATCTTTGCCGCAGTCAGTACCGCGATCATGCTGCGGCATCGCAAGAAGTATGCGACACCGCAACCGGCCGCAGCCACGGCCGCAACCCCGACGATCGACTGGAGCAAGCTGGGACTGACGGCCTGCTCCCTGCTCTGCGCCATGTTTCTGTTCTTCCAGTTGCGCATTCCACTGCGCAGCGGTGAGCTGACCGCCAATATCGCCGACCTGATCGCGCTGACCTGCCTTGGCCTGGCGCCCTATTTCCTGTGGACTCACCGCCGTACACTACCGCTGCCAAAAATCCTGCTGGCCGGCCTGACCGCTGTTTCCGCCGTGATCGTTTTCGCGCTGCTGTATGGCTACAGCAGGTTCGGCTGGACGAACTGGGCTTTCTTCAATCGCGGCTTCGGCTGGCTGATCATCCTGGGTTATGTCGCCACCGGCCTGTCGATTACGCTGACCGGCAACGAACAGCATCGCCGCGTGATCCTGGCCGCCTTCGTTGCCACCGGTGCAGCAACAGCAGCACTGCAGCTCATCCTGCTGCTCACCATCCTGAGCGGTGTTCGAATCCCGCACGATGTCTTTTCGCTGCCGTTGCAGGGTTACGCCGGAAACACCAACGCTTTCGCGGTGCAGATGATCATGACCGCGGCAGCCGCAATCGCAGCCCATCATCTGGGTATCTTCGGTCGACGGAAATATTTCCTGCCACTGATCCTGAGCCTTGCTGGGTCGTCGATTTATTTCTGCCATTCCCGGGCAGGCCTTGGTATGTTCGCCATCGCGCTGGCGGTGATGATGCTGTTCCCAGCCAGTAAGTCGCGGCGCTCTTTGTTGCCAGCGCTGCTATGGCCGATCATCGCAATCATATTCTCTTCGCAACTATATCTGATCTACGGCTTCGTCCTGGCCGGCATTCCCAAGCTATTCACCTCCGGCAAACCCGCGATCGCCGACAGTAACTACGTCAACATCGTTACGAGCTTGCTGCAGGTCAGCATGGAGCGTCAGTCTGGCGATCTCGAACGCTGGACCAGCATTCTCGAAGGCTGGGACATGTGGCTGGAGAGTCCGCTGATCGGCAACGGACTCGGCGCCTATATGCAGCACCGCCTGGCCACCACCGGCGGCGCACTGATCATTCACTCGGTTCCGGTCTGGCTGCTGGCGGAAACCGGCCTGGTCGGTTTCTGCGTGGTCGCCGGCAGTTTTGCCGGGCTGCTGGTATATGCCTGGCGCCTGCAGGCCCGGCCGACTGCAGCGGGCTGGGGAGCCGGCCTGATGATCGCCCTGGTCTGCATTGCGGCCGGTTCGGCAGTGCACGACTTTTTCTTCCAGCGCAGTTTCTGGTTCCTGCTGGGGCTGTTTATTGCAATGCCCGTGGTCAGCAAATCTCCCGGCAAGGCCTGATCGCGCCCCATCGGGGTATGCAGCACCAAGCCTGAACGCCGGATTTGACGACAATCCGCCATCGTGGGGTAGACTTGCCCGGATGACGCGGCGAACCCTCTTCTCCGACGAGCCGGCGCTCGACGCCGTCGCCCGCTATTGGGCACGACAGCGCCAGGGCCGCCGCATGCCCGACCGCGCCGATATCGATCCGCTCGATCTGCCGCCGGCGATCTGGCCGAACCTGCTGATCACCGAACCCGCGGGTGACGGTGTCTGGCGCTATCGCCTGGTCGGTTCGGCCCATGTCGAACGATACGGCATGGATTTCACCGGCAAAACCCTGCACGACATCATGCAGGGCAGTTATCGCGATTACATGACGCATATTTATGACGCCGCTTTCCATGATCGCTTGCCAGTCTATTCAGAAAGCGTGTTTCGCTGGGATGCGGCCGGTTTTGCGATGACGCGGCGTCTGATGCTGCCGCTCAGCCATGGCGAGACAGACCGCCCGGCCCTGGTCTTCAGCATACAGGTCTGGCCGACGGCGATGCCGGTGCAGCCGCGTTCGATCACCGACATCAGCCGCAGCGGTGGCTTCAAGGATGGCTTCTTCCTGCGCCTCGATATCGAAAGCTTCCAGCCGCTGCCGGATGCCGGAGAGGATGTCGGGGGCTGACGCGGAAAACCCGGCCGGCGACTGGCAGGGTCAGGGCAGCGGGATGGTGACCTGGTAGCGGCTGATCACCTGCAGCGGCACGCTGCCGGTATTGGTGACCGCAATATAGGCGCGCCCATAGCGATCATAGAGTTCGGTCCTGCCATTGGCCGGCACGGCAATGCTGGCGCCGCCGGTGGGGAGCTGCAGGCTGCCGGCGATGCTGCCGCTGTTGATGACGGTGATGGTGGTGTAGCCGCTACGGTCGGCAACATCGATCTGCATCGTGGTGCCCGGTGCCACGGTGTAGCTGCCAGCCTGAACCGGGGCCGCAAGCGTAAGCGTCGCCGCAAAGACCGCGGCCGCAGCAAAGAGAGGGGCGGTGGATTGGATGCTTGTCATGGTCAGTCTCCAGGCCGTTCACGCGGCAATGCACAGCAGCAACAGATCGATTGGAGAGAAGTGTATGGTTCGTTTTCCAACAGCCAAGGGATAGCGGCGCGAAAGGCGCCACCCTGCGGCGAGCGTCACAGCTTTAAATACAAGCCGCCTTAGTAATCGGCCTAAAGTGATAATTCGTTAGGCATTTTCGTCATAATAGAATAAATTTTGTTAACGCTGCACGCAGGGGTCGGCCTGGGGGGAGAAGGTTATGGGGCAGCAATATCCATTCGTTAATTATCAGATCGACGGCAAGGTGGTGACCTTAATCATGGTTTCCGAAGCCGGCGTCTCGACCCCGGAAATGGCGCAGCGGTCGATGGCCGCGTTCAAACAGCGCCTGAAGAAGGATGAGGTTGTGCTGGTGGCCAAAGGCGTAAGCCTGGCGCCGATTTTCATTGGTGCCAAATCCTTCGTCGACAAGCTGAAAGATGTGCCGCTTCACAGCATTCCGTGGGGCAAGGTCGAGATGTAACGGTATCCGCCGGATATCGCCTGCCGTTTCAGCCTGCCGCTCCAATCCTCACTTCCCGAAATCCATCCGGCCGCCGCCGAACTGCACGCCCTCAGCGGGCATTTCATAGGCATCGCGTTCAAAGGTCTCGACATCGCCGATGGTGATCTCATGTTCCTCGACGATGCTGGGATTGTGCGTGTGAATCTGGCCGTCGAGTTTGATACAGCCCAGCAGATGATCGATGCGCTCGCCGGTATTCGAAAGTGGCAGAAGCACGCGTGAATAGCGGATATACGGGCGCCCCGCGAGATGCAGCGTGTTCTTGCGGTAATGCACCTTACGGTCGAAGGCGGCAATGCAGAAGCCTTCGTCGAAAAATTCGCGCAGCGGCGAACGCAGCGCCTCGTCGAGCCAGCGGCCATGCAGCTTGGCCTGCACCATAGCCTCGACATCGCTGCCGGCGAGACGATAGCGGAAGCGCTGTTCCTCGTGATCGACCTCGATGATGAACAGCGACGACAGCAGGAACCGGATTTCGCCCGGTTCAATAGCCGCGCGCGGCGGCGGAAACCGGTTGGTCTTTTTCGACAGCCAGTAGAAATACAGTTGCCGTAAATCTTCGTCGTCGATCTTCTCGGCGAAGCGCATGGAATTCTTCCCTGCCAGCTTGAGGGCCAATCTCATAAATATGCCTGAAAGCCAAGCTAGGCCATATCTTCGTACAATCGGATAAATCGATAATTTTATAGAGAGAAATCAATCTTCTCTCTGATGCTGCCATCCAGCCTGCCTCGGAGGCGACCTTCATCCATCCGCAGGCGCGCGCTCCGCGCACCAATCTGCACCATCCGACGGCGACAGCGGAGCAAGCTCCTCTCGCTTCGCTGTCACTGCAGGAGCCGGTGTCAAAACCGGCTCCCGTCTTTTTCAATCGATGAATATGGTGCCCTTCGGCTTGGCGATGTGGCGCACCGGTCCGGGCGGCGGCAGGCCCTTGCAGTCCTGCAGACTGGCGCCGCCAAGATTGACATCGGTGAATTGCGCCTGGCTGAAATCGACGCCTTCGATCCGCGCCCCCCGCATGTCGACGCCATTCAGGTTGGCGCCGGCAACCTGAGGCGCAAACATCCGCCCCGTCGGGCGACCGTCGGGCGTCGTCAGTTCGGCACTGGCCAGGCGCGCATTGCGGAAGGTGGCCGCGGCCAGATTCGCCTCGCCGAAGATGGTGCCGGCGCAGTTTGCCTCATCGAAGTTGCCGCGCTGCAGATCGCAGCGCGTGAAGTTGGTGAAGGTGAGCTGGGCGCAGACGAAATGCGCATCGGCGAGACCCGCATCGGTGAAATCCGCGGCGCGCAGATCGCAGCCGGAGAAATCGGTGCCACGCAGCCTGCGACCGGAGAAGTTGGCCCGTTCACCCTCGGCACCGCCGGTGGCGATCCAGCGCGAATGGTTGGCCAGCATCGCCTCGATCTCACCATGCATGACGGCATTGGCGCTGCGCATCGCCGCGCCGATCAGATTGGCGCCGGTGACATTGACGGTGCTGAGATCGACATTGCGCAGATTGGCGCCACGCAGATCGGCACCGCGCAGCTGGGCACCATCCAGCCTGGCCCCCAGCAGATTGCATTCCTTCATTTTCGCTTCGGTGAAATCTGCGCCGCTGAGATCGGCGCCGGCGAGATTGACGCCATAGAGATTGGCACGGGCGAAGTTGGTACCGCGCGCCGAGGCCACCGCCAGATCGGCTTCCTCAAGCTGGGCGAGCGACAAGTCGGCACCATCGAGATCGGCGCCGCGCAGGGTGGTGATCTGGCGGCGTTCGCCGTCCTTATCCTGAATCTGCATCTGACCTGGGCGCATATCGGCCTGACGCAGGCAGGCGCCGCGCAGACTGGCGCTGTGGAAATTGGCGCCGCGCAGATCGGCACGATCAAGCTGGGCCTGTTTCAGATCGGCAACGGCGAAATCGGCAGCGAAGAGGTCGGCGCGGCGCAGGCTGACATTGGCCAGGCCGGCGCCGACGAAGCGGCAGGCCGCCAGCACGGCATCATCCAGCGGCGCGCCTTCCAGAATCAGCCAGGAGAAATCCTCGTCACGCCGTTTCAGACGCTCGCCCCCCTGGCGCTGCGCCAGATAGGCGGCATGACGCGAAATGGCGTGGATCAGGGTGGGTGGTGGCAGATGTCGGTCTGTCATCCTGGCCTTCTGTCAGCGATGCATCGCAACCTTAGCGGGCCCGTGCGACAGCGCCAATGGGTTCCTTGCGGGTTTCCGGGATATTCGCGGGTTTAGCCTGCCGTCAATGCACGCTGCAATGCCCGGCGCGCCAGACCGGACCGCCCCAAGGGCCGGGTGAACGGCGCGCTACTCGGCCACGCCGCTGAGGCCGATGCAGTTCCGCACATCGGCGCCGGAGAAATTGGCGCGTCCGAGCTTGGCACGGCTGAGATCGATATGATCGAGCACCGCGCCACGCAGATCGGCACCGGTCAGATCGGTATCGATCAGGATGGGATACAGCGTGCGGCCGGTCGCCTGATGGCTGGCGCTGAACAGCGGCGCTCCGACCAGCTTGGCGCCCCGGAACGTCGCCTCGGCCATAGTCGCGCTGGTGAAATTGACGCCGCCGAGATCGGCCTGATCGAAATTCGCCTTGTTCAGATCGGCCCCCAGGAAACTGGCGAACAGCAGCTGCGCCGAGCTGAAATCGGCCGCCTTGAGATCGCAGCCATGCAATTCGGCCCCCCGCAGGTCGCAGCTGGAGAAATCGCAGCCGGCCAGTTTCTTGCCACTCAGAATGGCCCGCGATCCCTCGGAACCGCCGGTGGCGATCCAGCGGCTATGGGCATGCAGGATGACCTCGATCTCGGTCGGCAGGTTGGCCGCCTTGCGGTAGGTTGCCGTGGAAAGGTCGACACCCTTCAGATTGACCTTGGTCAGATCGACATTGCGCAGATTGGCGCCGCGCAGATCGGCGCCCTGCAGCAGCGCGCCTTCCAGGCGGGCCCCGATCAGATTGACATCGCGCAGACGGGCCGCGGTGAGATTGGCGCCCGACAGGTCGGCACCGGCCAGGTTGACGGCAAACATGCTGGCATTGGCGAAATTCGCACCCGTCGCCGACGACACCGCCATATTGGCTTCGTCGAGCTGGGCCGAGCGCAGATCGGCACCATCCAGCTTGGCTTCGGACAGATTGGCCGACTGCGCCTTGGTGCCGCCGCTTTCGGTCACGATTTGGCCGGGCCGCAGATCGGCCTGGTTCAGCGAGGCGCCGCGCAGGATCGTCCTCATCATATTGGCGCCGCGCAGATCGGCACGATCCAGGATCGCGCCCGACAGGTCAGCGCGCATGAAGTCAACCGCAAACAGGTCAGCGCGGCGCAGCTCGGCCTTCACCAGCGAGCTGCCGCTCAGGATGCAGCGCGCCAGGACCGCATCGTTCAGCTTGGCGTTGTCGAGCCTGAAAAACGAGAAATCCTCGCCGCGGCGCTGCAGACGCTCGCCTTCACTGCGCCCGCCGGCCCAGGCGGCATGGCGGGACAGGGCAACAGTCAGCTGCTGCGGTGGGAAGCGAAGTTCAGGCATACCGTTTTCGTTTAACGAGAAAAGTCGTCGTAGCTTCACTATTTAGTAGATTTACGCACCAGTTCATTCTTGCATCAAGGGTATTTATTGCACCCTAGCAGGCGAGGGGCGCGGCTGGGCAGTGGAGAAGCGGTAACGGTTCGGGAAAGTCATTAACAGGCGGCGTCGGGTCAGCGCTTGATCCCGATGCATTCCCGGAATTCGGCACCCTGCAGATTGGCACCGGGCATCTTGGCTTCACTGAAGTCGATGCCCTCGAAAGTGGCCCCGCGCATATCGGCGGCGGTCAGGTCGGCCTGCTCGAAGCGCGGGTAGATCACCTTGCCGGTGCGCTGATTCCGCGCGTTGTAAAGTTCGACGCCAACCACCCGGGCCCCGCGCCAGCGGCTGGCAGCCAGATGGGCACGGACGAAATTGGTGCCGCTCAGATCGGCCATATCGAAATTCGCCTTGGCCAGATTGGCCTCGACGAAACTGGCGAACATCATCTGGGCATTGGAGAAATCGGCGCCGTCCAGGGAAGCGCCGTGCAATTCGGCGCCGCGCAGGTCGCAGCCGGAGAAATTGCAGCCGTCGAGCTTCTGGCCGCTGAGCACGGCGCGCACGCCCTCGGCGCCATTGGTGGCGATCCACAGGCTGTGCGCCTTCAGCGTCGCCTCGACATCCTCGGGTAGCTGGTCGCCCTTGCGATAGATCGCGCCCTGCAGGGATACGCCATCGAGATCCACCTTGCTGAGATCGATATTGCGCAGATTGGCGCCGCGCAGATCGACGCCCTTGAGCTTGGCCCCGGCGAGGTTGGCGCCAATGAGGTTGGCATCCTTCAGCTTGGCGCCGGAGAGATTGGCACCGCCGAGATCGGCGCCGGCCAGATTGACGGCAAACAGGCTGGCATTGGCGAAGTTCGCACCCGTTGCCGAAGAGACCGACATGCTGGCTTCGTCGAGCTGGGAATTCTTGAAATCGGCACCATCGAGCTTGGCACCGTCGAGATTGGCATTGACCTGTTTGCTCTCGCTGGTCTCGGCGATCATGATCTGGCCGGGCCGCAGGTCGACCTGGCTGAGCGAGGCATTACGCAGGATGGCGCGGCCCATATTGGCGCCGCGCAGATCGGCGCGGTCGAGCACAACGCGGGTCAGGTCGGCATTCTGGAAATCGGCGCAGAAAAGGTCGGCGCGGCGCAATTCGGCGTTGGTCAGCGACGCATTGCCAAAGCCGGCGCGGGACAGGATCGCGTCATCGAGCTTGGCGCCATCCAGCTTGAGGTTCTCGTAATGCACGCCGCTCTGCTGCAACCGCGTGCCGCCCGGGCGGCCGGCCAGAAAGGCGGCGTGGCGGGAGAGGGTTACCTGGACCTCATGCGGCGGTATATTGCGATCGGCCATAGCGTTGAACATCGTCTGTCACCCGGGGACCGGGTAAGTTACAAAACGCTAATGTTTCGCCGTTTTCCGCGCAACTCCTAAGTGAAATTATGACAGATTCTTACTATTATTGTTTTTAATCTTGAATCATAATGGTTTAGCGCGCGATACAGAACGCATACCGGTGCAATTGCGCAAATCCGCGCCAGCAATATTCACCTTGTCAAAGGTTGTGCTGGCAAAATCGACGCCTTCTACCACGGCACCACGCAGGTCGGCCCCGGTCAGATCGGCATTGTCAAAGCGCGGGAAAATGGTCTTGCCGGTGCGCTGGTTGAGCGCATTGAAGATCTCCACACCAACCAGTTGTGCGGCCCGGAAAGCGGCACCGAGCAGGATGGCGCCGGAAAAATTCGCGCCGCCCAGACTGGCCTGATCGAAATTCGCCTTGCGCAGATCGGCACCGACAAAGCTGGTGAACAGCAGCTGACTCTTGGTGAAATAGGCGCCGGCCAGATTGGTGTCGTGGAAGACCGCTGCGCGCAGATCGCAGCTGGAAAAATCGATGCCGGGCAGCTTCATGCCGGTGAAGACCGCGCGTTCGCCGCTCAGGCCGTTGGATGCGATCCATTTGCCATGCGCCAGCAGCTTTTCCTCGATCTCGGCCGGCAGCTTGGCGCCGCGATAGATCGCGCCCTGCATCATCGCGCCGCTGAGATCGGCATTGCTCAGATCGACGCTGCGCAGGTTGGCGCCGCGCAGATCGCAGTTCGCCAGCTTGGCACCGTCGAGATTGGCACCGACGAAAGTGGTGTCTTTCAGCTTGGCGCCGGAGAAATCGGCGCCGCTGAGATCGGCGCCGGTGAGATTGGCGGCAAACAGCGAGGCACCGACGAATGTGGCATTCATCGCATTGGCATTGGACATATTGGCATGATCCAGATGCGCATGCCCGAGATTGGCCTCTTCCAGGTTGGCGCCCGACAGATTGACCGGCACGTCCTGCTTTTTCTCTTTCTCGCCGCCCTCACCCTCTTTCACATGCTGGATGATCTGGCCCGGACGCAGATCGGCCTGGCGGAACGAGGTTTTTTTCAGCACCGCCATGAGGAAATTGGCGCCGCGCAGGTCGGCGCGCTCGAAATTCGTGCCGGTCAGATCGGCGCGGGTGAAATCGCTGCCGAACAGATCGGCGCGCAGGAATGTCGCCGACTTCAGCGACGAACCGGCAAAGCTGCAGCCCGGCAGGATGGCATCGTCGAAGGCCGCGCCATCGAGGCGCAGATCGGAAAAGTCGTCGGCACGGCATTGCAGGCGTACACCGCCCGGCCGGCTGGTAAGATAAGCATTATGGCGCGACAAGGCCCAGACAACGGGCTCCGGCGGTATCCGCGCGGACATGGCGATGATTTCAGTCTTCAGTTGGACAATACGATGACGGTTCGATTGCCACTCTAGAGAAACCGGTCTGCTGCCGCCATGCTTTTGTCAGGAGATCAAGACCTTAATCGGGCTTTTCAGAATCTGGGGCAGCCGGTAGTGTTATCGTATTCAACAGGGGAAGTGTCGATGGCATCCGCCAAACAGGGACGTGGCAAGGCCGGCAAAAAGACCGTCGGCCAGAGCAAGGCCAAAACAACTGCTGATAAAGGTGACGCCAACCGGCGCCGGTTTGACCGTCGCGACACGCATATTGTCGCCCAGATCGAGCATGACGGCGCCCTGGTGAGCGGCATGGTGACGAATTTGTCGCTGGAAGGCTGCCTGTTCGCGCCGCGACTGGAGATCCCCGTCGGCGCCCGCGTCAAGCTGAAGCTGGCCGGCGAGAACAAGTCCGTGCCCGCCACCGTGAAGGGCGTCAGCGATCTGGGCGTGCATTGCCTGCTGCATGCCGGCGGCGCCACGCTGGGCCGCCTTTCGGTCGAAGTCGACGACATGGCGTTGCTGATGCTCAATGCCGGTCGCCCGCATGCGGTGCCGCCACGCGCCGTGCCGGCCGCCAAGGCGGCGCGCACGAAAAAGAAGATCACGAAGAAAAAGATCATCGTGAAGAAGAAAGCCGCTGCGGCAAAGCCGGCGGCAACGAAAAAGAAAGCAGCGAAGAAGGCCGTGAAGAAACCGGCGGCGAAAACGCGCGGCCGCTAGACCTTACGCCGGCACCACTTCGGCCACCGACCACTGCCCGGCTGCTTCGGTGGCAAAGACCAGGATGCTGTCGTTGCCTACCGCCACGGTCTCAGGCACCGCTGCGGCCTTGCGCTCAAGCCGGATCTGCGCGGTATTCGCCGGCATGCCGTAGAAGCGCGGGCCATTGAGCGAGGCAAAGGTCTCCAGCCTGTCGAGCGCATTTTCCTCGGCGAAGACCTGCGCATAGCATTGCATGGCAGTCGGCGCATTGAAGATGCCGGCACAGCCGCAGGCGGCCTCCTTCAGATGCACGAAATGCGGCGCCGTATCGGTGCCGAGGAAGAAACAGGCCTCGCCTGACGTGGCCGCCTTGCGCAGGGCCAGACGGTGATGCTCGCGTTTGGCGATCGGCAGGCAATAGAGATGCGGTCGCACACCGCCCTCGAAAATCGAGCTGCGGTTGATCATCAGATGATGTGGCGTGATGGTGGCACCCATCTGCGCCGCATGGGCGCGCACGAAATCGGCGGCTTCCGCTGTAGTGATATGCTCCAGCACCACCTTCAGGCCGGGGAAATCCTTCAGCAGCTTGCCGAGGATGCGCTCGAGGAAAACGGTTTCGCGGTCGAAGATATCGACGCTGTGATCGGTCACTTCGCCATGCAGCAGGATCGGCATGCCGATCTTTTCCATCATCGCCAGCACGCTGTGGATACGCGCAATGTCGGTGACGCCGGCCTGTGAATTGGTGGTGGCGCCGGCCGGATAGAGCTTGGCCGCGACCCAGACGCCGCGTTTGAAGCCATCGGCGATATCGGCCGGATCGGTGTTGTCGGTAAGATAGGCCGTCATCAGCGGCTGGAAGCGCGAGCCGGGCTGCAGGGCTGCCAGAATCCGCCTGCGATAGGCTTCGGCCAGTGCCGTGGTGGTGACCGGCGGTTTCAGATTCGGCATCACGATGGCGCGGGCGAACTGCGCCGCGGTATGCGGCAGAACGGCAGCCATCACCTCGCCATCGCGCAGATGCACATGCCAGTCGTCGGGCTGGCGAATCACCACGGCGGCGCTCTTGGTGGTACTGTCGCTGCTGCTCATCGGAACCCTCGGAATCTGATCCCGCATGCATACGCGATTTGTGCTTTTCCGGCCAGTCTCCGGCCGTTTGGGCCGCCGCATTTGCACCGCGAGTGGTTTCATTTCTGCACCCCCCGGTCTTGCCGCTTGCCTGGGCCGGCGCCGCCATCAGATATAGGACAGGCACCACCGGAGGGACTCATGGCCGACCTGCTTTATCTGGACGATCTCAAGGTCGGCCAGCGCTTTGCCAGCACGGGATCGCTGGCCGTGGACGAGGCGCGCATCAAGAGCTTTGCCGCCGAATTCGACCCGCAGCCCTTTCACCTCGACGATGCCGCCGCCCGGCCCACCCTGTTCGGCGGCCTGGCCGCCAGCGGCTGGCATACCGCGGCGATGACCATGAAAATGGTGACTGATGGCGGCATCCCGATTGCCGGCGGCATCATCGGCGCCAGCGGCGAACTGGCCTGGCCGAAACCGACACGGCCGGGCGACGTGCTGCGGGTGACGGCCGAGGTGCTGGAGATCACGCCATCGAAGTCGCGACCCGACCGCGGCATGATCACCATGCGCATCGAGACGCAGAACCAGAAGGGTGAAGCCGTTCAGGTCTTCACCGTGAAAATGGTGGTGCCGCGCCGGACACCGGCAGGCTGAACGGCCCGCCGGCCAGTGCCTTCAGCCGCTGGCCTTCACCCTGGTGCGGAAGGCATGCAGCAGCGGCTCGGTATAGCCGTTCGGCTGCCGGAAGCCTTCGAATACCAGGGCGCGCGCCGCCTGGTATGCGAGACTGTTGTCCGGATCGGTTGCCATCGGGCGATAGAGCGGGTCGCCGGCATTCTGCGCATCCACCTTGGCGGCCATGCGTTTGAAGGCGGCATCGACCTGCTCCTTCGTGCAGACCCCATGCAGCAGCCAGTTGGCCATATGCTGGGAGGAAATGCGCAAGGTGGCGCGATCTTCCATCAGGCCGATATCGTGGATGTCAGGCACCTTCGAACAGCCGACGCCCTGGTCGACCCAGCGCACGACATAGCCGAGAATGCCCTGCGCGTTGTTGTCGAGTTCGTCCTTCACGTCCTGCTCTGAAAAATTCTGCCCGGTGGCGAGCGGAATGGTGAGCAGGGCATCGAGCGACGGCACCGGCTGCCTCGCCACCTCGGCCTGCCGGCCGAACACGTCGACCGCATGGTAATGCGTGGCATGCAGGGTGGCGGCCGTCGGGCTCGGCACCCAGGCGGTGTTGGCGCCGGTTTTCGGATGGCCGATCTTCTGTTCCAGCATGTCGGCCATGCGATCCGGTGCCGCCCACATGCCCTTGCCGATCTGCGCCCTGCCCGACAGGCCGCAGGCGAGACCGATGGCGACGTTGCGCTCTTCATAGGCCTTGATCCAGCTCGACGCCTTCATATCGGCCTTGCGCACCATCGGACCGGCCTGCATCGAGGTGTGCATCTCGTCGCCGGTGCGGTCGAGGAAGCCGGTGTTGATGAAGATGATGCGATGCCGCACGGCATGGATGCAGGCGGCCAGATTAGCCGAGGTGCGGCGTTCCTCGTCCATCACGCCGACCTTGATCGTGTAGCGCTCCAGTCCGAGCAGGTCCTCGACGGCATCGAACAGCCGGTCGGTGAACGCCGCCTCTTCCGGCCCGTGCATCTTCGGCTTGACGATGCAGACCGAGCCGGCGCGGCTATTGACGAAGCGGCCCTGCTTTTTTAGGTCGTGCAGCGCGATCAGGCTGGTGACGATGGCATCGAGGATGCCTTCCGGCGCCTCGCTGCCATCGGGCAGGCGGATCGCCGGGTTGGTCATCAGATGGCCGACATTGCGCACCAGCAGCAGCGAGCGGCCGGACAGCGTGAGCCTGCCGCCGCCGGCAGCGGTATAATCGCGATCTGGTTCGAGCGCGCGGGTCATGGTCCTGCCGCCCTTCTCGAAGCTGGCTTCGAGATTGCCCTTCATCAGGCCGAGCCAGTTGGCATAGGCCGCGACCTTGTCCTCGGCATCCACCGCGGCAACGGAATCCTCAAGATCGACAATCGTCGTGAGCGCCGATTCCAGAATCACATCCGACAGGCCGGCCGGATCGTCCCGGCCGATCGGATGCGCACGGTCGATCACCAGTTCGATATGCAGGCCGTTATGCCTGAGCAGCACGGCCGAGGGACTGGCCGCATCGCCGCGATACCCGACAAAAGCATTTGAGTCCTTCAGCGCCGGCGACAGGGCGCCATCCTTGATCGACCAGCCCTTCACATCGGCATGGCTGCCCGAGGCCAGCGGCACGGCGGCATCGAGGAAGGCCCTGGCTTTCGCGATCACCTTCGCGCCGCGCGCCGGATCATAACCCTTCTTCTCGTTCGCCTCATGCGGGATCGCATCAGTGCCGTAATAGGCATCGTACAGGCTGCCCCAGCGCGCATTGGCCGCATTGAGCAGGAAGCGCGCATTCAGTACCGGCACCACCAGCTGCGGGCCGGCCATGCGGGCGATCTCGTCATCCACCCGGGTGCTGTCGATCCTGAACGGCGCCGGCTCGGGCACCAGATAGCCGATCTCCTTCAGGAAGGCCTGGTAGGCCGTGGCATCGAAGCTCTGGCCTTTGCGCGCGGCATGCCATGTATCGATTTTTTCCTGGAGCTGGTCGCGCTTGAGCAACAGCGCGCGGTTCTCCGGCGTGAAGCGGGCGAAGATGGCGGCTACGCCGGACCAGAAGGCGGCCGGTTCGAGCCCGGTGCCCGGCAGGGCCTGCTGCTCGATGAAACCGGCGAGGTCCCCGGCAACCGTGAGGCCGGCCTTGTCGATGGTCCTGATCATGGCGTTCCCTGCACTTTCTAAAACTGCCGCAGGCTAGCAGAGCCGGAATTCATTCTGTAGATGAAAAGAATTGAACGCAGTCGTTCTCTATGGGAAACAATAATTCATGGACAGGGAATACGAGCTGTTTGCCCGGGTGATCGAGACTGGCAGCCTGGCCGCTGCCGGCCGCACACTGAAGCTGTCGCCTGCCATGGTGTCGAAGCGGATCGCGGCACTGGAGGAGCGGCTCGGCGCCCGGCTGCTGCACCGGACCACGCGCAAACTGGCCACCACCGAAGCGGGCCAGCGGTTTTATGAACGGGTGGTCGAAATCCTGGCGGCCTCGCGCGAGGCGGAAAATCTGGTCACCGGCGTGAGCGGCGCGCCATCGGGCCGCCTGCGGCTGACCGCGCCGACCTCGTTTGGCCGGCTGCATGTGGCGCCGCATCTGAAACCCTTCCTCGATGCCTGGCCACGGCTGGAAATCGAACTCGACCTGTCGGACGGCTATGTGGATCTGGTGGCCGAGCGGATCGACCTGGCCATCCGCATCGCACCAAGTGGCGTTTCCGGGATCGAAAACGGCCTGACCGGGCACCGGCTGGCGCCAAACCGCCGCGTGCTTTGTGCCAGTCCAGGCTATCTGAAACAGCATGGCGCACCGACACGGCTGCAGGACCTGCGACGCCATCGCCTGCTGGCGGCGGCGGCGCAGTTGCCATGGCGGCTGCAGGGCCGCGCCGGTACGGTTCTGGTGCAAGGCGAAAGCGTGGTGCGCACCAATTCCAGCGAGGTGGTGCGCGAACTGGCGATTGCCGGCATGGGTATCGCGCTGCGCTCGACCTGGGACATTGGTGCAGAGCTAAGGAACGGGATTCTGCAAGTCGTGCTGCCCGAGCATCCGGGTGCCACCGATGTCAGCATTTTCGCCGTACATCCGGTGACCAATTTCGTGCCGGCCGGCGTGCGCGCCTTCATCGATCATCTGCGCGCGATCTACGGGCCGATCCCGGGCTGGGATCGCGCCCTGAAAATCTGACCCGGCGGCCGATCACCCGACCAGGCGAAAACTGCCCGTCAGATAATCCCATTCGACCAGCCAGGACCGGTCGGCTGCGCTGCCCAGCAGGGATTCCTGTGTCAGGCACCAGCACGGCCGGAAACCGTCGCTGGAGGCCGTCTGCACCGACCAGCGCATGGCGGCTGCGGATTCGCCGCTATCCTGCCGCACCAGGAAGCCGGTGGCGCCGCGTTTTTCGGCCGCGGCCTGCAGGCGCTGCGTGATGGCCAGGTCGGCATGATCGATTTCAGCCACCACGGCGCCATAGCCGAGCTTTTCACCGAGGGCTTCTTCAGCGGCCCAGCAACGGTCGCCGGCACGCGGCGTGGTGACCACCGTGAGCCGGCGATGATCGAGGCCGAGCTGCGCCAGCGCCGGCGCATGCAGGCCGGCACCCGACGTGACCCAGAGAATCTGCGCCTGCCGCCTGTCACGCCCGAGCAGGGCGGCGAGGAAACCGCTGACCGTGGCGCGCTCGCCGACGATGTCGTGCAGCGCACCGCGGGTGAAGCCTTCCAGGCCATCGATCTGCGGAATGCCCAGCGTCAGGCCCTGCTGGCTGAAGCGGCCAAGCTGGCGGAGCAGGCCGGCGCCGAAACGCGACGGGGTGATAGACGAAGACGGGGCGATATACGAAGACCGGGCGATATACGAAACCGGGCGCTGCTGACCATGGCTGGGCTGAACAGGCTGAAGCTGGGCGGAACGGGACATCGGGCGGGCTCCTCATGGATCGAGGCTTATGTTCTACTTCTGATCCATAAAGTACGCTATATGTTCTTATTCCTAAGCTAGGACCGGAGTATTGCTGGAAAACCAGTAAATACGACCAGCAGAACCTGCAGGACAGCCCTCCTGTCGCCGCGTTCAGGCGACTTTGGCGCGCGGATCGACCCGGGCCAGACGGGCCAGCATGTAATCCACCTCGGCCCGCGCCTTCGGCCCCAGCACCGGGCCGGGTTTGCGCTGGGCATCGCTGGCCAGGATGCCGCGTTTCATCATCGTGTATTTGCGCACGGCGAGGCCGATACTCTGCTGCTGCTCGTAGCGCAGCAGCGGCAGATGCGCGTCGAACAGATCATGCGCCGCATCGCGGTTGCCCGCCTTCTGGAACCGCACGACATCGACCAGCATTTCCGGGAAGGCATAGCCGGTCATGGCACCATCGGCGCCGCGCTCCATCTCGAAATCGAGGAACAGGCCGCCATTACCGGTCAGGATCGATATTTCGCGCATGGAGCCATCGGCCTGGAAGCCGCGCAGGGCGGTGATCTTTTCCAGCCCCGGCCAGTCTTCGTGCTTCAGCATCACGCAGGAAGGATGATCCTGCACGATCTGGCGGATCACCTTCGGTGTCATCTGCACCGACAGCGTGAGCGGGTAGTCCTGGATCACGAAGGGAATGTCGTCGCCGATCGCCTCGATCGCCTGGCGGTAATAACCGGTGATCTGGTCGTCGGTGCGCAAGGAAGGGATCGGCGCGATCATCACCCCGGCGGCGCCGCGCTCCATGCTGGCGCGCGCCAGCGAACGCATGGCGGCAAAGCCCGGTGCCGAGACGCCGACGATCACCGGCAGATTTTTCATGCCCCTGATGAAACGGGTGGCGATGGCGAGCGATTCTTCCGGTTCCAGTTTGGGCGCCTCGCCCATGATGCCGAGCACGGTCACGCCGGTGGCGCCGGCAGCGAGATAGGTCTCGATCAGTCTGTCGGTCGAGGCTTCGTCAATCCGGCCATCGGGATGGAAGGCCGTGGGCGCGATCGGATAGACGCCAGCCGCGGTGTGATCGAGACGCATGTGGTTTCTCCCTTGTCGCAGCCGGTGTTTGCCGCGTTGGCACCATCCTGCCATCCGTACTGCGCCGATGGAAATAAAAAGGCGCCGCCATGATCGCTCACGGCGGCGCCAGGACGGATGTCAGGGAAGATCAACCCTTGATGAAGTCGAGCAGATCCTTGTTGAGCTGGTCCTTGTGGGTATCGGTCAGGCCATGCGGCGCGCCCGCATAAACCTTCAGCGTGGCATTCTTGATCAGCTTGGAGGACATCAGCGCGGCAGCGCCAATCGGCACGATCTGGTCGTCATCGCCATGCAGCACCAGGGTGGGGATATCGAACTTCTTCAGGTCTTCGGTGAAATCGGTTTCCGAGAAAGCCTTGATGCAGTCATAGGTACTCTTGTGGCCGCCCATCATGCCCTGCAGCCAGAAACTGTCGATCATGCCCTGGCTGGCTTTGGCGCCCGGCCGGTTGAAGCCGAAGAACGGGCCGCCGGCAATATCCTTGTAGAGCTGCGAGCGATCCTTGACCGAGCCGGCGCGGATGCCGTCGAACACTTCGAGCGGAAGCCCGCCGGGATTGGCGGCGGTCTTGAGCATCAGCGGCGGCACGGCGCTGATCAGGGCGGCCTTGGCCAGCCGCCTGGTGCCGTGACGGCCGATATAGCGGGCGACTTCGCCGCCGCCGGTGGAAAAACCGATCAGGATGGCGTCCTTGAGATCCAGTGCCTCGAACACCGCCGCCAGATCGTCGGCATAGGTGTCCATCTCGTTGCCGTCCCAGGTCTGGGTCGAACGGCCATGGCCGCGACGGTCATGGCCGATAGCGCGATAGCCGTTGCCGGCGACATGGAACATCTGCGATTCCCAGCTGTCGGCGCTCAACGGCCAGCCATGACTGAACACCACCGGCTGCCCCTTGCCCCAGTCCTTGTAGTAAACCTGTGTGCCGTCCTTGGTCGTGACAAAGCTCATAGCTGTCTCCTTTGGTCGTTGCGAAGAACAAGAAGGATGCGACGGGACCCTAACCTAGCGATCCGCGAGCGGCGCAGTAAACACCATATTGACGACAGTTTTTTTAAATGTACTATCAGTACAGTATTTATCCTGTGTGCTGCGCCTGAAAATTGGGCGGCGGATTCCCTGGAGTGAGCCTCGATGAGCGATGTGCAATTCACCGGAACGCAACGCCCGATCACGCCGCTGCAGCTGCGCGCGCTCTGCGCCAAAAGCAACGCGCCGGCCCTGCTCCGCATCACCGTGCAATACGCCACCATCCTCGGCACCGGCTGGCTGATTCATCTGGCGGCCGCTCGGGAGGCCTGGTGGTGGCTGGTCCCGCTGGTGATCGCCCAGGCCTATTTCATCGGCTTCCAGTTCATGGCGGTGCATGAAACGGCGCATAAAACCGCATTCCGCACCCGCTGGATCAATGCCGTGGTGGGCCAGACATCGGGGGCGCTGATCATGCTGCCCTATGAATATTACACGCTGTTCCACTGGGATCATCACCGCTACACCCAGGACGAGGCGCGCGACCCGGAGCTGCTGTTCAAGACCGTACCGCGCAACTGGCTGGCGCTGGCTTTCACTTTCACCGGCATCACCCAGGTGCTGAAACGCTTCCTGCTGATGGCGCGCCATGCCATCACCGGCAGAGTCACCGCACCGTGGATTCCGGAGGCCAGGCGTGGCCTCATTGTGCTGGAAGCGCGACTCTATCTGCTGGTCTATGCCACGTTGCTGGCCAGCTCACTGGCGCTACAGACCGCGGCGCTGCTCTGGGCCTGGCTGCTGCCGCTGTTCATCGGGCAGCTGATGCTGCGACCCTATCTGCTGTCGGAACATACCGGCTGCGCGACGACGCCGAGCGCGTTTGAGAATACCCGCACCACCTATACCAATGCGGCGATGCACTGGTTCGCCTGGAACATGCCCTATCACGCCGAGCATCACGCCTATCCCTCGGTGCCGTTCCACGCCCTGCCGAAACTCAATGCGCTGATCGACAGCCATATCCTGCATAAGGGCCAGGGATATCTGAATGTTTATCGCGAAGTGTGGGGCCACCTGCGCAGCCGCGCCGGTCAGTCGGGCAGCAGCACCGAGTCGACCAGCGCGCGGGCATGAGCCGGCGTCACACGCCGCAGCCCGAACAGAAACTGGTAGAAGAGCGTGCCGTAGATGCGGTCGTAAAGTTCGCTGGCCGGAACCGACCGGCGAAATTTCCCTTGTGACTGGCCGCGCTGGATCACCTTCACGCCGATCCCCTTGCGCGCCTTGAGATAACGGTCGCGGAACAGCACGCCCGAACCGTTTTTCGCCATATCTTCGGCGATCACCGCCAGCTGCACCTTGCCGAAATCCTGGTTCAGCGCCCTGGCATAGGCAGCGGCATGATCGCGCAGGATGGTGAGCGGATCGCCCTGCTCCGGCAGTGGCACCATCACCGCGGCCTGGCGCAGGAAGGCATCGATCAGCAGCGCATCGCGCGACGGCCACCATTTGTAGATGGTCATCTTCGAGACCTGCGACTCACGCGCGATGGCATCGACGGTAGTGGCATTCAGCCCGATCGAGGCTGCCAGACGATAGGCGGCATCGAGGATGGCGGCTTCGGTTTCCAGCGAGCGCGGCCGGCCGCGTTTGGCCGGAGGTTTGGCAGCCGGGGCTTTGGGCGGAGGTGTTTTCAGTGCTTTCGCCCGGGTGTTTCTGATCATGGCACCATCGAAGCAACCGGCGGCGGGGCTGTCAATTGCCCGACCATGTTGCAGCAACCCTTCCCAGCACGGCGGCAAAATCCGTCGCCACGGAATGCGGATTGACCGCGATCATCAGATTCTCGGCCAGACCGAAATTCTCGACCATCCAGCCATCGGGATCGGCGTTGCCATCACCCGGCGTGCGCACAGCCAGCAGGGCCGCGGTCTCGCTCCACAGGAAAACCGGTTTGCCGAGCGCCTCGGCAAAGCCGATTTCCCAAGCGGTACCCGGATCCATGTTGGGGCCGCGGAAGGGCGAAATATTCGCCACCACGGCATCGCAGCAGCGGATCAGCCCGACATTGACCTGCTTGATGACGTCTGCCAGCGCGGCACCCTCAAGGTCAGCGGGCAAGGCATTGTCCACCGGCGTCAGCGGCTCGAAGCCAGCGGCGCGGCAGGCGGCCCGCATGGCATCGAAACGCATCGCCGCATCGGGTGCAAAGACATCGGGACCGGCGAGATAGAGTTTCAGGGCCATTATACGTTCACAGTGTCAGGCGCAGCTGCGGCGGTTCATCCACTTCTCCGGCCTCGGCTTCCTCGCCGAGCGAAGACAGCGTCACGCCAAGCAGGCGGATGCCCCGGGTCACCGGGAATAACGGCTGCATCAGGGTTTCGACGGTTTCCGCGATCTCGGCTTCGGAGGCCACCGGCTGCGGCAGCGTGCGGCTGCGGGTGATCTGCTGGAAATCGGCATATTTCACCTTCAACGTCACGGTCCGGCCGCGAATGCCAGCCTTTTCGCAATAGCGCCAGACCTTGGCGATGATTGGCTGCAGCTCGATCTCCGCCTCGCCGCTGTTGAACAGGTCGTCCGAAAAAGTGTTTTCGGCGCCGACCGATTTACGGATGCGGTCGGGTCGCACCCGTCGTTCATCGATACCGCGCGCAATCCAGTAGTAATGCGTGCCCGACTTGCCGAAATGCTGCTGCAGGAAGGGCAGCGGCTGCGCCCGCAGGTCGCGGCCGGTTTCGATGCCGAGCCGGTTCATCCTGGCCGAGGTGGCCGGGCCGATGCCATGGAAGCGGCCGACCGGCAGGTCTTCGACAAAGCCCGGCCCCATCTTCGGCGTGATGACAAACAGACCGTCGGGCTTGCGGTGATCTGAGGCCAGCTTGGCGAGGAATTTGTTGTAGGACACGCCGGCCGAGGCGGTCAGGTGGGTCACCGCCCTGATTTTGGCGCGGATTTCCTCGGCGATCTGGGTGGCCGAGTCGATGCCTTTCAGATTTTCGGTGACATCGAGATAGGCCTCGTCGAGCGACAGCGGCTCGATCAGGGGCGTGTATTCGGCGAAGATTTCCCGAATCTGCTGCGAGACCTGGCGATACACATCGAAACGCGGTCGCGCGAAAATCAGTTCGGGGCATTTGCGCCTGGCGGTGACCGACGGCATCGCCGAACGCACCCCGAATTTGCGTGCCTCGTAGCTGGCGGCGGCCACCACCCCGCGCTCGCGCGAGCCGCCGACCGCTACCGGCTTGCCGCGCAGGTCCGGATTGTCGCGCTGCTCGACCGAGGCATAGAAGGCATCCATGTCGATATGGATGATCTTGCGGATGCGCTGCCGGCCGTCATCCGCCTGTCCGGCGGCATCCGCATTGGCCGGCATCTCCACGATCTGCACAGGCGCGTCATTCATCCTGCGGTATGGATAGCGGGTTTATGCGCTCGGGTCACCCGCCGGCAGGTGCATTGCTGTCAATCCCCGGCAGCAGCGTTACTCGGCGCCGGGCGTGTTATGGGTGCGGTTGATGGCGAAAAAAGCAAAGAATACGGCAAAGACCGCCAGAGCCAGCCCGAAAGCCATCATCAGCGCATCCACCGCCTGCGATGCCATCACCAGGCCGAGCAGGCCGAGCAGAATCAGGAAGCCGCTCATCAGGATATAGCCGAAGGAATCGTCGTGTTTCATGGTTGTCTCCGTTCGCGCAGCCGCGCATCCGCATCATCGAAAAGCACCCGGGCACCCTCGGCATCCAGGTCGTTGAACTGTCCATTGCCGATCGCCCAGAGAAAAGCCCAGACGCCGATCAGGCCGAGCAGCAGGGCCGCCGGTATCAGCAGGAGAAGGATTGTCATGGCCGTGCCTTTCTTGCAGACAGCCCGAGCCGCACCGCATTCGCCACCACGACCAGCGACGACGACGACATGGCAACCGCGGCGATCAGCGGCGTGACCATCCCGGCAATCGCCAGCGGCACGGCGAACATATTATAGACCAGCGAGAAGCCGATATTCTGCCTGCACAGGCGCTGGCTCTGCTCAGCCACGCCGAGGAATTCCGGCACGGCGCCCAGTTTCTCGCCCTGGAAGACCGCATCGGCGACATTCTGCGTGATGTCCATGCCGGTGGCCGGCGACAGGGAGGCATCCGCAAAGCCCAGGGCGGCAGCATCGTTCAGACCATCGCCCACCATCAGGATACGGCGGCCCTGATCCTTCAGCGCCAGGATGAAATCGGCCTTGGCCTTCGGCGTCAGGCCGGCGCGCCAGTCGTCAATCCCCAAAGCGGTCGCCACTTCCGCCACCGCATCGGCGTGATCGCCGGACAGGATGACAAGGCGGCGGCCCTGATCGCGCAGCTGGCCGATCACGGCGGCGGCATCGCTGCGCAGGCTGTCGCGGAAACGGAACCGGTAGGGCAGCTGGCCGGGCCGGGCGAACCACAATTCGCTGCAGCCATCGCGCGCGCTGACCGGCACGCCGGCAAAGCCGGCATTGCCCAGACGATATTCGCCATCGGCGCCAGCCATCGACAGGCCCTGGCCCGGATGTTCCTGCACATGATCGGCCGGAACGGCATCCGGGCAGGCCGCCACCAGCGCGCGGCAGAGCGGATGCCGGCTGCGGGCCGCCATGGCGGCAACAACCGGCAGCAGGACCTGGCCGGTTGCATCCGGCGGCACCAGCCGCGGCTGGCCGATGGTGAGCGTGCCGGTCTTGTCGAAGATCACGGTATCGATGGCGGAGGCGCGTTCCAGCGCGGTGGCGGATTTGACCAGAATGCCGGAACGCATCAGGCGGCTGGAGGCGACCACCTGCACGGCCGGCACGGCGAGCGCCAGCGCACAGGGGCAGGTGATGATCAGCACCGCGGCGGCAATCAGGACCGCAGAGCGCCAGTCGGCATCGCCCAGCAGCATCCAGCCGGCAAAGCTGAGCAAAGCCGTGACATGCACCACCGGCGCATACCAGCGCGCCACCTGCTCAGCCAGGCGCACGAAGCGGCTGCGGCTTTGCTCGGCGGATTCCAGCAGGCGCGTCATCTCGCCGACCAGAGTGCCGGCGCCGACCGCGGTGGCCTGAACGGTGAGCGGTGCTTCGAGATTGGTGGCGCCGGCATAGACCATGGCGCCGGGTGCCACCGATTGCGGCAGGATTTCACCAGTCAGCAGGCTGGCATCGACCGACGACACACCTTCCTGCACCAGGCCATCGACGCCGATACGCTCGCCGGCGGCGACCAGGATGCGTTCGCCGGCGGCGACGCGGCTGGCCGGGCGCTGGATCACCCCAGCCGCAGTCAGCACAGCGACCGGACGATTGGTCCAGGCCAGTAACTGCTGCGCTGTGCGGCGGGCGAAGCCGCGGGCGCGCAGATCGAGGAAGCGGCCGACCAGCAGGAAGAACAGCAGGGTGATGGCGGCATCGAAATAGGCATGCGGGCCGGAGCGCATCACCTCGGCCATGCTGACCACCACGGCCAGCGTGACGCCGATCGAGATCGGCACATCCATATTGGTGCGGCCATGGCGCAGCGCATTGAACGCCGAGCGGAAGAACGGCCGGCCGGCATAGGCAATGGCCGGGATGGCAATCAGCGCTGAAATGCCATGGAACAGGTCGCGCGTGTAAACACCCATGCCATCGCCATGACCCGACCAGACCGAAACCGACAGCAGCATGATATTGGCGGCGGCAAAGCCAGCCACCGCCATGGCGCGCAGCAATTCGCGTTCCCCGGCGACGCCATCGGCCTGCACCGTCGATTCATCGACCGGCAGGCAGCGATAGCCGAGCCGCGTCACGATCTGCACGAAACGGCTGGCATCGGCGGCAGGGCCGGTCCATTCCATGGTCAGGCGGCGGGTGGCCGAGGAGAGCTGCGCGCTGGTCATGCCGGGCTGGGCCCGCAGGGCATGTTCGATCAGCCACAGGCAGGCGGCACACTGCATGTCGCCGACCAGCACCGAAAGCCGGCTGCGGCCATCCGGCAACGGCGTGACGAATTCGCTCCAGTCGACATCGGCATCGGCATCCGCCGCCACCGGTGCGGCGTTGCTGCGCAGCTGGTAATACTGCTCCAGTCCCAGGCCGCGGATCAGGGCATAGGCGGTGGAACAACCAGTGCAGCAGAATTCACCGGCTGCCGAGGGCGCGCCGCAATGCGGGCAGGCACCGGCAAGCGCCGGGCGTGCTGGCAATGCCTGCAGCGCCTGCGCCGTCATCACGGCACCCGGATACGATCGGCAGCCACGACATGGCGGCCGCTGCGTTCGGCGCGGACATGCATGTCCCAGATGCCGGGGCGCGGCAGCTGGAGGATCGCGGCGTAGGCACCGCCGCCGAGGTCGGTCAGCACCACATCGATCGTCTCAAGCTTTTCCACCGGACGTTCCAGGCTTGCCGTCACCGTCATGCCGCCGAGCGCCAGACCGGCCGCATCGGTCCAGTACACCTGGAGACCGAGCGCGCCATCCGGCCGCGGCTTCACTGTAATACGATGCTGCCAGTTGAGCTGACGCTGGGCGGCGATGTCCTGCTGGTTGGCGCTGTATTCGACCCCCTTCTTGTAGGGATTGGCCACCACCAGACCGCTGAAGGTCTTGCTGGCGGCGACGATCAGCACGGCATTCACACCAATGACCACCAGAAAGCCGAGCACAAAGAGGGCCGGAATCCAGCGTTGACGAAGGACGGATATGAACTGCATGGCCAACCTCACGCCGGACCGGAAAGCTGCGTGCGGATACGGATGACTTCACGGCCCGCCGCGTCACGCAGGACGAAATCGAATTGCTGCTGGCCGCGCGGAAGCTGACCGCGCGGCGCCGTGACGAAGACATGATACGATGTCACCACATCGGAAGGCACCGAAAAATCCAGCCCTGTATGGCGGCCGGTCTCGCCGGCCTGGAACAGCCGGGCATCCTTCACACCCTCGACAGTCAGACGCAGGTCGACCGGGCCGTGAGTCTTGTTTGTCACCTTGACGGTATAGCCGTTGCGGATGCTGCCATCGGACAGCGCCACATAGAGCGGCGCGCGATCCTGCTGCACGGCCATGACAAAATCGGCGCGATTGGTCAGCACATACAGCATGATGGCACCCACCACCAGAAGCAGTGAGGCGTAGATGATCGTGCGCAGCCGCACCAGTTTCTGCACGGTCGGCTGGCCCTTGGCGCGGCGCTGCAGGTTATCCAGCGACACAAAGTCGATCAGGCGTTCGGGCCGGTCGACCTTGCGCATCATGTCGTCGCAGGCATCGATGCACAGTGCGCAGCCGATGCATTCCAGCTGCTGGCCGTTGCGGATGTCGATGCCGGTGGGGCAGACATGCACGCAGGCCTGGCAGTCGATGCAGTCGCCGCGGCCTTCCCAGGTTTCGCCGGCCTTATGCTTGCCGCGCGTCTCGCCGCGCCAGCCCTGGTAGGTCACGACCAGGGAATGCTCGTCCTGCATGGCGGCCTGAAAACGCGGCCAAGGGCACATATAGGTGCAGACCTGCTCCCGCGCCCAGCCGGCCAGCACGTAGGTGGTGAGGGTGAACAGGCCGAAGAAGAAATAGGTGGCCATCGAGGCGCCGCCGGTGACGATTTCGCGCGTCACGGTCGGGGCATCCTGGAAATACATGATCCAGGCGCCGCCGGTGGCAGCCGAAACCACAAGCCAGAGCGTATGTTTGGCCGTCTTGCGCAGCAACTTGTCGGCCGACATCGGCTGGGCATCGCGCTTGATCCGCGCATTGCGGTCGCCCTCGGTCCAGCGCTCGACCGCCATGAACAGATCGGTCCATACCGTCTGCGGGCAGGTATAGCCGCACCAGACGCGGCCATACAGCGCGGTAGCCAGGAACAGGGCGATGGCGCCGAGGATCAGCAGGCCAGTGATGTAATAGACTTCCTGCGGCCAGATCTCGAGATTGAACAGATAGGCGCGCGGCCCGGCCATGTCGACCAGCAGTGCCTGGTTGGGTGCATTGGGACCGCGATCCCAGCGCAGCCAGGGCAGCAGATAGTAGAAAGCCAGGCAGAGCGTCAGGATCGCCCATTTGACCTGGCGGAAGGGTCCGCGCACGGCGCGCGGATAGACCTTTACATGATCGGCATAGAGCGACGGCGCGAAAACGCCAAGCAGTGCCTCATCGCGTGCGACGGGAGTGGCCTTGGCTGGGGCATCTGGCGGCATGGCATTCACATTGACCTCTTTTTTACTCTCCGCCACCCAGTGAATGTACGTAGACCGCCAGCATCTTGATCGTCGCGTCGTCCAGCCGTCCGGTCCAGGACGGCATTACGCCATTGCGCGATTGCGCGATGGTGCGGATCAGCGTGTTGCGATCACCGCCATAGAGCCAGATCTTGTCGGTCAGGTTCGGTGCGCCGAGCTCGCGATTGCCTTTGGCGTTATCGCCGTGGCAGACCGCGCAATTGTCCTTGTAGAGTGTCGCAGCATGCGGATTGACGGGCTTCGATTCCGACACAGCAACGACGTAGTCAGCCACCGTCTCGATGTCCTTCTGAGGCAGGATGCCATCGGCGAGGAAGCGTGGCATCTGTGACTGGCGCGTCTCGTCATGCGCGCCGCGGACGCCGAAGCGGATCGTGCGCTCGATATCGGCCAGGCTGCCGCCCCAGAGCCAGTCGTCATCGGCCAGGCTCGGATAACCCCTGGTCCCGATGCCACCCGACTGGTGGCAGCCGGCACAGTTCTCGGCGAAGAGTACGCGACCGCCGGAGACGGAGAATTGATAGAGATCGGAATCGGCCTTGACCTGTTCGACGGAAGTCTCGCGGATTTTCGTGCGATAGACCGCCTGGCTGTCGGCCGCCTGCTGCAGGTTGGCAGCGACCTCGTCGCGCTGGCTGTAGCCGAGCGTGCCGCCGAAATAGGAGCGCAGACCGGGCACGCTCGGGTAGAGCACTGACCAGACCACCGCGAACACAATGCAGGCGTAGAACACATACAGCCACCATTTCGGCAGCGGGTTGTTCAGCTCGCGGATGCCGTCCCATTCATGGCCGGTGGTGCCAACAGTATCGTCGTTCGAGGTATTGGGGAGCTTGGCCATTGTCAGTTGTCCTTGGCCGCGGGGTTATGCGGATCGAGCAGGGGGATTTCGCCGCGTTTCGTCCACAGGTCGCGGCGCGAGGGCCACATCGTCCAGACGATGAGGCCGACGAAGAGGGTGAAGAACCAGACGGTCCAGAGCGACCGCAGCCAGGGATAACTTTCGAGAAGCGTCGTCATTCTGACCTCACTGCCGCAAGCCGCCGGGCTGCGTGCGATCGAATTCAACCAGCCGGCCCAGCATCTGCAGATAGGCGACCAGCGCATCCATTTCGGTCACGCGCGGATTGCCGTCGAAATCGCCGAGCGCCGCCTTCGGATAGCGGGCCAGCACGCCATCGGTATCGGCATCGGGCTCGGCCTGAGCGGTGAAATCCGCCTTGGCAGAGGCAATCATCTCGTCCGAATAGGGCACGCCCACCAGGCGCAGGGCCTTCAGGTGATCGGCAATATCGGAGGGATCGACCGGCTTCTGCGCCAGGAAGGCATAGGGCGGCATGATCGACTGCGGCACCACGGCACGCGGATCAACCAAATGCGCGACATGCCATTCATTCGAATACTTGCCGCCGACGCGGGCGAGATCGGGTCCGGTACGCTTGGAGCCCCACTGGAAGGGATGGTCGTACATGCTTTCCGCCGCCAGGCTGTAATGGCCGTAGCGTTCCACCTCGTCGCGCAGCGGCCGGATCTGCTGGCTGTGACAGAGATAGCAGCCTTCACGGATGTAGATGTTGCGGCCGGCCAGCTCGAGCGGCGAATAGGGCCGCATGCCCTGTACGCGCTCGATCGTGGTTTCGATGGTGAAGAGCGGCACAATTTCGACCAGGCCGCCGATCGCCACGGTAACCAGTGTGAGTACCGCCAGCAGGATGGTGTTGCGTTCAATGGTTGCGTGCTTGATGAACATCGGAGGCCTCGATCACACTGCCGGCTGCGGACGCGCCAGGGTCGGCAGGCTGTCCTCGTTACGAAGATCGCCGCGCGCCGTGCGCCACAGGTTGTAGACCATGATCAGGGCACCGGTGAGGAAGAGCACACCGCCCAGAGCACGAATGACGTAGAATGGATGCATGGCTTCCACCGTCTCGATGAAGGAATACTGCAGGAAGCCGAGGTGATCGTAGGCACGCCACATCAGGCCCTGCATGATGCCCGACACCCACATGGCGGTGATGTAGAGCAGGATGCCGATAGTCGCGACCCAGAAATGTACCGAGACCAGCTTGATGGAATACAGCCGCTGGCGATTCCACAGCACCGGCACGATGTAATACAGCATGCCGAAGGTGATGAAGGCATTCCAGCCGAGTGCGCCGGAATGCACATGGCCGATGGTCCAGTCGGTATAATGGCTGAGGGCGTTGACCTGGCGGATCGACATCACCGGACCCTCGAAGGTGGACATGCCGTAGAAGGCAACCGCGGTGACCGAGAAGCGCAGCGCCGGATCGGTGCGCAGCTTGTCCCAGGCGCCCGACAGCGTCATCAGGCCGTTGATCATGCCGCCCCAGGACGGCATCCACAGCATGACCGAGAAGACCATGCCCAGCGTCGACGCCCAGTCGGGCAGCGCGGTGTAGTGCAGGTGATGCGGGCCGGCCCAGATGTAGAGGAAGATCAGCGACCAGAAATGCACGATCGACAGGCGATAGGAATAGATCGGCCGCTCCGCCTGCTTCGGGATGAAGTAATACATCATCCCGAGGAAGCCGGCCGTCAGGAAGAAGCCGACCGCGTTATGGCCGTACCACCATTGCGTCAACGCATCCTGCACACCGGCGAAAAGCGAATAGCTCTTGGTCCCGACCAGCGAGACCGGTATCGCCAGATTATTGACGATATGCAGCATCGCCACGGTGATGATGAAGGAGAGATAGAACCAGTTGGCGACATAGATATGCGGCTCTTCGCGCCGAAGCAGGGTGCCGGTATAGGCGACCAGATAGACTACCCAGACCAGCGTCAGCCACAGATCGACATACCATTCCGGCTCGGCATATTCCTTGCTCTGGGTGATGCCGAACAGATATCCGGTCGCCGCCAGCACGATAAACAGCTGATAGCCGAAGAACAGGAACCAGCCGACGGGCTCGCCGCCGAACAGGCGCGCGCGGCAGGTACGCTGCACGATATAGATCGAGGATCCGAGCAGGGCATTGCCGCCGAAGGCGAAGATCGCCGCCGAGGTATGCAGCGGGCGCAGGCGACCGAAGGTGGTCCATTCCAGGCCCAGATTGAGCACCGGAAAGGCCAGCTGGAGGGCGATGTAAACGCCGGCAGCAAAGGCCGCGACGCCCCAGAAGATTGTTGCGATCACAAAGGCGCGGACAACGCTTTCGATGTAAGGCTCGACCTTGTGATCTGCATATGGGCGGTTTGCATATGGCTGGCTGGCGGCTAGTGCCGACATGGGGGGCTCCCGAAACTGAATGCGACCTGAATGGCCGTGCAGGTGCAGCATGCAAGTTCGGCGGATTGCGACATTGACCCAAGTCAATTGAGCGATGCACAGTCCGTGCAATAAGGTCGAAGTGGTGTGACCTATTGCCGCAGAAAGGTCCCTTAATGACCTCCGATACCGATATCCGCACGAGCAGCCCGGGCATGAAGACCCCAAGCGTGAACACGGTTGCGCATGACCAGCCCTGGGTCTGGCTGCAGCGCGGCTGGCGCGATCTCGCCGCGACGCCGAAAGTCAGCCTCGCCTATGGCTGCGGCATTGTGGCCGCGAGCTGGATTCTGTTCGAACTGCTATGGGTGGCGGACTGGACCTGGCTGGTGCTGCCGATGGCGGGCGGCTTCCTGCTGCTCGCCCCGGTGATGGCCGTCGGCCTGTATGAGGCGAGCCGGCGGCTGGAAGCCGGCCAGCCCGTGGTCCTGGGCGAAGTCCTGCGCGTGTTCCTGCACCGGCCGCAGATCATGGTCTTCGGCGTCGTGCTGCTGCTGCTGCATTTCGCCTGGATGCGCACGGCGATGCTGTGGTTCGTGCTGTATTTCCACCAGGGTACGCCGCCGCTGTCGCAGATTCCGGTCTATATGCTGGATCCCAACAACCTGCCCTTCCTGGTGATCGGGACGGCGATGGGGGCCGGCTTTGCCTTCATCACTTTCGCGGTCTCGGCGGTTTCGCTGCCTTTGATGATGGATCGCCAGATCGATGTGATTTCCGCCATCCTGATCAGCCTGCGCGCGATCTGGGCCAACCCCAGGGCCATGCTGCTCTGGGCCGGGCTGATCGCCGGCTGCACCTTCGTTGGCTTGGCCACTTTCTTTTTCGGTCTGGGACTCCTGTTCCCGCTGGTTGGCCATGCCACCTGGCATGCCTATCGCGACCTGGTGGACTGACCCGGCCCTAGCCGATCAGCCACCGCGCTGCCAGCAGAACCAGTACCGCCGCGTTGAAAACCAGCACCGCCGGCAGCAGGGCCTTCATCGCCCGTTGCCAGCGCTGCCCGGCGGCGGCCCCGAGAAATCCGACCACCATAAGTCCCGGCGCCGTGCCGAGCGCAAACAGCGCCATGCCGGTGGCGCCGCTCTGCCAGTTGCCGCTCGCACCGGCCAGCAGCAGGGCGGAATACAATAATCCGCAGGGCAGAAATCCCAGTGCCAGGCCAAGGGCATAGCCGTTCAGGCCGGTCGGCTGGCGGAACAGCGGACCGAGACCGGCCCGCCACCATTGGCGAGCCGTCGTGGCGAACTGCAAGGCCCCGGTCGACACCATCTGCGTGGTCGCAAACGCCAGCAGCAGGCCGGCGCCGACGACCAGGCCCAGGGCGGGCAGATAGCCATGCAGCGTGAGCTGCTGGGCACCACCGGCCATACCGGCAGCCGCGGCGCCCAATATTGCATAAGTCGTTGTTCTTCCTGCATGATAAGGCAATAACGCCATGCCGCGCAAGCGGGCGAAACCGGTGGCTTGCGCCACCGGCATGGTCGACAGCCGGCTGCCGACCTGGCCCAGGACAAAAGGCCCGCACATGCCAGAACAATGCACGGCGCCGCCGGCCAGTCCGAGCAGCAGCATGCCAAGCGGATGCGTGACCGGCAGCCAGTCGCTGATGAGGCCGCCATGCAGGGCTGACGAACAGGCCGCCAGAATATCCGCCCAGGTATCTGCCATGCCGGGCACTATGCGCAGGGCAATAGCGAGCCTCCTTGATCCGGATCAACGCCGGAACGTGCCAGCCCAGTAAACTTTCCATTATGACTTCGCAAACCCAGGACAGCAGCCCCCCGATCGGCACCGCAGCGGTTTCGGCCATGCTGGTGATCGAAAAGGCGCTATCGCCAGCCGAGGCCGGACTCTCGCCGCTCGACCGGCTGGTGGGCATGCGAATGATCCTGCAGGCTTTCTGCGCCGTTATCCGGTCGCTGTCGAATGCCTCGCCTGCCCTGTTCCGGGCGCTGGCACCGGGTATCGCAAGCTTTCTGTCGCATGATTTCATCAACATCGTGACCGAGGAGCAGGAGGGTCTGCTGGTCTACCTGCGGCGGCGCCTGATGCTGGGCGACGATCTGGACACGCTGATCAACCACCTGCATGACGAGCACCGGCAGGACTGCGAACAGGCCCGCATGCTGGGCGGGCGCTGCCGCGAATTCGCCACCGGCACCGATGTCGACTGGCCCGACCTGCTCGAGGCGCTTTCGGCCTTCGCCGAACAGCAGCGCCGTCACCTGACCTGGGAAGATGCGACAATTTTACCCATCGCGCGCGCGCGGCTGCAGGCCGATGATCTCGACCGTTGGGATATTGAAATGGGCCGGCGTTATCACTTGGTAACCTGCGCGGCCCATTGATTTCAGCTCCCCGCTGATTGCAATACCATGGTGCGGTCAACTGCATACAGAAAGACATTTGCCATGGCTGAAATCCATACTCTGCCGCGCTCGGCGGGCGTGCATGCCGCGGTCTTCCCGAAACTGCTCGATCCCTGCGATACCTGCACGGCCCGCAGCCTGACAATCTGCGCATCGCTCGCCGCCGAGGACCAGGCGAAGATGGGCGCGCTGGTGACGACCATGAGCCTGCAGCCGCGTCAGATTCTGTTCAATGAAGGCGACAACGCCGAGTATGTCTACAACATCACCAGCGGCAGCCTGTCGATCGCGAAATCGATGTCCGATGGGCGGCGCCAGATCGCCGGCTTCCTCGGCGCCGGCGACTTTCTCGGCTTCAATACCAAAAGCACTTACACGGTCAGCGCCGAAGCGCTGATCGAAACCCATCTCTGCCGGTTTCCGCGGCTCGCCTTCCGCAAGCTGCTGGCCGAGACGCCCTGCCTGGAACATCGCCTGCTGGCCGTGGCCGAAAGCGAAATCGCCGCCGCGCAGGAGCAGATCCTGCTGCTCGGCCGCAAGACGGCGATGGAACGCATCGCGTCTTTCCTGCTGCTGCAATCGGCCCGCATGAAGGCCCGCGGCATGGCCGACAACCCGGTGCTGCTGCCGATGACCCGCGCCGAAGTCGGTGACTATCTGGGTCTGACCATCGAAACGGTCAGCCGCTGCTTCACCAAGCTGCGCAAACTGGACGTGATCGGCCTGCCGGCGCCTGACCGCGTGCTGATCAAGCAGGCCGAGCGACTCAAGGCACTGTCGGAAGCGGCCTGAGCGGCCGCTCCCGCCGCATCAGTTCGACAGCAATACGGGTACGGTCATGCTGTCCAGCAGCGTGGCGGTGACTCCGCCGAACACCGTCTCGCGCAGGCGGCTGTGGCCATAGGCCCCCATCACCAGAAGATCCGCACTGTTATCGGCCAGCGCAGAGAGCAGAACGTCGCCGACCGGCATGCCGCCAGCCGTGGTGTGCCGGGCCTTGGCCGTGATGCCGAAATGCTCCAGATGCCTGACCAGTGCGGTGGCGCTCTCGGTCTGCTCCGGCTCCGGGTCGATGCTCAGCACGGTGACGGATTTGGCAAGCTTCAGCATCGGCAGCGCATCATGCACCGCGCGGGCGGCCTCGCGCGTGCCATTCCAGGCGATCATCACGGTATCGCCCGGATGCGGGTAGCTGCCGATATAAGGCACGACAAGAACCGGACGTCCGAGCGCCAAGGCCAGATCGGCCGGCAGCGCATCGACGCCAGGATTGTCGGCCCCCAGCCGATCGCGATCCGGATCGGGCTGGCCAACGACGACGAGATCGAATGTCGTGCCGAATCGCGTCAGGGCATCAATCGGTGCGGCCTCGGAAACCGTCCAGTCCACCGAGATACCGGCAGCGCGCGCGTCCTGCTCGAATTGCTGCTTCGTCTTTTCGGCTTCGAGGCGTGCGTCATCGACCTGCTGCTGGAAAAAGCTGGGCGGCACATAATCGCCCATATAGTAGAGCTGGCTCGGAAAAGGCAGCGTATAGACCGCCATCACCCTGGCGTTGAATCGTTTGGCCAGCGCCAGCGCCGTGGCGGCCTTTTCCTTCGACCGCTTGTCAGCGGTGAGATGCAGCAGGATATCGCAATATTGCATGTCGCTCTCCTCATATGTTGTAATCACGATAGCGGCCGCAGCAGCCAGCCGGCATTGAGGCAAGTCAAAAACGCCACGCGTTTCCCCACCCGCATAAAAGCGACGGCGGTTTGACATCGATCAAGGCTACTATCGGCAGGGTCCGGTTCACTGGCCGCTACAGCCAAGTGGAGCCATCATGACCCTGTTCCTTGTCCATCTAGAACTCGCCCGCGAGAAAGGCCACCCCGATGGCAGTGCTTTGCATGGCTATGACATCGTCGCGCCGCTCGGTCCGGATGGACATCTCGATGCGGCGGCGTGGAAGCAGAACCGCAGCCGTTGCACAGTGCGACGCTTCTGGTACGGCGAAGACGATCAGAAGGGCGAACTGATCCACACCCGCGGTGGCCGCTGGGCCCTGTCCTACGACCCGACCACCGATGAAGACGACGAAGCCATGTTCCGCATGGACAGTCACATCATCCGCAAGGGCGAATACATTTCCATCACCGAACCGGGCAATCAGCGGCATACCTTCCGGATCGTAAGCATAACGGCTGTCTGACCGGCCATACAGGGAGCAGCGACATGACCTATAAGGACATCCTGGTTTACGCAGATGCCTCTCCGGCCGCCGCCGCACGGCTGGATGTCGCAGCGCTGCTCGCCACCGCATTCGAGGCGCATCTCGTTGCCCTACATGTCGATACGCGGCCTTACACCCCTGCGGATGTCCTGGGCACCGGCATCGGCGCCAGTGTGTTGCAGTGGCAGAAACAGGTCCGCCAGGAACGGGCCGAGGCGGCCGAGCGTCTGGTGAAGGACGCCGCGCAGCGCAATGGCATCGCCTTCGAATGGCGCCGCGTCGAAGGAGAGATCGGCGCGACCATCCTGGATCACGGCCGCTACCACGATCTGATCGTACTGTCGCAGGACGGCAGCCTCACCGACCTGGATGCTCCGATCGAGCCGTTCGCTGGCAGCATCGTGGTCTCAGCCGGACGCCCGGTGGTTGTCGTGCCGCGGCAGTATAAGGCCAGGAGCTGCGGCAAGCGCGTTCTGGTAGCCTGGAAACCGACCGCCGAGGCGGCACGGGCCGTGCACGATGCCTTGCCGGTTCTGCAAAAGGCCGATGCCGTCACCGTCATGCGCATCAACCCGGATCCCGAAGAGCCCGCGCACAATCCCGGTTTCGATCTGGCGGCCCATCTGGCCCGCCATGGCGTGAAGGTGACGGTGACGCCCATCCTTGCAGCTGACATGGATGCCGGCAGCCTGATCGCGTCCTGCGCCAGCGAGCTGGAGGCGGACCTGATCGTGATGGGCGCCTATGGCCATTCGCGCCTGCGCGAACTGGTTTTCGGCGGCGCCACCCGCCATATGCTCGGGGCGCCCGTGGTCCCGGTGCTGATGTCGCGCTGACCCGACCGATACGGCGCAATTTTTGCCGGCCGCATCTGGCCATTGGGCCCGGCCGCGGTCCATAACACCGGGATGAGCAGCCCGGGCACCGCTTCTTCCCATATCGCCATCATCGGCGGCGGCCCGGCCGGCCTGATGGCGGCCGAGATCCTGGCGCAGGCCGGCATGGCGGTTAGCCTGTTCGAGCGCATGCCGAGCGTCGGCCGCAAACTGCTGATGGCCGGCCGTGGCGGACTGAACATCACGCATTCCGAGCCGATCGAACAGTTTCGCACGCGCTACGGTGCCGCCACCGACTGGATGGCGCCACATCTGGCGGCCTTTCCCCCTGCCGCCCTGATCGCCTGGTGCGCGGCACTCGGCCAGCAGACTTTCATCGGCAGCAGTGGCCGGGTGTTTCCGCAGGCGATGAAGGCAAGCCCGCTGTTGCGCGCCTGGCTGACGCGGCTGGATGGTTTCGGCGTTCGGATCGCGACCCGCATGGACTGGACCGGCTGGAATGCCGCAGGCGCCCTCGCCTTCGCCGATGGCAGCAGCTGCAATGCCGATGCCACGGTGCTGGCGCTGGGCGGCGCGTCCTGGCCACGGCTCGGCGCCGATGGCGGCTGGACGGCATTGTTGCCCGATATTGCCATGACGCCGCTGCAGCCGGCGAATTGCGGCTTCAAGGTCGACTGGTCGGATATTTTCCGTCGCCAGCATGCCGGCGCGCCGTTGAAGCGCATTGCGCTGCATTTTGCCGGCCAGACCCTGCGCGGCGAGGCCGTGATCACCGCCGAGGGTATCGAAGGTGGCGCGATCTATGCCCTGTCGGCCCGGCTGCGCGAAACCATTGCGCACGACGGCGCGGCCCTGCTGCAGATCGACCTGCGCCCGGACCTCAGTGTCGAAGAACTGGCCGAACGGCTCGACGAGCCACGGCGCGGCGCCTCGCTGTCGAATTTCCTGCGCAAGCGGATCGGCCTGCCGCCGGTGGCCATCGGCCTGGTGCAGGAGGCGCTGCATGCCGGCGACACCGCGCCGCTTGCACACCTGGTCAAAGCACTGCCGCTGCGGCTGACCGCGCCCTTCGGTCTGGCGCGTGCGATCTCCACCGCCGGCGGCATTGCGCTCGATGAACTCGACGCGCATCTGATGCTGCGCCGCCGGCCCGGCATCTTCGTCGCCGGCGAGATGCTGGACTGGGAGGCGCCGACCGGCGGCTATCTGCTGCAGGGTTGCCTGGCCACCGGTGCCGCCGCCGGGCATGGCGTGCTGCACTGGCTGCAGAGCAGGCAGGGCCTCTAGGACTTCTTCACCCGCGTCACCAGTTGGGTCGGATTGACGAAGCGCAGCGCGATCAGCAGCCAGATCAGTGTGGTGGCCATATAGATCACCGCCATGGCGTCGATCGACTGCCCCGCCCGCACGCCGGCGGCATAGACAGCATAATACAGCGCCACCACCAGCGTCTGGCTGCTCGGACCCGCCGTGAAGAAGGTGAGTTCGAACATCGCAATCGTGCGCACCAGCACCATCAGCAGGGCAGCCAGGATGCCGGGCGCCAGCATGGGGACCAGCACATGCACGAAGAGTTGCCGCGGGCTGGCGCCAAAAACACGGGCGGCGGCTTCGACGCGCGGATCGATCTGCTCGATGAAGGGGATCATCACCAGGATCACGAAAGGCACGGTCGGCACCAGGTTGGCGAGGATCACGCCGGCAATCGAACTGCCGAGGCCGAGCTGGTACAGCAGCGTCGCCAGCGGAATGCCGAAGGTGATCGGCGGCACCAGCAACGGCAGCAGGATCAGCAGCATCACCAGCCGCTTGCCGGGAAACTCGCGCCGCGCCAGCGCATAGGCGCCGAGCACGCCGAGCAGACCCGACAGCAGCACGACGGCGCCCACCACCTGGAAGGTGACGATCAGGATGTCATCGAGCTGGAATTCGAGCCAGGCCGAGGCATACCATTTGGTGGTGAAACCCGCCGGCAGCCAGGTGTTGAACCAGCGCGTGCCGAAGGAATTGACCACCACGCTGGCAATCATGGCCAGCAGGTTGACGATGAAAAACCCGACCAGCACCCAGATCGAGGTGGTCCACAGCCGCAGCGCGAGGGGATTCCTGTCCATGGCTGTTATCCTTTCGCCCCGCCCATCGGCCCGCGATAAAGCAGGCCGCGACTCGACAGGATGATGGCGACAACGACGAGCTGCACAGCTGCCATGATCATCGCGATGGTCGAGGCCAGCGAGTAGTCGTAGGCCTCATAGGCCGCCGTATAGGCCGCAATCGAGATCACGCGGGTCGATCCGGCCGGCGCGCCGAGCAGCACGGCGGTGGGGAAAACTGAGAAGGCCTGCACGAAGGACAGGCAGAAATTCACCGCCAGTCCCTGCGCCAGCAGCGGCAGCAGGATATGGCGGAATCGCGCCCATGGCCGCGCGCCCAGCGTCGAGGCGGCCTGCTCAAGCGCCGGCTCTATACCGGTGACGTAAGACAGCGTCAGCAGGAAGGTGAAGGGAAAGATCGAAATGAACAGGCCGAGGAAGGCGCCCCAGTAATTGTGCACCAGCTGCAGCGGACCGCTGATCAGACCGATGGTGATGAGCGTGCGGTTGAGCCAGCCCTGCGGTCCCATGTAGTTGAGCAGGCCTTCGGCGATCAGCACGGTGCCAAGCGTGATCGGCAGCACC
The DNA here is from genome assembly GCF_025869515.1 of Ferrovibrio sp. Lineage (GTDB taxonomy): Bacteria > Pseudomonadota > Alphaproteobacteria > Ferrovibrionales > Ferrovibrionaceae > Ferrovibrio. The sequence goes on from NZ_JAOZVR010000038.1 coordinate 63,451, forward strand.
AGGATCGTGGTCAGCAGGCGCTGGTGCCGCATCCAGCGCACGCGCAGCGCAATGGGTATGGAGATGACGACACAGAGCGCCGTAACCGGTGCCGCCAGTCGCAGCGTCTTGCCGATGGTGCCGTAGAGAAACGGATCGGAAAAGAAAGCCTGGTAATTGGTGTACCACACGGCTCCGTCTTTCGGCTCGACCGAAAGGATCAGGCCATAGATGAAGGGGTAGACAAACAGCGCCAGCACGAACAGCACTGCCGGCAGCGCCAGCAGGGTCACGCTGTCGAACCCCATTGCCGCCAGCCGCAGGCGCAGCGGCGGCTTATCCTCGATCATCATCTGCATCACGACACCGCCATCATGACACTGGTGGCCGGGCCTCGCCCGGATAAACCAGCACGCGCTGCGGGTCGGCACCGAGATCCAGCACCTCACCAACCGCCACCCGGTATTCGGAGCGGAAGAACAGTTCCTGCCCGCTGCCGGTACTGGCAATGCCGTAAAAATCGCGGCCGCGATATTCGGCGGAATTCACCGTGGCCCGGATCGGTCCGCCGATCCGGGGCGTGAGATCGTCGGGCCGGATCGCCACGATGGCAATATCGCCTGTCCTGGCCGCGCCGATCAGCGAGCCGCGCAAATTGGCCTGTTCGATACGGACCTCGGCCATACCTTCAGTCACCGCCGTGACTGACAGGCGCAGCAGATTGCGATAGCCCATGAATTCGGCCACATCGGCATGACTCGGCCGGCCATACAGTTCATCGGGCCGGCCGACCTGGCGCACCATACCGTCACGCATCACCACGATGCGGTCGGCCAGCGACAGCGCCTCGTCCTGGTCATGCGTGACATAGATAGTGGTGGAACCGACCAGATTATGGATGCGGCGGATTTCGGCCCGCATCTCCAGCCGCAGCTTGGCATCGAGATTGGACAGCGGCTCGTCCATCAGCACCAGCGACGGTTCGATCACGATGGCACGGGCAATCGCCACGCGCTGCTGCTGCCCGCCCGAGAGCTGGCCGGGCAGCTTGTGGCGCTGGTCGTCCAGCCGCACGAGATTGAGGGCCGCGGCGACCTTGCCATCGATTTCCGCCTTGCCGCGGCCCTGCATGCGCAACCCGAAGCCGACATTCTTCTCCACGCTCATATGCGGAAACAGCGCATAATTCTGGAACACCATGCCGAAGCCGCGCTCTTCCGGTTTCAGCCGGTCGATCCGGGTGTCGTCGAGCCAGATGCCGCCGCCGGTGAGCGGCAACAGGCCGGCCAGACAGTTCAGTGCCGTGGACTTGCCGCAGCCGGAGGGGCCGAGCAGGGCGATGAACTCGCCGCGCGCGACCTCCAGCGAGACATCCCGCAAGGCATTGTGCAGCCCGAAGCTGCGGCTCACGCAATCAAGCCGCAGCTTCCGGAAATCATGCGATACACCGGTCATCGTACTCTGCTCGTTGTCTGAACGATTACTTGTTCTTGGCCGCGCCGACTTCCTGGTCCCAGCGACTGAAGGCATAGACCAGCTTGTCAGGCGTCAGCGGCAGCTCCTGCGGCGTCTCGGCAATCAGCCTGGCATATTCCGGCCGGCCGTATTCGGCGATCACCCTCTGGCTTTCCGGCGGCGCCATCGACAGCGGCACGTCCTTCACCGCCGGGCCCGGATAGAAGTAGCCCTCGTCATAGGTGGTCGCCTGCGCCGGCTTGCTCAGCAGATAGTTGAGCAGGTCGACAATCACCGCCTGCTTCTCGGGCGCGACACCCTTGGGGATGCAGAGGTAATGCGCATCGAGAATCCAGTGGAAGCCTTCCAGCGCCGCCACCTTCGCTTCCTTCGGCACCACCCCGAGCGCGCGCGGATTGATGTCCCAGCCCATCTGCGTCGGGATCATGTCGCGCGACCCGTCGCCGAGTTCCTTCATCACCGCGCCGGTGCCGGACGGATAGTATTCAATATGCTGGCCGAGCTCCTTCAGGTAGGCCCAGGTCTTGTCCCAGCCATCCTTCGGATCTTTCGGGTCCTTGTCGCCGAGCAGATACGGCAGGCCCATCATGAAGATGCGGCCGGGACCGGAATTGGCCGGACGGGCGTAGATGAAACGCTTCGGATTGGCCTTGGCCCAGGCCAGCAGGTCGCCCACCGTCTTGGGCACGGTCTTGACCCGGTCGGGCATGTATTCCAGCAGCGGGCCGGCCTGGCAGAACACCACGCAGACGCCCTGGTTGGCGGCCAGCCCCTGCATCTGACTGGCGCCGGACAGATAGATATCGTCCAGCTTGGGCAGCTTGTCGGCAAAGTCAGGCAGCATAGACACCCAGAGCTTCTGGTCGACGCCGGCCGACAGCGCATCGATGCCGGTCAGTACGATATCGATATCGACGCGATTGGCCGCCTGCTGCGCCTTGATCTTGCCCGGCAGTTCCGGCGCCGGCGCCTTGGTGAAGGCGATGCGCGAAACAAGCTTCGGATTGGCAACGCGATAGGCCTCGATGGCCTTCTGCGTGAGCGCGAGGTTACCGGCCACGTCGACCACATTCAGGTTGACCGGCGAGGTGGGCAGCGGCGGTACGGCGGCGCGCGCGCCGGATTGTGCTCCGGCGATGCCGACGGCGGCCAGACCGGCGGCACTGCCAAGCAGACCGCGACGCGTAAGCTCGAATTTATTCATTGTTTCCTCCCAAGGTTATGACCAACGCACGGCTACATGTGTTTACAGAACCTCCGCCGCTTCATCGCCGGTGCCCGGCTGAACGGCCGCGCAACGGTGGCGACGCTTCGGTATCGGTGGCGAAATAGGCTTCATTCTCAGCCACCAGAACCTGCACCGACTGGAACACGCCACGCAGATGCGTGCGCAGGGCTTCCACCGCGCCAACGACATCGCGTTGCAGAACGCGGTCGATGATGGCCTGGTGTTCCGTCAGCACGGCATTGCGTTTCAGTGGCCGGCGCACAGTCAGGTGACGCACGCGGTCCATCTGCGCCTTGGCGCTTTCGACCTGGCGCCAGACCTGGGCATGACCGGCGATCGCCATCAGCGTGGCATGCATCTCCTCGTCGGCGTCGAAGAAGCGGTCGTTGTCGCCGACCTTGTGGAAAGCATTCTGGCGATCGAGGACGGCACTGAGCTGGCGCGACTGTTCGGCATCGATCCGTTCGGCGGCCAGCGCGATGGCAGAACACTCCAGCGACTCGCGCACGAACTGGGCGTCGTAAACGTCGGTCAGCCGGATCGGCGACACGAAAGAGCCATGCTGCGGATAGATATCGACCAGGCCTTCCTCGGCCAGCTTCAGCAGCGCCTCGCGGATCGGCGTGCGCGATACGCCGAAGCGCGCGGTCAGCTCCTGTTCCGACAGCGGCGCCCGCGGTGGCAGCACGGCCGTGACAATCTCCTGCCGCAGCCGGTCGTGCACCTGCATCGCGGCGGTCTGTGCGCGCACCTGACTCATGACGCGATCCTGTCGACGGAAAACCTGTAGACGATGCAGCCGGCATACTCCGCGCCGGCTTCCAGCACAGTGCCGGGGAAATGCGGCTGGTTCGGCGAATCCGGAAAATGCTGCGGTTCCAGGCAGAGCCCGTGGCGCCTTGCATAAACCCGCCCGCCCTTGCCGCGATCGCGCGGCACCGCACCGGCCAGATGATTGCCGGTATAGAGCTGCAGGCCGGGCGCGGTGGTGAAAACCTCCATCACCCGGCCGCTGGCGGGATCAGCCAGACGTGCGGCCTGTTTCAGGCTGCCGTCCCAGTCGCGCAGCACATAATTCACGTCGTAGCCATCGGCCTGCACCAGCTGCATGTCGACATCATCGATATGCGCACCGACAGCCATCGGTTGCGTGAAGTCGAAGGGCGTGCCGCGCACCGGCCGGATTTCGCCGGTGGGCAGCATCGAGGGATCCACTGGCGTGGTCGCATCGGCATGGACCGTCAGGCTGTGATCGAGAATATCACCGGCGTCGCCGCGCAGGTTGAAGAAAACATGGCTGGTGAAATTCACCACCGTGGTGCGGTCGGTCCGCGCGCGGTAACGGATCACCAGTTCGTTGGCCGGACTGACGTGATAGTCCACTTCCGAGTCGAGATTGCCGGGATAGCCGTCCTGACCATCGGCATAGCGATAGCGCAGGCGCAACGTGGCGGCATCGGGCTGCGAGGCGTCGAAGACCGCGAAGCGGCTGCCTGTGCTGCCGCCATGGATATGATTCGGACCGTCATTGCGGCTCAGCTGGTGCAACTGGCCGTCCAGCACCAGCCGGCCTTCGGCAATGCGGTTGGCATAGCGGCCGATGAACGCGCCCATCGAGGGCTGGCCGGCCCGCGCCTCCGCCAGCGTGTCGTAACCCAGCGCGACATCGCCCGGACGGCCATCACGATCGGGTACGACGATCTGCACGAGCCTGGCGCCCCAGTTGGTGGCGCGCACAGTCATGCCGCGGGCATTCGTGAGGGTGAACAGGTCCACTGCCCTGCCGTCGACGGTGCCGCGATAATCCGCGCGCAGCACAGGCTGCACGGCATCGGGCCTGATGGCATATCCGGTGCGGGTCATGATCCTCCCAGGCTGCCTCTCCGTGGGCGCCTGAGCAGAGCATTAGAATACTAATATATTAGCGTCAACCCCAAATATTGAGCTTCAGCAGCCTTGGGATTTCTCAATTAAACTATTGATATAGTACAATTATACCGCTCAATTATCCGCAATCGCAGCCCGCGCGATACCACTGCGCGATGGCGCCTTCCAGCGGTCGCCAGGCCGAGAGCAGCCCGACATGGGCCGGCAGGGATTTGCGGTAAGCGGCACGCAATTCGGCCTCCAGCACCGGCAGATCGATCCCGGCCACCACGCCGTCACGCATCACGACCCGCCCGGCGACGACCACCTCCGTGACATGCGAGGCATTGCCGCGGGCAAACAGCAGATCGAGCGGATCGATCGGCATCAGCGCATCGCGGTCCAGCCGGTCGAGATCGAGCGTGATGAAGTCGGCCGGCGCACCGGCCACCAGTGACCCATCTCCCGGCGCTCCGGTGGCACGGCGGCCATTGCGGATGGCCAGGCCGAGGAATTCGGCGCGGCTCCAGGTCCGTTCGAAGCCGACGCCATCATGCGCCATTTGCACCAGACGCATTTCGCGCAGCGCGTCGTCATCCTCGTCGAGCGCCACGCCATCGACACCGACGGCAATGCCGCAGCCACGCCGATGCGCATCGGCAATCGGCGCCAGACCGGAATGCAGATGCAGGTTGGAACTGAAATTGGTGACGATGCGGGCACCGGCTTCGGCGATCATATCAAGCTCGTCCGGCCGCGCATGGATGCAATGCGCCAGCGTCAGGCGCTCGGACAGGAAACCGATATCCTTCAGGTAGCGCACGATGCCGTCAGGAAAGGCGCGGTCGGCCCAGGCCCGCTGATACACGGTTTCAAGCAGATGCATATGGATGCGTCGGCCGCTGCGGGCGGAATGTTCGGCAATGGCCTCCAGCAGCGGCCGCGAACACCACTGCACACCGGCCGGTCCGAACTGCACATCCACCATCGGTCCGGCGATGGCAGCGGCAATCTCATCCACCAGCGACAGATAGTCCTGCGGCGCCAGCAGCCGGCTTGGAAACATCCGCTCGACAACAGCGCGGTCGGCCGGCGACAGGGACTGCAGGACATCGGCGGCATCGCCATAGACCAGCGGATTCTGGTCGCGCACCGCCAGTGCGAAAGCAAGCCGGATACCGACATCGCCGGCGGCCCGGGCAATCGCCTGCGCCTCTTCCACCATTCCCATGGTGCCGCTGGGACGGGTGTAATGCACCATCATCGCGCCACAGCCGGCGCGCGCATTGCGCCCGAGCGAAACGGCAGCCGCCAGATAGGGATCGGGCGGCGTACCCAGCACCGAGCGCAGGATCCAGGTTTCCAGCGGCATGTTGGTGGCACCGAAGGACGAAGCCGTGGGCCGCGCATGGTCATGGGCATTGACCAGGGCTGGAATGATCAGGCGGCGGCCTGCGGGACCGGGCTCGCCCTTGGTGACAGACGTGATGACGCCGCCCTCATATGAGAGGACGGCGTCAGATTTCAGGCCTGTTTCAGGGCCGCTGAAGAGGCTGGCGGCATGAACGCGATCCATGCATAGCCTCCTGGCCGGGTTCTCAGTTTTTCGTATAGGTCAATTCGCGATCCTTGCGCGAGGGCAGGAAGTCGCGCGAGAAGATTTCCGATACCGCCGGGGCACGCTCAAGCTGGTAGCCTTCGACAACGATGCCGATGGCGCGGGCCATACGGTCATCCTTGATATCGCCGATGCCGATTTCCTTCATCTCGGGCGAGACGATCAGCGTGTCGAAGGAATACTGCAGGCGGCGCTTCTCGACCTGCTCGTTGACCAGATTGTCATATTTCATGATGGCAACCATGGCCGCTTTCTGGTCCTTGGCAACTTCCAGCATCGCCTTGTTGACCGCACGTACCATGCCGGCCACCGCCTTCGGGTTGGACTGGATCAGCTTGCGCGACACCATCATGCCGTTCGAGTACAGATCCATGCCGTAATCGCCGAAGGTGAACCACTTGTAATCCTTGTCCGGATCCTGGCGGTTCAGCACGAGGTTGAAATAGCTGGTGATATTGAAGACCAGGGCGCCGTCGATGTCACCCTTGATCAGCATCGGCTCCTGCAGGTTCGGCGCCATGTTGGAAATCTTGATCTTGCTGGCATCGAGATTGTTCTTGCGGATGAAGACCGGCAGCAGGCGGGTGGTCGGCGTGCCCTGCGCCCCACCCAGCGTACGGCCTTCCAGATCCTTGATCGAGTTGATGCCGCTGTTCGCCTTGGTGACGATGGTGAAGGGCGGCTGGTTCCACAGCATGTAGACCATGACAGGCGCATCCTGCGGCCGGGTCGAGGCATTCTGGATGATCGCATTGACGTCGCCAAAGCCGGCATCATAAGCGCCCGACATGATGCGGGTGACGGTGGCACCGGAGCCTTCGCCCTGGTCGATGACCACGTTCAGGCCCTCGGCCTTGAAGTAGCCCTTTTCCAGCGCCAGCAGAAAGGGCGCGTCGCTGCCCTGGGTTTTCCAGCCCAGGGTGAACTTGATGTTGGTATCCTGCGCCATGGCGGAACCGGCGATCAGCATGCCGCCCATGACCAGTGCTGTCAGTCTCGAAAACATGTCTGTTCTCCTCGTGTGAAACCCAGTTGGTGAAAATTCCCTGCGGCGCTCAGGCCGCCGCGATGTCGTTCTTGCGGGTAGCCCAGCCGGTGACGCGGCCCTCGACCAGCGAGAAGACGACGTAGAGCAGGACGCCAAGGCCGGCGAGAATGAACAGGCCGACGAAAACCAGTGGCACGTCGAAATTGGAGGATGCGCTCATCATCACGTTGCCGATGCCGCGGTTGGACGCCACGGTCTCGGCCAGCACGGTGCCGACGAAGGCATAGGTGATCGCGACTTTGAGCGAGGCGAAGAAAAACGGCATGGTACGCGGCAGGCCGACATTCCACAGGATGTCGAACTTGCTGGCGCCCCAGACCTTGAGCACGTCTTCCAGCTCCGGTTCGGTGGTTGCCAGTCCGGTGGCAATATTGACCACGATGGGGAAGAAGCAGATCGCGATCGAGGTCAGGATGGCCGGCACTTCGCCGGAGCCGAACCACAGCACGAAGATCGGCACCACGGCGACCTTCGGAATCGACGAGAAGCCGATCAGCAGCGGATAGGCGGTGTCGTAGGCGACGCGCGACACGCCGATCAGCGCGCCGAGGACCACGCCGAGCGCCACGCCGAGCGCGAAGCCGCCCAACGTTGTCGAGATTGTCCGGATGATATGCGGCCACAGAACCGGGAAGCGGTTGTACAGTGTCTCGAAGACCTGCGAGGGGCGCGGCAGGATCAGATCCGACATGCCGCTGGCCAGGCAGAAGACTTCCCAGCCGCCGAAAAACAGCACGATCAGGGCAAAGGACCAGATTTTCTGGCGCAGGTTGGCCGGCATGGTCAGTTCTCCCTCTCTGCAGGCAGGGAGCGCGTATGGACGATCAGGTCGCGCAGGCGCTGGTTCAGCGTCACGAATTCCGGCTCGAAGGTCATCGCGATGGTGCGCGGCCGGGCAAAATCGACCGGACTGTCATCGATGATGCGACCGGGCCGCGCACTCATCACGCAGATACGGCCGGCCAGGAAACCGGCTTCGCGCAGGTCATGCGTGACCAGCAGTACGGTCGGCTTATGTGCGAGCCAGAGATCCTGCAGGATCGACCACAATTCCTCGCGGGTGAACTGGTCGAGCGCACCGAAAGGCTCATCCAGCAGCAGCATGCGTGGCTCGTGGATCAGGGCGCGGCACAGATTGGCGCGCTGGAGCATGCCGCCCGACAGCTGCCAGGGATAACGGGACGCGAACCCCTTCAGGCCGACCTGGCCCAGCAGGGCATGGGCCTTGTCGCGGAAGGTGGTGCGGCGTTCGCGGCGATAGCGCGCGCGGAAGGGCTGCACGATCCTGAGCGGCAGCATGACGTTCTGCTCGATCGTCAGCCAGGGCAGCAGGGTGGGATTCTGGAAGGCCATGCCGATACGCAGCGCCTTGGCCGCCACTTCGCGACCGCCGACGATCACCACGCCGCGGGTCGGCTGCACCAGGCCGCTGACCAGCCTGAGGATGGTGGACTTGCCGCAACCCGACGGACCGACCAGGGCGACGAATTCACCATCGGCGATGCGCAGCGACGTTTCCGACAGGGCCGGCACCGCCTTGTCGCCGCGACCGAAGGTGACGGTGGCGGCGGAGAGCTCGATGGCGCGCAACGGCTCGTCCGCCAGGATGACGGAAGGCTGCGCGGCCTGACCAAGGGTCTGCATGCTGTTCATCAAGGAAAGTGTATGCAATCCCGATGCCAGCCTTTCCGGCCCCGTATTGACCCTTTTCCATACCGGCAGTATGGTTTTCAGTACGATTATGCGGCGTTTTGTTATGCACCCTGCCTTTTAAAGTGCATACATAATAGGCCGGCACAGATCAGTGGATTCAGAGCGATGTGGCCATGAACAGTGCCAAAAGGCAGCGTGAACCGGCAAGCGACAAGGTCGGCACCATCTGCCGTGCCCTGCGTCGCGCCATTATCGAACAGGCGCTGGAACCCGGCACCAAGCTGCCGGAAGACGCGCTGGGCGAACGCTTCGGTGTCAGCCGCACCATCGCGCGCCAGGCACTCGGCCAACTCGCGGCGGAAGGCCTGGTCGAGCTGCGCCGCAACCGCATCGCGGTGGTGGAAACACCGAGCTGGCAGGAAGCGCGCAACACTTTCGATGTGCGCATGGAGCTGGAACGCCTGGTGGTGCGGCAGCTGGCCGGGCAGCTAAGCAAGGCGCAGCTGGCAGAATTGCAGGCGCATGTCGACCAGGAAGATGCCGCGCGCAATGGCCCGGATGCCGTTTCAATCCGGCTGGCGACCGAATTTCATATCCTGCTGGCGCAGATGACCAACAGTCCGATCCTGATCCGTTATGTCAGCGAGGTCGCCTATCGCTGCTGTCTGACGCTGTCGACTTTCAGTCGGCCGCATTCATCGGACTGCGGCATCACCGAGCATCGCGCGATCATCGATGCACTGGCCAAAGGCAGGACCGAAGACGTGATGACGATGATGCATCACCATCTGGATTCCGTTGCCAATCGTGCACTGGTGGCGCCGACCAAGCCACGCACCAGGGATCTCGTCGATATCCTGGCACCCTATGCCGATGACGGCGAGGCGGCACCGCACAAGCCAAAGCGCAGCGCTGCCGCCTGAGGAATTCAGGCCGTGATGCCGTGACGGGTGAGAATCCGCTCGGCGCTGTCGTTCCACACATCCATGGCGACGATCTTGCCGTTGCGCACCACGAAGCGGTCGACATACCGGTTGCCTTCGAAGGCGGTGCCGTCTGGCCATTCGCCGTAGAGCGTGCCGATACTGTAGACGACCGTCTCGTCCTCGCCCGGACAGACATCGAACCGATCCATGCGCTTTTTCACCCAGCGATAGCGGCCGGCATTGAAGCCGGTCGGCCCGCGCGGATGGTCGAAGACACGGCCGCCGGTGAAGACGATCCTGGTGCCGGGCTGCATATAGGTGGCGGCAAGATCCGGATCCGGCGCCATCGAGGCCTCCAGATAGGCCCGCACGATCTCGGCATCGAAGACAGTGTCAGGCGCGGTAACCGTCGCGGGTTGGCATTGGGCGATGGAAGTCACAGTCCGGCTCCTGTCCGAATGACGGGTCTTGCATCCAGCCGTCCCGCCGCCTACAAAGTGCATACAGTATGATAACTATAAGCATACTTCTTTTGCACGCAAGCTGGAAACGGCGGACTGAAAACCGGCATGTCTCACGACGCTCCCTTCGATCTGGTCCTGCGCCAAGCCCGGCTGGCCGACGATGCCGCGCCCACGGATATCGGTATCCGCCAGGGCCGTATCGCCAGCCTGGGCTCCCTGCCCGACGCGGCCGGACCGGTGCTGGATGCCGGCGGCCGGGCCGTGCTGCCCGGCTTCGTCGATACCCATGTGCATCTGGACAAGGCCTGCCTGCTCGGCCGCTGCTGCCATGATCATGGCAGCCTCAGCGATGCGATCCGCGCCGTCTCCGCGCTGAAGCGCGATTTCACGGTGGAGGATGTCTATGCGCGCGGCGCCCGCGTGCTGGAAAAAGCCATCGTCAAGGGCACGACGCGGATGCGCACCCATGTCGAGGTCGATCCGCGCGCAGGGCTGCGCAGCTTCGAGGCCATCCGCGCGCTGAAACGCGATTATGCCTGGGCAGTCGAGCTGCAGATCTGCGTGTTCCCGCAGGAAGGCCTGACCAACGACCCCGGTACGGAGGAACTGCTGGTCGCCGCGCTGAAGGCCGGCGCCGACCTGCTCGGCGGCTGCCCCTATACCGACAGCGATCCCCAGACACAGATCGCGCGGCTCTTCGCCATCGCGGGCGATTTCGATGTCGATCTCGATTTCCATCTCGATTTCGATCTCGATCCGTCCTGGCGCCATCTCGATGACATCTGCCGCCAGACGCGCGGGCACGGCTATCAGAACCGCGTCGCCATCGGCCATGTCACCAAGCTGTCGGCCCTGCCGCCCGAGCAGTTCGCCTCCGCCGCAAGCCTGCTGGCCGAAAGCGGCGTGGCGCTCACCGTGCTGCCATCCACCGATCTGTACCTTACCGGACGCGATATCACGCACAACGTACCGCGCGGCCTGACGGCGGCGCATCGTCTGGTGCAGCAGGGCGTAACCTGCTCGATCGCCACCAACAACGTGCTGAATCCGTTCACGCCGTTCGGCGATGCCTCGCTGCTGCGCATGGCGAACTTCTATGCCAACGTGGCCCAGGTGGGACCGGGTGATTTCGGCGGCTGCATCGACCTCGTCACGCATCTGCCGGCCAAACTGATGAAGCTGACCGATTACGGCATCGCGGTCGGCAACCCGGCCGACCTTGTCGTGCTCGACAGCCTCAGCCGCAGCGATGCGCTGGCCGAACTGGCCGAACCCGTGATGGTGTTCAAGCATGGCCGGCAGACCGTGCGCCGCGAACCCGCACAGCTGCTGCGCGGCTGACCGACCTGGCGGATAAAACCGGCCTATCGGATAAACTGATCCAGGAAAGCGCCACCCAGACCGCACGAGTCGTAGTGCTTGCGGCACATCTCGATCTTGCTGAACACATCTTCGTAGCCGGTCACCTTGCCCCAGGGATCGACATAGATCATCGCGCCGGTGATGTGGAACAGCGTGATCATTTCCTGACAGTCCTCAGGCACCACCAGGGTGTGGGTCTCGCCCGGGGGCTCGAAGACGTAGGATCCCGCGGTCGCCACCCAGTCATGCTCCAGATAATGCCAGCGCCCGCGCAGGACATGGCCATGCACCGGGCCGGGATGGCGATGGCGACTCAGGACGCCGGCACGCCGCACACGCAGCAGATTGACCCAGTAGCCCTGGCGCGTGTTCAGGCAGAGCGGCCGGAACCACACGCCATCCGCTTGCGGAACCCAGACGCGTTCATCCTCCGGAATGGGGGACGGAATGACGATTTCGTTAGCCGCTTCCGGCGGAAACGGCAACTGGTAGGGCATACGGCCGGTATCGGTCATCACATGACTCCTCACATTACGGCATAGCCGCCATCGACCGGCAGGATAACGCCGGTGATGAAATCGGCCTGGTCGGATGCCAGAAACAGCACCGCCCTGGCAACATCGGCCGGCGTGCCCCAGCGACCCATCGGTGTGCGGTCTAGAATGACC
>NZ_JAOZVR010000039.1 GCF_025869515.1 Ferrovibrio sp.
GGCGTGAAAAGCGCCAAGGAGCTGAACGGCGCCACGGTCTGCGTGCAGCCGGGCACCACCACCGAGCTGAATCTCGCCGACTATTTCCGCTCGGAGAAAATGACCTTCAAGCCGGTCGTCATCGAGAAGCTGGATGAAGTCGTCGCGGCCTATGCCTCCGGCCGCTGCGACGTCTACACCACGGATGCCTCCGGCCTGGCCGCCACCCGCGCGACCCAGCTGCAGAATGCCGACGATCACCTGATCCTGCCGGAGATCATCTCCAAGGAGCCGCTGGGCCCGATGGTTCGCCAGGGCGATGACCAGTGGCTGGTCGTGGTGCGCTGGGCGCTCAACGCCATGATCGAGGCCGAGGAATACGGCATCACCTCGAAGAATGTCGACGAGATGCTGAAGAGCGAGAATCCGAACATCAAGCGCATCCTGGGTGTCACCCCGGGCGGCGGCAAGGCGCTCGGTCTCGACGAGAAGTGGGCCTACAACATCATCAAGCAGGTCGGCAATTACGGCGAAAGCTTCGAGCGTAATGTCGGCATGGGCAGCCCGCTCAAGCTGGCCCGTGGCGTGAACCAGATGTGGTCGAAGGGCGGCGCGCTTTACGCCTGGCCGATCCGTTAAGGCATAAGCGGGGCCGGCGGCGTACAGGGCGCCGCCGGCCCATCGCTTTACGTATTCAGTTTCTCTAAGCCATGGGGGGCACATGGCAGACCATCAAAGTAAAGGCGCGCAATCCGCGCCGCCGCGGCGACTGAGCTGGAACGATCCCGACGTTCGTTCCGTGGTTTACCAGGTCGTTGCCGTTTCCATCGTGGTTATGGTCGCGTGGTTTCTGATTTCAAACACGCTGCATAATCTTTCGATCCGCAACATTTCCACCGGCTTCGATTTCCTCGGCCGCGAATCAGGCTTCGCCATCGGTGAATCGCCGATCGCCTTCGGTCCCGAAAACACCTATGCCCGCGCCATTCTGGTCGGCCTGCTGAACACCATCCGCGTCGCGGTGATCGGCATTATCCTGGCTACTATCATCGGCACGGTCGTCGGTATCGCCCGGTTGTCGAAGAACTGGCTGATCGCCAAGCTGTCGATGATCTACGTCGAGGTGATCCGCAACGTGCCGCTGCTGCTGCAGCTGTTCTTCTGGTATGCGCTCATCACCGAGACGCTGCCTGGTCCGCGCTCGGCGATCACCATCATGCCCGGCGTGTTCATGTCCAACCGCGGCATCAAGGTGCCGGCGCCGACCGACCATGGCGCGTTCGATCTGGCTGCCATCGGTTTCCTGCTCGCCTTCGTGCTGATCGGTATCATGGTCAATCTGGCCAAGAAACGTCAGGACGCCACCGGCAAGGCCTTCCCGGTTTACCGCGCCGGTCTGGCATTGCTGGTCGGCATGCCGGTTCTGGGCTGGCTGATCGGCGGCGCGCCGCTGGAACTCGATGTGCCGAAGCTGCAGGGCTTCAATTTTGTCGGCGGCGCCACGCTGACGCCGGAATTCGCCGCGCTCCTGTTCGGCCTGGTGCTCTACACGGCAGGTTTCATCGCCGAGGTGGTGCGCTCAGGCATTCAGGCCGTGAATTACGGCCAGTGGGAGGCCGCCAGCGCGCTCGGCCTGACCCGCAGCCAGACCCTGCGGCTGATCGTGCTGCCGCAGTCTTTGCGCGTCATCATTCCGCCGATGACCAGCCAGTATCTGAACCTGACCAAGAACAGCTCGCTGGCGGTGGCGATCGGCTATCCCGACATCGTCTCGATTGCCAATACGACGCTGAACCAGACCGGCCAGGCCATCGAAGGCATCATGATCATCATGGCGGTCTATCTGGCCATCAGCCTGTCGATCTCGTTCTTCATGAACTGGTACAACAAGCATATTGCGCTGGTGGAGCGGTAAGATGACGACAGCGACCGAATCCCTGCCGCCGCCGACCTCCACCACCGGGCCGATCGCCTGGGTGCGGGAGCGTCTGTTCTCCTCTCCGCTCAATGCCATTCTGACCATCCTGTCGGTCTGGCTGATCCTGATGTCGCTGCCGCCGTTTATCGAGTGGGCCCTGATCAAGGCCAATTTCACGGCCGCGACCTCACAGGAATGCCGCGCCGGCGGCGGAGCCTGCTGGGCCTTCATCGGCGTGAAATACCGCCTCATGCTGTTCGGCCTGTATCCTTATGATGAACAGTGGCGTCCGCTGATCGCCACCGTCATCCTGATCGCGATGATCGTCGTCAGCACGATCCCGCGCTTCTGGACCGTCATCCTGCTGCCCATCTGGGTTGGCGGGCTGATTGCGGTGTCGGTCCTCATGTGGGGTGGCGTCCTGGGCCTGCGCTATGTCGAGGATACGCTCTGGGGCGGCCTGCCGCTCACGCTGATCCTGTCCACTTTCGGTATCGCCATCGCTTTCCCCTTCGGCGTCGCCCTGGCGCTCGGGCGGCGATCGAAAATGCCGGCGATCAAGACGCTCTGCGTGCTCTACATCGAACTGATCCGCGGCGTGCCGCTGATCAGCATGCTTTTCATGTCGTCGGTGATGCTGCCGCTGTTCCTGCCGGAAGGCTTCAGCATCGACAAGCTGCTGCGCGCGCAGATCGCCATCATCCTGTTCGCCGCCGCCTATCTGGCGGAAGTGGTGCGCGGCGGTCTGCAGGCGATCCCCAAGGGCCAGTATGAGGGGGCCGATTCCCTTGGCCTGTCCTACGGTCACAAGATGGGATTCATCATCCTGCCGCAGGCGCTCAAGATCGTGATCCCGCCGCTGGTCAGCCTGTTCATCGCGGTGTTCAAGGACACCTCGCTGGTGGTGATCATCGGCATCTACGACCTGATGCAGTCCACCAAGGTGGCGCTGACCGATCCGGCCTGGCGCGGCTTTTCCATCGAGGCCTATATCTTCGTCTCGATGATCTACTTCGTCTTCTGCTACTCCATGTCGAAATACAGCCAGAATCTCGAAAAGCGTCTGGCAACCGGACATAAGCGCTAAGGGGGCCATGAGCATGGTTGCGCCGATCATCGAACTGCAGACTGTCAACAAGTGGTATGGCGAATTCCACGTGTTGCGGAACATCAACCTCACCGTCAAGAAAGGCGAACGCATCGTCGTCTGCGGCCCCTCGGGTTCGGGCAAGTCGACGATGATCCGCTGCATCAACCGGCTGGAGGAGCATCAGAAGGGCCATATCATCGTCGATGGCACCGAGCTGACCAACGACCTGAAGAATATCGACGCCATCCGCCGCGAAGTCGGCATGGTATTCCAGCATTTCAACCTGTTCCCGCATCTCACCGTGCTGGAAAACCTCACCCTTGGTCCGATCTGGGTGCTGAAAAAGCCCAAGGCCGAGGCCGAGGCGACCGCGATGAAATATCTCAATCGCGTGCGCATTCCGGAACAGGCCAGCAAGTATCCCGGCCAGCTCTCGGGTGGCCAGCAGCAGCGCGTCGCCATCGCGCGCTCGCTGTGCATGAACCCGAAGATCATGCTGTTCGATGAGCCGACTTCGGCGCTCGATCCGGAAATGGTCAAGGAAGTGCTGGATGTCATGGTCGGCCTGGCCGAAGAGGGCGGCATGACCATGATCTGCGTCACCCATGAAATGGGTTTCGCCCGCAAGGTGGCCGATCGCGTGATCTTCATGGATCGCGGCGAGATCATCGAGCAGAACACGCCGAACGAGTTCTTCTCTAACCCGCAGAACGAGCGCACCCAGCTGTTCCTCAGCCAGATCCTGCACTAAAAAAGCCGAAAACCGTGCTAGGCTCCTCCCCATAACGAATGGGGAGGAGCGTCATGCGCCGCACGGTCGCCGTTCTTCTGTTTATTGTCCTTGCAGCCCCGGCTTCGGCCCAGCTTCCAGCTGTCGATCCCGCCGGCCAGTATCGTCTGATCGGTCCGGCCGGGCGCAGCGACAGCCGCTGCATCGGCCGGCCGGAAACCCCGCTCTGCGCCGTTGAAACCCTGCTGGCCTGTTTCGCCCGCCGTGACCCCGAGCTTTGCCGCGTGGTCTGGACGGCCGGCGAAGGCGCCGCCGGCATGCTGTCGTCGCTGGCCAGCTCGCGCTACTGGTGGAGCTATCGTATCGCTGCGGCAGAGCAGTCTGCGGCGGGCGAGGCCGTGATCGCGGTTGCCGGCCGCCATTGCGGCCTGCAGCGCGGCGAGCCGGATTGCACCACCACGCCGGCGCCGCCGACGCGTTATCGCCTGCGCCAGGTCGGCGGCGCCTGGCAGGTGCTGGACTGGCAGTCGCAGCCCGGCGAGCCGGCGCAGCCGATTGCACGATAACCGGCGCGCGCTGACAGCGGAGCGGAACCGGGATGGCCGGGCATCGTTGTCACTCGTCGCAGCACATGGGCGGATCATGGTGGAGCGAGACAGGCGATGAAGCGGCTGCTTGGATATCTGCATCATGTGCCGGCAGGCTGGCGCCTGCTGGCCTGCCTGGCAGTGGGAACGGCCATTTTCCTCTGGCCGTTCGAGCCGAGCGATCCGGAAGTGCATGCCGGGGCGGCCTGGATCACCGGCGTCGTGTTATTCCTGATCTGGACCGGATATGCGGTCAGCGATGTTCCGATCATGTTGCTGCGCAAGCGGGCACGCGATCTCGACGGCAGTGCCTGGGTGGTCTCCGCTCTGGTGATCGTCGCCAGCGCCATCACGCTGCTGGCGCTGACCATGATGATCCTGGGCAAGAGCGCGCCATCCGAAGGTCTGAAAATCCTGCGGTTAACCTTGGGCGGCGTCGGCATGATCTGCGCCTGGTTGCTGATCCACACTGTGTTGGCGCTGCATTACGCGCATCTCTATTACGGCGATCCGGCTGACGGAAAGCAGCAGCATCGTGGCGGGCTGGATTTTCCCGGCGATCGCGACCCGAATTATTCCGATTTCTTCTACTATGCCTTCGTCATCGGCATGACCTGCCAGGTCTCCGATGTCAGCACCCTGTCGCGCGGCATGCGGCGGCTGACGCTGGTGCACAGCGTGGTGTCGTTCTTCTTCAATACCATGGTGATTGCGCTGACGGTGAACCTGATCGCCAGCAACTGAACCGATCAGGGTGCGATCAGGAACCGGATGCCGATGGCGAGCGCCATGCCGATCAGGATGGCGGTCATCGACTTGCGCAGCAGCAGCATCACGGCAATCGCGGCGGCGAGGCCAGCCCACATGGCGGGATCGCCCTTCATCGCGGCGGCCACCACGATGGCGACCAGCACGCCGCCGGCGGTGTGGCGCAGGAAGCGTTCCAGCCGCGGCGACAGGGTGACATAGCTCATCAGCCAGAAGCCGCCGACGCGCGTCAGCAGCGTGGCGAGCGCCATGCCGGCGATGGCGATGACGGCAATGCTGTCGAAGGCGACAAAGCTACTCATCGCGGCTGCTCCACAGCCCGGCCAGTCCGGCGCAGAGGCCACCGATCAGGATATACCAGTTGCCGGGCAGCCAGAGCAGGGCGGCCACCGTGCCGGCCACGGCGGCGATCCATGGCAGGATGTCGCTGCGGCCGCGATACAGCCCGACCACCGAGGTGGCAAAGACGCCGGCGATCAGCACGTCCAGTCCCCAGCGCTTCACATCCAGGCCGCCGCTGCTGGCGAGTGCGCCCAAAGCAGTGCCGCTGACCCAGACCGGCCATTGCATGATCACGGTGCCGAGCAGAATGCCGAGATCGCGGCGGCCGTTCATCATCGCCTGCAGCGTGATCGCCCAGCCGGCATCGGTCATGCCGGCGGCAACCGGAAACACCCAGCGGCGCGGCAGGTTGCCGATATAGGGATACAGCGCGGCGCCCATCACGATATGGCGGGCATTGACCAGGAAACTGGTCAGCACGATGGCGGCGACCGGCAGCGGCACGCCCCACAGGCCGAGCACGGCGAACTGCGCGCTGCCGGCAAAGGTGATCGCACTCATCAGGATGGCTTCGCCGGGCGACAGGGTGGTGCCCAGCGCCGCGGCCCCGAAGGCGATGCCAAAGGGCAGGGCGCTCAGGCTGTAAGGCGTGGTCAGCTTCATGCCGTGCCAGACCCCTTCGCGGGTGAAACTGGCCGGTTCGGGCTTGTCGGGCAGCGAATCCATGGGGCGGAAACTAGGGATTGGCGCCCGGCCAGTCAACCGGTATGATGGTTATATGGCAGAGCCTCTCCGCATCCTCGATTACGGCCTGCATGGCGGCCATCCGGCGCTCGATTTCGTCAATACGCTGGACTGGCGCGACCGTCCTGCGGCCGAAGGCGGACCGGAGGACATGCTGGTCTCCTATGGTGCCCTGCTGGCTTGGTGCCGCCGCCTCGGCATCATCGGCGCGCCCACATTGGCCGAACTGGAACGCCTGGCCGCCGGCAAGGCGGCACAGGCGACTGCCGTGCTGACGGAGGCGGTCGGCCTGCGCGAGGCGCTGTATCGGCTGGCCCAGGCGGCGCGCCAGGGCAGGACCGCCAAACCCGCCGATCTCGAAACCCTGAACCGCACCCTGCTGCGCTATCCCGAAGGCCGGGTTCTCGCCGCCGTGAATGGCGCGCGGCTGGGCTGGAAGGCGCACGGCGAGGGGCTGGAACCGGGCTCGCCGCTCGGCGCCATCGCGCGACTGGGCGCCGATCTGCTGGTGACGGCGGCGCCGAACAGCATCCGCTGTTGCGCCGGCCCCGATTGCGGCTGGCTGTTCCACGACACCAGCCCGAACAAACGCCGCCGCTGGTGTTCGATGGAAAGCTGCGGCAACCGCGCCAAGGCGCGACGGCATTACGAGAAGCACAAGGCTTAAGCCTCAGCGCCGCGGATCGAACAGCGCCTCGCGTGTCTGGTAGGGTCGGAAGCCGAATTTCTGATACAGCGGCAGGGCGGCCGGATGATCGAGGTTGCAGGTGTTCACGGTCAGCCGGTCGATCCCGTAGGTATAGGCCTGCCGGATGCCGGCACGCAGCAGCCAGGGGCCGACCCCACGGCCGAAGAATTCGGGTGTCAGGCCGAAATAGGCAATGTTGGCGGTCTTGCGTTCGTCGGCATCGACGCTGCGGCGGTCGAGTTCGATATAGCCGGCCGGCACGCCGCCGATATAGGGCACCCAGATTTCCACCAGCGGATCGTTGATGATGTTGCCCAGTGCCAGATCGCTCATGCGATGGCGGTCGACCCAGTGCCAGGGCCGGCCCACGGTATCGTAGAGATAGCGGTAGAAACCGGTGGTCGGCTTGTCCAGCCGCAGCAGGGCCAGCTTGGGCACCAGCGGCGGCAGGTTGGCCGTTTCCGGCGGCGCCTTGGTCATCTCGAGATAAACGACCGTGACATTGTAGCGCCCGTCATCCAGCAGCTCGGCCGGCGGCAGCCGGAAGATCGCGGAGGCGACCCTGTCGTCGTTACGATTGTCGCGTGCCTCGGCCAAGCGGCGTTCGCCTCAGGCGACGTCCGCCGGCAGGTCGGCGCGGCCGCCCCACTCGGTCCAGGAACCGTCATAGACCGCGACCTGGCGATGGCCGAGCAGATGCATGCCGAGCGTCAGGATGCAGGCTGAAACACCGGAGCCGCAGGTATTCACCACCGGCTTGTTCAGGTCGATGCCGGCTTTGGTGAAGATATCCTGCAAAACATCGGCCGACTGGAACAGGCCGGTCTGCGGATCGGTCATCAGCGAGGAGGGCACGTTCAGCGAGCCCGGAATATGCCCGCCGCGCAGGCCGATACGCGGTTCCGGCTCGGTGCCGTCGAAGCGCCCCTTGCTGCGCGCATCCACCACCTGTTCGCGCGGATTGCTCATATTGCCGCGCACCTGTTCGATGTCGCGCACCAGCAGGTCGTTGCGACGCGCGGTGAAATGGCGCTCGCGCGGCAACGGCGGCAGGTCTTCCACCGGACGGCCTTCCGCCTTCCATTTCTTGAAACCGCCGTTCAGCACGGCGACATCGTTATGGCCGAAAACGCGGAACATCCACCAGGCGCGCGGTGCCGACAGATGCACGTCCGAACCGTCATAGACCACGATGCGGTTGCCGTCGCCGATGCCCAGCCGCCGCATGCGGGCGGCGAATTTCTCCGGGCTGGGCAGCATATGCGGCAGCGGCACATCGGTATCGGCGATCTCGTCGATATCGAAATACACTGCGCCGGGGATATGCGCATCGGCATATTCCTGCTTGCCGTTGCGGCTCATGGTCGGCAGATACCAGGAGGCATCGACGATCCGCAGGTCAGGCGCCTTCAGATGCTCTGCCAGCCACTCGGTCGATACCAGCGCATCCGGATTCACATACGACGACATCTGCTGACTCCCTCAGACTTTATCAGGCCGCGAAGGCTATATTCACGCGGCGGTTCTGCTTGCCCTTGTTCTCGATCTTGACGACCGCGACCGGGCCGATCTCGCCGGTCTGCTTCACATGGGTGCCGCCGCAGGCCTGCAGGTCGAGCGGCTTGTCCAGTCCGGCAATCTCGATCAGGCGCACGCGGCCCAGCCCCATCGGCGGCTTCACCGCCATGGTCTTGACCAGGTCGGGGCTCGACAGCAGCTCCTCGTCGGTGATCCAGCGCGCGGTGACTGCATGGTCGGCGGCAATCAGCGCGTTCAGCTTCGCGGTGAGCGTGTCCTTGTCCGGGATACTGTCGGCCATGTCGAAATCGAGGCGGCCCTTGCCGTCGCTGACCTGGCCGCCGGTGACGGGGAAGGGCACCAGCACCGACAGCAGGTGCAGGCAGGTATGCATGCGCATCAGGCGATGGCGTCGTTCCCAGTCGATCTGCAGCTTGCCCCTGGCGCCGACCTTCAACGCCGCCGAACCACCGGCCGGCACATGGATGATGCCGTCGGGCCCGTCGCCCTTGCGCGTGTCGGAAATCTCCACCGTCTCGCCGCTCTCCAGCACGAAGCGGCCGAGATCGCCAGGCTGGCCGCCGCCCGTCGGGTAAAACACGGTGACATCGGTCTGGAAGCCGCGCTCGTCGATGGCGGTCACCACGGCGTCGCAGTCTTGCAGATAGGCATCGTCGCGGAACAGGAAGCTGGTCATGGCACTCACATCATCCAGGGCGGAACCGGCAGGTTCTTCGATTTGAGGAATTCAGGATTGAACATCTTGCTCTGATAGCGCGCGCCGCCGTCGCACAGGATGGTGACGATGGTGTGTCCAGGCCCCATCTTCTTGGCCAGACGGATCGCGGCGGCGATGTTGATGCCGCTGGAGCCGCCCAGCACCAGGCCTTCATGCTGGATCAGGTCGAACACCACCGGCAGGGCTTCCTCGTCGGAGATCTGGAAGGCGTCGTCGGGCGTGATGCCTTCCAGGTTGGCGGTGATGCGGCCCTGGCCGATGCCCTCGGTGATCGAGCTGCCCTCGGCCTTCAGTTCGCCGTGCTTGTAATAATGATACAGCGCGGCGCCCATCGGATCGGCCAGTGCCACCTGCACCTGCGGGTTGCGCTCCTTCAGCGCCAGCAGGATGCCGGCCAGCGTGCCGCCGGAGCCGACCGCGCAGGTGAAGCCATCCACCTTGCCGCCGGTCTGTTCCCAGATCTCTGGGCCGGTGGTGCGGTAATGCGCTTCGCGGTTGGCGACGTTGTCGAACTGGTTGGCCCAGATCGCGCCATTCGGTTCGGTCTTCGCCATCTCCTCGGCCAGGCGGCCGGAATATTTCACGTAGTTGTTCGGGTCCTTGTAGGGCACGGCCGGCACCAGCCGCAGGTCGGCACCGCACAGGCGCAGGAAATCCTTCTTCTCCTGGCTCTGGGTTTCCGGCATCACGATCACGGTCCTGAAGCCCATCGCATTGCCCACCAGCGCCAGGCCGATGCCGGTATTGCCGGCGGTACCCTCGACGATGGTGCCGCCCTGGCGCAGCGTGCCGCGCGCGAGCGCATCCTGCACGATGTACAGCGCCGCGCGGTCTTTTACGGAACCGCCCGGATTCATGAATTCGGCCTTGCCGTATATTTCGCAGCCGGTCGCCTCGGAGGCGCGGCGCAGACGGATCAGCGGGGTGCGGCCGATGCTGTCGATAAAGTCTTTGCGGATATCCATAACGCTCTCGGTCTGTAGGAGGTCGGGCCGATATAGCGCCTCCCGCCTGTAATCCTATACCGAGGGGGGGTTAGGGTCGCAACCCGCGCGGATCGGCCCAGGCCCGGCGCAGCTTTTCGCGGTGCAGCGCCAGCCAGAGCAGGCTGAAGGAGGCCGGCGGGTTGGGGATTTCCCCAGCTTCCCACCGTGCAAAGGCCTCGGCAAAGGGCAGGGCGTAGACGCGGATGTCCTCGGCCTCGTCGTCCAGGCCGTGTACACCGCCGGCCTTGCTGGCGTCGACCGGGGCGCAGAACAGGTGGTAGCGCTCGCTGCAAAAGCCGGGGGTGGCGTAGATCGTGTTGATGAAGATCAGCGGGCCGACCGGATCGAGGCCGCTTTCCTCCTTCATCTCGCGCCGCGCGACGTCTTCCAGACTTTCACCCTCTTCGATCAGTCCGGCCACCACCTCGGTCATCCAGGCGCGGTCGCCATTCAGCAGCGCCGAGGTGCGGAATTGTTCAGCCAGCACCACCTCGTCGCGTTGCGGATCGTAGGGCACGACGCAGACGGCATCGCCGCGCCCCACCACCTCGCGGCTGATCACTGGCGTCATGCCGCCACGGAACAGGCCGTGGCGCAGCAGCAGCTCGTCGACCTTGAGATGGCGGTCGTAGACCCGCTCGTGGCTCAGGATCTCGACCGGGTAGGGCTGCAGGCTGGTGTCTATCGGCTTGCGCATGGCATCGGGCCCTGATGTTGCAGCGAACGGAGGAAGGCGGTTTTGTCGCGGCGCTGCCAGCGCGGCAGCTGCCAGTCGTCGAAGC
Organism: Ferrovibrio sp.; assembly: GCF_025869515.1. Taxonomy (GTDB): domain Bacteria; phylum Pseudomonadota; class Alphaproteobacteria; order Ferrovibrionales; family Ferrovibrionaceae; genus Ferrovibrio. The sequence goes on from NZ_JAOZVR010000039.1 coordinate 10,812, forward strand.
TGGCCGGCAGGCCGGAACCGGCCGGGAGGAACACCCGGGCGCGGGCCGGCCCGGTTCGAGTCAGGGCGGCGGACCTGCCGCTGCGGCAGACCGGCAGGGCGCGGGTCAGGTATTCCGGCCCCTCATAGGCGGCCAGGCGGAGGGCATCGCCGGCCCGGGCCGGCCGGAACAGCAGGCCGTCCACCCGCCCGCCGGGGGCGCGGACCAGCACCGG
>NZ_JAOZVR010000040.1 GCF_025869515.1 Ferrovibrio sp.
TCCGCAGCAGACGTGCGGGCATGGGCGTTATTGTCGCCACCGCCTATATGGAAGAAGCAGCCGGTTTTGACTGGCTGGTGGTGATGAATGCCGGACGCGTGCTCGCCACCGGCGCGCCGGCGGACCTGCTGCGGCAGACCGGCACCGCCACGCTCGACGCCGCCTTCATCGCACTGCTCCCCGAAGAAGAACGCCGAGGTTATTCGGAGGTGGTGATTCCGCATCGATCCGCAAAACTCGATGGTGACGTCGCCATCGAGGCCGAGCATCTCACCATGCGGTTCGACGATTTCACTGCGGTCGACGACGTCAGCTTCCGCATTGAGCGCGGCGAAATCTTCGGCTTTCTCGGCTCGAACGGCTGCGGCAAGACCACGACAATGAAGATGCTGACTGGGCTGCTGCCGGCCAGTGAAGGCAAAGCGAAATTGTTCGGACACGAAGTGGACCCAAACGACATGGCTGTCAGGCGACGCGTTGGATACATGTCGCAGTCCTTCTCCCTCTATTCTGAACTTACAGTACGACAAAATCTCGACTTGCATGCGCGATTGTTCAACATGCCTCCCGAGACCATCCCGGACCGCATCGAGAAGATGGCGGAGCGCTTCGATCTCACCAGTATCATGGATGCGCTTCCGGACGCCCTGCCGCTCGGCATCCGCCAGCGGTTGTCGCTCGCTGTGGCCATGATCCACTCTCCAGACATGCTGATTCTCGACGAGCCGACTTCGGGTGTCGATCCCGTGGCGCGCGACGGATTCTGGCAGATCCTGTCCGACCTCTCACGCAAGGACAACGTCACGATCTTCGTCTCCACGCACTTCATGAATGAGGCTGAGCGCTGCGATCGCATCTCACTCATGCATGCGGGAAAAGTGCTCGTCAGCGACACGCCAACCGCAATTATCGAAAAGCGCTCAGCCGCCACCCTTGAAGATGCCTTCGTCGCCTATCTGGAGGACGCGATCGATGCCGCCGAAGGCCCGGCGTCGGCAGAGCCGATGGCTGCGCCTGCATTGGCGCCCTTGGACGCGCAGGACGGCGGCACCGCCCGACGCACGCGGCGCTGGTTCGACCCGCGGCGGATGTTCGCCTATGCAAGGCGCGAGACACTCGAACTGCGCCGCGACCCGATCCGCGCCACGCTCGCCACCATTGGCAGCGTCATCTTGATGTTCGTGATGGGCTACGGCATTAACATCGACATCGAGAACCTGTCCTTCGCCGTTCTCGACCGCGACGACACCACCATCAGCCGCGACTATACCCTGCAGATCGCGGGCTCACGCTACTTCAACGAGAAGGCTCCGATCACCGACTATGCCGATCTCGACGAGCGCATGCGCAGCGGCGAACTGAGCCTGGCGATCGAGATTCCGCCGGGCTTCGGGCGCGACGTGGCGCGCGGCCGCAATGTCGAGATCGGTGCGTGGATCGACGGTGCGATGCCGATGCGAGCGGAGACGGTGCAAGGTTATGTGCAGGCGATGCATGCGAATTGGCTGACGCAGAAAGCGCGGGAACTATATGGCGACGCCGCGACGATCGCCAATTTCCAGATCGCACTCCGTTACCGCTATAATCCCGACGTCAAGAGCCTGGTAGCCATGGCTCCGGCGGTGATTCCGCTCCTCCTGCTGTTGATACCATCTATGCTCGCTGTACTCAGCGTGGTTCGCGAGAAGGAACTCGGATCGATCATCAATTTCTACGCCACCCCTGTGACGCGGCTGGAATTCCTCATCGGCAAGCAGATTCCCTATGTGGCGCTTGGAATGCTGAACTTTCTTCTGCTGGCGGCCTTCGCGATTTTCGCCTTTCGCGTGCCGTTCACTGGAAGCTTCCTTACCTTCACTGGTGGAGCATTCCTTTATATCATCATCACGACGGCCATGGGTCTGGTGATCTCGACCTTCATGAGCAGTCAAATCGCCGCGCTCTTCGGGACGACGCTTATTACCATGATCCCCGCCATTCAGTACTCTGGCCTGATTGATCCGGTATCGTCGCTTCAGGGCGCCGGCGCCTTGATCGGACGCATCTATCCGACGACCTATTTCGTCAACATTTCGCGCGGTACCTTCTCGAAAGGGCTCGATTTCGTCGATCTGTCGGGCGCGTTCATCGCGCTGCTCATCACCATTCCCATACTCCTCAGCCTCGGCGCAGTTCTCCTCAAGAAGCAGGCCGGCTAGGCATGCGCACCGCCAACATCATTCAGCTTGGCGTCAAGGAATTGCGGGGACTCATTCGCGATCCGATGCTGCTTGTGCTTATCATCTACTCCTTCACGCTCTCGATCTACACTGCATCGAAAGCGATGCCCGAGACGCTCAACATGGCGGCCATCGCGGTGGTCGACGAGGACCAGTCGCCGGTCTCGTCGCGCATCATCACCGCATTCAATCCGCCCTACTTCTCGATACCTCGGCTCATCACCCAGCGGGAGATGGACACCCGCATGGACTCTGGTCTAGACACTTTCGCGTTGGACATTCCGCCAGACTTCCAGCGCGATCTTCTCGCCCGCAGATCACCGACTATTCAGCTCAACATCGACGCAACCCGCATGTCGCAGGCCTTCAGCGGCGGCGGCTACATTCAGTCCATCGTCACCAGTGAGGTCAGCGAGTTCCTGAAGCGCTATCGCGCAGCAGCCACGGTGCCGGTCGACCTGACACTGCGGGCTCGCTTTAATCCGACGCTCAACAAAAGCTGGTTCGGCGCCATCAACAATGTCATCACCGCCATCACCATGTTGTCGATCATCCTGACCGGAGCCGCCCTCATCCGCGAGCGCGAGCACGGCACTATCGAACATCTCCTCGTCATGCCGGTGACCCCGTTCGAAATTATGGCGAGCAAGATCTGGTCGATGGGGCTGGTGGTTCTAGTGGCATCCTGTCTGTCTTTAGTATTCATCGTTGAGGGATTGCTGGCAGTTCCAATCAGAGGCTCGATCGTGCTGTTCATGGTCGGGGCAGCGCTACAGCTGTTCGCGACGACCTGCATGGGCATTTTTCTGGCAACGATGGCTGGCACCATGCCGCAGTTCGGTCTCCTGCTCATACTCATCCTGCTGCCGCTTCAGGCATTGTCGGGCGGCGTAACGCCGCGCGAGAGCATGCCCGAAATCATTCAGACCATCATGCTCGCAGCGCCCAATACGCATTTCACCATCATGGCGCAGGCCATCCTGTTCCGCGGCGCCGGACTTGATGTCATCTGGCCGCAATTGTTGGTCCTCATCGTGATTGGCGGCGCATTGTTCATACTCGCGCTCAGACGATTCCGCCGTTTCCTAAAATAGATTTGTCGACATCTACGTCGCGAGATAACGACCGCAAATGAGACCCGTGCTGCCTGCTACAGGTTATGTGTCAAGATGACGATCGTGCGACTCATGGATTAGCTTTGATATGTTGGATAGCAGCGAGCTCAACCAGTTATGCTTTATCTAAATGGCGTTGCCGAACTGTGGACTTGATTTATCACACAGCGATAAATCGGAGGTCCATGAAATCGTTATGATACGTTTTAGGCGAATAATTCCCAAAGCGTGGAATGGGTGAAGGCTCGCGCAATGAGATGTCGTTGGAGCACCTGGTTGTGGTAGATGCGCCTCCTGCTGCCTCGAAATCGTGCACCCAGCTTCCACGCAGCATCTGGGCGCTCGGCTTCGTCAGCATGTTCATGGATATCTCGTCCGAGATGATCCATGCATTGCTGCCGATCTACCTTGTAACGGTGCTCGGAGCCTCGACACTCGCCGTTGGCTTCGTCGAAGGAATCGCGGAAGCGACGGCCAACATCACCAAGATTTTCTCCGGGGCGCTGTCTGACTGGCTCGGCAAGCGCAAATTGCTGACGGCTCTGGGCTACGGTCTCGCCGCCTTCACCAAGCCGGTCTTCCCCTTGGCTGCATCACTCGGTTGGGTGGTCGCGGCGCGCTTCATCGATCGCATCGGAAAAGGTATCCGCGACGCGCCCCGGGACGCGCTCATTGCCGACATCGCATCGCCAGATCAGCGCGGCGCGAGTTTCGGGCTGCGGCAGGCGCTCGATACGGTCGGGGCTTTCGTTGGGCCGCTTGCCGCGATTATTCTGATGTCGCTCAGTTCCGACAATTTCCGCCTCGTGTTCTGGATCGCGGTGATCCCGGCCTTTGCCGCACTGGCGGTGATGCTCTTTGCCGTCAGGGAGCCGGTGAGGCACGATGCCGAGGTCAGGCCGCGGCTGCGCCTAGCGGATGTCAAACGTCTGTCGGTGGCGTTCTGGACCGTGGTGGGCGTCGCCATGATCCTGACCCTTGCCCGGTTTTCTGAGGCGTTCCTGATCCTGCGTTCGCAGAACGTTGGGTTGCCCACCACGCTCGCACCGGTGATCATGGTGGTGATGAACATCGTCTACGCGATAACAGCCTATCCAGCCGGTGTGTTGTCCGACCGGTTCGGCCGAACCGGACTGCTCGCGCTAGGCATCGTCTGCCTGATTGTTGCGGACCTCGTCCTCGCGCTCGGCACGAGCATCACGCTCGTCATGGCAGGCGTCGTGTTCTGGGGTCTTCACATGGCGCTTACGCAGGGATTGTTCGCCAGCCTCATCGCCGATACCGCACCGGATGATCTGCGTGGGACTGCGTTTGGCGTGTTCAACTTCGCCGGAGGTATTGCCATGTTGGTCGCGAGTGTCCTCGCTGGGGGGCTGTGGGAGGCTTACGGTCCGGCGGCCACTTTTCTTGCGGGCGCTGGGTTTAGCACAGTTGCGTTGATTTGTTTGTGCTTGCTCTGAGAGACTGAGAAATCTTTTCATTTTTCCTCCATCGTAGTCACGAATTTGGAACGCCGTATTTGAGTTTCTGTTCCGCCAAATACCCGGCGCTTGGCGACAAATCCTTGGAAGCCAGCGCGAGCGAATCCCTTGCCGCACTATGTCCAATTCGACCGACCTGACGACTCATCCAGAAAGACCATCATGGATGTCGGAATGGCTGCCCGCTTGGCGCGCCGATGTTCTGGTTTGCGGCATAGTATCCATCCGGCATAGGCCGCAGGGGTCCTATTTGCCGGTTTCCCAGCGCTTGAGCAGCGAAGGGGCTTCTTTATGGATTTTGATGAGATCGATGAGGTTCTCGATCCCAAAGTCCGTGAAGGCCAACACGCCGTCCTCGCCGACGCCGTAGACCCATATCACGCCGTCTTCGATTTCCATTTCGTTGGCGACGTCGGAGAGCCAGTCCTCGTCTTCACCGAGATTTTTGGCGACCTGGTTGATCGTCGTAACGTGGTGGACCTTGTTGGTATGCATGATCAGGCCGCCCGAGCAGAAGTCGTTGATGCTGGCGGTGTCCAATTCCACGGCAACAATTCATCCAACCGATGGGCAGGATGGGTTGCGATACGGGCGAGGACGTCGGCAAGCCATGCCTGGGGATCGATGCGATTCATTTTGGCCGTGACGATGAGGCTGTACATGGCGGCCGCGCGTTGTCCGCCACGGTCGGATCCGCAGAACAGCCAGGATTTTCGGCCAAGAGCAATTCCTCTCAACCCTCGTTCGGCGGCATTGTTCGACAAGCAAACGCGGCCATCCTCAAGGAACAGGGTGAAGCCTGCCCAGCGCTTGAGCATGTAGTTGATCGCTTTGGCGAGATCATGTCCACGAGCGAGCTTCTCGAGCTGCGCGCGCATGTAGAGACGAAGATCGTCGACCAGCGGCCGGCTCAACATCCGTCGGACGGCCAGGCGTTTCTCGACGCTCTTGCCGTTGATCGACCGCTCGATCTCGAACAGCGCGTCGATGCGGCGCACGACCTCAATCGCGATCGGCGACAGCGCAATCTCCTTCTTGCCCGAGGCTTTGCGTCGCGCGTTCTCCTCGATGTCAGCCATGGCGAAGAACGGGCGCCTGGCGTGCACCCAACACGCCGCTTCCAAGATCGGCCCAGGACTTCGCCCAGCCTGATACAGCTTGTTGTAGCCGTCATAAGCGTCCGCTTGCAGGATCCCGGCATAGCCGGCCAGATGGCCCTGAGGATGCTCACCCCTGCGATCACGTGAGTAGTAAAATATCGCCGCAGGCGGCCCGGCTCCGCCAAACGGAGCGTCATCGCGCAGGTAAATCCAGCATCGCCCGGTGTCGGTTTTTCCCTCGGCCAGAACTGGCACGGTCGTATCATCGCCGTGCAATCGCTCTGCCGCCATGACATGGCGCTCCACAAGCCGAAGCAGAGGATCGAGCGCCGCGCAGACCGACCCCACGGCGTCGGCCATGGTCGACAGCGCGATCGGCACACCCTCCAGAGCATAACGCTCGGCCTGGCGGTTCAACGGCTGATGCTGACCGAACTTCTCGAACATGATCATGGCCAGCAGGCTCGGCCCCGCCCATCCCCTGGCGATGACGTGGAACGGGGCCGGCGCTTGGGTGATCTTTTCGCAGTCGCGGCAGGTGAACTTCTCCCGCACCGTCTCGATGACCTTCCACCGCCGGGGCTGCGTTTCCAAAGTTCGCGTCACGTCTTCGCCGAGTTTGCGCAGGCGGTTGCCGCCACAGCACTCACACGCCGTCGGCGGCTCGATCACCAAACGCTCGCGGGGAAGGTGATCGGGGAAGGTGTTGCGCTCGGCACGCTTGCGCGTAAATCCGCGCACCGACGTTGTCTTGGCGACCGCCGTCTCTGCCGCGAGTTCGTCTTCGGTGGCGCTGGCTTCCAGCTCCTCGAACTGAAGCGCCAACTGATCGATCAGGCGTACTGATCGCTCCGATCGTTGCCCGTAGACCTGCCGCTCCAGCTTCGCGATCCGCAACTTCTGCTGGGCGATCAGCGCCACGTCTTCCGACGCCTTGGCCCGCGCTACCATCAGCTCCGCGGTCACATCGAGGGCCTTGGCGCGCTCGATGATCAACGCCTCTTTCAGCGCTCTGATGTCATCGGGAAGAGCGCCGCGATCAGCATCCATGGCGACAAGAGAATCACAAATTTTGTGATTTGTGGCGCCCAAAAAATCGATGATCCGATATTTTGCCCGATATTTTGTTGGCTCAGCCGGCGCTCTTGGGCCGCCATGTCAGTTGTGGATTTCGCCAGTCGATCCCTTCCAGCGAGGGGATTGAGGAATGTCCCCAATAGTGAGTCTGACGAATCATTTCCGGAGGTGGTCGAAGTTCGAGACCCCCACCATCCTTTGTACGGCCGCTCATTTCGAGTGATCAGGAAGATCGGCCAGCGAGGCCGAGGCACTCCCCCTTCGTATGAAGTTGAGTTTCGTGCAGGAAGCAGTCTTCTGATTCAAGCGACCGCAATCGAATATTTTGACCAAGAAGCAAATCAGATTAAGCTGAGTATGGAGGCTCTACTCGAGCTTTTATCGACAGCGGATTGTCCCGACGCACATGAGCATGGATCCAGCCGATCTTTGGTCGACGCTGACGCCCGCGCTCCGACGCCAGATCGTCGAAGACGTCGCCGCGATTTTGGCGGAGATCCCTCATGAAGTCCGAGCTGGTCACATCAAGCCACTTGGCGCGCAAAGCCGTAGTATACATCCGGCAGTCGACGCCCCACCAGGTTGTAAGCAATCAGGAGAGTCTGCGCCTTCAATACGCACTTCGCCAGCGCGCCCGCGAACTCGGATGGCGTGAGGCGGCCATCGACGTGATTGATGCGGATCTCGGGTTGAGCGGCGCGTCTATAGCACAACGTAACGGCTTCAAGGAGCTCGTTGGCCGCGTTGGCCTAAGTGAAGTCGGACTCATCCTGTCGATCGACGTCACCCGCTTGGCCCGTAATTGCACCGACTGGTATCCGCTGCTGGATATCTGCGGTCTACGTGGCTGCCTGATCGCCGATCGCGATGGTGTCTATGATCCGGGCACTCCCAACGGGCGGTTGCTTCTCGGGCTGAAGGGTTCGATCTCCGAGCTTGAGCTACATACGATCCGCAGCCGGCTGACCGCCGGCCTGCTTGCTAAAGCCGAACGCGGCGAACTTGCGGTTATGCTGCCAATCGGGCTGATGCGAGACCAGAGCGGCTTGGTCGTTAAGGATCCCGACATGGCCGTGCAAGGGCGGCTCGGTCTCGTCTTCCAGTTATTCCTGCAGCTGCGCAGCGTTGCCAAGGTCATGCGAGCGTTGAACGAGCGGGACCTGGAACTGCCGCGTCGTGATCGGTATGGCGATTTGTGCTGGACGCGCGCGACGCTGGCTGCTGTCGCGGCGATCTTGAAGAATCCGGCATACGCGGGCGCCTTTGTCTATGGACGGACCCGCTTCCGGCCGCCGAAGCGGGAGGGTGCCCTGCCACAAAAGGCTCCGCGGCCGATGGAGGAATGGCGGATCGTCGTTAAAGATCGATATCCAGCCTATATCGACTGGCCAATTTATGAAAAAATCCGATCCGTCATCAGAGATAACCGAGCCGAATACATGCGCATCAAAACCCGCGGCGCGCCTCGCAATGGCGAGCTCCTGCTCCACGGCATTGCCTGGTGCGCACGATGTGGCCATAAGATGTACGTTCGCTACAAGGGCGGCGGCGAGTATGTATGCAATCACCTGCGTACCCAGGAAGGTCAGCCAACTTGCCAACACATCCGCGCCGCCCATATCGATGCAGCCGTTGGCGACGCATTCCTAACGGCACTTGCGCCGGCCGAACTCGATGCCTTGTCGCGCTCCCGCCGGGCGCAGCAGCAGATGAACAATGCGTTACGCTCCAGTGCAGAACGAGAGCTTGAGCGCAAGCGATACACGGCCGCGCTCACCGAACGGCAGTTCAACCGAGCTGATCCAGATAATCGGTTGGTCGCCTCGGAACTCGAGCGCCGATGGGAAGCAGCGCTAAACGACGTGCGCGCCGCCGAAGAGGCACTTGCCCGACAGACGCCGCCCAAAGCCATCACACAAGTGGCCCTAAGCAAGGAGCTAAACGACAAGGTCATCAGCCTCACCGGCCGCCTCCCGCAGATATGGGGCGACGAGACTATCTCGGATGCCCATCGCAAGGCGTTGTTGCGATGTCTTATCGAAAAGGTCGTTCTCGACCGCGGAGAGCGCGACTTGGCCCTGGCTAGAGCGGTTTTCGGTTGATGTGAATCGGAACAGTAAGGGGTTCCCAAAGGAGCGCAAATCAGATTCGGGTTGCTTTGACAGCAACAGCGAGGTCGCGCGATGGCGAAGGGATACTCGAAGGACCTCAGGGCGCGGGCGGTCGCGCTTGTCGAAGACGGCGAGAGCAGACGTGAAGCTGCGCGATTGCTCGGTCTCGGCGCTTCGACCGCAATTCGCTGGATCGAACGCTGGACGACAACGGGCAGCGTAGCGGCATTGCCCGGCACGGGCCACAGTCGCTCGCCGCTCGAGGCACATCGCCAATGGTTGCTTGATCTGGTCGTAGCGGAGCCGGACTTGACGCTCGAAGAGATTCGCGCGCGGCTCAAGTCTGAGAAGCGGCTCAAAACCGGCACGACATCGGTCTGGCGCTTCTACGAACGCCATGACATCACGTTCAAAAAAAACTCTGCACGCGGCCGAACAGGATCGTCCTGATGTCGCTGCGGCGCGTGCTGAACTGAAGGTAGAGCAATCCAGGCTTGCCGCACGGCGCCTTGTCTTCATCGACGAGACTGCGGTTACGACCAAGATGGTCCGGCACCGCGGCCGCTCACCACGTGGCGAGCGTCTGGTTGCGAGCGTGCCGCACGGCCACTGGAAAACGCTGACGCTCATTGCCGCGCTACGCATCAATGGCCTGACCGCGCCTTATGTCATGGATGGCGCGATGGATGGGCCATCGTTCCTCGCTTATGTTGAGCAGATGCTCGCGCCGACGCTGCGCAAAGGCGATATCGTCTTCATGGATAACCTTCGCACCCACAAGATCGACGGCGTTCGCCAGGCGGTCGAAGCGGTCGGGGCCAAAGTGCGTTATCTGCCGGCCTACTCGCCGGACTTCAATCCGATCGAAATGGCATTCTCGAAACTGAAAACGGCGCTGCGCAAAGGCGCCGCTCGCACCGTGACAACGCTGATGAGGCTCATCGGTAAGCTCATCAAAACATTTGTACCGAGCAGTGCGCGAACTACTTTCGACATGCCGGATACCGGTAGTGACCCATCTCAAGTGGAAATCGCTCTAGGATCGTCTGGCGAGGAGGTGCCGTGACGGAGCTCGAAGTGAAGATGACCGTCAACTCCGTCACCAGATTGACGCGAGGCACAGAGATGCGGGAACGCCTGCTGACGCTCGCTCGCGACGGCGTCCCAGACGACGAGATCGCCGCAATCCTTACCCAAGAAGGCCACCGCTCGCCCCGTTGCGTCGATAAGGTGCTGCCTATCACCATTGGGCGGCTCCGTCGTGCTGCTGCCATCAAGGTAGCTGCCCAGCGCAGCCGATGGGAGCACGATGGCTCACTCCTCAGCCCGCCCGAACTGGCCCGAAGGCTTGAGATTCCAGTGAACTGGCTCTATGTACAAATCCGAACTAAGCGTTTGCTGATTGATCGCCAGCCCAGCGGCGCCTATCTCTTCCCGAATACACCATCTGTTCTTGACGCCATCGGAGACCTTCGAAACCACGTCATTGCGCAACTTGATCTAAGAATCTGTCAGCCTAACAAGGAGGGACATCAACATGGGTGATCGAACATATAGGCCATCTGCGCCGCCGAGATCGATACGGCACCGTCCGATGCCGAAGGCCAGATGAACCGTCCGCGGCCGAGCCGCTTGGCGTAAAGTGATAATCCGATCCCGTCATGCCACAGGATCTTCGCCAGATCGCCGCGACGGCCGCGGAAGATGAAGAGATCGCCGCCGTGAGGATCGCGCTTGAGGCCTTCCTGAACCTGCAAGGCCAGGCCCTGCATACCGCGTCTCATGTCGGTGTGGCCGGTCGCAATCCAAACCCGACTGCTTGAGGGAATCGGGATCAAGATCGCAACGCCTTCAACGTCGCCGCGATCAATGCGGACGGCGCATTTGCGCCAATCCGCACCCGCG
>NZ_JAOZVR010000041.1:0-73169 GCF_025869515.1 Ferrovibrio sp.
CCGTCTGCTCCAGCGCCGCCGCCTGGCTCTCCGTCCGCTGCGCCAGATCCTGGCTTCCCGTCGAGATCTCCGCAGACGCATCCCGCACCGTGCTGGCGCTCTGTGCAATCTGCCGCATCGTGTCGGCCAGCGTCTCGCCGGCCAGATTCACATCGCGCTGCAGTTTGGCGAAGACACCGCTGTAATCGCCCGCCACGCGGTGGGTGAGATCGCCGGCCGCAAGGCCCGCCAGCACGCCGCCGACCTCGCCGATGGCGCCGCCGATCGTATCGAGCAGACGATTGATGCCGCTGCCGAGCTTGACCGCCACGCCGCTGAGCGGCGCCGTATCAATACGCTGGCCGAGATCGCCGGCCACTGCCGCAGCGACGATTTCGCCGACCGCCCGGTCGAGCAGCGCTTCCTGTTCGCTGCGCGTCTGCTCGGCGCTGCGACGTTCCTGGTCCACGGCGGTACGCAGCTGTTCATTCTCGGTGCCATTCTGCTTGAAAACGGCAACGGCCGAGGCCATGCGGCCGATCTCGTCGCCGCGCTGCAGCCCCGGCACGGCGGCGGAGAAATCGCCTTTCGCCAGTATGCCCATCGCCTCGGTGAGCGCGGCGATCGGATTGGCAATATTGCGGCCGATCAGCCAGGCGAAGACGATGCCAACCGCCAGGGCGGCCAGCGAAACCGCCAGCACGGTGATGAAAGTGGTGGCGAAGGCCCGGATCGCCTCCTCGCGCTGTTGCGCCAGCGTGGCGGCCTGGCTGGTTTTCACCTGATCCAGCTTCTCCACGATCTGGGCGATGTCCTGCTCCATCTCCTGATAGACCAGACGGTTGATATCGCCGGCGGCCGCAGCGGCGGCGAGAATGCCGGCCTCATACTGCTTGGCGAAGTTTTCCGATTCCGCGGCCAGTTTGCGCAGGTCTTCTTCCTCCAGCATGATCTTGAGGTCTTCGATCATGTCGACGAAGGTGCCGACCTTGCCGCGCGCCTCGTTGGCCATGGCCATGTCGCCCATGCCGATGAAGCGGGTGGCCGCGACGCGGATTTCCGAGAAGGCGTCGAGCACCAGGCCGGCTTCGGTGGCGGCGATGAAATTCTGCCGCCTGTTGGCTGCCTTGATCAGCTGGATCAGGCTGTCGCGGGCGCGCGGGCCATAGACATCGAGCTGGTTGCCGTTAACGGCCTTCAGGGCATTGCGGGCGGCAATCGCCTGCGCCAGCTTGCCGAAGGTGCTTTTCAGCAGCGGTGCGGCTTCGGCCAGCATGGCCTGGCGCTGCGGATCCCGCACATTCCGGATCAGGCTGTCGAGAGTTTCCGTCATCTGCGGCTCCAGCCGGCGCGTCGCCAGCAGGCCGCGCGGATCGTCGCGTTCGATGAACAGCAGCAGATTGCGGCGCAGATCGACCATGTCGCGTTCGAACTGCTGCAGCTGCTGATTGTTGCCGGCGATGCGGTCGTAGGTGCCGAAGGCAGCCTGGCCGCTCTGGATGCCGTAAACCGCCGCTGAGGCAACAACCACCAGCAGCAGCAATGCGACGCCGAAGCCGAAGGCGATGCGTGCGCGGATGCCGCGCCGGCCGAACCAGGCGATCAGGGGCGGCACGCGACGCGGACTTTGCTGCTGCAGGACCCGATCCTCGATGCCGGGCTCAAACGCGGGATCGGATACAGCTTCGGAAACGGCCATCGACGGACTCCATGAAACGCAAACCGGCGCGGCCGGCACTGACGGGCAGGAATTAAGGACGGGTGGCGGGGATCAGGCGGCGGGTGAATCGCTGCGACGCTTCCTGTGACCGCTGGGCTTACGGCCCTCTGGCGGCGAGAAAATGCATCTGGGGTAGCGCATACCGGGAAACTCCTTCACTCCGCTGCATGGCGACAACCTGTCTTGGCAGGCCTTGATGCCCTGTCCGGCGTTTCCCGTGCCACCACCCTCGTGACTGCCGATGCAGCGGTCAAGCTGCATCGCCGGAGCAAAGGTTATCAAAATTTTAGAATTCGCCGAGGCCCTGAAAGATGCAGGATTCATGACGTGACGTAATGGTTGTCCTGCGCCATAAGCCATTCTCGCACAAGGCGGATTTGGCCGGCATCGGAAAGCTGTAAGTCGAGGAAATGGGCGGAGATTAGTCCGGAATACCAGTCTGCAACCAGGTAGCAGCGGCCGGCAACTAATGGTAAAAACACTACATCAATTCCTTGTAGGACGATACCTGTGATGGAGAAGTCGATGCGTAAACCGAACCCATACGACGCCCATGTGGGAGCCCGGCTGCGCGCGTGCCGCACCCTGGCCGGTTTCAGCCAGGAGCGCCTCGGCGCCTCGGTCAGCCTGAGCTTTCAGCAAATCCAGAAATACGAGAAGGGCCTGAACCGCATCGGCGCCAGCCGCCTGCAGCAGTTCGCCCAGATCCTGAACGTGCCGCCCTCCTACTTCTTCGAGGACATGCCCGGCATCGAGCAGCAGCCGACGGCACGGCCCGAGCACGCCGTGGTCTCGGAGATCGAGCAGGACAAGAGCCCGGTCTCGCGGCGCCAGGCGCTCGAACTGGTGCGCAATTTCGGCAAGATCACCGATCCGATGGTGCGCGACCGCATCTTCCAGCTGATCAAGGCCGCCGCCGCCTCCTATAGCGGCAAGCCCGAAGAAGAAGAGAGTGCAGTCGCGACGCCCGCCGTCGAGGCATAGCAACTCATCTTTCGCAGAACTGCAGGAAGCCGGACCCATCACAGGGTCCGGCTTTTTTTTGCCTGCGCCACAGCAGTCGCAGCGCTACGGGTATCGCGCCGCCACAGCTACAACCACAGAGTAGTGTCCCGTCGGCTTCTTTAACCTGCGGTGTATAGTCTGCCTCCGTTAACCATGAGCCACGGAGGCAACAATGACCTATCATGCGCGTATCGCTGCGACTTCCACCCGGCGCCTGCCGGATCAGATCACCCTGCAGCACGGCCCGCGACCCGAACTGGGCCAGTTCTTCCTCACCGCCGACAAAGCTGCACGGGATCGCGGCGTCACGCTCAGCCTGAATGCCGATTTCGATTATCTGCGGATCGTCAACAATGCCAACAAAGACAGCTGGGACAGTCTCGCGCCCAGCTTCAACAACGCGTTCAACGCGATCGACGAGCGCAACGGCTTCTGCATCATCGGACGCAATGAAGCCGGCGATGTGGTTTCGACCCAGGCGGCGCGCGTCTACGATCTGACCGGCAGTTCGCTGGCGGACTGCGTGTCGAGTTTCCGCTTCTTCTATGCCGATCCGGACAAGATGTGCGAAGCCGGCGAGACCTGCAGTTTCACGTCGCCGAGTGCGGCAAAGCTGAGCGGTCGCATCGTCTTCTCCGGATCGACCTGGATCCATCCCGACTATCGCAAGCGCGGATTGCCGGCCATCCTGCCGCGCATCTCGCGCGCGCTCGCACTGACGAAATGGAACACCGATTACACGATCAGCTTCGTGAAGTTCATCCTGGTCGAGAAAGGCGTCGCCAAGGCCTATGGCTACAGCAATGTCGAACCGGCGCTGGAATGGCGCGCGCCCGATGGCAGGATGCGCTATCAGGGTGCCCTGATCTGGATGAACCGCGGCGAACTGCTGGCCGACATGCAGCGCTTCCCGGCGCTGATCGCACCGAGCGACGCCGATGCACCGAGCCTACCGCGCGAGCAGGGCGAAAACCGTCCTTCGCTGAACTGACGGCGTGAAAGTCTGAAGCCGGCCAAGAAGTGGCCGGCCAGGACTGCGGCATCGTGTCGGCTTACTTGCTGCCCGGCGTGCTGGAATCGACAGACAGCGGAATGGCGAGCTGCGCGTTCAGCAGCGAACTGCCGGTCAGCATGCGGCTGCCATCGGCCTGCTGCCAGGGCAGGATCATCCGCTGATAGCGGCGACGCCGCGGATCGTGATCGGGCTCTTCGATAATGGCATCGACATCGTCCATCGCCGGCCGGCCGCTGTCGAAGCAGGTGCGATAGCTCGCCTCCACCCAACTGCCATAGGCGCGATCCGGCTGGTCGGAGATTCTGCGCCCGGCAACGCGGTTCATCTGAAAACTGTCGTAGATGGTGAAGCCGCTGCCGCTCGCCGTCACATACAGTTCGTTATCGCGCGGCGTGATGAAGACGGTACGCTCGATCAGGCCGCTGTTGTCCAGATAGCGCTGCACCGGCTTCGAAAAAACGCCGCCTTCGAAACGCCACAGCTCGAACAGGCTGCTGAGATGCTGATGCGCGTGATACAGCCATTCGCGCGGCTGATGCGACAGCGCGATGAACTGGTCGCGCATGCGCGGCTCAGCCAGCGGTGCCAGCTCGTCCAGCCGCGCCAGCAGCGGCGCGGCCTTGATAAAGGCTTCCTCGAGCCAGCCGCTGGCGTAAAACACCAGCGCCACCGGCTTGGCCGCCACCGCCTTGCGCAGATAGGGTTTGAGCGAACTGACCGCCGCCGGGCTGACCATGCCGGCGCGGAACTGCATGAGCGTGACCTGCTCCTCGACGATCAGCCAGACATAACCGAGGTTTCGCACGGCATAGCCGGCGAGATCGAAATCCGGATCGGCATGGCCAAGCCGCTCGGCCAAAGTCGCCGATGGCCAACGCCACCAATGCCCTTGCGGGTCGATCAGATAATTCATTCAATACCCCAGCCGGGCCTGCCATGGCCGGCTGGCAAATTTTAAGGTAGCCCCCGTCACGAGTCGAGGGGATAGTCCACAACCCTTCGTGCCCGGTCTTCGCCTTTGGCCGCAGGTTGCATAGACTGCCGGTTGTGGCGACCGTCACAGCACGCGCCGGTATCGCCAAACGTGTTGCCTTGCAGTGCAGCACCCGTGTTCCTACATGAAAGGCCATTCCGATGCCGAGGTTCTCTTCCCAAGAGCAATGACGACCGCGTGCCGACCTGGCACGGCACCACCATTCTGGCCGTCCGCAAGGGCACCGATATCGTGCTGGCCGGCGACGGCCAGGTCAGCCTGGGCCAGACCGTGATCAAGTCGAATGCGCGCAAGGTGCGCCGCATCGGCGACGGCTCGGTGCTGGCCGGTTTCGCCGGCGCCACCGCCGATGCCTTCACGCTGTTCGAGCGGCTGGAGGCCAAGCTTGAGCGTTATCCCGGGCAGCTGGCGCGTGCCTGTGTCGAGCTGGCCAAGGACTGGCGCACCGACCGTTACCTGCGCCGCCTGGAAGCGATGATGGCGGTGGCCGACAAATCCGTATCGCTGGTGCTGACCGGCACCGGCGATGTACTGGAGCCCGAAGACGGCCTGATCGGTATCGGCTCGGGCGGCAATTACGCGCTCGCCGCCGCGCGCGCGCTGGTCGACCGCAGCGACATGGATGCCGAGGCGATTGCACGCCGAAGCCTGGAGATCGCCGCCGATATCTGCGTCTACACCAACCGCAACATCATTGTCGAAAAACTGTCATGACCTCCTTCTCGCCCCGCGAAATCGTTTCCGAACTCGATCGCTATATCGTCGGCCAGCATGATGCCAAGAAGGCGGTGGCCGTTGCGCTGCGCAACCGCTGGCGCCGCCAGCAGCTGCCCGAAGCCCTGCGCGAGGAAGTGCTACCGAAGAATATCCTGATGATCGGGCCGACCGGCGTGGGCAAGACCGAGATTTCACGTCGTCTCGCCAAGCTGGCCAATGCGCCATTCCTGAAGGTGGAAGCCACCAAGTTCACCGAGGTGGGCTATGTCGGCCGCGATGTCGAGCAGATCGTGCGCGACCTGCTGGACGGTGCGCTGACCATGATCCGCGAGCGCAAACGCAAGGAAGTGTCCGCCCGCGCCGAACTGGCGGCGGAAGAGCGCCTGCTCGACGCCCTGGTGGGCGACAAGGCCAGCGTCGAGACGCGGCAGAAATTCCGCAAGATGCTGCGCGAGGGCGAGATCGACAAGCGCGAGATCGAGATCGAGCTGAAAGATGCCGGCAGCGGCGGCATGCCGATGTTCGAGATTCCCGGTATGCCCGGCGCGCAGATGGGCATGGCCAACCTGCAGGACATGCTGGGCAAGGCCTTCGGCGGCATGCGCGGCAAGCCGCGCAAGACCACCGTGGTCGACGCCATGAAGGCGCTGATCCAGGAGGAAAGCGACAAGCTGGTCGACCAGGACAATCTGGTGAAGGAAGCCATCGAGGCGGTGGAGCAGAACGGCATCGTCTTCATTGATGAGATCGACAAGATCTGCGCCCGCAGCGAATACCGCGGCGGCGGCGACGTGTCGCGCGAGGGCGTGCAGCGCGACCTGCTGCCGCTGATCGAGGGCACCGTGGTCAACACCAAGCATGGCGCGGTGAAGACCGACCATATCCTGTTCATCGCCTCGGGCGCCTTTTCGGTGGCCAAGCCGAGCGACTTGCTGCCGGAACTGCAGGGCCGCCTGCCGATCCGCGTCGAGCTGAAGGGCCTGACGCGCGAGGATTTCAGGCGCATCCTGACCGAACCGGAGGCCAGCCTGCTGAAGCAGTATACCGCGCTGATGGGCACCGAGCAGGTGACGCTGAATTTCAGCGACGACGCCATCGATGCGCTGGCGCAGATCGCCGCCGATGTGAACGAGGGCGTGGAGAATATCGGCGCGCGCCGGCTGCACACGATCCTGGAACGCGTGCTGGAAGAGATCAGCTATGCGGCGGCCGACCATTCCGGCCAGACCATCAGCATCGATGCGGCCTATGTGCAGCAGCGCGTCGGCGATCTGGCGAAGAACAGCGACCTCAGCAAGTATATTCTGTAAGCCTCACGCAGAGGCGTGCCTGCGTGCCCGCCGCCGCCGGGCGAGATCGCGCTGCTGGCGCAAGGCCCGCCAGTACATCCAGGCACCGCTGAAGACCAGTGCGGTCAGCCCGCCGCCGAAGAGAAACCAGACCAGCCGCGACCAGATTCCGGCGAAATCGCCGAAATGCAGCGGATTGACGGTCGCGCGCCACCGCGGCCAGAAGCCCTGGCCGGCGATGCGTTCGACGCCCAGCACGGCGCCGGTTTTCGGATCGAGATACACCTTGTTGGCGCGATCGCGCACCATCAGGTTGCCGGCCTGGCCGTCGAAACGCAGCGCATCGCCGTTGCGGCGCGGAAAATACACCGCAGCGATCCTCAGTTCCGGAAATGCCGCCTGCGTCAGCGCCGTCAGTTCGTCGAGCGGCAGCGCCGCTGCTGCCGACAGCGTGGCTTTCGGCGCCGGCGGCTCCAGCGATGTGCCGAGATCGTAGAGCAGCCGTTCGGCGAAATACCACATGCCGGTCAGCGAAATCGCCAGCAGAAACCATAGCGACCATCCGGCCACCAGGCGATGCAGATCGTTGAGCAGCGGCCCGATGCCATGGCGCAGCCGCAAACGGAACAGGCCGCGCCAGAACTGCGGATAGATCACCAGGCCGCTCACCAGCATGAACAGAAGGATCAGTGCGAAGGGCGTGCTGAGATAGATGCCGACATTCACATCGCCGACATTGGGCAGGTGGAACTGCCGGTGCAGCTGGCGCAGCGTGGACTGGATAGTGTCGCGACCGCCATCGCCTGTGACGATGGCGCGGTAAGGATCGATATAGACCAGCCGCGGCTGCCCCTGCGCCGCAATCATCCGCGCCTCGGCCGCAAACCGGCTGCCCTGCGGCAGGGTGATGCGCTGCAAGGTCCAGTCCGGATAGCGGTCGCGGATCGTCGCTTCCATGCGGCCCCAGCTGACATAGGTGCCGGGCACCACACCATCCGGCACCCCGACGCGCAGCGCCGGCCGGACAAGCCAGTCGAGCTCATGGCCGATGGTGGTCAGCGTGCCGAACAGGCAGAGCCAGCCCAGCACCAGGCAGAGCCAGAAGCCCAGCAGACCATGCAGGCGCCGCATCGCGCGCCGGTCGACCAGGGCTTTCAGGCGCGCTGCCATGGCCGCCGCTAGTATTTCGCGCTGATACGCGCCAGTACGGTGAGCGGCGCGCCGGCATAGATCTCGGTGCGGCCGACCGGCGTCTCGATATAATCGGCATCGAACAGGTTCTTCGCCGCGAGCGACAGGCGGATACGCTCGTTCAGGTCATAGAAAACCGTGGCATCGACCCGCGCATAGCCGGGTACCGCAAAGGTATTGCCGATCTCGCCGACCCGATCGTCGACCGCGATCAGGCCGCCGCCAAACCCGAAGCCGCGCAGCGGACCGCTGAGAAACTGGTAGGTCGACCACAGGCTGCCGCTCCAGCGCGGGGCGCCGGCCAGGCTGTTGCCCTGATACAGGCTGTCCTTCGTCACCTTGGTGTTGAGATAGGCACCGCCGAGCATGACCTGCCAGCCCGGCAGGATTGTGCCGGTGACGTCGAGTTCGACGCCGCGCGAGCGCTGTTCGCCGGTGGCAACCGAAAAATCGTCGTTGGCCGGATCCTCGGTCGCCACATTCTGGCGGGTCAGGTTGAACACAGCGAGCGTGGTCGACAGACGATCTGGAATGATATCGAGCTTGGCGCCAACCTCGTATTGCTGGCCGGTTTCGGCGGCCAGCGCCTGGCCGCTGGAATCGGTTGCCGTCTGCGGCTTGAAGGATTCGGTGTAGCTGGCATAGAGCGCCAGCGGCTGGACTGGCTGGTAGACGATACCGGCACGCGGACTGAAGGCGCTGTCGGATTGCGCGGTGCGCGTATTCGTGGTGGCTGTGGTCTGCGTATCGACCTGGCTGAAACTGTCGAAACGGCCGCCGACGATCAGCTTGACCTGCTCGGTCAGGGCGATCTGGTCCTGCAGATAGGCAGCATACATATCCACGTCATGGGTCTGCGCCGTGGCGCTGATGAAGCTGCCCGGTGTCGCACCGTAGACGGGATTGTAGATGTTGATGCTGCCGAGGTTATACAGCCGCCAGTCGAGATCGCGCACCGCCTTGCTGTATTCGCCGCCCATCAGCAGGGTGTGCGCGACCGGTCCGGTATCGAATCGTGCCGTGGCGTCCAGGATGATGTCGCCATAGCGCGTGTCGTCGTTCTGAATACGCGCGCGGCGGGTCAGCACACCGGTGGTGGCATTCACTGCCTGCGGATCGGCGCTGTAACGGTAGGAATCGCCGCGGTCCAGTCGCGTGATCTGGCGCAGCGTGAGCCAGTCGTTGACGTCATGCTCGAAACGGTATTGCAGCATCGTCTTTTCGGATTCGAAAACCGAAAAGCGCTCGCCGAGATAGCGGCTGGTGGGGAGTGGAGCAACGCGCGTGCCGATGGCGACCAGGCCGCGGTCGAAAGGCTGGGTCTGGTCGGTATAATCGAGACCGAAGGTCAGGCGGCTGCGATCATTCGGAGTCCAGAGAAACACCGGCGATACCGTCTTGCGTTCGGAATCGGTGAAGAAATCACGGAAGCTGTCGCTTTCCTGGTAGGCCGCGGTGATGCGCGCCGCCAGGGTCTTGCCATCATCCAGCGCCGAAGTGGCATCGGCTTCGGCGCGGCGAAAATCATAGGAGCCGATTTCCAGCGAACCGCCGACGGCCGGTGCCGACTGCGGTTTCCTGGTCACGATATTGATCAGGCCGCCGGGATCGCCCTGGCCGAACAGCACCGAAGCCGGGCCTTTCAGCACTTCCACCCGCTCGACATTCGACAGATCAAGGAAGGTCTCGCTGGTGAAGAGCGGATTGTTGACCACGCCGTCGCGCGCATAGGTCTCGGAACGGAAACCGCGAATGGTGAAATTCTCGGCGCGATTGCCGATGGTGGAGCCGGGCTGCACATTCGGCACATTGAGCAGCACGTCCACCAGGCGGTTCGCCTGCTGGTCCTCGATCGCCTGGCGCGGGATCACGTTGACCGCCTGCGGCACCTCTTTCAGCGGCGTGTCGGTCTTGGTGCCGGTGGCCGAGCGCGTGGCGCGATAGCCCTCGACCGGCCCATCGGCCTGTTCGGCCGGACGCTGGCCTTCGACCTGCAGCGCCGGCAATTGCGCCGGCGGCGGATTGTCCGTCGCGGTTTGCGCCAGAGCCGGGGCGGCCAGGAAGAAAAGGGCGAAACGGGCGGTGGACAGCAACAGGCGGCGCGCGGCCATAGGAGATGCTCCAGCAAGAAAGTCGGGGCCCTGGCTGGCGCTTTGCTGGCTAATCCCCACAGAAGGCGGCTGGGTAGCATCGATTGGCTGGCGGGTCAATGCGACTCATTCTTAATAATAATCCTAACGCATTGTTACAGTAGTATAAATTTTAGGCATTCTGGCGCTGCCCGGCGGCATCGGCGCAGGCTAGCATGCCGTAAACGGAGGAAACCGATGAGTGATCTAAAAGGCCGCGTGGCGCTGATTACCGGGGGCTCCAGCGGCATCGGCGCGGCCACCGCGCGGCTGCTGGCCGGGCGCGGCTGTGCCGTGGCGATCAATTTTTCCAAGAGCCGGGCTGCCGCCGACAAGGTAGCGGCCGAATGCCAAAAGCTGGGCGGTGAAACGCTGCTGGTGCAGGGCAATGTGGCCGACGATGCCGACTGCCGCCGCGTAGTGGACGAGACCCTCGCCCGCTTCGGCCATCTCGACTATCTGGTCAACAATGCCGGCACCACGAAGTTCGTGAACCATCGCAATCTCGCCGGGCTTTCCGCCCAGGATTTCCACGACATCTTCGCGGTCAACACCATCGCGCCGTTCCAGATGGTGCGCGCCGCCGAATCCTATCTGCGTGCCACGCGCGGCGCGGTGGTGAATGTCTCCTCCATCGCCGGCGTCTACGGCACCGGATCGTCGATTGCCTATGTCGCCTCGAAGGCGGCGCTGAACGGCATGACGCTGAGCCTGGCCCGCGTGCTCGGCCCGGAAGTGCGCATCAATGCGGTCTGCCCCGGTTTCGTCGAGGGCGAATGGCTGCAGCAGGGCATGGGCGAGGCGGCCTACAAGGCGGCGCAGGAAACCTGGCAGGGTGCGGCGCCGCTCGGCACCACCAACAAGCCGGACGACATCGCCCATAGCATCGCCTTCTTCCTCACCGCCGCGGTCAATGTCACCGGCGAAACCCTGCTCATCGACAGCGGCATGCACCTGGCGCAGCCCCGCGCGCCAAAGGCGCGGTAGAGTAGGCCCGCGCGCCAAAGGCGCGGTAGAGTAAGCCCGCGCGCCAAAGGCGCGGTAGAGTAAGCCCGCGCGCCGTACATACCGACAGCCTGAACCCTAGGCCGGATCGCCGGCCGCGTCCTGCGCCATCGCCTCGGGCAGGCTGAAGGGCTGCGGTCCCGGCGGCGCCTGTTCGAGGCGGATATCGGCGATCACCGGCAGGTGGTCCGAGACGCGGCGGGCCAGCGGATCGGTCCAGCTGCGCAGCAGCGCATGGCGCGGCCGGCAGTAGATGCGGTCGAGCATGAAGAGCGGCCAGCGCGCCGGGAAACTGCGCTGTCTGGTGCGGCCGGGCAGGATGGTGGCCAATGCGCGCCGCACCGTGCCGTAGATGAACCAGTCGTTGAAGTCGCCCAGCATCACCGTGGTTTGCCGCGCCGTGCCGGCGATGGCCGACAGCATCGCCGCCTGCTGGCGCCGTTCGCGCAGACTTAAACCCAGATGCACCGAGGCCAGGTGCAGCGGCCCGCCCGGTGTCAGCACCGTGGTTTCGATGGCGCGGCGCGGCTCGCGCCGGCTGACCGAAAGATCGTGGATGGCAACATCCGTCATCGGCCAGCGGCTGATCAGCGCATGACCGTAATCGCCGTCCGGCGTGACAATGGTTTTCGCCTCTGCCGCGTGGCTGCCGAGCGACCTGGCGAGATAAGCGAAGGCGTTGTCGTTGCGGCCGCGGGAATCGATTTCCTGCAACGCGACGATGTCGGGTTCGTGACGCCGCACCAGGGCGGCGATGCGCGGCAGATCGTAGCGTCCGTCCGGACCGATGCCGGCATGCACATTCCAGGTCAGGACGCGGATGACGGCCGGATCCGGTCTAGGCGGAGTCTGTCGCACCGAATTTATCCCGCAGGCGGGCCACGGCCAGTTGCAGCAGATAGGACATGCCGCCCCAGAGCAGCAGGAAGCCGATGACCAGCCCCACATCCAGCAGCGTCGGCTGCGTCATCATCTCCAGCAGCCGGCCGCCCAGCACCGACATGATGACGATGCCGGGCGCCAGGCCGAGGAAAGTGCCGATGGTGTAATCGAGCAGGCGGATGCGCGTGGCGCCAGCCACCAGGTTGACCAGCATGAAGGGTGCGGTCGGCATCACCCGCATCGTCGTCACCGCAAGGATGCCGTTGCTTTTCACTTTGCGCGCCACGCGGTTGATGCGCGGACCCATCACCCGGCGCAGCAGGTCGGCGCCGAGCCAGCGGCCGGCGCCGTAGGTGGCCAGCGCGCTGGACATCGAGCCGGTCAGCGCCACCGACAGACCTTCCCAGGTGCCGAAGGTGATGGCGGTGGCGGCGATCAGCAGTGTGACCGGAAAGGCGATGAAGCCGGCGGCGATAAAAATGCCGACCACCAGCGGGAAAGACAGCGGGCTGGCGGCAACGGTACGGAAGGCGGCGGCCAGCTTGTGCGGCGAGGCCCAGTCCGCCAGCGGCGTATAGCGCCAGGCCAGCACCAGGGCGATCACCACGATCACGCCGAGCCCGATCACCAGCAGCGATGAAAAGCGGCGCTGGCTGGGCGGCTCGTTGCTCGGGTCGGGCAGGTAGCGGTCGGCTTCCAGCGGACGCACCGGATCGGCCATGGCGCCGATCAGGTCGAGGCCGACCGGCAGCGTATCCTCGATCGGGCAGAGCCGGTGCGCGCGGCCCTGCAGGGCATCCAGCGCGGCGAACAGCGAGCCGCCCTGCTCCAGCAGTCCGGCCACTTCCGCTTCGGTGGCGCCGCAATGTTCGGCGATCAGGCGGTTGCGCGCTTTGACAATGCCGGCCCGCTGGTCGGGCGTGTTCGCCTCGATCACCAGGTCGCATTCGGTATCGACGGCAATCGAGCGGTTGCACAGATTGGCGGAGCCGATGCGCAGCAGGCGATCGTCGACGATCATCACCTTGGAATGCACCATCACCTCGGCATCGCGGTCTTTCACGCTGCCATCATGGCGCAGACAGGGATAGGCGAAGCGCACGCGTGCGGCCAGCCCGGCATCACCGATCACCGCCATGAAGCGGATGCGCCCGGCCAGCATGCTCTGCTGTTCCAGCCAGGTGTGGTGCGTTTTCGGCGCGACGACCAGGACTTCGAGATCCGGCTGCTGCTGCAGCCGCTCGACCAGCCGGCGCGCCAGCGCCATGCAGGTCAGGAACTGGTTCTCGACATAGAGAATGCGCTCGGCCGCATCGATCATGTCGTGGAACAGCGCCTCGACCTCGCGCACGTCCGGTTCGGGCCCGTAGCGCGGTTCGGTGCGGGCGATGCCGACGGCGATATCGCCGGTGAAGTCCGGCGTCACCGCGAGCGGCCAGGGATCGCAGCCGGCCTGCCCGTAGAACGGAGGAGCCGGCGCCAGCAATTCATGGGTGACGCGATACCAGCGGCCGCGCACCAGCTGGCCCAGCGCGGCCGCAGCCGCGCCATCCACCATCATCTGCACATCGTGGAACGGTGCATAGGGCTTGCCGGCCGGATCGACGCGCAGGGCGTTGTGCAGCTCATGCGATTCGGTATCCCAGCGGCGGATGGTGAGATCCAGCCCGCCGGAAAACGCCACGGCATCGTCCACCACCACGATCTTCTGGTGATGCGAGGCACCGATGGGAAGCACATCGTCGAGGCAGAGTTCGATCTGACGCGGCGTGTTCCATTGCAGCGACAGCGCCGGCATCAGCTCGCGCTCCAGCGAATAGACCGCTGAGTAATAATCCCACAGCAGGAGCTTTATGGAGAGTTGCGGCCGGCGCCGCACCAGTTCGGTGAGAAAGGCACCGAAGGTGATCGGCAGGTCGTCGCCGGGCTTGCCATCGGGGCCGACCAGCGGCGTGCGGCTGTCGATATCCCAGCCGGTGACGAGAATGGAATGGCGCGCATTGCGCAACGTCTGGCGCAGCGCGCCGAAATAGGCGGCGGCATCGACCAGCATGGCGGCACGACCGGCGGTTTCGCGACGCCAGACATTCTGTCCGGGGCGCAGAACGCCCGCGCGGGTCGCCTCCGGCGTGGCTATGGCATGTCTGATCCGCGCGGCCTGCACCCGCCACCCTCCTCATACTGATGAGGGAGTAACGCAGCAGGTGCAAGTTGGTGCCATGAAGAGGGCGGCAGGCCGCGCCGGAATGCGGCGGTTTTTTGCGCGATTTTGATTGACCGCCGGATAGCGGGCAGGCAATCAGCCGCGCAGCAGCCTGAGCATCTGCTCCAGTTTGGCCTCGTCCAGGCTGCCGATCCGGCGACCCAGTTCGTTGGCCAGCAGCGTTGCCTTCGGCGTCAGGCCCGCGGTGTCGATGGTGATACGCGGATGCGACAGCTTGGCCAGCTCGGCCAGTTCCTCGGCATCATCCCAGATGATGTTGAGATAGCCGCAGATGCGTTGCAGCAGCAGCCAGGAGGGCCGGCCGCGATGGCCATGCTCCAGCGCCGAAAGATAGGCCGAGGAGACGCCGAGATCGGCGGCCATCTGCTTCAGCGCGATGCCGCGCGCCTGACGCAAGGCACGGATGCGGGCACCGAACGGCGTCATGGGTCTGCCCGTCCCGGCGTGCAATCCGGGACCTGTGCTCGCGGGGAGGTGCATTGCCGATGCATGGCCGGCATCCTAGTATCCGGACGTGCCGTCACGCCACCTCTTTGCCATCCGCCTTGGCCTCATCATGGCCTGCCTGCTGCTCGGCAGCGGCGCCGCGCTGGCGCAGGCCGCGCGGCCCTCGCTGGCGGTCGGCTTCCGCCCCCCCGCGCCCGATGTCATGCAGCAGCCCGACGGCACGCTGACCGGCCTGGAATACGACCTGGTGATGCTGGCGGCCGGCGCCGCCGGCCAGCGCCTGCGGCCGCAACTCGCGCCCTACGGCCGGCTGCCCGAGGATTTCCGCCGCCAGGCCATCGATGCCTTCGCGCCAGCCAATCCGGCCATGGCCCTGCCGGGCTGCATCAGCGACACCGTGCTGGTCTACCGCAACCTGGCCTTCAGCCTGCAGAGCCGCGGCCTGACGATTGCCGCGCCGGCCGATCTCGCCGGCCTGGACGTCACCGGTTTCCAGAATGCCCATGTGATGCTGGGACCTGCCATCGCCGCGCTGCAGGGCAATCCGGGACGCTATCGCGAGGTGGCCAACCAGATGCTGCAGGTGCGGGCGCTGTTTGCCGGGCGCACCGACGTAGTGCTGGCCGAACGTCGCATCTTCCGTCACCTGATGCGCAGTGCCGAGGCCGGCATCGACACCAGCGCGGCGCTGACCGAACATGAAATCTTTCCACCCACGCCCTATGGCGTCGCCTTCCAGCAGGCAGAAGACTGCATCGCCTTCAATCGCGGCCTGGCAACGATACGGCGCAATGGTGTCTATGACGAAGTGCTGCGCCGCTGGGATACGGCGCCGCAGGCGAAAAGCGGCGCAGACACGCGCGCGCCACCGCCCTTCGGTTAAGCCCTCGCCAGCTTAGGAAGACGCCAGCCCGGCCAGCGCCTGCTGCTGGATCTGCACGGCGCGCGGATAGCACAGGCCGCGCCATTCATCGTTGTCGGCATAGAAGGC
Source organism: Ferrovibrio sp. (assembly GCF_025869515.1). Taxonomy (GTDB): domain Bacteria; phylum Pseudomonadota; class Alphaproteobacteria; order Ferrovibrionales; family Ferrovibrionaceae; genus Ferrovibrio. The sequence continues at coordinate 15,589 of NZ_JAOZVR010000041.1, forward strand.
GGCGCGGATTTGCGCCTTGATCTGGCGACCGAGCGGCGAGAACACATCGCCGCGCAGATGCAGCCAGTTATCGGCGATCACCGAGAGCCGCACTTCCTCCGAACTCAGCGTGCCGACCTCGATGGCGCTCGCCACCACGGTGGCCTGCGCGCAGAAGCGCGCGATGCCCATGCGCAGGTTGCCTTCGATCACCGGCGAATCCGACTGGCCCATGGCCGGCGAGGTGACGGCATCGCCGAACCAGGCGCGTGCCAGTTTCAGCGACTCAGACTCCACCGGATGGCGGCAGATCATTTCCGAATAGCCGAAGGGGCCGAGGCCGGTGTGATAATCCAGCACGCAGATGCGTTTTGCGGTTCCGAGATATTTTTCGGCGATGCCCTTGATCGTTTTGTGCGACCAGCAGGCCTCGGTGCCGCCGTAGAAGATACCGTCGGCATGGCTGTGCTGGCCGCCGACGATGGCCGCCGTCGCAGCCTTCGCGCCGACGCGGGCATAGTAGTCGGCAATCTTCGTCTGGATGTTAGCTGCGATCTCGTCGCTCCAGCCCTGCGGCACCAGCCAGTCATGCACCTCGGCATAGGCTGGATTGGCCGGCGGCGCCTTGACGGCGAAATCGATGAAGTTGCGGTTGATGTCCATGTTGTCTTCGTTGACCCGGCGGCCCCAGGAAAAGCCGTAGGGGTTGCTGGCATGGATCGACAGCATGGCGGTACCGGCCGGCAGCTTCGCCGCATGGCCTTCGCTGAGCCAGCCGACCTGGCAGCCCGAGCCGTAATAGCCTTCGATGCCATGGGTGCCCGACACGGTGACCAGCACGGCCTTCGCATCGCGCGGTCCGAGCCAGGCGATATCGGTGTACAGGTCCTCCCCGGCGATGCCGGTCAGCGGATGCCGGATATGCTCCAGCGCAGCGCCGGCATTTTTTGCGGCGGCGAGGAATGTCTGGCGCGCGGTGGCGTAATCGGGCGAGAAATACTGGTGGATCGACATGACGGAGACCTGTGGGGCGATGAAATCGCCGCCACTTTCCGCCTGTCACCTGCGCTTGGCAAGCGTGACGGAATTGGTCCGGATTGGCTCAGCGTTTCAGTGGCGTCTCTTCCCGCTGGCGACGCAGCAGCACGTAGAAAGCGCCGGCGCCGCCCATTTCCTGCCGCGCCGGCGTCACACCGAGAATCTGGTCGCGCCACGGCCCACGCCGCAGATATTCCGGCAGCCAGGCACGCAGCACGCCACGGCCCTGGAAGGGTCCGGTTTCGATATCCCGTGACGTGCCCTTGCCGGTGATCACCAGCAGGCAGCGCTTCTGCTGCGCCACGCAGTCGCGGATCAGCTTGCTGATCGCGCGTTCGGCATTGGCCAGGGTGAGACCATGCAGGTCGAGGCGGGCATCGATCGGCAGGTCGCCGCGCTGGAAGCGCTGCTTGAGCCGCTTGTCCATCTGCGGCGCCGGCTTTTCCGAATGCCGTCCATGCGGCAGCGGCGCCTTCTGCCTGGCCTCGGCCTTTGCGTAAGCGGCGGCGCCGGCACCTTCGGGCTTATAGACCCTGGGCAGCGGCGCCAGCGGCTGCGGCACCACATTGGCCGGCTTTTTCAGCGGGCGCGCGGCCTGCGCCACCTGTTGCCAGGCGTCGGAGTCCGGAACCAGCGGGGCTGGCTTTATCGTGGTCTTACGCACCATCGGCGATGAGTACGATATGCAGGCGCCGCGGTCCATGGGCCCCGAGCACCGGCACGCCCTCGATATCGGCGGTGCGCGACGGCCCGGTGACGAAATTGACCGTGCGGGGCCAGTTCTCCACCCAGTCTTTATCTGACTTGGCCAACTTGTCGCGCAGGCGCTGGAACGCCTCTTCCAGCGTGCCGGTGACCTGGCTCTCCTTCAGCACCACGATATGGTGGTCGGGCACGAAATGCAGCGTGGTCGGCGTGGTGGACGACGACTGCAGCATCAGCGTTCCCGTTTCGGCGATGGCGGCGAAGGCCGGCGTCACGCTGACCAGATCCTGGCTGCGGCCGCCGCCGTAATCGATCTGCAGCATCGGCCGCTCCGACCACGGCAGGCTCTGCAGCAGCGGATCGGGCGCGACGCGCAGCCGGGACGGCAGGTTATGCCGCGCCAGATAATCGGCGATCCTGCCCGGCACATCGGCCACCCCCGCCACACTGTCGACCGTGACGGTGAGCGCTTCCACCTTGGCGGTGAACAGCGCCACCTGTTCGGCATGCGGCAGCTGGGCGCGCTGGGGCAGCAGGTTGCGCGGATGGCTGGCGATGCGTTCGGCCACGGCGGCCGGCCGTGCCGGATCATCCACCGTGTGTTTCAGGCCGGCGCGCAATGTGGCGAAGATGCGGTCGCGGGAGCTGCTCATCTCAGTGGCTCCGTTTCTTGTACTGGCTCATGAAGGTGTCCGCCGATTGCGGCGCCGGGAAGTCGCGCCCGTCGGTCCAGCCCGAGGCCAGCGGCAGGCTGGCAATGCGGCCCTTGTCCTTGCCCAGCAGCTTCAGCGCGGCGATGGCCACGCGCGCGCCGAGCCGGTAGAGCCAGGGATGTTTCGCCGCAAAGGCCCAGGCCTCGATGCCCCAGCGCTGCAGCGGCGGCGTGATCTGCTGCTCATGTGCCAGTTCGCGCCAGTGCCGCATGATATCGGGCAGCGGAATGCGCATCGGGCAGACTTCCTCGCATTTGCCGCAGAAGGTGGAGGCATTGGGCAGATGCCGCGCCGTCTCCAGCCCGATCATATGCGGATCGAGGGCCGCGCCGATCGGGCCGGGATAGACCCAGCCATAGGCATGGCCGCCGACCGAATGATAGACCGGGCAGTTGTTCATGCAGGCACCGCAGCGGATGCAACGCAGCAAAGGTTGAAGCGCCGTACCGAGCATTTCGCTGCGCCCATTATCGACCAGCACGACATGGAATTCTTCCGGGCCGTCGATATCCTCGGCCCGTTTCGGGCCGCAGCTGAGCGTGGTGTAGCAGCTCATCTCCTGGCCGGTGGCCGAGCGCGCCAGCACGCGCAGGATGGTGGACAGGTCTTCCAGAGTGGGAATCACCTTCTCGATGCTGGAGACCGCGATATGCATTTTCGGCAGCGATTGCGTCAGGTCGCCGTTGCCCTCGTTGGTGACGATCACGGTGGCGCCGGTTTCGGCGATCAGGAAATTGGCGCCGGTGATGCCGACATCGGCCCTGAAATAGGTGTCGCGCAACACACTGCGCGCTTCGGTGACCAGCACCTGCGGCTCGGTCGAGCGCGTGCCGGCTTTTTTGCCGTTCAGCTCATAGTCCGGATGATGTTCCTCGAACAGGTCGGCGATCTGCTCGCGCGTCTTGTGCAGGGCCGGGCCGATGATGTGGCTGGGCGGTTCATGCGCCAGCTGGATGATGTATTCGCCGAGATCGGTTTCCACCGGCGTGATGCCGTGTTCGAGCAGGAAATCGTTCAGGCCGATTTCCTCGGTCACCATCGACTTGCCCTTGGTGACGATCTTGGCATCGCGCGAGCGGCACAGCGCCAGCACGGTTTCGCGCGCCTCGCGCGGCGTGCGGCACCAGTGCAGCTTGCCGCCACGCGCGGTCAGCTGCTGCTCGAATTTCTCCAGATAGAGATCGATATGCTGCAGCACGTGATTCTTGATCTTCACGCCTTCGTCGCGCAAAGCCTCGAATTCGGGCAGCTCGCGGGCGGTTTCGACGCGGCGGCTCGCCATCGGCCCGCTGATGATGCCCATCGCCTTGCGCAGGTTGGGGTCACGCAAGGCCTTGGCGGCATTGGCTTCGAAATTCTGGGCCGTGACTTCCATGCTCATGGTGCGGCCCTCACTTGCTTTCGCCGATGGCGGGCATGTCGGTCATGCCAGCCAGCACTTCGGCGACATGGCGCACCTGAATGCTGCTGCCCTCGCGTTTCAGCCTGCCGGCCATGTTGAGCAGGCAGCCCATGTCGCCGGCCAAGAGCATATCGGCCCCGGTACCTGCAATATCTGCGGTCTTGCGGGTGACGATGTCGGTGGAGACTTCGCCGTATTTGACGCAGAAGGTGCCGCCGAAGCCGCAGCAGGTTTCCGGCGTCTGCATTTCCACCAGCTCGACACCCTCCACGCTGCCGAGCAGGGCGCGCGGCTGCGCCTTCACGCCGAGTTCGCGCAGGCCGGAGCAGGAATCGTGATAGGTAACCTTCGCCTCCAGTTTCGCCGCCACCGGATCGGCTTTCAGCACATCGACCAGGAAACTGGTGAGTTCGAACATGCGCGCTGACAGGTCCTCGGCGCGGCGCTGCCAGTCGGGTTCGGCGGCGAACAGCGCCGGATAGTGATCCTTGATCATGCCGCCGCAGGACCCGCTCGGCGCCACCACGTAATCGTAATCCTCAAACGCCTCGATCACCTGCCTGGCAATCGCCACCGTATCCTTGCGATCGCCAGAATTATAGGCCGGCTGGCCGCAGCAGACCTGCGCCTCGGGCACGCTGACGACGCAGCCGGCGTCTTCCAGCAGCTTGAGGGTGGCGAAGCCGACACTGGGCCGGAACAGGTCGACCAGACAGGTGACGAAGAGGGCGACGCGAGGTTTGGAATCAATGGACGACATGCTGGTCTCCGGGGCGATAACTACAGGCCATGGCGGCGCAGGCCGCTGGCAATATGGTTCTGCACGGCCGTGCGGGCGGCGGCGGGATCACGCGACGCAACAGCCGCGATGATGGCGCCATGCTCGGCCTCGATTTCGGCCAGACGGTTCTGTTCGCGCAACTGCGACAGCCGGGCGAGCTGCATCGCCTCGCGCGCATGGCGGCCGACGAAAGCGGCAAAGCGGCGCAAGGCCGGATTATGTGCGGCCTCGGCCAGCACATCATGGAAGCGGATGTCTTCGGCCAGGCCCAGGCCGCCGGCCGCCACCGCATCGCGCATTGCCGCCTGGGCCGCACGCAGATTGTGCAGGTCGCGCTCGGTATGGCGTTCAGCGGCGAGCGCTGCGCAGTCCGCCTCGATCAGCATGCGCAGCTCCAGCAGATGGTCGTCATCGGCCGCCATATCGAGACGGAAGGCATTGCCGCCGGGCGCGGCGGCGACGAAGGCACCCTTGCCCTGGCGCGTCTCGACATAGCCGTCGGATTTCAGCCGGGCGATGGCTTCGCGCACCACGGCGCGGCTGACGCCATGAGTTTCGGCCAGTGCGTGTTCCGAGGGCAGCCGGTCATGCGGCCGCCAGGCGCCGGCCAGGATCGGCTGCAGCAGGGCGTCGGCGACAGTCTCGGCGCGCGAGGCAGGCAGGCGGATGTCAGATAAGACGGTCATATCGGGCCGGGGCTAAACCTGCCTGACAAGCTAGACAAATTATACAGTAATTTCAATGTGAGAACTATTCTCAATCAGGCCGGCGCCGCCTCCTGCGCCCCCTGTTCCAGCAGCCATGCGACGAACTGCATCACGCTGCCCTTGCTGCGGTTGGCCGGATAGAGCACGTGATAACCGTCTGACAGGGCAATCGGCCCTGCGAGCGGCGCCACCAGCCGGCCGGCCTTCAGGTCATCGTCGATCAGCGGCAGCGCGCCGACGGCAAAGCCCAGGCCGCGCGCCGCCGCTTCCAGCGTGAAATAGTAATTCTCGAAGCGCGGGCCGGCCGTAGGCACCTGGCTGCGCCTGATGCCGGCAGCACTGAACCATTCGTTCCAGGCGAAGGGTTTGGAATCGCAGTGCAGCAGCGGCGCGGTGAGCAGATCGCGCGGCGCGGTGATCGGATGCTTCTGCAGCAGGGCCGGCGCCGCCACCGGCAGGTTGCGTTCGATCAGGAACTGCTGGCAGGCAAAGCCCGGCCGGTGCATCTGGTGCCGGCGGATCACCACGTCGAATTCACCATCGACCTGCTCGGATGGATTGGCCGAGGTCATCAACCGCACCTCCACCTGCGGATGCGCCAGCTGGAACGCCGACAGCCGCGGGATCAGCCAGCGCATGGCAAAGGTGGCCAGGGTGGAGACGCGCAGCACCCGCATCGCCGCCGGTTCGCGCATGCGCTCGGTGGCGCCGGCGAGGCGATCGAGCGAGGCATGCACATCGGCGAAATAGGTGGCGGCACGCGGCGTCGGTACCCGGCCGCGACCCGAGGGCTGGAACAGCTTGATGCCGAGAAAACCCTCCAGCGTCTGGATATGCCGGCTGATCGCACCATGGGTGACGCCAAGCTCCTCGGCCGCCCTGGTCAGGCTGCCGAGGCGGACGGTGGCCTCGAAGGCGCGCAGAGCATTGAGTGGAGGGAGCGGGCGCATCTGTGAGTTTTCCTGACAGACAGGTGAGCAGAAAGCGGCTGGTCCGGCAAGCTCATATCCGTACAATCCGCCCGAAAGCAGCTCTGTTTAGCGAGGTTTCTCGTGGTGGACCGTTTATCCCTGCCGGCGCGGATGGCGCTCGGCAGCGCGCATTTTCTTTGCCGTTTGATCACCGGTCTGTGGCAGGCCCATAAAGTCCGGGCAGCCTATGCACGCAGCCTGGCCGACCTGCGCGACCTGGATGAAGCGCTGTTGCGCGATGTCGGCCTGACCCGGGCCGACCAGCGCCGCGGCTATCCGGAATACTGAGCCGGACTATTTGTCCGGCCGGCTCTGCTGGTTCGGCAGGCTGCTGTCGCCCGGACCGAGCGGGCGCTGCATGAACACGCTGTCGACCCAGCGGCCATGCTTGAAGCCGATGGACGGCAGCGTGCCGACGACGCGGAAGCCAAGCGCGGCATGCAGACCGATCGAGCCGAGATTCTGCGTATCGCCGATCACCGCCACCATCTGGCGATAGCCCTGGCCGCTGCAATGCGCGATCAGGCTTTCGAGCAGCGCGCGCCCGATGCCGCGGCGCGGCGCATCGGGCGACACATAAATGGAATCCTCGACCGAGAAGCGGTAGGCGACACGCGGCCGGTAGGCGCTGGCATAGGCATAGCCCATCACGCGGCCATCCAGCTCGGCCACCAGATAGGGAAAGCCTTTGGTCAGGATTTCGCCGCGCCGGCGGCCGATCTCGGTCGCATCGGGCGGCACCTCCTCGAAACTGCCGAAGCCATGTTTCACATGATGGCCGTAGATGGCGACGAGGGCGGCAATGTCGCGCTCTTCCGAGGCGCGGATGATGACGGGATTGGCAGGCGGGGCAGCAGACATGGCAGATCCGGCAAAAAGATGATGCGGTCTATTATGGCATGCCAGGCGCGGCAACGGAATCCGCAGCAGCGCCTAAACCATTGAGAAACCATTGATTACAGTGACATATCCGGAAAATCACTTGTTCCCCCGCGGGGCCGGACCCAGATTGGGGCGATGATCGAGCACGCCACGCCGCTGGATGCGGCAACCTTGCGATTCAATGGCACCGGCGCAGCCGACGCACCGATGCCGCAGGCTCCGGTGCTGCAGGACCTGCTACGCTACTGGCAGTCCAAGCTTGGCGGCGACGGAAGCCTGCCCGGACGGGCCGCTCTCGATCCGCTCGAACTGCGCGGCCTGCTGCCGCATATCTACCTGATTGACGTCCTTCCCGGCACCGTACCTGACCGGCTGCGCTTCCGCGTCCGCCTGCTGGGCGACCGGCATGTCGAGGTCTATGGCCTGGGCCTGGTCGGCAGGGTGATCGATGACGTGTTTCCGCCCACCGTCGCCGCCGAATTCAACCGGCTTTACGGCGCCGTGGTGCGGCGGCGCATGCCGATCGTCAACCGCGGCCAGGTCAGCTGGATCCGCAACAAGGAATGGCTGCATTACGAGGGCCTGCATGCGCCGCTGGCGGCCGATGGCAAAACCATCGACACGATTTTCGGCGCCGGCGCCTTTATCGGCCTGGACTGAGTGCGATTACGAAACAGCGGCGAGCTTCGCCGCCACAGTTTTCGGCAGCAGCAGCCAGAAACGGCCCGGATGCTTCATGCGGCCGGCCACGCTTTCGGCCTGCACCCCGGCACCCCAGAACACATCACCGCGCACCGCGCCGCGAATGGCGCCGCCGGTATCCTGCGCCACCATCAGTCGCTGCAGCGGCTTATCGCCCGTGGGCAGCGCCGGCTGCTGGGCATCGAGCCAGACCGGCAGGCCCAGCGCGAAATGGCTGCGGTCCACCGCCAGGCTGCGGCCGGGCACCAGGGCCACGCCCTGGGCGCCGGGCGGACCATCGAGATCGTCTTTCGGCGCCGGCAGTTCGCGGAAAAACACGTAGGACGGATTCTGCCGCAGCAGATCGGGCGCCGCATCCGGGTTGGCGCGCAGCCAGGCGCGGATCGCCTGCATCGAGACGTCCTCGCGGCTCAGCGTGCCGCGATCGATCATCACCCGGCCGATCGCCACATAGGGATGGCCGTTCTGCGCCGCAAAGCCGACCCGGGTTTTCGCGCCGCTGTCGAGCTGCACCAGGCCAGAGCCCTGCACCTGCAGGAAAAAGGCATCGGACGCATCGTCGAGCCAGACCAGCTCCAGATTCCTGTTGGCGAGCGCTCCGGCCTCGATGGCGCCGCGATCCTCGTAGGGCCGCAGGCGGCCGTCGCGCACCCGGCCGGCAATGCGCTGGCCTTTCAGACTGTCGCGGAATTCGCCGAGATCGACCTGCACCAGATCTGGCGGCTGGCGATACAGCGGCACGGTGTAGCGGCCCTGTTTCTGGCGGCTGCCGCGCACCAGCGGTTCGTAATAGCCCGTGAAAAGCCCTTCGGCTTTGCCGTCGCCAATCACCGCGACCGGCTGCAATTCGCTTTCGACCAGGCGGCGCAGGGCGCTGTCATCGCCCGGCGGCAAGGCCGCCAGTGCCGTGCAGAACGGCTTCCAGTCATTCCCGGTGCCGTAGCGGTCGTGACTGTCGAGGCCGCGGTCGTTGCGCGGCATCATGCGCGCGCAGCTGCGGTTCAACGCCGGCAGTGCTTCTGTCACGCGGTCGGCGCTGTAACCGGGCAGGTCGGCAAAGCGGGCGGGCTGGAAGGCGATGGCCGGCGGCGCGGGCGGCGGCTTGGGAGCGCAGGCGGCGGCGGCCAACAGAACGAGGAGTGCGAGACTGCGCCGCCCCAGACGAACCACCGGTCCGCGCCTCAGTTCGGCGCAGAGGTGGCGATCAGCGTCCAGTTCGGATCGCGCGAGCGGGTGTCACGGGCGAAGGTCCAGATATCGGTGACCTGCTCGACGCTGTTGGCATGGCCGCTGATCACATGGCCCTGGGCATCCTTGGTGACGCTGATCAGCTCGGACTCGAACTTCACCGTCACTTCGGCAATGCGGTTGTTCACCTGGGTCTCGATGATCGTGGCGCCACGCAGACCCACGAAGGTGGTCTCCATGGTTTCATTGCGCTTGGCGCGCTCGTCGATGGCACCGGCGAAATCGCTGAAGACATCGCGCGACAACAGCGGTCGCAGGGCCTCCTTGTCGCCGGCGGCAAAGGCGGTCACCACCATTTCATAGGCGGCCTTGGCGCCGCCAAGGAATTCGGCGGCGTCGAAATTGGGTTCGACCGCGCGCAGCGGCGCCAGGACGGCCTCCTGCGCTGCATCAACCGGCGCGGGGCGCGGCGGCAGGGCGACCACATTATCGTCGGCGGCATCGTCAGGGCCTGCCGCGTCCTCTTTCTCGGCATAGGGCGGCCGGCGGCGTTTCTGCTCATGGCCGGTGCGCTGGCCCAGCACGGCACGCAGGCGCAGCGCTATGAAGCCGGCGATGGCGCCGAGCAGAAGAATGTCTAGAAACTGGAAACCATCGCCCATCGGATGCCTGATACCTTCTTTTCGCGAATTTTACCCCTACCGCAGAGGGCGGTCCAGCCATGCCGCCCCGGAAGCCGCCCTATGCCGGGGAAATAAGAGTAAATCATGGCAAGACAAGCGCAACCGGGGTGTATTCTGCGCCGTAAACTGCAGGGGTGCCCGGGTCACCGTCTTGTCGATATCCGCCAAAGCATGCTAGGGACAGCCCGCCCTCACGCGACAGACAGTCTGGAATAAGACGGAAAGACAGAGCCGGCCATGACCGATACCGCCAATCCGCCGCCGGGTTTCGACCCCAACAGTGCGCCGCATTTCGGCCTGAATGCGCAATATACCAAGGATCTGTCTTTCGAGCATCCGATGGCGCCGCGCACCTTCAGCATCCAGGCTGCGCCGCAGATTTCGGTCAATGTCGGCACCGCCGCCGAGCGCGTCAACGACAGCCTGTTCGAGGTGACACTGCGCATCCTGTGCGAAGCCAAGCATGGCGAGGAAGTCGCCTTCGTGGTCGACCTGCATTATGCCGGTCTGTTCACGCTGTCGAACATTCCGGCCGAGCATGTCGAGCCGCTGCTGCTGGTCGAGGCCCCGCGCCTGCTGTTTCCGTTTGCCCGCCGCATCGTCGCCGATGCAACCCGCGACGGCGGCATGCCGCCGCTGATGCTGGATCCGATCGATTTCGTGCAGCAGTATCAGCGCAGCAAGCAGACCGAAGCGCAGGCCGGCACCGCGTAATACAGCCGGGTAACACAGCCGGTTTTCCTTGCCATCCCCGGTGGCTGCCACCAAGCTGATCATCGCCTGGGGCGACGGCAAAAAAAACAGGGGGAAGGTCGGGTAATCATGTCGCTGGACGACGAGATCCGCAATTCGGCGTATCCGCGCCTGATCGGCACTGCGTTTCTCGATCGCTGCTCGCCCAAAATCCGGCGCTTCTGGGAATACTGGGACAGCCGGCGCGGCGGCAAGCCGATGCCCGGCCGGCACGACATCGATCCGCTGGATATTCCCAGCGATCTGCTGCCCGGCATCCTGCTCACCGAGGTTCTGCGCCAGCCGCCCTGGCTGCGTTATCGCCTGGTCGGTACCGCCCAGGTGGCGCTGCGCGGTCGCGACCCGACCGGCCAGCCGGTGCAGGGCAATTACATGGGCTCCCATCTGGGTGTCGCCGGCGACGATGTGATGCTGAACTACCGCATTGTCATCGAGAAGCGGACGCCGGTTTACACCTACAATCCCGTGGTCGGTGCCCTGCCGGATGGCAGCTCGCTGCGGGCGTCCTCACTGCGGGCGAACAGCTCGCTGCTGATGCCGCTGTCGCCCGATGGCGAGACCGTCGACATGGTCTTCTGTTTCAGCGATCTGGAGGACCCTTAAGCGACCGCCGCTGGCTGCACGCCGATGGCGCGCAGCAGTTTCTCCAATTCGACCGGTTTGGCAACGATGGCGTCGAAACCGGCGATTTCATAGCGCGCCACGGCTTCCGGCACGACATCGGCGGTGAGCGCAATGATACGCTGCTTGCGGCCATGCGGCAGACTGCGCAGCCGGTGATGCGTTTCGATACCGTCCATTTCCGGCATGTGGATATCGAGCAGCACGATATCGAAAACCTGTGTCTCGGCCGCCCGTATCGCCGCCATACCGCTATCGACCAGCACCAGGGCTTTACAGAACGGCGTCAGCAGGGTTTCCACGATACGGCGATTGACGTGATTGTCGTCGACGCAGAGCACGCGCGGCGGTCCGGCCGAGCCAGGATACGGCATTGCCGCCGATAGGGTCTCGTCGTCGTCGTCCGGCAGCTCGGCCGGAATCTCGATCCAGAACAGCGCACCGCGGCCCAGCTGGCTCTGGCAGCCGATCTCGCCGCCGAGCAGGTGAGACAGCCGGCGGCAGATCGCCAGGCCGAGGCCGGTGCCGCCGAAACGCCGCGAGGTGGAGGCATCCGCCTGGGCAAAGCGTTCGAAAATGGTGGCCTGGACCGCCGGCGAAATGCCGGAACCGGTATCCTCGACCTCGAAACGAATGCCTGCAACATCGCCGGGCAGTCGCACCGGCCGGGCACGCAGAATGATCTGGCCGGCAGACGTGAACTTCACCGCATTGCCGATCAGGTTGACCAGGATCTGCCGCAGGCGCATCGGATCGCTTTCGATGCTTGCCGGGGCGGCCGGATCGATCTCGATGCGGAAAGCCAGTTTCTTCTGGGCGCAGGCGGATGAGAACAGCGAGGACATGGTATCCATCAGCACCGGCAGGCGGATCGCACTCGGCGCGACTTTCAGCTTGCCCGCTTCAAGCCGGGAATAATCGAGAATGTCGTTGATGATCGTGAGCAGGCTTTCCGCCGATTCACGGATCACGCCGACATAGTCGCGCGCCGTGGCTTCCAGCGGCAGCCCTTCCAGCGCCTGGGCCATGCCCAGCACGCCGTTCATCGGCGTGCGGATTTCATGGCTCATGGTGGCAAGGAATTCGCTTTTCACTGTGGCCAGCCGTTCGGCGCGCGCGGTCTGATCCTGCAGATCGCTGTTGAGCGCGGCCAGCGTGCGCGCCTTGCCCTCGCGGTCCGCCAGCATGTGCAGGCCGAGGACAAGCGCGATAAGACCGCCGATCATGACCAGCAGCGAGATCACGCTGATGATGGTCGCGAGCGATTGCCAGTTGGCGATGCCGGTCGCCAGCGAACGCGATGTCGACAGCACCAGTTGATCGTTGAACAGCCGCCGCACCGCGACAATGCGCTGCTCGCCGGTAAAAGGATTGGTATAAACGCCGCTATGGGCGTTTTGTCCGCTGGCAGCAAACCCTTGATAAGCGATCACGAGTGCCTGCGATTTGCCGATCTCGTTTTCGCGCCAGGGCGAGCGCGCGATCATCACGAAATCCCGATTCAGCAAAGTGACGTAATCGCCTTCCGCAACCGCAGTCTCAAACGCACGCGCATAGGCATGAGGGTCGATAATGGCGCCGATGACGCCCTTGAAGTTTCCCTCATTGTCGCGCACCGCCATGCTGAGATTCAGCTGCCAGTCTCCGTCGACGCTGTTTTTGCTCGGGCCGGTGAACAGGAATCCGCCCGCCGTGCTGCCGCGCAGTCTGGCGAAGGATTCGGTGGCGGCGGCGTTGTAGGGCCGGATCGGATGCGACCGCGAGGAAAACAGGCCTTCGCCCCTGGCATCGACCACACCGAGCGCGCGCGCATAGGCAAGCTGTTTTTCGAGCTGCGCAAGATGGTTGTGCATCATGGCCGGATCATGGCCATCGAACTGCCACAGCAGCTCGATCTTCTCGAGCACGAAGCCCGCGCTTTGCAGGGCATTCTCGATTTCCTGGGCGCGGATTTCGCCCTGCCGCTCCAGGTCGCCGGTCTCTTCCATGATCGCGGCGTCGCGCAGCGACGTATGGACATAGTGGTTCAGTCCGGCCAGCGGCATAAAAATCGCGCCGAGATAGACGATGCAAAGGATGATGACGCGACGCATCGCTGGGCGGCTCGGGCTGGCTTTTGACCGGGTTGTCTGGACTTGCAGATTAGTTTGGCCGGCCGCCGCGGCGATATTGGGTTGTGATAAGGTTACCGGAAAATTACCTGTCCCGGTGTCGCCGGCTTCACTCCACTTTGAGCCAGATCGCGTCCTTCAGTTTGCCGACAAACGCGGCATGGGCCGCCAGCTCCTCGGCGCTGGCGGCGTGCGGCCGCGGCGGCCGGGCCGGGCCGCGCTGCTGCAGTGTCGCCATCAAACTCTCGCCCGCCTCGCTGCCGGCAAGGCCGAGGCCCTGCTGCCGGCCGCCGATCAGTTCCAGATAGACCTCGGCGAGCAGTTCGGCATCGAGCAGGGCGCCGTGCTTGATGCGCGCCGAATTGTCGATGCTGAAGCGTTTGCACAGTGCATCGAGGCTGACCTGGGCGCCGGGGAATTTCTGGCGTGCCAGCCGCACCGTATCGATGGCGCGTTCCATGGCGATATGCGGGAAGCCGTTGAGCCGCGCCAGTTCGGCATTCAGGAAGCTGAGGTCGAAGGCCGCGTTATGGATCACCAGCGGATCCTCGCCGATGAAGGCGCAGAATTCCGCGGCGACAGCGGAGAAGAGCGGCTTGTCCTTGAGGAATTCATCGGACAGGCCGTGCACCTTGAAGGCGTCTTCCGGCATCGACCGCTCGGGATTGATGTAGACGTGGTAATGCTGGCCGGTCGGGATGTGGTTGACCAGTTCGATACAGCCGATTTCGACCAGCCGGTCGCCCTCATTGGCCTTGAAGCCGGTGGTTTCGGTATCGAGCACGATCTCGCGCATCAGCTGTTTCCTGCCTTGTGCCGCAATGTGGCGATCAGTGCCTCGACCTGTTTTTCGGTCTCGGCCAGACTGACGCCGGTATCGATGACATAATCCGCCCGCGCGCGTTTTTCAGCATCGGGCATCTGGTTGGACAATATGCCGGCAAGTTTTTCCGCCGACATGCCGGGCCGCGCCAGCGCGCGGTCGCGCTGCATCGCCTCCGGCGCGCTCACCACCACGATGACATCCAGGTTCCTGGCGCTGCTGCCTTCCAGCAGCATCTGGATTTCCAGCACCACCATCGGCTCGCCGCGCTGTTCGGCCGCGCGCAGGAAGGCTTCGCGCAGGCCGGCCACCAGCGGATGCACGATGGCCTCCAGCCGTTTGATCTCGGCCGGCTTGCCGACCACCAGCCGCGACAGCGCGGCGCGGTCGACCGCACCATCATGCAGGCTGCCTGGGAAGGCCTCCCCGACCGGGTCGACGGCCGCGCCGCCGCGTTCATAAAGCGTGTGGACGGCGGCATCGGCATCGAAGACCGGGATACCGCGGGCCGCGAACATCTTCGCCACCGTGGTCTTGCCCATGCCGATGGAGCCGGTGAGGCCGATTTTCAGCATGCGCGCCTCATGCCAGCACTGCGGCCCGCAGTTGCGGCGTCACCGCCGGCGCCACGCCGAACCAGGCCTGAAAGCCCGGCCGGCCCTGGTGCAGCAGCATGCCCAGGCCATCCACCGCCGGGTTGCCGCGCGCCCGGGCCCGGGCCAGCAGGTCGGTTTCCAGCGGGGTATAGACGATGTCGCTGACCAGCGCGGCGCGCGGCAGGTCGTCGAGCGGCAGGTCCAGCGCCGGCTGGCCGGTCATCCCGAGGCTGGTGGTATTGACCAGCAGGCCGGCGCCGCCAAGCGCGGCAGCCCGTTCTTCCCAGTCGAGCGCGGTAATGGCCGGGCCGAATTCCGCCGCCAGCGATTCAGCCTTGTCGAAACTGCGATTGACCAGACGCAGCTCGGAGACGCCGGCATCGAGCAGGGCAACGATAATGGCCCGGGCAGCCCCGCCGGCGCCCAGCACGACGGCCGGTGCGGCCGCGACCTGCCAGCCTGCCATGTTTTCGTTTTCACCGGCAGCGGCCCTCAGGCTTTCGAAAAAACCGAAGGCATCGGTATTGCTGCCGAACAGGCTGCCATCGGGCTGCACAACAATCGTGTTCACCGCGCCGATGCGCCGGGCCACCGGATCGATCTGCGCCAGATACGGCAGTACCGCGACCTTGTGCGGAATCGTGACGTTCACGCCGCGGAAGCCCGGCTCCCTGGGCAGGGCGGCCATAAAGGCCGCCAGATTCTCGGGTGGCACCGGCAGTCTGTCGTAGCGGCCGGTCAGGCCGTGCTGCTGCAGCCAGAAGCCGTGCAGCTTCGGCGAGCGCGAATGATCGACCGGCCAGCCGATCACGCCGGCGCGCGGAATGATGTCGTCTCCGGTATCGAAGGCCGTCATGCGCCCATACTCATGAACGGAGCACCTTGTTCTCGCGCAGGATGGCGAGCAGTGGCAGCAGCGGCAGGCCGAGAATGGAGAAGAAGTCACCCTGGATGCGGCTGAACAGCTGCACGCCGAGGCCTTCGAGCTGGTAACAGCCGACACTGTGCAGCACGGCGTCGCCGGCCTGGGCCAGGTAGGCATCGAGGAAGCCATCGGAGAAATCGCGCATGGTCAGCTTCGCACTTTCGACATGACGCCAGATCACGCTGCCACCGCGCGCCAGCACCACGGCGCTGACCAGATCATGCGTCTTGCCGCGCAGGGACTGCAGCTGTTGGCGCGCCGCCTCCATGTCGGCGGGCTTGTCATACCAGCGGCCGCCGCAGTCGAGCATGGAATCGGCGGCGATGACGAAATCCTGCGTGGCACCATGGCTGACGCGATGCGCCTTCAGCTCGGCCAGCGCCGTGGCGGCATCGCGCACGCCGGCGCCGTCCGCCTTCAGCGCCAGCTTGATTTCCTCTTCATCGACCCGCACCGGCACGATATCGAAATCGAGACCGGCGGCGCGCAGCATGGCCGCACGCGACGCACTGGCAGACGCAAGAATCAGACTCACGATATCGATCTCACGGTATCAATCTTCACTGGGCGGATCCTTCAAGATCGAGATCCTGCTGCCGGCGCTGTTCCTCGCGACGCGTATGCAGGTTGAGGATCGCCGCGGCGGTTTCCTCGATCGAGCGGCGGGTGACGTCGATCACCGGCCAGTTATGCTTGGTGCAGAGCTTGCGCGCGATGCTGAGTTCCTCGCGCACGCGTTCGTCGTCCACATAGGCCGTCTCGGTTGTCTGGTTCATCGAGATCAGCCGGCTGCGGCGGATCGAGACCAGGCGGTCGGGCGAGGTGGTCAGGCCGACCACCAGGGGATTTTTCAGCAGCTCGACCTCATTCGGAATGACCAGGCCAGGCACGATCGGCACATTGGCGGTCTTGAAGCCGCGGTTTGCCAGATAGATCGAGGTCGGGGTCTTGGAGGTACGCGACACGCCGACCAGCACGATATCGGCCTTGTCGATATCCTCCAGATGCTGGCCGTCGTCATGGGCGATGGTGAAATGCATCGCATCGATGCGATGGAAATATTCCGCATCCATTTCATGCTGGCGGCCCGGCAGGTTGACCGCCTTTTCGCCGAGATACTTGCCAAAGGCCATGATCACCGGATCGAGCACCGGCACGATCGGCAGTTTCGCCTTGGCGCAACCCTTGATCAGGATTTCGCGCAGCTCCTGGTCGACGATGGTGAACAGCACCAGTCCGCCCATGGCGGCGATGGCTTCCACCACGCGTTCCATCTGCAGCGGCTTGCGCACCAGTGCCCAGGTGTGGGTTTCGACCTCTTCCTGGGACTTCTGGAACTGCACCAACGCCGCCTTCGCCACCGATTTGAGCGTTTCGCCGGTGGCGTCGGAAACCAGGTGAATATGCGGCCGGGCGGTTTTCGGCATCAGTCTTTCGCAGGTCGAATCATGGGGATAAAGGGCATAAGGCAGGGGTTTTCCCCAATCGGTTCAATTTCATGCCCGGAAGCAGGATTCCATGCAACCGGCCTGTCACCGCTGGATCGATTTTGTGACGCCCCTGTGGAAAGTGGGGAGGAACTGCAATTCCGTCACAATGCTTACCCATCCCCGTTATCCCCATAATTCCATATTGGGATCCGGCGCCATTCTGTGCGGGTTTTGACGCGCTTATCCCCGGACAGGCGGAATCCGCTGCTCGATCCGGGAATTTGGATAGAATCCGGGATTGCCGCCGGATGACCGATTATCCCCGACTCTCACCGCACTACTGCCTCCACTATCTCTTTTAATTTAAATTAAAATAGAAGAGGAATAAGGCATGAGCCCTGTTCCTGCGGCCCCGAGCATGGGGCAAAAAGCCATCCAGCCGACCAAACCCCTGTTGCGTACGCTGGCTGGCCTGCCGAGCCATCGCCCGCCGCTGTGGCTGATGCGCCAGGCCGGCCGTTACCTGCCGGAATATCGCCAGACCCGCGCCCAGGCCGGCAGTTTCCTCGAGCTTTGCTACAATCCGGAACTGGCCGCCGAAGTCACCCTGCAGCCGATCCGGCGGTTTGGCTTCGATGCCGCCATCCTGTTCGCCGACATCTTGCTGATCCCGCAGGCGCTGGGCCAGCATCTGGCCTTCAGGGAAAACGAAGGGCCGGTGCTGGATGCAATCCGCACCTCGGGTGAACTGGCTCGCCTGAACCCCGGTGGCATCCACAAGACGCTGGGACCGGTCTACGAGGCGGTCGGGCGCATCAAGGCGGCGCTGCCCCCTGACTGCACCCTGATCGGCTTTGCCGGGGCGCCCTGGACGGTTGCGACCTATATGCTGGAAGGCAAGGGATCGAAGGAGTTTGCCGCCGCCAAGACCTGGGCCTTCGGCAATCCGCTCGGCCTGCAGACGCTGATGGAAATCCTGATCGAGGCCACGGTGGCCTATCTGGACCGCCAGGTGCAGGCCGGCGCCGAGGTGGTGCAGCTGTTCGATACCTGGGCCGGTGTGCTGCCGGAACAGGAATTCCGCAAATTCTGCATCGAACCGGTGCGTCGGATCATTGCTGCGCTGAAGGAGAAATATCCCGCGCTGCCGGTGATCGCCTTCCCGCGCGGCGCCGGTGCCCTGTACGAAGGCTATGCCCAGGCCACCGGGGCCGATGCGCTGGGGCTGGATTACACCATGCCGCTGGGCTGGACACGCGATCATCTCTGGAACAAGACCGTGGTGCAGGGCAATCTCGATCCGCGCCTCCTGGTGGTCGGCGGTTCGGCCATGGCCGAAGCCGTGCATCGCCTGCTCGCCACCTTCCAGGGCCGCAACCACATCTTCAACCTCGGCCATGGCATCGTGCCGGAAACGCCGGTCGGCCATGTCGAGGAACTGGTCAGACTGGTGAAGGGTACGGCAACGGAAGCCTAAGGGGGCAGATTGCGGGGGGAAGTCATGCGACGCTGGTCAGTGTGGATTGTTCTTGCGATTCTATGTCTGGCATCTGGCGCGATGACGCCATGGGCTGCGGCCCAGGTGCTGCCGGCCCATTACGGCCAGAGCGAATTGCCGCCGCTGGACAATCCGGGCAAAACCATTCTTCTGCTGTTCAGTCATGGCTCCGGGCAGGAGTTCGTCAACGACCCCTGCGAAATGCAGAAATACAACGCCGCCTACGGCGTGCCGGCCATCGTGCATGACCTCTATGGGCAGGCGGTTGGCGATCTGAAGATCGTCGTTGATGGATATTGCACACCGACCCGGCGCGGCTATTACAATATGAACGACCACAGTGGCGATCCGAAGGTGATGCTGCGTGCCAATGATATCGAGGCACGGGCCAGAAGCTTCATTGCGGCCGGCGTGCCGGCGAAACAGATTTTCCTGGTCGGTCATTCAGCCGGCGGCTGGGCATCGCTGATGCTGAAGGCGCGCAATCCCGAGCTTGCCAACAGCGTGATTGCCTTTGCGCCGGCCTTTGCCGGTCAGCGCAAAGGCCGCAAGCCAGGGTGGGAGTGGCTGCACGAAAAATATGCCGGTGAAATTCAGAAGGCGACGCGGCTCGATGCCATGGTCTTCGCCATCGAGAACGATGCCTTTGAAACGCCGGAACACCTGAAGTTTCTCAGTGCCATCCCCGGCGTGACGCAGGTTGTGGTGCCGGACAACAAGATCGAACAGGTGGCGTGCGACAGTTCGACCTCAAGTCATGCACTGGTGCGCAATCCCTGTTTCCGCCACACTCAGTTTGACCGGCTGAAACAATACATCGAACAGCGTCTGCAGGACGCGCAGTGATGCGGGATCACATCCGCGCGAGATCCTCGATGGCGGCAGCGACCATGCCGGTGCCGGCCGCGATCATCAGGATATCGCCGGCCACGCGCACGTATTTGTGGCCGGCTGGTGGTGTGCTCATGCGGATCATCAGTTCGGGCGGCAGGCTGTAAAAGATCACGTCGTGCGGCAGTGGCCGGCCCATCATCCATTTCTTCGCCTGACCCGGCGGCAGGCAGCCGTTGTTCTTCTTGGCCAGGCCGGGCGGGCAGCGACCGCCCGGGGGCGGGCCACCGAAATACTCGCGCACCGCCATACGGTCATTGTCGTTGAAGCTGATATTGATCGAGACGCCGCCGCCGGAGCCGCCGGGGCCCCTGTCGGGCTTGCCGCGACCCGGACCTGCCTCCTTCTTGCCGCCAGGCGGATCGGCATAGGCCGTCAGCGGCGCGGCCAGGCCAGTGGCCGCGATTGCCAGCGCCAGGACAGTTGCGGTGACGCGGAAAGGAGAGGTGGTGGGCATGGGGATATCATCCTGAAATTGGCCCGGGTTTGGGCGCTATGATCCTTTCCAACGATTGCGGCGTATCTTTGTTACAAAAACCACCGGATTCAGGCCGGGTTCCCCTGCCGGACTTTGCTCTGTGCCCATCCCTCCTTTAAGTCTAGGACCATGTCCCAGCCTGCCTCATCGTCCAAAACCGCAGTTGTCCTGTTCAATCTCGGCGGCCCCGACAGCCCGCAGGCGGTGCAGCCTTTCCTGTTCAACCTGTTCAACGATCCGGCGATCATCCGGCTGCCCAATCCGTTCCGCTGGCTGGTGGCGAAACTGATCTCCACGCGGCGCGCGCCGGTGGCGGCCGAAATCTATGGCAAGATGGGCGGGCGCTCGCCGATCCTGCCGCAGACCGAGGCGCAGGCCGCCGCATTGCAGACGGCACTTGGCGATCATCACCGCGTCTTCATCGCCATGCGCTACTGGCATCCCTTCGCGCAGGAGACGGCACGCGCGGTGAAGGCCTGGGGCGCCGAGCGCGTCGTGCTGCTGCCGCTCTATCCGCAATTTTCCACCACCACGACGGCGTCTTCCTTCACCGACTGGCAGCGCGCCGCACAGGCGGCGGGCCTGGCCGTGCCGACAGCGGCGATCGGCTGCTATGCCGATGAACCGGGGTTCGTCGCCGCGCAGGCCGCCCTGCTGCGCGACCGCCTGCCGGAAGCGGAAACCAAAGGCCCGGTGCGAATCCTGTTCTCAGCGCATGGCCTACCGAAAAAGATCGTCACCGATGGCGATCCCTATCAGATGCAGGTCGAACGCAGTGTCGCCGCGATTCTGCAGCAGCTGAACCGCCCCGATCTCGACAGCCGCATCTGTTTCCAGAGCCGGGTCGGTCCGCTGGAATGGATCGGGCCGGCCACCGATGCCGAGATCACCCAGGCAGCAAAGGATGGCTGCTCCATCGTCGTCGTACCGGTGGCTTTCGTGTCGGAGCATTCCGAAACGCTGGTCGAACTGGATATCGAATATGCCGAACTGGCGCACCACAACGGTGCCAGAGGCTACAGCCGTGTGCCGACCGTCGGCGCGCAGCCCGCATTCATTGCCGGGCTGGCACAGATGATCCATGCCGCGCGGTTCGATGCGATCCCGCATTGCGGCTTCGGCCCGCGGCCCTGCGGCACGGCCTGGCGCCGTTGCGCCTGTACCGAGTAACGTGGAAGAAGCGACATGCTTTACGAATGGCTGAAAGCTCTGCACATCATTTCGATCATCGCCTGGATGGCGGGGATGCTGTATCTGCCGCGCCTGTTCGTTTACCACGCTGCCGCCGAACCCGGCTCGAAGGAATCCGAAACCTTCAAGCTGATGGAACGCCGGCTGCTCAAAGCCATCATCAATCCGGCGATGGGCGCGGCCTGGATCTTCGGCGGCACCATGGTCTGGCTCGGCCACCACTGGGACCAGCCCTGGTTCTGGGCCAAGTTCGCCCTGGTGCTGGGCATGCAGGCGGTCCACGGCAATATGGTGGGCTGGCAGCGGGCCTTTGAAGAGGATCGCAATACACGCAGCCAGCGCTTCTACCGCATGGTCAATGAAATCCCGACCGTGCTGATGATCGGCATCGTGCTGCTGGTGATCCTGAAGCCTTTCTGATCCTGACAGCGGCTGTCAGCAGTGACATTGTCAGCCGACAACGTTCCCTTTGTGTACTAATTAACCTGATGGTATTAGACGCCCAAACCATCCGATGATGTCCACACACCGGCGACATCGCTAAGGTGCCGCTACGTCAGTCTTTCGTGTCATATGTCACACAGGATTGGCTTGTCGGCTGTGCGATAGCCGCATACTTCTTCGCGCATGCAAAAAATAAGTGGGGGTCTCCCAATGTCTTTCGGTAAGTTCCGCAACGGCGCTCTGGCGATTGCCGTTTTGACTGGTATCGGCTCGCTGGCACAGGCCCTTCTGGCACCGGCCGCCCTGGCCCAGGGCGGCCCGCCGCCGGTGACGGTGGCCAAGCCGGTGGTCCGCGCCGTCGTCGAAATGGATGAATATACCGGCCGCTTCGATGCCATCGGTGCGGTGGAAATCCGCGCCCGCGTGAACGGTTATCTCGACACCGTGCATTTCCAGGACGGCGCCATGGTGAACCAGGGCGACCTGCTGTTCACCATCGACCGCCGCACCTACCAGGCCGCTTTCAACCAAGCCCAGGCCACGCTGAACAGCCGCCAGACCGAGTTCGATCTCGCCAAGCTGGAATTCGAACGCTACCAGAAACTGACGCAGACCGGCGCGGCGGCGGCGGCGACACTCGACCAGCGCCGCCAGACTTTCCTGGCCGCGCAGGCCAATATCGCCGGTGCGCGGGCCGCCGCCGAGACCACTCGCCTGCAGCTCAGCTTTACCGAAGTGCGCGCACCGATCGCCGGCCGCATCTCGCGCAAGCTGGTGACCGAAGGCAACCTGGTGCGTGAGAACGAGACGCTGCTGACCACCGTCGTGCAGGTCGATCCGGTGCATTTCTATTTCGACATCGACGAGCGGTCGTATCTGTCCTACCAGCGTATCGCCAAGCAGGGCGGCCAGAGCAGCAGCGGCGGCAGCAACGGCCGCGGCCTGCAGGTTTCGGTGATGCTGACCGACGAGAAGACCTTTGTGCATCAGGGCGTGCTCGACTTCACCGACAATCGTTTGGATTCCGCCACAGGAACCATGCGTCTGCGCGCCGTCTTCCAGAACAAGGACCAGTTCCTGACGCCGGGCCTGTTCGGCCGCATCGCCGTGCCGGGCAGCCCGGAATACCAGGCGGTGATGCTGCCCGACGAAGCGATCCTGACCGATCTGGACCGGCGCTATGTCTATGTCGTCGGCGACGGCGGCGCGGTGCAGCAGCGGCCGGTGCGGGTGGGATCGCGCACCGACAACTACCGCATCATCCGCGAAGGCCTGAAGGGCGACGAGACCGTGGTGATCAACGGCCTGCAGCGCGTGCGTCTGGGCGGCGGCAAGGTGACGCCGCAGCCGGTGGAACTGCCCAAGGTCTGGGCCGGCCTGATGGCGCTGCCGCAGCCCCAGGCCGCCCAGCAGCCGGCGCCGGCCAAGTAATTCCACAGATTATAGCCAGAGTCTTTTTCGCCGCGAGGGCGTCATGAAATTCGGACATTTCTTTGTCGACCGGCCGATCTTTGCCGCCGTGATCTCCATCGTGACGGTGATCATCGGGGCGATCGCCTTCCTCAATCTGCCGGTTTCGGAATATCCCGAAATCGCGCCGCCGCAGATCAACGTGACCGCCAGCTATCCCGGCGCCGATGCCGAGACGCTGGCGCGCACGGTGGCGACGCCGATCGAGCAGGAAATCACCGGTATCGAAAACCTGCTCTACATGTCGTCCTATTCCACCGCCGACGGCCTGATGCAGCTGACCGTCACCTTCAAGCCGGGCACCGATCTCGATATCGCCCAGGTGCAGGTGCAGAACCGCGTCACCATCGCCGAGCCGCGCCTGCCCGAAGAAGTGCGCCGCCAGGGCATCACCACGCGCAAGCAGGCGGGCGACTTCCTCATGGTCGTGCATCTGCTGTCGCCCGATAAGCGCTACGACCAGCTCTACATCGCCAACTACATGCAGCTGCGCATCCGCGACCAGCTGCTGCGCCTGGAAGGCGTGGGCAACGTCACCATCTTTGGCGGCAGCGAATATGCCATCCGCATCTGGCTGGATCCCAACCGCATGTCGTCTTTCGGCCTGTCCGGCTCGGATGTGGTCGCCGCGCTGCAGGCGCAGAACGTGCAGGTCTCCGGCGGCGCGCTCGGCCAGCAGCCGTCGCCAGACAGCAACGCGCTGCAGGCGATCGTCACCACGCAGGGCCGCTTCGAGGATATTCGCCAGTTCCGCAACGTGATCGTCAAGGCGAGCGCCGACGGCCGCCTGGTGCGGCTGGAGGATGTCGCCCGCGTCGAGCTGGGCGCCAAGGACTATAACAGCCGCAGCTATCTCGACAGCCAGACTGCGATTGCCATGGGCGTGTTCCAGCGCCCGGGCACCAACGCGCTGGAAACCTCGGAAGCCGTCATCAAGCGGATGGACGAGCTGAAGAAGGATTTCCCGGAAGGGCTGGAATACACCATCATCTACAACCCGACCGAATTCATCGCCGAGTCGGTGAACGAGGTGTACAAGACGCTGATCGAGGCGATCATCCTGGTCGCCCTGGTGGTGCTGATCTTCCTGCAGAACTGGCGCGCCGCGCTGATCCCGATTCTGGCCATCCCGGTTTCGCTGGTCGGCACCTTCGCCGTCATGCTGGCCTTCGGCTTCACGCTGAATGTGCTCAGCCTGTTCGGCCTTGTGCTGGCCATCGGCATCGTGGTCGACGACGCCATCGTGGTGGTCGAGAATATCGAACGCAACATCGCGCTCGGCATGAGTCCCCGGGATGCCGCGCATGAAACCATGGACGAGGTGGGCACGGCGGTGATCGCCATCGCCGTGGTGCTGTCGGCGGTGTTCATCCCGACCGCCTTCATCCCCGGCATCACCGGCCAGTTCTACAAGCAGTTCGCACTGACCATTTCGGTGGCGACGATCCTGTCGGCCTTCAACTCGCTGACGCTGTCGCCGGCCCTGGGCGCCGTGCTGCTGCGCAGGCACGAGCATGGCCATGAGTCGAAATTCCCGCCGCTGCGCTGGCTGCAGTTTGCTGCCGGCAAGTTCAATTCCGGCTTCGACAGCATGAGCAACGGCTATGCCAAAAGCGTGAGCAGGATCGTCACCCGCCGGGTGCTGATGCTGGGCGTCTACGGCCTGCTGGTGGCGGCGACCTTCTTCATGTTCCGCACCGTGCCGCCGGGCTTCATCCCGCCGCTCGACCGCGGCTATGCCATCGTCGTGATCCAGCTGCCCGACGGCGCATCGCTCAGCCGTACCGATGAGGTGACGCAGAAAGCCACCAAGATGGTCGAGAGCGTGCCCGGTGTGGCCCATGTCGTCGCCATTCCCGGCTTCAACGGCGCCACCTTCACCAACGCCACCAACGCCTCGGTGATGTTCACCCCCTTCACGCCTTTCCACGAGCGCCTGCCGAACGGCCTGACCGCCGACAAGATCATCGGCCAGATGATCGGCAAGCTGCAGGGCATCGAGGAAGCCTTCGTGATCGCGGTGCCGCCGCCGGCGGTGCCCGGCATCGGTTCGGGCGGCGGCTTCAAGATGCAGCTGCAGAACCGCACCGGCGACGATGTGCGACCGCTGCTCGCGGCCGCCTATCAGATGATGGGCATGGCGGCGCAGACGCCGGGCGTGACCGGCGTGTTCACCACTTTCTCGGCCGCCTCGCCGCAGGTGTTCCTCAACATCGACCGCACCAAGGCGCAGATGCTGAACGTGCCGCTGTCCAACGTGTTCGAGGCGCTGCAGGTCAATCTCGGTTCGGCCTATGTGAACGACTTCAACGCCTTCGGCCGCATCTTCCAGGTGCGCGCCCAGGCCGATGCGCAGTTCCGCCTCAACAAGGAGGATATCTCGCGTCTGAAGGTGCGTTCGGCCACCGGCGACCTCGTTCCGCTCGGCACCCTGGTCGAGATCAAGGAAACCTCGGGTCCGGATCTGCTGCAGCGCTACAACACCTATGTCTCGGTGCCGCTGCAGGGCAACACGCCGCCCGGCGTCTCGACCGGCCAGGCCCTCAGCATCATGGAAGGCCTCGCCGCCCAGGTGCTGCAGCCGGGCCAGAGTTTCGAATGGACCGAGATCGCGCTGCAGGAACGCTCGACCGGCAACACCGCCACCTACGTGTTCATCCTGGCGGTGGTGTTCGTCTTCCTGGCGCTGGCGGCCCAGTATGAAAGCTGGGTGCTGCCGCTGGCGATCATGCTGATCGTGCCGATGAGCGTGCTGTTCGCGCTGTTCGGCGTCTGGGTCGCCGGCATCGACAACAACGTGCTGGTGCAGATCGGCCTGGTGGTGCTGATCGGCCTGGCGGCGAAGAACGCGATCCTGATCGTGGAATTCGCCCGCCAGCTGGAAGCGGAAGGCAAATCGGCCGCCGATGCGGTGATCGAGGCCTGCCGCCTGCGCCTGCGCCCGATCCTGATGACGGCATTCGCCTTCATCCTCGGCGTGCTGCCGCTGGTCACCTCGATCGGCGCCGGCGCGGAGATGCGCCGCGCGCTGGGCACGGCGGTGTTCTCCGGCATGATCGGCGTCACGCTGGTCGGCCTGTTCCTCACCCCGGTCTTCTACGTGGTGCTGCGCGCCTTCGTGAAGGGCCGTGTCGCCAAGCGGCAGGTGCCGCACCAGGAGCAGCCCAATCCGGCGGGCGAATAAATCGCCAGCACAGGCTGAAACAGGAAAGGGCCCGGTCGCAAACCGGGCCCTTTTCATTGCAGGCGAAACGCCGGGGTCTCAGCGCAAGAGCGCCGGGTCGAGCGTGAAGAGTTCGGAGGGATTCTCGACGCCGCGCAATGCAAAGCGGCCGAGCGAGATGGCATGGTCCTTGAGCCCGCCGGCGGCCGACTTGAAAGCAGCGGAATAGATCGCGCGCTGGTCGACCGAGCGGGCGAGGCCGGAAATGCGCGACAGTTCGTTCACCGCGGGGCCGACCACGGTGAAATCCAGCCGGTCCTCGCCGCCGAAATTGCCATACAGCACCTCGCCGACATGCAGCGCGACGGACATGTCGGTCACCGGCAGACCCGCATTGGCGCGGCGGTTGCGCACCTCGCGCAGCTCTTTCATGCAGGCTTTGAGCGCGCGCAGCGACTGCATGCAGGCATTTTCCAGATTGCCGTCGTCGCGGAAGATGGCGAGCACGCCGTCGCCGACGAATTTCAGCACCTCGCCGCCATGGGCATGCACGGCCGAGACGGCGGCGCCGGCATAATCGTTCAGCAGCGGCATGATCAGTTCGGGCGAAACGGTATCGACCAGGCGGGTGAAGCCGCGCAGGTCGCTGAACCACAGCGCCGCGGTGATGCGCTCGGCCTCGCCGCGGCCGATGGTGCCGCTGAGCACGCGCTGCGCGGCGTTGCGGCCGAGATAGGTTTCCGCCAGCGTCTCGGCGATCCGGCGCACGCTGGCCGAGCGCACGGCGGCGGCGGCAAACGGGATCAGCGCATTCAGCGTCTCAAGCTGCTTTTCGCTAAAGCCCTCGTCATGCGCCGTGGTCCAGGAGGCATAGATCGAGTCGAGCTGGCCGATGATGGCGCGCTCGCCGAAGCGGGTCATGGTGACGAGGTAGTCGGTATAACCCTGCTCGGCCAGTTCGGTCAGCACCGGGAAGGGGTAGTCGCCGTTATGGCCGACCATGCGGAAGCGCAGATGCGGCTCGCCGTTTTCCTCCAGGTGGTAGAACGGGCTTTCGCGCCATTTGCGTTCGCCCTCCGCTGTCTTGGAGCGGCCGAATTCATGCAGCGCCACCTGCTCCTGGTCGGCATGCCAGGCGAAGATGCGGCCGGCCAGCACCGGATGCAGCGTGTCGGCGCCGAGCAGGGCGCGCTTCACCGGAATGCCGGCCTTGTTCAGGTTGGCGCAGAAGTCGCCGAGAATTTCGCCTTCGGAATGGCCGTTCAGCGAGGCATCGGCGATGGCGCGGGCAATATTGGTAAATACCTGGGGATCCATGGCCGCCAAGATAGGGTCGGGGGGCGCAAAAATCGATGGGGAGGCCGGCTGATTCCGGACGGTTGCTGACGGATCTGTGCAGCCGCAATCAATTCCGTTCCCAGCGCATCCAGCGGCCGTGATAATCGCCGGTGCCGAGCCGTTCGGTCGCGCCGCCGGGCATCTCGCCTGTCCATAGCGTCAGGGTCAGGTCGGCACCGTCTTTCGCCAGTCCCGGTTCGAAACGCAGCCAGGCCAGCGGCGCCGTGGCGGTAACCTGCTTACCGGCCTGCTGCATCAGGGCGGCGATGCGCTGCTGTTCGGCCGCTGCCACATACTGCCAGACGATGGAATGGTAGAGCACGAAGACGGCATCGCGCCGGCGGTTTTCCAGCTGCCGTGCCACGAAATCGGCGGCATGGGCCTGCGTCACCCGGATGCCGGCGGTTTCGGCATGGTCGAGCGCCCGCAGCACGCGCTGCAGCCGTTCGGGCTGATCGGCCCAGATATACGACAGCAGCCGCTGGCGGTCGGCGGCTTTGGCCGCATCGAGCGGCGCCACATCGCAGCCGGCGCGCGCGATCACCTGCGGTCTGCTGTCCGCAGGCCGATTGCCGCCCCAGCGGCTGTGCAGCATGAGCGGCGCGGTTGCCGTATCGCCATGCTGCCAGCTGCCATAATCGTAGGCGTAAGCATCCCAAGACAGGTTGAGCCCGGCACTGGCGCCGATCTCGCAGGTCTGCAGCGCCAGGCCGGGACAGTGCTGCGCAATGCTGAGGAAGCCGCCGAGCAGCACGGCGGAGCGCTGCGGATCGTTGGTCTGCGGCGGGCTTTGCAGATACTGCGTCAGCAGCGCGCCATGCCGCAGCAGCGCGGCATCGAGCGCGGGCGCATCGATCTGCCGCGCCGCATAAGCGGCGGCCAGCGCGTCATCGCCATCCAGCACGGCGCGATGCAGCGCGCCGGCCACGCGCAACGCCAAGGCACCTTCCCGGGCATCGGCCTTGGCATCGCCGGGCCAGGCGAGGACCGGCGCCGTCCAGGTCGCGCGGTCCGCCAGCCGTTCGGCCGCAAGATCGAGCAGGGTGCCGGTGAAGGGCGACCCAAGCTGGCGGCAGTAATTCGCCTGGTCGCGGAAGGCGGCGATGATGCTGGCGGGATCGGACATGGTCCATCTTGTCGGCTGCAGTTCGCCAGCGTCCAGCACGGGATTGCAGCGGGACAATCCTCCGGCGCCGGCGCGCCGGGGCAATTGACCCGACGCCGGCCCGCCGCGTAGAGAGAAGGCGCCTGCCCGCTTGGCGGAATTGGTAGACGCACGGGACTTAAAATCCCGAGGCCGCAAGGCCGTGCCGGTTCGAGTCCGGCAGCGGGCACCAGCCATCAGTCCTGGAAAACCGCGAGAATCCCTGCCGGCGACGGCTGTGGAAAATTCTGCTTGACCTGCGATATCGCAAACTATATCTTACGATATGTCAAACGAGGTTATCTTATGAGCGAGTATCTCATGCATCCCAATATTATCAATGCCTTCCGCGAACATCGCTGCATGCACAAGGGCGGCGGTCGCCGGCATTTCCGCGGCCGGCTGGCCGCGGCCCTGTTCAGCTCCGGCGACGACAGCCTGGGC
Organism: Ferrovibrio sp.; assembly: GCF_025869515.1. Lineage (GTDB taxonomy): Bacteria > Pseudomonadota > Alphaproteobacteria > Ferrovibrionales > Ferrovibrionaceae > Ferrovibrio. The sequence continues at coordinate 44,660 of NZ_JAOZVR010000041.1, forward strand.
GGCCACGGCTTCCGCGCCAGCCGCGTGGTGTCGGCCGCCGATCTGCAGCTGCTGATCCTGGTCCTGCTGGAAGACCGGCCGCGCCATGGCTACGAGATCATCAAGGCGCTGGAGGAACACACCTCCGGCTTTTATGCGCCGAGCCCCGGCGTGATCTATCCGGCGCTGACCTATCTGGAAGAGATCGGCCATACCAGCGTGGCGGCCGAAGGCGCCAAGAAGCTCTACAGCCTGACCCAGGCCGGCCGCGACTATCTGGCAGAGCATCGCGTCAATGCCGACACCATGATGGCGCAGCTCGCCAAGATCGGCGAACGCATTGCCCGGGCCAAGCAGTTCTTCCGTGGCGGCAGTGCGGCCGAGGATGACGACGACATGCGCCATGGTCGTCATGGCCGGCATGGCGACAACGATCCGTCCTCCTCGATGCGGGCCGCGCGCCACAACCTGAAGGCCGCGCTCTACGAGAAGGAGGAGGCCTCGCCCGAGGAGCAGCGCCGCATCATCGACATCCTGGTGCGTGCCGCCAAAGACATCCGCGGCCAGTAATTCACCGCACCATTCCAATACGGGGGCGCCGATGGGCACCGTTGCAGCCGGCGATATTGCCTGGAAAGGACATGTCATGAAGGGTCATCGTTACCGTGTCACCATCGAGCATGTCGGCACGCCGCGCGAGGGCGTTGAAACCCGGCCGGCACTGACATTCGAAACGGTGAATCACGACGAGATCATTGCCATCGTCGAGCGCATCCGCGCCAGCGGGCAGTATGCCGAGGACGAGGCGGCCTCGCTCGGCATCGGGCTGAAGCTGTTTTCCGAAGTGATGCTGAAGCGGCGCGACGACCCGCTGTTCGCCGCCCTGCAGCCGGCAATCCGCGCCTTCATCGGCGGGCTGAAGGCGCGCAGCCGCGCCGTCAGCGGTGCCCAGGCATGATACAGCTGGCATGATACAGCCGACGTGAAATTACGCTGCGAATAAAGCGGCGTCCGGGGCGGCGCCGCACCGCTGCCTCAGCATTGCGGCGCCAGCACCCGGTGCCCCCCTCGGCAACTATTGCGCAGCCTGCGGCGCGGCCGTGCGCCAGGCCTGATCGGGTTTGTACGGCACGGTGATGCCCAGCAGGGAATCGACCGTGACGCCGTCGCAGGCCAGCGGCAGAATCAGATTTTCCACATCGCATTCACCGCAAGATGCAGGAACATCGGCTTCCAACGGCAGCGGACCGCGACTCCAGGTCGGCAGGCCGTTGCGGGCCGTGGTGATCAGGCGTCTGCGGTTGGCGATCCAGGCCAGTGGGCGCAGCTCGTCATACCAGCCGGTGCCGACCTCGCGGCCGATCGCGGCGGTGAATTCGGCACCGGCCATCCGGTAGCGGAAGCGCCAGGGAGTCCGCTCGACATCCAGCATCCACAGCGAAGGCAGCAGATTGTCGAGCCCGGGGTGATTGATGGTGGTGCGGCCCGGCAACTGGCCGTCGCTGCCGCAGGCCCGCATCCAGTGGAACAGAAGTTGCCGTGCCTGCGGATGCCAGTCCTCGCCGCTTTCGGCGGCGCGGACGATATGCCAATGCTCGCCGGAGGCGGCGGGAAAGATGGCAGAGTATGATGGAGGCTGGATCATGGGCAGGCGCGGACCCTACAGGCGCGAACCACGCGCGCCCCATTACTTTCCGGTTACATCATTACACGATGTGCCGGCCGGACCGCTTGATTTATCGCAATGCCGGTTTCAGTGCACCGCACCATGCTGCGGCACGGCTGGCGGGATGCCGGCCTGCGATGAGGACGGGCGATGCGTCGAGTGAGTCTGGCCATTCTTGTGATCGCGGCAATGGCCGCCGGCACCTGGTGGTATCTGCAGCGCAACCGTGCGGTTTTGCCGCCCGGCTTTGCCGCCGGCAACGGCCGCATCGAGGCCAACGAGATCGATATCGCCACCAAATATGCCGCACGTATCCTGGAAATCCGCGTCGATGAGGGCGACCTGGTGCGGGCCGGGCAGATTGTGGCGCTGCTCGATACGCGCGATCTCGCGGCCCAGCTTCGCTCGGCCGAAGCGCAGGTCGTGCAGGCCCAGCAGCAGCGCAACCAGGTGCTGGCGGAAATCCGTCAGCGCCAGAGCGAACTCAGCCTGGCCGACAAGGAGCTGCAGCGGACCCTTGTTCTCTCGGGCAAGAACTTCGTCTCCGAGCAGAAGGTCGACCAGCAGCGCAATATCCGGCGAACCGCAGAGGCGGTACTGGCCGCGGCCGAGAGCCGGCGCGGCAGCGCCGATGCGGCGATCCAGGTGGCCCAGGCCGAGGCCGAGCGCATCCGCGATCTGCTGCAGGACGGCACGCTGACCGCCCCGAAAGCCGGCCGCATCCTGTTTCGCCTGGCCGAGACCGGCGAAGTGCTCGGTGCCGGCGGCAAGGTGGCGACACTGCTCGATCTCTCCGATGTCTACATGACCTTCTTCCTGCCGGCCTCTGCGGCCGGCCGGGTCGCGCTCGGCGCCGAGGCGCGGCTGCTGCTGGATGCCGCACCGGCCCGGGCGGTGCCGGCACAGGTCTCCTTCGTTTCGGCCCAGGCGCAGTTCACGCCGAAGCAGGTGGAGACGCGCAGCGAACGCGAACGCATGATGTTCCGCGTCAAGGCGCGCGTGCCGCCGGCCCTGGTGCAGCAGCATCTCGAACAGGTGAAAACCGGTCTGACCGGCATGGCCTATGTCCGCCTCGACCCGCAGGCGGTCTGGCCTGACTGGCTGGAGTCGGACCTGATCCGACAGCCGGCCCAATGAATGCCGAAGCGGCGGCTGGGGCGTTGTATGGCGGGCTGCGGATCGATCATGTCAGCCATCGTTACGGCAAGACCGTTGCGCTGGAGGATGTAAGCCTCGCGCTGGCGCCGGGTGCCGCCCTGGCGCTGGTCGGCCCCGATGGCGTCGGCAAATCCACCCTGCTGGCACTGGCCGCCGGTGCCAAGACGCTGCAGCAGGGCGGCATCGCCGCACTGGGGGCGGCGTTCGCCGATCGCCGTGCCCGCGAATCCGTGCAACCGCGCATCGCCTATATGCCGCAGGGCCTTGGCCGCAATCTCTATGCCAGCCTCACGGTGCGCGAGAATATCGCTTTCTTCGCCCGGCTGTTCGGCCATGACCGGGCCGAGGAGGCGCGGCGCATTCCGGCGCTGCTGGAGGCCACCGGCCTGATGCCTTTCGCCGACCGGCCGATGCAGAAACTGTCCGGCGGCATGAAGCAGAAACTCGGACTGTGCTGCGCGCTGGTGCACGATCCCGACCTGCTGATCCTGGATGAGCCGACCACCGGCGTCGATCCGCTGTCGCGCCGCCAGTTCTGGGACCTGGTCGACTCGATCCGGCAGAGCCGGCCGCAGCTTGCCCTGCTGGTGGCGACCTCGACGATGGACGAAGCCGAACGCTTCGGCCAGGTCGTGATGCTGGATCAGGGCCGCATCCTGGCCGCCGGCAGCCCGGCCGACCTGAAGCGGCAGAGCGGCACGACGACGCTGGAGCAGGCTTTCATCGCCCTGCTGCCGCCCGAACGGCGCGGCGGCCTGGACGGCGAACCGCCGGCGCCATCGCCGTATCTCGATGACACCGCCGAACCGGTAATCGCGGCGCGCGGGCTGACCCGGCGGTTCGGCGATTTCACCGCCGTCGATCATGTCGATCTGGCGATCCGGCGCGGCGAGATTTTCGGCTTCCTCGGCTCCAATGGCTGCGGCAAGACCACGACGATGAAAATGCTGACCGGCCTGCTGCCGGCATCCGAAGGTGAAGGTTTCCTGTTCGGGCAGCCGGTTTCAGCCGGCGATTTCGCCATCCGCCGCCGCATCGGCTACATGGCGCAGAGTTTCTCGCTCTATGGCGAGCTGACGGTGCGGCAGAATCTGGTGCTGCATGCCGCGCTCTACGGCCTGAGCGAAGCCGATGCCGTCACCCGCAGCAAGGCGATGGTGCAGCATTTCGATCTCAAACCCTATCTGGATGCCGTGGCCGACACCCTGCCGATGGGGGTGCGGCAGCGCCTGTCGCTGGCGGTGGCGATCATCCACGAGCCGGAAATCCTGATTCTGGACGAACCGACCTCGGGCGTCGATCCGGTGGCGCGCGAGGCCTTCTGGCGCGAGCTGGTGCGGCTGGCGCGCGCGCAGGGCGTCACCATTTTTATTTCCACGCATTACATGGCCGAGGCGACGCGCTGCGACCGCGTCGCCTTCATGCATGCAGGGCGCGTGATCGCCACCGGCACTCCCGCCGAGCTGCAGGCGGCGCAGGGTGCGGCGACGCTGGAAGAAGCCTTTATCGCCTATATGGAACTGGGCGGTCGCAGCACCGAGCCGGCACCGGCGATGGCGGTTGCGACAACCGTCGCGCCGGTCTCCCAGGGCTCTATCGGTGTGCCGCGCGGCCTGTTTTCCGGTCGCCGCTTCCGCGCCTATGCCTGGCGCGAAAGCATCGAATTGCTGCGCGATCCGATCCGGCTGGCTTTCGCCCTGTTCGGAACGGTCATGCTGATGCTGATCTTTGGCTACGGCATCACCTTCGATGTCGACAATATCAGTTTCACCGCACTGGATGGTGACGGCACGCCGGAAAGCCGCGCCTATATCGAAGCCTATGCCGGCTCGTCGTATTTCAAACGCGAGGCCGATGTGGTGGATGGTGCTGCCTTGCTGCAGCAGCTGCGCGGCAACCGGGTGGCTCTTGCCATCGAGATTCCACCCGGTTTCGGCGCCGATCTGCGTCGCGGCCGCAACACCGAGGTTTCCGTCTGGATCGATGGCGGCATGCCGTTCCGGGCCGAGACCATCGAGGGCTATGTCAGGGGTGCCCATAGCAGTTTTCTCGCCGAAGTGGTGCGCCAGCAGGGTCGGGAGGTTATCGCTTCTGCCAACCTGGTCATGCGGTATCGCTACAATCAGGCCTTCCGCAGTATCGACGCCATGGTGCCGGCGCTGTTTGCCATGATGCTGATGCTGATCCCGGCCATCCTCACGGCACTCGGCGTTGTCTCCGAGCGTGAACGCGGTTCGATCACCAATCTTTATGTCACACCGGTACGCAAGCTGGAATTCCTGCTCGGCAAGCAGATGCCCTATGTGGCGCTGGCCTATGTCAATGTGCTGTTGCTGATCGTTATGACGGTCTTCGTGTTTGGCGTGCCGCTGAAGGGCAGCCTGATCGGCCTGTTGCTTGGCGGCCTGTTCTATGTCCTGGCCAGTACCGGCATTGGCCTGCTGACCTCCTGCTTCACCCGCAGCCAGGTCGCTGCCCTGTTCGGTACCGCGGTATTGACCATCATGCCGACCGTGCACTTCTCCGGCCTTATGCAGCCGGTCTCTACCCTGCAGGGCGGGGCACGGCTGATCGGTGCATTCTTCCCCGCCACCTATTTCCTGCGCACCAGTGTAGGCGCCTTTACCAAGGGGCTGTCATTGGCCGACCTGATGCCCTTCATCCTGACCACCGCAGCCTTCTGGCCGGCCTTTCTGGCGCTGGCCTGGCTGTTCCTGCGCAAACAGGAGGCCTGAGCATGCCGTCCCTGCGCAATGTTCTGCGGCTTTGCGGCAAGGAACTGACCAGCCTGCTGCGTGACCGGGTGCTGTTCGTTTTCATGCTCTATGCCTTCAGCCTGATGGTCTATGCCCAGGCCACCGGGACCTCGCATGATCTGGTCCGCGCCTCGCTCGGCGTCGTGGACGAGGACCGCTCGGCCTTGTCGCAGCGCATCATCGATGGCTTTCTGCCGCCGCGGTTCCAGAAACCGGCGATGGTGTCGCCCGATGCGGTGGATCATGCCATGGACCAGGCGCGCTACACCTTTGTGCTGAATATCCCGCCGGATTTCCAGGCCGATGTGCTGGCTGGCCGGCATCCGGACGTGCAGCTGCTGATCGATGCCACTGCTGTCATGCAGGCCGGCATCGGTGCCAATTACATCCAGTCCATCGTCAGCGACGAGATCGGCCGTTTCCTGCGCCGCGATGCCGCGGCGACGCCGGACAGTGTCGAGCTCAGACTACGCATTGCCTTCAACCAGACACTGGAGTCGACCTGGTTCACCGGTGCCATGGCGCTGCTGCAGGTGATCAACATGCTGGCCATCCTGCTGACCGGGGCGGCGGTGATGCGCGAACGCGAGCATGGCACACTGGAACATCTGCTGGTCATGCCGGTGCGGGCCAGCGAGATCATGCTGGCCAAGATCATCGCCAATGGCGGCGTGATCCTGTGTCTGTCGCTGATCTCGCTGTATGTCGTCCTGGAAGCCGTGCTTGGCATGCAGATCGCCGGCTCGCTGTCGCTGTTCTTTGCCGCGACGGCGATCTACCTGTTCTTTGCCGCCGCACTGGGCATCGTGCTCGCCACCTTCGCCGGTTCGATGGCGCAATTCGCCCTGCTGTTCATTCTGGTACAGATGCCGATGTACATGCTGTCCGGCGCGCTGACGCCGCTGGAGGCGATGCCGGGCTGGCTGCAGACCGCCGTGCAGCTGCTGCCGACCAAGCATTACGTGGCGGTGACACAGGCGATCCTGTCGCGCGGTGCCGGACTGGAAACCGTCTGGCCGGAATTCCTCACCGTCTTCGCGATGGGCGCCGCGGCCTTCGCGGTCAGCCTGCTGCGCTTTCGCCGATTCCTCAGCCTGCAGCAGTGATCAGGCGTCGGGCAGCGTCAGCCAGTGCAGGCTGAACAGGCTGGCCTCGTCGGTCCACATCGCGGCGGGGCGGAAGCCGGCCTTTTCCGCCAGCGCGCGGAAGCCGGCAGGCGTGTATTTGTAGGAATTCTCGGTATGGATCGACTCGCCGGCGGCAAAAGCATAGCGCCGGTCGCAGATCGAAACGCTTTGCGCGCGCCGGCTGACCAGATGCATCTCGATGCGATGGGCGGCCGGCTGGTAGAAGGCGTAATGATTGAAGGCATCGAGATCGAAATCGCCGTTCAGTTCGCGATTGATCCGCTGCAGCAGGTTGAGATTGAAAGCGGCGGTGACGCCGGCGCTGTCGTTATAGGCGGCATGCAGCACGGCGGGATCTTTCACCATGTCGACACCGATCAGCAGACCGGCACCGCTTGAACCGCCGGTGCGCAGCACGGACGCGGCATTGCGCAGGAAACCGAGCGCTTCTTCGGGCGTGAAATTGCCGATGGTGGAACCGGGGAAGAAGCCGACACGGCAGCGCGCCTGCGGCAGCGGGGCCGGCAGCGCCAGCGCCTGGGTGAAATCGCCGGCCACCACGCGCACCGTCACGCCGGGATAGGCCTGGGCCAGCGGCGCCACGGCCGCCGAGAGATGCGGCCCGGAAATATCGATCGGCAGATAGCCGGCCGGACGCGGCAGCGCATCGAGCAGCAGCCGCACCTTTTCGGCGGCGCCGGCGCCGAATTCCACCACCTCGGCATCGGAGCCGATGATGGCGGCGATCTCGGCGGCGTTGTCGCGCAGGATTTTCCGTTCCGTGCGGGTCGGGTAATATTCCGGCAGGCGACAGATCTGCTCGAACAGTTCCGAGCCGCGCCGGTCATAGAAATACTTGGCCGGAATCGCCTTGGCATTCTGGCTCAGGCCGTGATGCACGTCCTGGCCGAAGGGGGTCGGACGGTGAAGCGGGCGCTGCTGGCGCTCGAGAATGGCAAGGTTATTCATGCGTCCTCCGCGAGACGGATGCCGGAAAATTGCCAGCGCGCGGCCGGCGGAAAGAAATTGCGATAGCTGGCGCGCACATGGCCCGGTGGCGTGACGCAGGAGCCGCCGCGCAGCACGATCTGGCTGACCATGAATTTGCCGTTGTATTCGCCCACCGCGCCGGCGGCGGGCTTGAAGCCCGGATAGGGTTCGTAGCCTGAGCGGGTCCATTCCCAGACCTCGCCGAACATCTGCAGGCGACCGGCCGGCGTGACCGAGGCGCGCGGATGCGGATGCGCGCGGTCGAGGAAGCTGCCGCGGAATTCGCAGCGGCCGGAATTGGCCGCATGCTCCCATTCGGCCTCGGTGGGCAGGCGCTTGCCGGCCCAGGTGGCGAAAGCCGCCGCCTCGTAGAAAGAGACATGGCAGACCGGTTCGGCCGGATCGATGGCGCGTTTGCCGTTCAGCGTGAAGATCTGCCAGCCGCCGTCACGTCTTGTATCCTGCGACCAGTAGAGCGGCGCCTGCCAGCCCTCGCGCTGCACCGTGGCCCAGCCATCCGACAGCCAGAGCTCGGCCTGGCTGTAGCCGCCGTCTTCCATGAACATCAGGTATTCGCCGCAGCTGATCGGCCGCGTGGCGATGCGATAGGGATTGAGCAGCACGCGATGGCGCGGCCCCTCGTTGTCGAAGGCGAAGCCGTGGCCGTCATGGCCGATCTCGACGATGCCGCCGGCAAAGGAGATGAAATCGAGCGGCGCCGCCGGCTCGCGCGTGAAGGCCTGCGGCGGCTGGTAGGCGAGCGACACCGGATTGCGCCAGAAGGCATGCTTGATATCAGTGAGCAGCAGTTCCTGGTGCTGCTGTTCATGTGCCAGGCCAAGCGCCAGCAGCGGTGCAATCGCGGTGAGTTCGGCATTGTCGATGCGGGCGATCAGCTCGGCCATCGCCGCATCGACATAGCGACGATACTGCGTGACGGTATCGGCGGTCGGGCGGCTCAGGATGCCGCGTTCGGGGCGCGGATGGCGCTCGCCGACGGCCTCGTAATAGGAATTGAACAGGTAGTTGTAATGCTCGTCGAAGACGCAGTAGCCGGGCTGGTGCGGCTGCAGCAGAAACGTCTCGAAGAACCAGGTGGTATGGGCGCGATGCCACTTCGCCGGACTGGCGTCGTCCATCGACTGCAGATTCTGGTCTTCAGGCGTCAGCGGTTCGGCCAGCCGCTCGGTCAGCGCGCGCACGGTGCGATAGCCATCCAGCAGCGCGTCGCGCGCGGCCTGGCTCTGCGCCGTAGAGAACACGCTTTTTACGGTCGTATCGTCGGCGGTATCGTAAATCGCGGCGGCGGCATCCGTGGTTCCGGAGTCTGTCGCGATACCGAAGGTGGTTTCTTCAAATGCGACGCTGCCGCTCATCTCTGGGCTCTCCCCTGCACGCGACCTGACAAACGCCCCCGGCAACGAGGCTGGACAACGAGGTATGCCATCATGACTGAAAGTCACGATGCCGGCGGCCTGATAAAACGCTTCCCCGGTCCCGTGGTTCCGACCCTGCGGTTCCGGTTTGCTCCCGGTTTGACCCGGTCGGTTCCCGTATTGCCACGTCACAACAGATTGGGCACTTTTGCCGCGCGATCCAGTGTCTGGCGATGACGTGCCCGTGACTGCTGACAGAATCTGGCAGGCCTGGCCCTGCGGCGCCGTTTCGGCACCGCACGCCGCCGTTCTATCCTGCCGCAGGGAGGCATGACACATGAATGAGGCGAAGGATTGGCGCTCAGGGGTCATCGTGCGGCGCGCGGCGGCGGTGACTGCCGGCAGAGCGGCCGGCGGCGGGCGGGCCACCGTTTTCGATTTCGCCGGCCCTGATGCCCGGACGGGGACTGGCGGCACCCGAACCTGGATCGGCAGCGTCAGCGTGTCGCCGCAGTCCAATACCGGACCGCATCATCACGGCCGCCACGAGGTGACGATCTATGTCGTGGCGGGCCGCAGCGAAATCCGCTGGGGCGAGCGGCTGGAATATGCCGCCGAGATCGGCCCGGGCGATGCGGTCTATTTCGCGCCCTTTGTGCCGCATCAGGAACGCAGCCTGGAAAGCGATGCACCGGTGGAATATCTGGTGGTGCGCAGCGACAACGAGAAAATCGCGATCAGGCGCGACGACATCACGCCGGTCGAACGCCCGGACCTGATGTAACGCGCGTTATTTTCCGAGATGGCTGTCGATCAGCCGCTCGGCCGCCGCGACCAGCATGCGGGCCGGCCCGCCGCCGGCATGGAAAATCTGGCCGGTGACGAAGGCGCCCTCGATCAGCAGCATCAGCCCGTCGCCGAGCTGTTTCGGATCGTCAGCACCCATATCGGCGGCGAGCTCGGCCAGCCGCAGCCGCAGCGCCTGCTTATGCTGCTCCGACACCTTGCGGGCCGGATGGTGGTCGTCGGGATATTCCACGGCGGTGTTCGACAGGCCGCAGCCGCGATAGTTCGGCCCGCCGGCGCGTTCGCCGAGATCGCGCAGGTAGCTGAGCAGGCCCTCGCGCGGATTGTCCTGGCCGGCCGTCTCCAGCCTGGCCTCGAAGCGCTGCCAGAATTCGGCGTCGTAGTCGCGCAGATAGGCCGCCGCCAGTTCGTCCTTGGACGGGAAGCTGCGATACAGGCTCGGCTTGGTGACGCCGGCCCGGGTGACGATCTCGTCCACCCCGACCGCGCGGATGCCCTCGCGATAGAACAGCTCGCGCGCGCTGCGCCGGATCTTGTCGGCGGCGCGCGGCGGATGGGTCTGCGGCGGGGCAGCCGTTTCAGGCGTCTCGGCGGCCGGGTCTCCGCTCACGATTTTGCGCGTCATGGAGATTGGTCCTTGACAATGTTACCGACCGGTACGCATATAAGCGCACCATAACACGTACCGGTAAGTCACATGAGCTTAGCACGCCCCGCCTTCCCAGGCAAAAAGATCTTGGGCCAGAAATATGCGTTCGTCGTCGTCGGCGTCATTTTCCTCTGCCTGCTGGTCGCCGCCGGCCTGCGCTCCACGCCCAGCGTGCTGCTGGTGCCATGGGAAAAGTCGTTCGGCTGGAGCCGCGACACCACCTCGCTGGCCGCCGCCATCGGCATCTTCCTCTACGGCCTGGTCGGACCCTTTGCCGCAGCATTGATGCAGAGTTTCGGCATCCGCCGCACGCTGCTGACCGCGCTGGCGCTGATGGCGGGCTCCACCGCGCTGTCCACCCTGATGACCGACTCCTGGCACCTGATCGCCAGCTGGGGCGTGATGTCCGGCCTGGGCTCGGGCGCCGTGGCGCTGGTGATGGGCGCCACGGTCACCAACCGCTGGTTCGTCCGCAACCGCGGCCTGGTCATGGGTCTGCTCACCGCCAGCACCGCCACCGGCACGCTGATCTTCATCCCGCTGCTGTCGGCGATTGCCGAGGCCGGCGGCTGGGCCACGGTGGCCTGGACCGTGGCGATCGCCTGCGCCGCGTTGATCCCGCTGGTCTTCTGGCTGCTGCCGGAACGCCCCGCCGATATGGGGCTGATGCCCTATGGCGCCACCGAGATGGCACCGCCGGCACCGCCGGCGCAGAACCCGCTGGTGTTTGCCGTCAGCGCGCTCGGCCGCGCCTCGAGGAAGCCCGACTTCTGGTTCCTGTTCGCCACCTTCTGGATCTGCGGCTTCACCACCAACGGCCTGGTCGGCACGCATATGCTGTCGTTCTGCGGCGACATGGGCATCGCGGTGACCACGGCGGCCGGCGTGCTGGCGCTGATGGGCTTTTTCGACCTGTTCGGCACCACCGCCTCGGGCTGGCTCACCGACCGCTACGATCCGCGCAAGCTGCTGTTCATGTATTACGGCCTGCGCGGCCTGTCGCTGGTCTACCTGCCCTATACCGATTTCTCGCTGGTCAGCCTGTCGGTCTTCGCCGTCTTTTACGGGCTGGACTGGATCGCCACCGTGCCGCCGACCGTGCGGCTCGCCACCGAGGCCTTCGGCGAGCGCGATGGCCCGGTGGTGTTCGGCTGGATCGCTGCCGGCCATCAGCTCGGCGCCGCATCGGCCGCCTTCTTCGCCGGCTGGATGCGCGTGCAGCAGGGCAATTACTTCGAGGCTTTCGTGATCGCCGGCGTCACCGGCGTGATCGCCGCCGGGCTGTCGCTGCTGATCCGCGGCCGCAAGGGCCAGCAGCCGCTGGCGGCGGCGGTATAAATGCCGCCGCGACATACAGGAGTATATGGCGTGGAGTACAAGAGCATGTAAATCGCATCGGGCCGGATCGTTCGATGCGATTCACAAAGACGACATGCTGAAAATGTGATGGCATTGCCCCGGGGAAAGCGGGGGCAGTGCAGCGATCCTGCGCTGGGCAGCAATGCAAAAGCTAAGCAGCGAAATACGCAGGTGCGCCAGCATTGCGCTTGTTGTCATTGTCGGACTGGTGGTGTTCGTTGGCGGCATATGGGTGCTGGAATTTCTGTTCTTGAAGCTGTTCCGGGATACTCTTGATATTAAGTCCGCCATTACCTTGGTCGCCACAACCGGTGTGGGCCTGGCGCTTGCTTTACTGTTGGCGCCGATCACCCGGTATGTTGCGGTGACGCAGCCGGCGCGGCGCGAATCGGTCGAGAGCTACTACAAGGCCAAGACCATCGCCGAATACCTGCAGCAGTTCCGGTCCTCCGGTGACCTGTGCAGTATGCTGCAGAACTGGCAGCCGGGTACCGATCCGGGCAAGGCTGAGAGCGAAGCAGTGAAAGAGAAGTTCACGCTTATCCTGGATGAATGTTTCGGCGCCAAGCGCTTCTACTATGCGCTGGTGCTGCTGGTGCTGATCAGTGCGCCGATCCTGTTCGGCGCCATCGAGAGCGGGCTGATCCTGGTCAGGAACGGCTACAAGACATCCGGGGCTGAGGCCATGCACGTCCTCGGCTTGCGCGCCGACAAGATCAGCATTGCCGCCATCGCCGGTGCCTACACCTGGATCGTCGGCGATGCGATCACCCGCAATTACCAGGGCACGCTGAACGTTTCGCATCTCTACTGGTATGCCCTGCGCATGCTGATCGCGGTGCCGCTGGGTTACGCCATCGCCAAATTCACCACCGATGCGTCCTTCGGCACTGCCATCGCCTTCCTGATCAACCTGTTCTCTTATGATCGCATCAGCTCGATTTCTGCCAGCCTGGTCAATCGCGCCCTGAATATGCCGGCATCGGCGGCGGACGAGAACAAGGACATTCTGATCAAGCTGCCGGGCATCGATACCCGCACGGCCGAAATCATGGCGGCCGAAGGCATCACCACAATTGCCGGGCTGGCTGCCGCTGATCCGATCCTTGTCGCTGCGCGGACGGGACTGCCCTTCGATCTGGTCGTGCGCCGGATCGATGCGGCGCTGCTCTGGCAGTATGCGGGCACCGATCTGCTGGTCATGCAGCATTTCGGCTGGGCGGGTGCCAGCGACGTGATCGACTACCAGATGGCGCCGGTGCCAGCGCTGCTGACCGATATGGCACTGCTGACGGCCGGAAAAAACGTCGCTAGCCTGGAGAACATCGTCAGGCAGGTGAATGCCAATGATTACGCCCAGTTCATCCGGCGCCTGATCCGCAGCTGACGATGCCTCACACCGCCCGGGCTTATACTGCTCTGGTCGCCTTGAGCGAGGCGGCCAGTTCGGCCGGGGTGGTCACCGGCAGGCCGCAGGTGGGCCCGAGGCAGACATAGGCCGTCGGCTTGCCGTCGATCTGCGTCTTGCCGATGGCCGGGTGGGTGTCGGGCAGCGTCGCATCGGGCGATGTCACCAGCACCACGCGGTTGGGGATCGAGACAGTGTAGGCCGCGGCCACCAGCGCATCGGTGGCGGCCTCGCCGCGGCGGCCGATGATCGCCACCTGCACGGCATTCAGGAACAGGTCGACGCCGTTGAGGAAACTGCCCATCGGGAAGAAGTTGCGGCCGATCTCGGGCGAGAAGGCATCGATCAGGTTCTGTGCGCGCTCGCGCCAGACCAGCTCGCCGGTGAGATACCACAGCCGCGCGAACACGCCGACCAGCATGCCGTTGCCGGCCGGCGTGGCGTTGTCGGCCGCGTGGCGCGTGCGGGTGACCAGATCCTCGGCGTCTTTTGACGTGAAGAAATAGCCGCCGTTCACCGGGTCGGCGTAATCGCTCTCCACGGTTTCGAGCCAGCGTTTCGCCTGCTCCAGATAGGCGGGATTGCCGGTGGCCTCGAACAGCGCCAGCGCGGCGGCCGACATGTTGGCGTAGTCATCCAGCAGGCCGGGGAAGACCAGGATGTCGTTGCGCCAGCTGTGGCCCAGCCGATCCTCGCCTTGCTGCAGGGTACCGACGATGAAACTGTAGGCGCGTTCGGCAGCCGCCAGCCAGGCCGGCTGGGCATACTGCTGCGACAGGTCGGCGAGGCTGGCGATCATCAGCCCGTTCCAGTCGGCCAGCACCTTGTCGTCCCAGCCCGGCTTGATGCGCTTCTCGCGCGCCGTGAAGAGTTTCTCGCGCGCGATCTTCAGCCGCTTCTCGCCGGCCTCGTCTTTCAGGTCGGGCGCCAGCGAGCGGCGCAGGATGTTGCTGTGCTCCCAGTTGCCGTCCTCGGTGACGTCATAGGCGGCGCAGAATTCGCCGGTATAGGGCCCGAGAATCTCGGCGACCTCGGCCTTGTCCCAGACGTAGAAGCGGCCTTCCTCGCCTTCGGAATCGGCATCCTGCGTGGCGGCGAAAGCCCCGCCCGCCCCACTGCTGTCCTGGGCCAGCATTTCGCGCAGCAGCCAGCCGACGGTTTCCATGATGCGCTGGCGCAGCACGGCGTCATGCGTCTCGGCCTCGACCAGCGCCATATGCGACAGCAGCTGGGCGTTGTCGTAGAGCATCTTCTCGAAATGCGGCGCCAGCCATTCGGCATCGGTGGAATAGCGCGCGAAGCCGCCGCCGAGATGATCGTAGATGCCGCCCTGCGCCATGCGCATGATCGTGGTGACCACCGCCAGCGAGTAATCCGGGATGCCGGTGCGCAGGTAAGCGCGCCACAGCAGGTCGAACAGGCCGGTCTGCGGGAATTTCGGCGCCGTGCCGATGCCGCCCCGGTCGGGATCGACATGACCGAGCACCTGCGCCGCCACCTGGTCGAGCACTTCGTTGCTCAAGGGCAGGCGGTCGCGGCTCTGCGGTTTGGACAGGTTGCGCAGCGCGCCGACCAGCATCCTGGTATTCTGCGCGATGGCATCGGGTTTCTGGTGCCAGGCCTCGGAGATTTTCTCCAGCACCTCGCGGAAGCCGGGCCGGCCGTAGCGGCTCTCGGGCGGAAAATACGTGCCGCCCCAGAAGGGCTCGCCCTTCGGCGTCAGGAACATGGTGAGCGGCCAGCCGCCCTGTTCGCCCAGCACCTGCAGGGCATTCATGTAGATGGTGTCGATATCCGGCCGTTCCTCGCGGTCGACCTTGATGTTGACGAACAGCTCGTTCATCACCGCGGCGATCTCGGGGTTTTCGAAGCTTTCATGGGCCATGACATGGCACCAGTGGCAGGCGGCATAGCCGATGCTGAGCAGGATCGGCTTGTTGGCGTCCTGGGCGGCGGCCAGCGCCTCGGGGCCCCAGACCTGCCAGTGCACCGGATTGTCGCGATGCTGCTGCAGATAGGGCGAGGCGGCCCGGTCCAGATTATTCCGGTCCGTATTGTTGCGCCCCTTCTCGTTCTTGGTCCCTGACAACGCGCCTCCGGTCATGCTAGGTATTTGTCCTGCTTCTCAATTCGGGCATTTCCCTCAAAGCAGTATGGTGCAGCGATGAAGGTCACTGTCAATGTCGATTGCACGCCGGAGGAGGCCCGCACCTTCCTCGGCCTGCCGGATGTGCAACCCCTGCAGGAGGCCGTGATGGCCCAGATGCAGGAGAGCATGCTGAGTTCGCTCAAATCCATGGAGCCGGAGGCGCTGCTGAAGACCTGGGGGCCGATGGGAATGAACAACCTGGAGCAGATTCAGAAATTCTTTTTCAGCCAGTTTCCCGGCGGGGCGGCGGGCGGCGGCGGCACGAAGAAGTAGATCATGGCGATCCGTTATCAGGTGCGCCCCCCGGCCAAGGCCGGCGACCCGGCCGATTTCTACCGCGCCCATATCTTCGTCTGCACCAACGAGCGGCCGGAAAACCATCCGCGCGGCTCCTGCGCGCGCAAGGGCGCCGAGAAGCTGCGCAACTACATGAAAACCCGCGCCAAGGAACTCGGCATGGGGCTGGAAGATGGCGTGCGGGTCAACAATGCCGGCTGCCTGGAACGCTGCGAACTCGGGCCGACCATCGTGATCTATCCCGAGGGCGTGTGGTACCGCGCGGACACGTTCGCCGATATCGACGAGATTCTGGATGTGCATGTGAAGCAGGGCGGCCGGGTCGCGCGCCTGTTGCTGAAGCCGGAAGACGGCCCGGATCACAGCGAAAAGAAGAAGTGAGGCGAGCGGCGACCAACCCTCTGTTCGTCATGGCCGGGCTTGACCCGGCCATCCACGTGCGAGGGTTCGCCCCAGTCTCTGCAAGTCCTGTGAAGCGGCTGGACATGGATGGCCGGCCAAGAAGCTCTCTTGGGCCCGGCCATGACACGGTTGGGGCATGGGCGCGGCGATGACCCCGCAGACCATCTACGCGCTGTCGTCCGCGCCGGGCCGCGCCGGCGTGGCGGTGATCCGGCTCAGCGGGCCGGATGCCGCCGATGCGCTGGAGGCGCTAACGGGCGGCAACCTGCCGCGCCCGCGCAGCGCCGGTCTGCGCAAGCTGAAGGACGACAGTGGCGCGCTGCTCGACGAGGGCATGGTGCTGTGGTTTCCCGCGCCGCACAGTTTCACCGGCGAGGATGTGGCCGAGCTGCAGGTGCATGGCGGCCGCGCCGTGCTGGCGGCGATCTTTGCAGCCCTGGCGAAACTGCCCGGCCTGCGCCTGGCCGAGCCGGGCGAGTTCAGCCGCCGGGCGTTTGAGAACGGCAAGCTCGACCTGACTTCCGCCGAGGGCCTTGGCGACCTGATCAATGCCGAAACCGAGGCCCAGCGGCGCCAGGCTTTGCGGCAGATGCAGGGCGCGCTCGGTCAGCTCTACGAGGGCTGGCGCAACCAGCTCACGCGCGCGCTGGCCCATCTCGAAGCCGATATCGATTTCCCCGACGAGGACCTGCCCGAGGGCGTGGCGGCCGAAGTGCGACCGCAGCTCGCCCGCCTGCGCGAGGAGATCGCCGCGCATCTGGCCGATAACCGTCGCGGCGAACGCCTCCGCGACGGGTTGATGGTGGCGATTGTCGGCGCGCCGAATGTCGGCAAGTCGTCGCTGCTCAATGCGCTGGCGCAACGCGAGGCGGCGATCGTCTCCGATATTCCCGGCACCACGCGCGACGTGATCGAGGTGCATCTCGATCTCGGCGGCTATCCGGTCGTGCTGGCCGATACCGCCGGGCTGCGCGAGAGCGCCGATAGTATCGAGAGCGAAGGCGTGGCGCGCGCCCTGAAGCGGGCGGAGTCCGCCGATCTCAAGCTGGTGGTGCTCGACGCCACACAGAAAACCGTGCCGCCGGAAACCGCTTCGCTGATCGACGCCGATGCCATCGTGATCGCCAACAAGGTGGATGGCGGCAACGCATTGCCTGTCGGGGATATCAACGGCCGGCCGGTGCTGCCGGTCTCGGTGCGCGCCAATACCGGCATGACGGCTTTGCTTGATGTGCTGGAGCAGGAGGTCATCGCGCGGATTGGTCTGACAGGCAGCGCGACCCTGACCCGCGCGCGCCACCGCGAGGCGCTGACCGACTGCATCGCGGCGCTGGACCGCTTCGTGCGCGGCGCCGAACGCCACAACACCAGCGCGGAGCTTGCCGCCGAGGATGTGCGGCTGGCGGCCCGCGCGCTCGGCCGCATCACCGGCCGCATCGATGTGGAAGATTTACTGGACGTGATCTTCCGCGATTTCTGCATCGGGAAGTAGCCGGCATTCGGTAGCAAACGCACCTGCAGCGGTGAGCCGTGAGGTGGGCGGTTGCCCTATGTTGCATCGTTGCCATCTGCACTTACGGCGAAGCGGCGCTTGCCTTTTATTGGGCCAGGCCCGTCGTCGAATATGCAGAATTTGGTCGTGCGCTCCCGGTCGAAAGCATCAAAATACTTAACTTCGCCCCAAATGTGGTACCGCCCCGCCGTGGTTTTTTCATCGAAGGTATTGCGGTCAAAATCGGGGAGAAATACCGGGGTTGTGTGGAATTGGTTGGGGCCGATATTTGTCATAGAAATGGGGTGTCGCTTCTCTCCCGCCATCCCAGGGCCCCTACTAATCCAGCCGTGCAGTTTGTACGCGGGCGTTTGTCCAGCATTTCGCAAGTTGATCAAGACATGCTCTGGCAATTCATCACTACCAATAACGAATTGAGCCGAATCATACCCGACATAGGCCCGCAACTGTCGTTCGGCCGTCCGCTCACTCTGCAGCAACATAAATTCAGATGCTTGGGCGGCCTTAATGGCTGCTTCAGTGGCGGTTCGATTTTGCTGGAGGGTGCTGCGAATATACCAAATGCCCACGCCTCCTACGCCAGCCTGCAAAAAAGCGGCGAGCATCATCCACCAAGCCCAGCGCGCCATTTCTTGCTGGGCGTCGAGATCATCTTTCTCGCGTTGAGTTTTATCGGCGGAATCGTCCTTAGCGGCCTCGGCTTCAAGCGCTCCAGTGATGCGGCGGAGGAAATGGAGCAAGAGGGCCGGCGAGATTCGGTCCCAGCTTTCCTCTGGTTCTGCTGCTACCCCGGCGGCGCTCTCGTGGCCGCTATCTCGCTGGCCTACGGTTTGCGCCTGTACTACGGCTATTGGTGACGAGCACAGAGATGCGATGAGGCAGCCTCTAACTGCAGCGCAGTGCAACCAATTGCTTTTAGACATTGGATCAGAATGCCCCCCCTGAATCCCCCGCCTCCGATCTTATGGGCGAGGGCCCGCCCTGTCCCGGGGATTTTCGCACCGCCGGCCGGCCGCCCCGGCACCTAGCCCGGTATGCCGGAACCGGCTAGCCTGCGGTTATGAGCGTGCCGCTGTTCGACGACATCACCAGCAGCTGGGACATGACCGGCCTCGACGTGCCGCTGCTGCTCGAGGCCTACCGCTACTGGCTGTCCAAGACGGGCGACCGGCCCTGGCCGCTGCGCAGCAGTATCGAGCCGACCGAGATTCCGCGCCTGCTGCCCTACCTGTTCCTGATCGAGGTACCGCAGATCGGCCCGCCGATGCGCTATCGCGTCCGCCTGGTCGGCACGGCCTTCCGGCCCTTCTTCGGCACGGATATCACCGGCCACGAAGTGCGCGAGGAGGAGGTGAGCCCGGACCGTGCGCAGTTCTGCATCGACTGGCGCGAGATCCTGCAGCGCGGCACGCCGCGCTGGGCCCGCATCCGCCAGCGGGTCAGGGGCGAACAGGCGGAGCGCGACGGCATCGCGGCGGCGCGCTTCACCGGGCTGGTGATGCCGCTGTCGCGCGATGGCACGGCCGCCGACATGCTGCTGGGCGCCACCGTCTACGATCCGGTATAGTCCTGACCATGGCCGACGCCTTTCCCAGTCTGAAAACCCAGCGCCTGCTGCTGCGCGCCTTCACGCCCGCCGATGAAGCGGCCTTTGCCGTGTTCGCGGTGAAGGAGGAGTTCTGGAAATTCCTGCCCGGGCCGGCGCTGGATGCCGGGCTGGTGAAACGCTTTGTCGCCGCCCGCGTCATCGAGGCCGAGCAGCCGTCGGGCCGCGACTGGCTGTTCTGCGTCGAGGAAAAGCAGCTGGCGCGCGCCATCGGCATGGTGCGGCTGAGCATCGCGTCGCCGGAACACCGCCAGGGCAATATCGGCTTTTCCTTCGACGGCACGCTGCGCGGCCAGGGCTATGCCTCGGAGGCGATGCAGGCGGTGCTGCGCTTCGGCTTCGCCGAACTGGGCCTGCACCGGATCACCGCGCTGGCCGATGCGGAGAACCAGCGCAGCCATGCGGTGCTGAAGAAGCTGGGGTTCCGCCAGGAAGGCCGGCTGCAGCAGAATTTCAACGTGCGGGGCGAGTGGCGCGACAGCGACCTGTTTGCCCTGCTGCGCGGCGAATGGCCGCCGGCGGCCGATCCTCACGCTGACGGCGGCACGGCGCTGGCTTAAGTCACGTTACGTCTTCGGCCAGTGCACCACCGGCAGCGCGCCTTCCACCGGCCGGCCGGTGCGCGGATCGATCTTCAGGTCGCGGTCGCGGCCGTCGCGGGTGCGGTACTGCACCTCGTAGCGGCCGTCCTCCCAGTCGATATCGCGGATGAAGGCGAAATCGGGCCGGCTCTCGATCTGGACGATGATCTGCGACAGCGACAGCGCGCCCGCCGGCGGGCCCCCGGGCGGTTCCACCTGCGCGGCCGGGTCGCCGGTGACGTTGCTCAGGGACCCGGAGGGCAATGACGGCGCGCCCTGCACCGGCAGGATGCCGGCACTGCCGCCGGCAGGCGGAGGGTCGCCCCGCACCGGCTCGATGGCCTGGGCGGGAAGGGCGGTGCCGCTGAGGGCGCCGAGCAGGATCAGGGCGGCGAGGTTGTTCATGGCGAGGCTCCAATAGGTCCCGGATCGGGCATTTCGCCCTTGTCTGGCCCCTAGGACGCCTCCGGATTATGGCATCAGCAGGGCCGGCCCGGGGCAATCGGGCGGCGATTCGGCGGAGTCGTCATGCCCGTCGCCGGCCCTGTCAGCCGGCAACCTGTGCCAGGAAAGCGCGCAGCACGGCGGTAAACTCGGCGGCGCGTTCGTCATGCGGGGTATGCCCGGCGCCCTCGAAAATCTGCAGCCGGGTGCGCGGATTGAGCGCCGCCATGCGGTCGATCTCTTCGCGCGTCACCGCCCAGCTGGTTGTGCCGTGCATCAGTAAAATCGGACAGACTATGGCGGCCCAGTCGTCGCTCCAGTCGCCGGTCAGATGCGCGCGGGCTTCCTCATGCCAGGCATCGGAAAAGCGGAAGCCCCAGCCGTCCTCGTATTCCACCAGGCTGTCGAGGAAGTAGCGGTCGACGCCGATCGGTGTGGTGGCCATGAAGGCGAGGAACTGGTCGAGCGTTTCCCAGCGCAACGGCCAGGACTCGCCCGGCTGGGCCGGGCCGAAGCGGCAGCCGATATCTTCCACGATCAGCGCCCGCACCAGGTCGGGCCGCCGGGCGGCGAGCTGGTAGCCGTTCACGCCGCCGAAGGAATGGCCCATCAGCACGACCGGGCCGCAATCCAGATGCTCGATCATCGCCGCGACATCCTCGATGAAGGCGGCGCGCCTGCGGTCCGGCGCATGATCGCTCCAGCCATGGCCGCGCTGGTCCATGCCGGCGATGCGCCAGTCCGGTCGCAAGGCTTGAGCAAGGGGCGCATAGTTGCGGCCGCAGCCGGCGCGGCCGTGCAGGGCCAGCAGGGTGTGCGATGCGTCGCCGCCGAAGTCGACATAGGACAGCTTGACGCCGTCTCGCGTCAGGTAACCGCGCCGGCCCATCCTACAGCTGCTCCGCCAGCGCCGCCGCCGTGTCCTTGCCCGGCGTGACCGGCACGATTTCGAACGCCACCAGGTCGGACCAGGCGGCGCACCAGCGCTGCAGCAGCGTCACGTCATCGCATTCCATCACCTGGAAACAGCGGCCGAGATCGGCGCTGACCCAGCTTGCCACGAAGCTGAGGCCCTCGGGCATCATGCGGCCCTGGTCGCGGAAGCGGCGATACACCGCTTTGGCATCCTGGTTGCGGATATGCTCGATCACCATGAACTGCATCGCCGCGCCCTCAGTAGATTCGGCCGACGCGGTCGCCGGGCCGGATCGTGCCGCCCTGGATCACGCGGGCATAGACGCCGCATTTGTTATGGTCGTAATCGCGGTTCAGCAGGCCGACCAGGTCGCTGTCCGGCACACCGGTATCGGGATTGACATGCGTCGCCGCGCAGCGGCCGATGACCGCCTCGACCTGCAGCACGGTTTCGCCGATCTGGAGTTTCGAGCCGACCCATTTCATCTCGGCCCAGGCCGGGAAACCATCGACCAGCAGGTTGCCGCGCAGACGGCGATAATCGAGCGGCGCAGCATTCCCCAGCCTGCGGCCGAGTTCGAGCAGCGTGGCGGTATTCTGGATCGAGAGATAAGGATCGGGCACATCGGCGAACCAGGCGCCCGGCGCTTCCGCCACCTTGACGCTGCCGCGCGTGACATCGGGCCCGAGATGGTCGAGCACCACTTTCTCGATGGCGGGGCGACTGATCGGCGCGGCGAGGTCGGCATCCTGCACCAGCACCCTGCCGGCCTTGGCGATGGTGATGCGCGTGCCGCCCGCATCGAAGCTGCATTCAAGGGCTGCGAGCGGCGGGTTGCGGATCCAGGTGAGGAAATGCGCCTTCTTCTGGAAGGCCGGCGCGGTCGCATCGAAGGCCGAGCCGCCATGCGCCAGCGCGAAGCGGCGGTCGCCGGGTATCGGCTGGTCCGGCGTGAGCGGCGCGGCGTCCAGTTTCTGCGGCGTCAGGCCTTTGACGGGGAAGCGGACGATGGAGAGAAGGGAGGCAGTCTGATCCTGTGTCATGGCCTTTCTATGGCCAAGCCGCTGAGTCCGGTCAACGGCGGAATTGCACCTCAAATGTCCCTCTGCGAAATTGAGCATAGTCACATAGAGAGATATTCAAATGCTGCTGCACGCCGTTGCGCTTTACGCCACCGCCATCCTGCTCGGCGCGATGCTGTTCTTTTCCTTCATCGTCACACCGGTGGTGTTCAGGGCACTCGATGGCGAACATGCCTCGCGGTTTCTGCGCGCGCTGTTTCCGCTCTACTACCTCGTCATCATCCTGTTGGGTGCGATTGCGGCGCTGATGCTGGCGCTGGTCGAATATCCGCTGCCGGCGGCAGCGCTGGGCGTGACCGCGGCCCTGGCCGTGCTGACGCGGCAGGTCCTGATTCCGCAGCTCGATGCCCTGCGGCCGGGACGGGCGGCGGGCGAGGCTGCAGCGACACGCGCGTTCCGCCGCCTGCACGGCCTCAGCATGCTGCTCAACCTGGCGCAGATGGTCGCGGTCGCCGGCGCGCTATCCGTGTTTGTTCTTTAGGCGGCGAGGATCGGACCACACCCCTTTTCTCACTAGAACAAAAAGAGAATACAACATTAAATCAGCCAGTTTCACGTGAAACGGGTCGGGTTTCCCGTGCAAACCTGCCCGGCAGCCGATTCCCTTTGACGGCTTGGCCCCCTGTGCGTAAAACCCGCGCCCATGCACAGCAGCTTCGATGTCATCGTGATCGGCGGCGGCCATGCCGGCTGCGAGGCCGCAGCGGCCGCGGCCCGGCTCGGCGCGCGCACCGCCCTGGTGACGCACAAGCCCGCGACCATCGGCGAGATGTCTTGTAATCCGGCGATCGGTGGCCTGGCGAAAGGCCATCTGGTGCGCGAGATCGATGCGCTGGATGGCGTGATGGGCCGCGTTTCCGACACCGCCGGCATCCAGTTCCGCATGCTCAACAAGTCGAAGGGCCCGGCGGTGCGCGGCCCGCGCACCCAGGCGGATCGCAAACTCTATCGCCAGGCGATGCAGGCGGTGCTCGCCGAGCAGACGAATCTCACCATCATCGGCGCCGCTGTCGAAGACATCCGCATCGAAGCGGGCGAAGTGCGCGGCGTGGTCTGCGGCGATGGCACATTCATCGCCGCGCCGAAAGTGATTCTGACGACGGGCACGTTTCTGCGCGGCCTCATTCATATCGGCGAAGAGAAGATTCCGGCCGGCCGCGTCGGCGAGGCGCCGTCGCTCGGCCTCTCGAAAACCCTTGAGAATTGCGGCTTTTCGCTGGGTCGCCTGAAAACCGGCACGCCGCCGCGGCTCGATGGCCGCAGCATCGACTGGTCGGCGCTGGAGATGCAGAGCGCCGACGATCCGCCGGTGCCGTTCAGCTTCCTGACGACGCAGATCACCACGCCGCAGATCCAGTGCGGCGTCACCTACACAAGCCAGGCCGGCCACGACCTCATCCGCGACAACCTGCATCGCGCGCCGATGTATTCCGGCCAGATCGAAGGCACCGGTCCGCGCTATTGCCCGTCGATCGAGGACAAGGTGGTGCGCTTTGCAGGGCGCGACCGTCATCAGATCTTCCTCGAGCCCGAAGGCCTGGATGACGATACCGTCTATCCGAACGGCATCTCGACCTCGCTGCCGCGCGATGTGCAGGCCGGCCTGCTGAAAACCATTCCGGGCCTGGAAAACGCCGTCATGCTGCGGCCGGGCTATGCCATCGAGTATGATTTCGTCGATCCGCGCGAACTGAAACCCACGCTGGAGACCAAACGCCAGCCCGGGCTGTATCTGGCCGGCCAGATCAACGGCACCACCGGATACGAGGAAGCCGCAGCGCAAGGCCTGATCGCCGGCCTGAACGCGGCTTTGTCGGCCGGGGGCGGGGACACCCCATTCATCCTCGGCCGGGCGGATGCCTATATCGGCGTGCTGATCGACGATCTGGTCACTTTGGGCACCCGCGAGCCCTACCGCATGTTCACCAGCCGGGCGGAATACCGGCTGAGCCTGCGGGCGGATAACGCCGACCAGCGCCTGACGCCGCTGGGACTGGCGCTCGGCTGCATCGGTGTTGCACGTGAAACAGCCTGGAAATCCAAGGAAAACCGCCTTTTTTCGGCACGAGAGCTGGTCCGCGCGCTGAAAATGACCCCGCCGGAACTGGCCAAACGGGGCCTTGGCATCAACCAGGACGGCCAGCCGCGCACGGCTGCCATGCTGCTGGGCTACCCGGACATGACCGTGGCCCGTCTTTCGGCGATCTGGCCCGAACTGGCCGGCCTGGCGCCGGAAATTGTCGAGCAGATCGAGATCGACGGGCTCTATGCCGGCTATATGGAACGGCAGGAGGCCGACATTGTCGCCTTCCGCAAGGATGAGGGCCTGATCCTGCCGGAAGGACTCGATTACGATGCCGTCGGGGGCCTCTCCAACGAGGTGCGCGCCAAGCTGAAACAGCATCAGCCCGGCACGCTGGGGCAGGCGGCGCGGATTTCCGGCGTCACTCCGGCGGCTTTGTCGGCCCTGCTGGGCTACGTCCGGAAAGCCAGGCGCGGCGGCAGCGAAGCGGCTGAATAAGCGATTTCAATGGGTTAGAGGGTAAAAAGGGATGTTTCACGTGAAACATCCCCTTTATTTTGCCCGAAATCCCACAAATGTCCCGACCCGGCCGGGGCCGGTGGCGCTACACTGAATAAAAACCAGAGGAGCGCCCATGTCCGTCCCGCCCGCCGCCGCGGCCCATGCCCCGGAAAACGACCATCCCGGCGTCGTCATCCCCTGCCTGCGCTATCACGACGCCCCGGCCATGGTGGAATGGCTCTGCACGGCCTTCGGCTTCCGCAAGCAGCTGGTGGTGCCGGGCGGCGAGGGGAAGGTGGCGCATGCCCAGCTCTGCTACGGCAACGGCATGATCATGCTGGGCTCGGCGGCGATGGAGAATGAATATGGCAGGCATATCGCCCAGCCGGCCGACATCGGCGGCCGCGAGACCCAGACCGTCTATGTGGTGGTGCCGGATGCCGACATGCAGTATGCCCGCGCCAGATCCGCCGGCGCCGAGATGCTGATCGAGATCAGGGACGAGGATTACGGCGGCCGCGGCTTCACCTGCCGCGACCCGGAAGGCCATATCTGGTCGTTTGGCACCTACGATCCCTGGAAATAGCCCGGTTTTCACGGGAAACACCTGACAATGACGGGGTCTTGCGGCATAACCCGCCCATGACCCCCGCAGAGTTTCAGACGGCCACCGGCTGCAGCGATACCGCCATCGCGCGGCTGGTTGCTTATGCCGGTCTCATCGAGAAATGGCAGAAAGCGATCAATCTGGTGGCGCCGAACACGCTGCCCGACCTGTGGCAGCGCCATTTCCTCGATTCCGCGCAGATTCTCGACTATGCGCCACCGGGCGCCACACGCTGGCTCGATCTCGGCTCCGGCGGCGGCTTCCCCGGCCTGGTCGTCGCGGCCCTTGGCATCGCGACCGTGCATCTGGTGGAAAGCGACCAGCGCAAAGCGGCCTTCCTGCGCGAAGCCGCGCGCGCCATGGGCCTGGCCAGTGTGACGGTGCACGTGAAACGCATCGAAGCCATGGAGGCGACAGCCCTCCACACCGCCATGGGCGGCGCGCCGCAGGTGATCTCGGCCCGTGCCCTGGCACCGCTGAAAGAGCTGATCGGCCTGGCACGGCCGCTGGGCCGCGCCGAAACCGTCTATCTGTTTCCGAAGGGCCGGCAGGCCGAGGATGAATTGACCGAGGCCCGGCGATATTGGACAATTCCCGACGCGGAAATGCTGCCGAGCCGGACCGATCCGGCCGCCCGCATCCTGCGCCTGAGGGGATTGGAACCCAAGTGACCAGTACAGAACAAGAACAAGGCTCCGAGCAGGGCTCCGGCTGGGGTGACGACGACACGCTGGGCGCCGAACTGGCTGCCGCGGCGGCCGACGATGCCGGCCTGGTGCCGCAGCCCGCCCGCCAGGGCCGCGTGCTGGCGATCGCCAACCAGAAGGGCGGCGTCGGCAAGACCACGACGGCGATCAATCTCGCCACCGCGCTGGCCGCCGTCGGCGAGCGCGTGCTGCTGATCGACTCCGATCCGCAGGGCAACGCCTCCACCGGTCTCGGCCTCACGCATGAGGAGCGCGACTTTGGCACCTATGAACTGCTGATGGGCGCCGCCGAACTGCATGAGACGATCCGGCCGACGAAAGTGCCGAACCTCTCCATCGTGCCGGCCAATGTCGAACTGGCCGGCGCCGAGCTGGAGATGATGGATCTCGAACATCGCACCCATCGCCTCAAGCATGCCATCGAAGGCCGGCTGGCCGAGTTCGATCACATCCTGATCGACTGCCCGCCGTCGCTCACGCTGCTCACCGTCAACGCGATGGTGGCGGCCGATGCCGTGCTGGTGCCCCTGCAATGCGAGTTCTTCGCGCTGGAAGGTTTGTCTCAGCTCCTGAGAACAGTCGAGCGCGTGCGCACCACGCTGAATCCCACACTCGATGTGCAGGGCGTGGTGCTGACCATGTTCGACAAGCGCAACAACCTGTCCGACCAGGTCGCCGCCGACGTGCGCGGCTTCCTCGGCGAGAAGGTTTACGAGACCGTGATCCCGCGCAATGTGCGCATCTCCGAGGCGCCGAGCCATGGCGTGCCGGCATTGATCTACGACCACCGCGCGCCGGGCAGCACCGCCTACATGGCGCTGGCCCGCGAGGTGATCAAACGCGAGCAGGCTTTGCGCGACGCGGCGGAGTAGAGATGGGCGGAGTGACACCATAAGTCGTCACCCTCGGATTTATTCCGAGGGTCCATCTGCGCGACCCGAAGCGCGGATGGCTGGGATGGACCCTCGGCCAAGGAGGCGTTTCTTGGGCCCGAGGCTGACGTTTTGAGTTTAGAGGTATCGAGTTCATGATCGACGATCCGAAACGCCGCGGCCTCGGCCGTGGTCTTGCAGCATTGATGGGCGAACCCGCACCGGGTTCCGAGGCGGCCGCCGCGCGCGGCGCGGCCGGCGGCGTGCGCGAAATCCCCATCGAGCAGCTCAAGCCCAATCCCTACCAGCCGCGCAAATTCTTCCAGAAAGAGGCGCTGGAGGAACTGGCGCAGTCGATCAGGGCCAAGGGCGTGCTGCAGCCGCTGCTGGTGCGCCGCGCCAAGGACGGTACCGGTTATGAGATCATCGCCGGCGAGCGCCGCTGGCGCGCCGCGCAGATCGCCAAGATCCATGCCGTGCCGGTGGTGATCAAGGATATCACCGACCGCGACGCGGTCGAGATCGGCCTGATCGAAAACCTGCAGCGCGAAGACCTCAACCCGATGGAGGAGGCCGGCGCCTTCCTCCAGCTGGCCGATGAATTCAAATACAGCCAGGACCAGATCGCCCAGGTGATCGGCAAGAGCCGCAGCCATGTCGCCAATATCCTGCGGCTGCTGCAGCTGCCCAAGCCGGTGGTGCAGATGATCATCGAGGGCAAACTCAGCTCGGGCCAGGCGCGGCCGCTGATCGGCCATCCGCTGGCCGAGCAGCTCGCCCAGCGCATCGTCGAGGGTCAGCTGACGGTGCGCCAGGTCGAGAAGCTGGTGGCGGTCGGCCGCGAGGTCGGCACCCCGGCGGCGGCGAAGAAGGGCGGCCGTCCGCCCTCGGCGCCGAAGCCGAAGACGGCCCCGGCCGGCAAGGACGCCGACACGCTGGCGTTTGAGCGCGGCATCACCGCGGCGCTGGGCCTGAAGGCCGAGATCGAGGCCGAACCCGGCAAGCCGGAAGCCGGCCGCCTGGTGCTGCATTACCAGACGCTCGAACAGCTCGACGAACTGGCCAAGAAGCTGAGCCGGCGCTGATCTGATCGATGCCGCCGTCCTGGCAGCCCTTCGCAATTTTCGCCCGGTTGTTCGGCGGGGGCGATGCGCTGGCCGGCCATCGCGAGAAGATCCTGTTCCGCATTGCCGTGGTGAGCGCCGCGGTGCTGGCGCCGTTCGGCGTCAGCAACCTGTTCATCGACCGCGTGCCGCTCGGCCTCGCCATCCTCGCCACCGTCATCGTGCTGGTGATCGATGCGGTGGCGATCCATCGCGGCCGCAAGGCGCCGGTGCCGTTCGGCCTGCTGCTGGTGCCGGCAGTCTGCGCGGTCGGAATCCTCCTCTACCAGCAGCCGGCCTATGGCGTGCTGTGGACCTATCCCGTGCTGCTGTTCTGCTATTTCGTGCTGTCGCGCCGCGTGGCGGTGACGGTCAGCCTGGCGCTGCTGGCCGGCACCGCCACGCTGGTGCTGGTGCAGGTCGATGCGGCCA
>NZ_JAOZVR010000041.1:73179-74781 GCF_025869515.1 Ferrovibrio sp.
GTGGGTGTGTGGCCCTCCTAGGCTGTCGTTTTTTTGTTTTTTGTGGGGGGGGGGCGGGGGGGGGGGGCGGGGGGGGGGGGGGGGGGCCCCCCCCCCCCCCCCACGCTGGTGCTGGTGCAGGTCGATGCGGCCACGGCGGTGCGCGTTTTCGCCTCGCTGCTGCTCACCATCGTGATCGTCAACATCATCCTCGGCGTGATCAACGACCTGCATGACCGGCTGGTGGCGCAGACCGTCACCGATCCGCTCACCGGCGCCTATAACCGCCGCCAGATGGAAACCAGCCTCGACGATGTGGTCGAGCGGCATCGCCGCACCGGCGCGCCGGCCACGCTGCTGCTGATCGATATCGACCGTTTCAAGGAGATCAACGATCGCTTCGGCCATGCCGCCGGCGACTCTGTGCTGCGCACCGTGGTGGCACTGGTGGCCGACCGGGTGCGACGGCTCGACCGGCTGTTCCGTATCGGCGGCGACGAATTCCTGCTGCTGCTGCCCGACACGAACGGTGCGGCGGCACGGGCGCTCGCCGAGGAGCTGCGCGGCCTGATCGCCGGCACCGTCATTCCCGGTGCATCTTCGGTGACGGTCAGCATCGGCCTGGCCATGCTGGCGCCGGGCCAGCAGATGGATGCCTGGATGCATGAGGCGGATGCCGCGCTCTATGCCGCCAAGCAGCAGGGCCGCGACCGCGTGATGGGCGCCGCCGCGGTGTCCGCACCGACGGCGGACTGACGGATGCGTTTCAGCCGGTGCTGAGCCGCGCGACGATCCTTTCGACCGCAGCCGCAGTATCGTCCTTCGCCGTGTCGATCACCAGATCGGCCGACCATGGTTCATACTGCAGCGTCTCGACATCCTGCCATGATGGCAGGCGATGCCCGGGGATATCGGCCTGCCGCGTCTCCACGCGGCGCCGGTGCTCGGCGGCATCCGAGCAGACCACCTCGATTTCCAGCGTCGCGATATCGGCCGCCGCTGCCGCCGCGCGCCAGCCGGCGCGGCTCGCCGCCACCGGATTGACACTGTCGGCCACCACGGTCAGGCCGAGCCGCAGGTTATCCTCGGCCAGCCGCTGCGCCACCGCATAGCCGGCGGCGCCGATTCCGCCCATGCCGGCGGCTTTCAGCGCCTGTTCGATGCTGTCGACGCGCAGGTGCATGGCGCCGAGCCGCCGGGCCAGCGCCCGCGCCAGTGTGGTCTTGCCGCTGCCCGGCCGGCCGCCAAGGATGATCAGCATTCCTGCCTCCGCTGGCTGGTTGATGTATCACCGATCCGTGTCAGCGGCATGATGCCCGTTGATGCGGCGCGGCCGTGCGCTACCTTGTGGCGACGGAGGATTTCAGCATGACCGACACCACCAGCAAGCCCCTCTCCCCCGAAGCCGAACGCGTGTTGCGCGGCCATGGCACCGAGCGGCCGGGCACCAGCCCGCTGAACCGGGAAAAGCGCCAGGGCAAATATGTCTGCGCCGGCTGCGGCACCGAGGTGTTTGCCTCCGACACCAAATACGACAGCGGCAGCGGCTGGCCCAGCTTCTATGCCCCGGTGGCCGACAATGTCGCCGCCACCGTCGACACCAGCCTCGGCATGCGCCGCATC
>NZ_JAOZVR010000042.1 GCF_025869515.1 Ferrovibrio sp.
CCTCGCCACCCTGCCTGGGCTGCCGCTGCCCGGTCTGCCGCTGGTCGGCACGCGCAGCGCCCGTGCCGCCGCCTGGCCCGACAAGACCGTGCGCATCGTGGTGCCCTACCCGGCCGGCGGTTCGACCGACGTGTTGAGCCGCATCATCGCCGAGGAGCTGAAGACCAAGTTCGGCCAGCCCTTCCTGATCGACAACCGCGCCGGCGCCGGCGGCAATATCGGCATCGATGCGGTGGCCAAGAGCGCGCCGGATGGCTACACCATCGGCGCCGCCACCATCGGGCATTTCTCGATCAACCAGTATCTCTATTCGAAGATGAGCTGGGATGCCGACAAGGACCTGCTGCCGGTCTCGATGACCTGGGAGCTGCCCAATGTCGCCGTGGTGCCGGCCGATCACGTGCCGGCCAAGACGCTGAAGGAATTCATCGCCTGGGCCAAGGCGCGGCCGACCGGCATTTCCTACGGCAGCCCGGGCATCGGCACCACGCCGCACCTGTCGGGCGTGCTGTTCTGCCAGCGCGCCGGCGTGAAGGGCGAGCATGTGCCGTTCCGCGGCGCGGCGCAGACGATTCCGGCGATGCTGTCGGGCGATGTGCATATCGCGGTCGACAACCTCGCTTCCTACATCCCCTTCATCACCTCGGGCAAACTGCGCGCGCTCGCCGTCACCTCGGCCGATCGCTGGCCCAGCATGCCCGACATCCCGACCATGGCGCAGGCCGGCATGGAGGATTTCGTCGTCACCTCCTGGGCCGCCTTCGTGCTGCCGGCCGGCACGCCGAAGGAGATCGTCGCCACGCTGTCGCAGGCTTTGCAGGAGATTTCAAAGAAACCCGAGATCCAGCAGAAATTCCTCACCACCGGGGCGCGCAGCCTGGGCTCGACGCCCGAGGTGGTGACGGCGCGCAGCCACAAGGAGCGGCCGATGTGGAAAAGCGTGATCGAAAGCTCGGGGGCCAGACAGGATTAGGCTGGCAGGATTAAGGGACAGGTCCGTCAAGCCAGGCGATCACCGGGCAGTTGACCACGATGCCGGTCGGCTGCAGCGGGCCGAGCTGTTTCGCGCTGGAGAGTGTGTAGACCTCCGCCTGGTGGCGCTGCTGCGCGCCGGGCGGACCGGACCATGCCACCTTGGTAACGCTCCACAGCGGCGAATAACCGCTGGCGGTGCGCCCCATCGGAAAAGCGGTCAGGATGTTGTGCGGGCTGCCGAGTTGCGCCGCGTTGGCCAGCGTGGCATCGGCCGCGGCCCGGCCATGGCGCAGGAACTGCTGCAGGCCCTGACTCGCATCACCCTCGGCCGGACCGTTGACCACCGCCAGCAGGGCGATATCGGCCTCGCCCTCGTTCAGACGCGGCACATGGATGGCGCGCTCCAGCGCGGCAACGCCGGCATCGCTGGCCTCGGTGCTGATATAGACGACGCGGCGGCCTTCGGCGAAGCCGTGACTGAGCAACAGCGTCACGGTCCCCTTCGCGGTGTCGAGCGCCAGTACGCGGTCGGCGATGTCGCTGTGGCCGGTGAGATCGAACGGGCCGTCGCCGGTGGCGACGATCGGCGCATTGAGGATCGCCGTCTGCCCGGCAATGCGCACCAGCGGCGTATAGGCCGGCGGCGCCGTGCCGCCGGGCATGGCCGCCTGCGGCGGATAGCCGGTCGGGCTCGCAACCACCTGCCGCGTGGCACCGAAATCCGGCGCGGCGGCAAAGCGCAGGATATCGCCGTCGAGACTCGCGGCCTGCACATGCCCGGCGCGGACCAGCAGCGGCGCATGCACCACGCCGCGCGCCTGCGCATCGGCGGCCTCGGAGGAATCCGTCACGATGTACCAGACCCTGCGCCCGTCGGCCTCGCCGCGGAACAGCGGCAGCGTCACGGTATTGGCGGCGGCATCGACGCTGAGCGCCGCGCGCAGCACGATATGCTCGCGCGGCAGCTCGGCGGCGAACACTGGCGTGTCGAGCACTGGCATGGCGAGCAGAAGCAACGGCAGGATCAGGCGCAGCATGATGACATTCTGGCATGCCGCGCCGGTCCGGCGGGCAACATTTGCGTGAACGGCCCTAGGCTTTGTTGCGGGTGATCAGCCGGCCGTTGGCGGCACCGGTGACCCCTTGGCCGCCAATGTAGGACGACACGCCGTTGACCCAGACCTCGGTGATGCCCCGGGCCGGCTGGATCGGCGCCGTGAAGGTGGCGGTGTCGATCACCGTCTCGGGATCGAACAGCACCAGATCGGCATAGGCGCCCGGCCTGATGGCGCCACGGTCGACCATGCCGAAGACCTTCGCGGTCAGGCCGGTCATCTTGTGCACCGCCTGCTCCAGGCTGAGCAGCCTGAGATCGCGGCTGTAATGGCCGAGCACGCGCGGGAAGGTGCCCCACAGGCGCGGATGCGGCATGTCGTTGCTGGGCAGGCCGTCGGAGCCGATCATGCTGCGCGGATGCGCGATGATGCGCTGCACGTCGGCCTCGTCCATCATGAAATAGATCGCCGCCGCCGGCAGCAGCCGATGCGCCGCCGTGACCTGGTCGACGCCCCATTCCTTCGCGATATCGGCCAGCATGCGGCCTTTCATGTCCGGATAGGGTTCCGACGAACTGATCTGCACCGCCATGTCGTCACGCAGGCGATCCGGCAGCAGCGCGGTGGAACTGGCCGCATAGGGATAGACGTCGAAATCGACGGTCTGCGCCTGCGCCGCCCGGTCGATCAGCGCCAGCGTCTCGGTGGAGCGGCCGAAGTTTTCCGGGTTGGTGCATTTGTGGTGACTGATGACCACGGCGGAGCCGCTGTCGCGGCCGATCTTCAGCGTCTCCTCGATGCTGTCGATCACGCCGTCGGCCTCGTCGCGCATATGCGTGACATACAGGCCACCACGCGAACGCAGGCCTTCGGCCACCGCGATCACTTCACTGGTGGGCGCATGGCGGCTGGGCGGATACCACAGGCCGCTGGACAGGCCCGACGCGCCCTGGTCAAGCGAGTCCGTCAGGCGCTGCTGCATCTGCGCCGCTTCTTTGTCGGTGGCGGCGCGCTGCACGTCATGATCCATCGCCACCACGCGCAGCGACATATGGCCGACCAGCGCGTAAGCGTTGGTGGCCGGCGGCGTCCGGCGCAGCTGCTCGGCATAGTCGGCGAATGTCGGGAAGGCCCAGGCGCTTTCGGTGCCGACCAGATCGAGCGGCGGCGGCGGCCGCTTTTTCATGGTGGCCGGTGCCAGGCTGATGCCGCAATTGCCGATCACCACGCTGGTGACGCCCTGGCTCAGCTTGCAATGCATGCAGTCCGCACCGTGCAGCACGGCGCCATCGTCATGGGTATGGGCATCGATGAAGCCCGGCGCCACCGCCAGGCCTTTGGCGTCGATCTCGCGGTCGGCCGAGCTGCCGCCAAGATCGCCGACCGCCACGATGCGGTCGGCGCTGACGCCGACATCGCCGGTGAAAGAGTCCGCGCCGCTGCCGTCGAGGATACGGGCATTGCGGATGGCAAGGTCGTAGCGTTTGGTCATTGCGCGATCCGCCGGGTGTGATTGAGTGCCGCCTCGATCAGGTTCTCGCTGGCTTCCGGCGTGCGGAAAGCCGAATGCGCCGACAGCGTGACGTTGTCGAGTTTGGTCAGCGGGTGATCCTTGGGCAGCGGCTCGATATCGAAGACATCCAGCCCGGCATGGCCGATCTGGCCGGATTTGAGCGCGGCGATCATGGCGGCTTCATCGACAACCGCGCCGCGCGCCGTGTTCACCAGGATGGCGCCGGGTCGCATTTTCGCAATGCGTTCGGCGGAGAGAAATCCGCGGGTTTCGTCGTTGAGCAGCAGATGCACCGAGACGACATGGCTCAGTTTCAGCAGCTGGTCGAGCTCGACAAAGGTGACGCCGTCCGGCGCGTCTTTCTTCGAGCGGTTCCATGCCAGCACCTTCATGCCGGCACCAAGGCAGAGCCGCGCCATCTCGGCGGCGATGCCGCCATAGCCGACCAGACCGACCGTCTTGCCGGTGAGCTGCACGCCATCCATGCGCAGCCAGTTGCCTGCGCGCATGCCGCGATCCATGCAGGCAAAACCCTTGGCCGAGGCCCACATCAGGGCGAAGGCGCATTCCGCCACGGCGGTATCGCCATAGCCCTTGATCAGGTGTACCTCGATGCCGAGGCCGGCGAGTTCCTCGACATTCATATAGCTGCGCGCGCCGGTGCCAAGGAACACGACATGTTTCAGCCCCTTGCACTGCTTCGCCACATCGGTCGGCAGGTAGGTGTGATCGACCCATGCTATTTCGGCATCGCCCAATACCGTCGGCAGATCGGCGGGCTTCACATCGGGCTGGCGATTGACGGTAACAGAAGGATCGGCGGGCTTATGCAGGTGCTCGGCCAGATCGCCGAGCGTGGAATTGGCATCGACAAAGACAGCACGCACGGCAAGCTCTCACGGGTTATGAACGACGGGCCCGTATTGTGGCGAGTCCGGCTGCCAGTGTCACCCCTGTTGCGGCCAGCAGCACCCATATTCCCGGCCGCACGCCCATCTCGACATTCAGATTGGCTTCAAGCACGCGCGGAACCACTGCCGCACCAATTTTCCAGCTGAAATAGGCCGCCTCGCCCGCCACGGTCAGAAGCGCGGCGCCGAGGCCGAGCAATGCCAGCGCCCAGACCGGCAGCGTCGCGCCCTGCGGCCTCTGCCAGCGCCACAGCCGGTAACCGAACAGCCAGGCGAGAAAGCCGATGATCAGCAGCGGCTGGAAAATATCCGCCTTCACCTGCAGGAAGTAGTGCCAGGCACCAAGTGCGGCAGCCGGAAACACCAGGCGATGCAGCAGCTGCCAGCGGCGACCGCCGAGACGGCGCAGCATGCCGTCGGTGGATGTGGCCAGCAGCAGCAGCAGGGCGGTCAGGGCACACAGACCAATGATCAGATAATTCGCCTTGATGATCTCGGTCACGATCTTGTCGAGATCGAAGGCCTGGTTGGCGGTGTAGAGAATGAAATGCGTCACCAGGTACGATCCGGCGGCCACGCCGATCATGCGGCGCACCAGCGCCAGCCGGCCGTGCCGCAGAATCTGGCGCAGCGGAGTGACGAAAAGAGAGACCAGCAGCAGGCGGATTCCCCAGGTGCCGGTCTGCAAGATCAGTTCGGTCAGCGGGCGCGGACCGAGGTCGTGCTGGGCGGTGCGCCACAGCAGCCAAAGCGCCGGCAGGAGCAGAAGGACGAGGATGGCGGCCTTGAATGGCGAGAAGCGGCCGGCTGCCCCTTCCTGCCAGGGCCAGCCGCGCTTCCAGGCCGGAACGGGCCGCTTCTGTGGGACACGCGCTGTGACGTTCATGGCTGCCGATATAGCTCAGGATGCGGCGGTCTGCGGAAAACTTATCGTGAAGCGCGTTCCCTCACCGACCCGGCTGGAGACCGCAATCGTGCCGCCGAGAACCTGACTGACCAGATTGTAAACGATATGCAGGCCGAGGCCGGTGCCGCCGGTGCCGCGCTTGGTGGTGAAAAACGGGTCGAAGACGCGCGGCAGATCATCGGCCGCGACGCCTTTGCCGTCATCGCGGAATTCGATCACGATGCGGCCTTCGCGCGGCTGGCTCACGGCGATGTGAATCGTGCCAGGCTCGGTGCGGCCATCATAGGCATGCTGCAGTGTATTCATCAGCAGATTGGTAATGATCTGCCCCAGCGCACCCGGCCGGTTACGGATGGTGAGATTGACCGGGCAGTCGATTTCAACCCGGTGCGGCGTGCGCCGCAGCGCCGGCGCCAGGCTGAGCATGATTTCCTGCAGATAGTCGCCCAGGGCGAAGTCGCGGATTTCGTCGGTGGTCTGGTCGGCCGAGACCTGCTTGAAGGCCTGGATCAGTCTGGCTGCACGCGTCAGGTTGCCCTGCATGATGCGGGTGGCCTCGGTCGCGGTCTCCAGGAAATCCTCCAGGTCGGTCCGCTTGAGCTGGCCGTCCTTGAATTTGCGGGTGAGCTGCTCGACCTCTTCGGACAAATGCGAGGCGGCCGAAACACCGATCCCGAGTGGGGTCGAGATTTCATGGCTCATGCCAGCCACCAGCGAACCGAGCGAGGCCATCTTCTCGGCCAGGATCAGGTTGGCCTGGGCGCCGCGCAGATCGGCCAGGGCACGTTCGGCATCTTCCTTGGCCCGGCGCAGCTCGTCTTCCATGCGACGACGCGCGGTGATGTTGGTGCGCACCACCACCAGATCGCCGGACGGCGTTACGCGTTCATGCACCAGGAACCACTCGCCGGCGCTGGTGCGGATTTCGATCATGCGCTCCGGGATATTCCGGCGCGCGGAGGAGACGGGGCCGGCGGTGCTGCCGGTTTCGCGTTCGTCGCGGCTGAAAACGCCGCGTTCGTAGCCGCGCGCCAGCAATTCATCGAAGGACTTGCCGATCGCCTGTTCGGCGGTCAGGCCATACAGGGCCGCGAAGCGGCTGGAGCAAATCGCGATACGATCCTGCGAATCATAGATCGCGAAACCGTCGCCGGCCACCTCGACGGCATGGCGCAGGCGCCGGTTCAGCGCGTAGCGTTCGGTGGCATCGAAAATGGTGACCGCCACCGAGCGGTCGGGCAGCCGATTGAGGGTGAATTCCAGAATCTTTCCGGTGCCGGCATGGCGGGCAGCCGCGATGGTGCCGGCACCGCGCAACAGGCGATCGATGTGATAGCGCACATCGCTCAGTTCCATATCGCCAAAGTCGCGCCGCTGCAGCAGGAAGCGCATCAGCGTTTCATGCGTATCACCGGACTGGAGCGCCCCTGCCGGCAGCGCCAGCAATTCGGCGGCGCGCCGGTTGATGCTGTGAATCTCACCACCGGGATGAAACAGGATGACGCCGACCTGCAGGGCATCCAGAGCCCAGGCCTGGTATTCGTTGCGGCGGCGCCCTTCCTGTCGCGCCAGCGTAAGTGCATCGGTGACCCGGCGCGCTTCCTCCCGGGCCAGGAAATTGCGGCGCCGTTCCAGCTTGAACTGCCGCATGCCAATCATGCCGAGTCCGTTGCCGATCAGCAGGAACAGCACCACGCTGACGATGGTGTAGCTTTCGATCGGCAGCCAGAGCAACACGATGATCGCGGTGCCGATGCTCAGATAGATCGCATTGGCGAGCACGGCCTGGGCCGGACAGGGCACCAGCAGGAAGAAGACCAGCAGATAGCCGAAGGCCAGCGTTCCGGCATTCAGCGCCGGCGGTGCGCCGATCAGCCAGGTCATGAAGGTGAGCGTGGTCAGGCTGGCCATGCCGACACCAGCGACGATATCGAGCATCGCGATGGCGGCGGCCCGCCGGACCAGGACCTGGAAAACCACGCCGGTAAGCAGGCCGATGCAGCGCACGGCGGCATCAAGCCAGAAGGTGACCCCCGGACCCAGCAGCAAATACTGGCGGATGATCAGGAGGAAGAAGACGGTTGTAGCGGCGATGCCGCAGGCCTGCAGGAGGGTGCGGACCGGCTCCAGGCGCTGCTGGCGGTACATCTGCTCAACCCGCCGATCACGGAACTCACCGGTCCACAGGAACAGGCGATTGTCGTCAGCAGTCTGCAGCAAAGATGATGGCGGCGGTTGCAGCATCATTTGTCCCCGGCACATTATGACCCCCGGACCCGCCCGGGGAAAGCCGGAGGGCAAAATTTGCCGGGTATATGCGGCCTGCCGAAGCAGTTTTTCGTATTTATTTCAGAAACATAGTGACAGAACCCGGTTGGCACGGGGCTTGCTGATAAAAGGCCAAGACGATTCCACGGACCCAGGAGTCCAGTCATGACCTTTTTCGGCGCCCTCGGCACCGCTGTGCAGGGCATCAACGCCCAGGCGACGGCGATCGGGCATATTTCCGACAACGTCGCCAATGCGACGACCATCGGCTACAAGCAGGTCAACACGATCTTCGCCGACCTGGTGACCAACAAGGTTCTCGGCGACAGCAAGGATATCGACTCCAACCGCCATATGGGCGTGGGCGCCAGCGCCGATTTCGGCAACCGCCGCCAGGGCACCATCAACCGCGATTCCAGCACCACATCCATCGCGATCAGCGGCAACGGCTATTTCCCCGTCTCCAAGGCCACCGGCATCAATTCTGCAACCGGCCAGCCAAGCGGCTTCGACGACACCACCTACTACACCCGGCTGGGCGATTTCCGCGCCGAGAATTCGAATCGGCTGGTGAACTCGGCAGGCTTTTACCTGCAGGGCGTCGCCCTCGCCCCCGGCCAGACCGCGGCGGCGGCCGGGGCCGTTCCCACCGATTTCGTCATCGATACCACAGACATCGACCCCGTCCCCACCAGCCAGGTGTTTTCTCAGATCAATCTGCCGGCCAGCGCCCTGCCCGGAAAGCAGATCACCACGGGCATCGGCGTGGTTGACGCCAATAGCGAAGAACAGAATTTCCAGGTGGTCTGGACCAAGACCGCCACCGATACCTGGGACATCACCATCAATACCAGCCTGGCCACGCCAAGTTCGTTCGGTCCGGTGACGGCCACCTTCACCAACGGCACGCTCACCACACTCACTTCCGCCGACACCAATGTCGCCGTCACAGCCGCCGGCCAGGCGACATTGAGTGTGAGCGTGGATTATGGCGCCGGCGCACAGGCCATCGTTCTGGATATCGGCGCCTTCGGCGGCACCTTCGATGTCACCGCCAACAGCGGCACGACACAATATGCCGGCGAGGATCGCGAAGCCTCCAATATCAGCCTGTCGCAGAACGGCCTGCTCGGCGGCGAATTCCAGTATGTCTCCTTCGAGGAAGACGGGCAGATCATCTACAATTACACCAACGGTCGCAATCGCACCGGCGGGCAGGTGATGCTGGCCAACTTCGCCGAACCCGACCAGCTCGATCGCCTGGATGGCACCACCTTCATCGCCAACAGCATTTCCGGCGATGTGTTTTTCGGGCAGCCCAGGGATCCGAACAGCGATACGGGTGTTGGCAACCTCGTCCCCGGCTCGCTCGAACAATCCACAGTCGACGTGGCCGACCAGATGACCAAGCTGATCGTGGCCCAGCAGGCCTATTCGATGAACGGACAGGTGATCTCAGCGGCAGATTCCATGCTGTCGCGCCTGATCGACATGAAGCGCTGAGGCCCGGACATCCGGGCTCATTCGATCATGCAGCGTGTCTGCCTGCCCTGGATGGAATAACGGCAGGTGAGATCCCGCGCCCCCGGCTGCGTGATCTTGAAGCTATCTCCTTCGATGCGGCGAACGGCATAGCCGTTGGAAAACTGCAGCCAGCCGAAACTGTCGAAATAAGCCGTCACGCCGTTGGAGAAGACCAGTTCGCGGCGCCGGTTTTTTTTCACCGTCACCCTGGCGCCGAATTCCAGCGTGCCGTCTTCGAATTCCTTGATCACCAGGTCGTTGCTGCACAGGGCCTGCTTCGGGTCGTCGGTCAGCCGGCAGCCGAAGGCCGGCCCCTGGCTGGGTGGCATGCTGATCAGCACGGCAAAGATGGTGGCTTCCATCAGGTTCAT
Source organism: Ferrovibrio sp. (assembly GCF_025869515.1). Classification (GTDB taxonomy): domain Bacteria; phylum Pseudomonadota; class Alphaproteobacteria; order Ferrovibrionales; family Ferrovibrionaceae; genus Ferrovibrio. The sequence goes on from NZ_JAOZVR010000042.1 coordinate 9,525, forward strand.
GCGCATTCCCCGGCTTGCAGCCCGATTCCCGGATGCGAGTCTACCATAGCGCGAAACGCACCGGAGCCGTCCGGCACAGGCGCCTGGCCTGTGGCCGGCCTGTGACCCTTCCCCGGCCGTATCACGGCTCAGGTTGCGCGGCCCGCGACCAATCCATACCTGTTTCGGGGACCCTGAACTGTGGCCCGGAAAATCCATCTTGACAGGAGGATTCCATCATGCGTGTGAGTGAAGCCATGAGCCGCGAGGTACGGATCGCCTCGCCGGACCAGAGCATCGCCGAAGCGGCCCGGATCATGGCCGAAATCGATGCCGGCAGCCTGCCGGTCGGCGAGGATGACCGGCTGGTCGGCATGATCACCGACCGCGATATCGCCATCCGTGGCGTGGCCAAACATTGCAAACCGGACACCAGTATCCGCGAAGTGATGACACCGGACGTCAAATACTGCTTCGAAGACGAAGACCTGGCGCATGTGGCCAGGAACATGGGCAATGTGCAGGTGCGCCGGCTGCCGGTGCTGAACCGGCAGAAGCGCCTGGTCGGAATCGTGTCGCTGGGCGATGTGGCCGGCGAGGCACAGCCGCGCCATGCCGGCGAAGCCCTGAAGAAGGTGTCGGAACCGGGCGGCCTGCACGGCCAGAGCCTGGCCGGCATCCGCTGAAACCTGATCCTGCTCTGAGTGACGGAGCAGGCCGGATCGCGCGGACGGATGACATTCAGGCGGCGAAATACGCCTTGATGCGCTGCTGCGTCGGTACATCGGCGCAGATGTAGCGGGCGGCGACCAGTCCGTCACCAAGGCGCAGCACTTCCGCCTCGGCGGTGAAGTCGAGGCTGATCAGGCTGCTGCGGATTTCGACAGCGACGGACAGCTTGCTGCCGACCGTCAGCTTGCCGGTCAGCGTCGTCGCGCAGGGGCCGAATAAAAGGCCGACCGGGCTCCAGTTTTTCAGCGGCATGCGCAGGCCGCGGACGATCACGGCATCCTTGGGCCCGCCGACGCCGCGCTGGTTGCTGCGCGCGCCGGCAGGCTTCACCACCCCTGCCAGCTGGGTGCGAAACTGCTCCAGCAGGCGGCTTTTACGCGGCTCGGGGATATCCACTTCCGCCATCGCACCGGAAATCGCCGCGGCCAGCGTGCCGAATTCCTCCCGGCCAGTCTGCGGGCCGACAAACTGAGTCCTGAAATCGCGATGGTCGATGTAATGGGTCAGGATGCCCTGCAGCTCGAAGCGGGCGTTGCCATCCTCAATTTCGCGGTACAGCCGCAGCAGGAACAGCAGCTTGCGGCCGAGTTCGGTTTCGCGCGCCAGGATCGGATTGAGCAGCTCCGGACTGGCGAAACGGGTGAAGCGGCGCATCAGGCTGCCGGCAATATCGCCATCGCCGGCAAACATCATCAGCTCCTGCAGCTTCTGCTTCAGCTCCAGCACGGCCTGCCATTCAGCATGCGGCTCGCTGTGATACAGCGCCGTCGTGCCGTTCAGCATCTCGATCAGCCGGGCGCGGATGGCATCGCTGCTGCGCGGCAGAGCCTGCGTCGCGAACAGGCTGCGCAGGCGGCGCAGGACGCTGTGGCTGTCGGCTGGCATCTCGCCGCCCGCCAGGCCGAGGCAAAGCGCGATCATGTGGCGGCGGTTCGCCTTCTCGCCGAACAGCACCGGCGCCGCCGGCGGCAGCCGCAGGATTTCCGCCAGCGTCTGGTCGGCCATGCCGTGGCTTTCGCCGTCGGCGGCGGTGCTTTCCAGCATCTCGAGGCAGAGTTTCGCGCGGCTGTCCCAGGCGGTCTCCCGCGCCAGCAGGCGGGCGAAGGCGATGCCGCCGCGCACCCAGCCATCCAGATCGCTGCCGCTGAAGGTGCCCTGCTGCGCGGCCTCACTGACGCTGGCGAACGCCGGCTGGGCCGCCGCCAGGGTGGCGACCCGCTGCATGGCCGCTTCGGCCATGGCGGTGAGTTCCTTCATCCGCTCGCTGACCGGCCGCTTGGTATGCTGGCCCTGCAGCAGCGCGATGCGCTGCAGGATTTCCTGGAAACGCGCGCCGTCATTCAGCAGCACCTGATGCTGCGCGGGGTCGAAGACCAGCTCCGTGGTGGTGATGGCCTGCCGCTCAAGATAGCTGCGCGCGACCTGAAAGATCAGCTCGCGGGCAGGATCGGCAAAAGTGTCGGCAGCGGTTTCGCAGAACATGGATTTGCGCGGAAATTCGGGGAAAGCCGTGCTGGCTTAACCCGTGCCCCGGCACAGCGCAACCCTCTGTGGTGCGCAACCTCGAAATGCTACCCCTGCCTGCTTTTGGTGACCATATTCACCAGCGGTCCGCGCCTGCTGCGGGCCGCCCGGCTCGGCAATCTCCAGCTACTTGCCGAAATAACTGCGGATACGCTGCTCGATCTCGGTGTTGTTGCAATAGTAGCGGGCCGCGATCAGCCCGTCGGAAACGCGGATGACATCGGCTGAGGCCTCGAACTGCACGTCGATGGCCTGGTTGCTCACCTCGATCGAGAGATCGAGCGTATCGCCCGGCTTGAAATCGCCCTGGGCCGGACCGAACAAGAGTCCGAGCGAACTCCAGTTGCGCAATGCCAGGCGCTGGCCGGCGACATGCACGGCATCGTTAGGGCCGCCGATCACGCGCGGATCGCGACGACGCTCGGCCAGCTTCTTGATCTCCATATACTGCTTGAGGATGCTGCCACGGAAACGGTCGCGCCGGTGTTCGGGCAATTCTGGATTCTGCAGCGCCTCCTGCACCGTTTGCGCCAAGGCAAACATATCCTCGATAGAGGTGCCGGCCTCGGCAAACTGGCTGCTGAAATCGCGATGCTCGAGATAGAAGGTCAGGGTCGCCAGCAGGTCGCGCCGCGCCTGTCCGTCCTGCACTTCCGGATAGAGCTGGGCGAGGTAAAGGACCTTCCTGCCGAAGGCCGGAATAGCGGCGAGCGCGAGATTGAGCTGTTCGGCCTGGGCCAGGCGCAGGAAACGCTTGGCCAGCGCCTGCTGCAGGATGGGATCCTCGGCCAGTCCCGGCAGAGTGGCGATACGCTGTTTCACCGCCAGCAGGCAGTTCCATTCGGCCAGCCCGCCTTCTTCGACCAGGTTGCCGGGCAGATCGAGCGTATCCGACAAGCGGTCGCAAAGTGCATCCCGTATCTCGCCTCCGGCCTCCGGCTGCTGCAGGCGGCCGCGGATACGCTGCTGCACCGGGTCCGGCGCGGCGGCGTCACCGTCGACCATGGCGAGACAGGCATCGATCACACTTTGCGGCGTCCCGGCGAAACCGAAAGCGGCGCCGGCGGGTTCCAGCCGCAGCAATTCGGCCAGGGTCTGTTCCAGCAGCAGGGCGATCTCGCCCTCGGCGCCGCTGTCGAGCAGATCGAGGCACAGGGCGATACGTTCCGGCCAACCGGGACATTCCGACAGTTTGGCGGCAATGATGATGGCGGTGCGGATCAGGCCGCGGTCCGGCGTGTCGCGGCAGAGCTGGCTGAGCGCACTGCCGGTCAGCACGAAATCCGACGGCGTCTGGCGGGTCATGCCGTCGATCAGGCGCATCGCCTGGTTCACCATGCCGGTGAGTTCGCGCCGCCGGTCCAGTACCGGCTGGCGGGTCTGCTGCGACTGCAGGGCGGCGGTGCGCTGGATCGTATCGGCCATACGATTGCCGTCATTGGTCAGGGCGCGCTGGCGGCCGCGACTGAACAACAGTTCGGTCGCGGTGATGCCTTCTTCGGCCAGATAGGGCCGCATGAGGCGGAAGATCAGTTCCCGGGCCGGCCCGTTGAACAGATCGGTATCCACGAGACAAAAAGTATCCTGGTCGCGCATGCTGAGACCTTTCCCGATCCAGACATGACACGGTCCCGCGGCGCGGTAATGTTGAAACTTGATTACGTTATGGCCCGTTTACCGGGTTTTGCAGGCGCCGCCACCTTCAGTCGCCAACCCATTCCTTCTTGTCTTCGTCGGGCATCAGATCGGTGGTGCTCCAGGAGAAAAAGATCAGGAAGGTCCAGTCGCGCCGGCTGGAGAAGGCGTAAACCGGATCGAGCGATTGCACCATCAGCCCGGTCTTCGGGTCGTAGGTCGTTGCCGCCAGCTTGACCACGCCCTGCTGGTAGCTGCGCTTGAAGATCGCGATCTCCGGCACCTCTATCCCCACCAGCGGCACCGGTATGGCCGGCAACCCGAACAGCGTCCGGTCGCGATCCACCGACAGCGCGCCGACCCGCGGCTCGATGGTCAGCTCGGCCTTGCCCTTGTCGTCGGTCAGATCGCCGCCCTTGCGCATGACCCGGTCGCGGATGGCGCTGATCAGGTATTTGCTGTCGGTGCCCTCGACGAAGCTGCCGTCGACGAAAACCTTTGTTCCCGGCTGCAGGCTGAAGGTCAGCTTGTCGGCCGCCCGGTCGGCTGCAGTGGAAAACAGGAGCTGTTCGGTGGCTGAGCGCGGCGGATCGGTTTCACGGCGGGAGGTGCAGGCGGACAGCACAAGCAGCAGCACTGCCGAAAGAAGGACGGGCCGGATCATGGGGATTCCTCGTATGGGGGCGTACCACAACGAAGCAAAACGCAAATAATCCCGCGAAACTGCCAGAAAAAAGACCGGGGTCAAACCACCCCGGTCTTGCTCAGCTTTCAACTCACAGCTTGGTCACGGCTTTCAGCCGGCAAGCTTCTTCTTCAGCAGTTCGTTCACCGCATTCGGATTGGCCTTGCCGCCCGAAGCCTTCATGGTCTGGCCGACGAAGAAGCCGAACAGCTTGTCCTTGCCGGAACGATACTCGGCCACCTTGTCCGGGTTGGCCGCCATCACCTCGTCGATCACCTTCTCGATGGCGCCGGTATCGGTGACCTGGCGCATGCCCTTCTCTTCCACGATGGTGGCAGCATCCTTGCCGGTTTCGACCATCAGGGCGAAGACATCCTTGGCCAGGCGGGTCGAGATCGTATTGTCAGCGATCAGGTCGATCAGGCCGCCGAGCTTTTCGGCGGTGATAACAAAATCCTCCATCGACTGGCCCGACTTGTTGAGCAGACCGAAATAGTCGCCGATCACCCAGTTGGCTGCCAGCTTGCCGTCGCGGCCCTTGGCCACCTTCTCGTAGAAGTCGGCCGACTCCTTCTCGGCCACCAGCACGGAGGCATCATAGGGGCTCAGGCCGAGCTTCTCGATGAAGCGCGCCTTCTTCTCGTCGGGCAGCTCGGGCAGCGTCGCCTTGATGCCATCCACCCAGCTCTGCTCGAATTCCAGCGGCATCAGGTCGGGGTCGGGGAAGTAGCGGTAGTCATGCGCCTCTTCCTTCGACCGCATGCTGCGGGTCACGCCCTTGCCGGTATCGAACAGGCGGGTTTCCTGGTCGATCTTGCCGCCGTCTTCCAGCACTTCGATCTGGCGGCGGGCTTCGTATTCGATGGCCTGCTGCACGAAGCGCACGGAATTGACATTCTTGATCTCGCAGCGCGTGCCCAGCGGGCCGCCCGGCTTGCGCACCGACACGTTGACGTCGGCGCGCATCGAGCCTTCGTCCATGTTGCCGTCGCAGGTGCCGAGATAGCGCACGATGGTGCGCAGCTTCTTCAGATACAGCCCCGCCTCTTCCGAGTTGCGCATGTCAGGCTCGGAGACAATCTCCATCAGCGCGACGCCGGAGCGGTTGAGATCGATAAAGCTCTCGCGCGGGCTCTGGTCATGCAGGCTCTTGCCGGCATCCTGTTCCAGATGCAGGCGCGTGATGCCGATCTCGCGGGTCGAGCCGTCCGGCATGTCGAGCAGCAGCACGCCCTTGCCGACGATGGGCTGCAGATACTGGCTGATCTGGTAGCCCTGCGGCAAATCGGCGTAGAAATAGTTCTTGCGGTCGAATACCGAATGCAGGTTGATCTGGGCTTTCAGCCCAAGGCCGGTACGCACCGCCTGCTCGACGCAATAGGCATTGATCACCGGCAGCATGCCCGGCATCGCCGCATCGACGAGGCTGACCTGATGATTCGGCTCGGCGCCAAAGGTGGTGTCGGCACCGGAGAACAGCTTGGATTTCGACGAGACCTGGGCATGCACTTCCATGCCGATCACGATCTCCCACGCACCCGTGGCGCCCTGGATATAATCCTTCTCGGCCATCTTACGACTCCCACCAATGGAAAGGCTTCGCCGTATAGTTGGCGACCTTTTCCAGACTGCGGCCAAGCCGCAGCAACTGTGCTTCCTCAAACGGCTTGCCGATCAGCTGAAGGCCAAGCGGCAGTCCCTCGCTGTTCAGACCCGCCGGCACCGACATACCGGGCAGGCCGGCCAGGCTGGTCGGCACGGTGAACACGTCGTTCAGATACATGGTCACCGGATCGTCGTTCTTCATGCCGATCGGGAAAGCCGCATTCGGCGCCGTCGGCGTCAGGATGGCGTCGACGCGCTGGAAGGCCTGTTCGAAGTCCTTCCTGATCAGCGTGCGCACCTTCTGCGCCTTGGTGTAATAGGCATCGTAATAGCCCGCCGACAGCACATAGGTGCCGATCATGATGCGACGCTGCACCTCGCGGCCGAAGCCTTCGCCGCGGGTATTCTCGTACATCTCGGTCAGGTCCTTGCCCGGCACGCGCAGGCCGAAACGCACGCCGTCATAGCGCGCGAGATTCGACGAGGCCTCGGCCGGGGCGACGATGTAATAGGTCGCCAGCGCGTAATGGGTATGCGGCAGGTTGATATCGACGATCTCGGCGCCGGCCTCCTTCAGCCACTGCTTGCCCTGCTCCCACAGCGTGGTGATCTCGGCATCCATGCCATCCATGCGGTATTCGCGCGGAATGCCGATGCGCATGCCCTTCACGCCGCCTTCGAGATTGGCGACATAATCGGGCACCGGCCGGTCGACCGAGGTGCTGTCCTTGGGGTCGAACCCGGCCATGGCCTGCAGCATCAGCGCGGAGTCGCGTACCGTGCGGGTCATCGGACCGGCCTGATCGAGCGACGAGGCAAAGGCGACGATGCCCCAGCGCGACACCCGGCCGTAGGTCGGCTTGATGCCGGTGATGCCGCAGAGCGAGGCCGGCTGGCGGATCGAGCCGCCGGTATCGGTGCCGGTGGCGCCGAGCGCGAAGCCGGCAGACACGGCAGCCGCCGAACCGCCCGACGAGCCGCCGGGCACCAGCTTGGTGCCGTCCTTGGCGCGCCAGGGATTGACCACCGGGCCGTAATAGCTGGTCTCGTTCGACGAGCCCATGGCGAATTCGTCGAGATTCAGCTTGCCCAGCATCACCGCGCCGGCCTTCCACAGGTTGGCGGTGGCGGTGCTTTCATAGGCCGGCTTGAAGCCGTCGAGGATATGGCTGGCCGCCGTGGTCAGCACGCCCTCGGTAGCGAACAGGTCCTTGATGGCGAGCGGAATGCCATCCAGCAGGCCGGCCTCGCCTTTCGACCGGCGGGCATCGGCGGCTTTCGCCATCTCCAGCGCCTTGTCCGGCGTCTCGGTGATCACGGCATTCAGCGGCCTGGCCGCCTGCATCGCCTTGATACAGGCCTCCGTCAATTCAACAGCCGTGAAGTCTTTCTTCGCCAGGCCATCAAGGGCGCTGGCAATGGTGAGGGAATCGGGATTGACGGTCATTACTCAACCACCTTCGGCACCGTGTAGAAATCGCCTTGGCGCTGCGGGGCGTTCTTCAGCACGGCTTCCGGGTTGCCGCCATCGGTGACCACATCCTCGCGCTGGCGCAGCTTCATCGGCTGCACCGAGGTCATCGGCGCCACATTGTCGGTGTTGACCGCCTGCAATTCCTCGACGAAGGACAAAATCCTGTTCAGCTCGGAGGCCATGGCCTCCAGCCGGTCCGGGTCCGTCTTCAGCCGGGCCAGCTTGGCGATTTTCGCCACCGCCGCTCTATCCAATGACATGCGCTGTCCGTTCCGTGGTGGTAAACTGGGGAGAATCCCTTGAAATAGCGGCGGAAAGTATCATTCGTGACCGGCTCCGGCAACCCTGCCTCACCCCCGGCTAAGTCCTTGTTCAAACCGGCAGAAGGCCCGGTCCGGCTGCCATCCGGCCAGCGCTATCTGGGACTCGATCTGGGCAGCAAGACCATCGGGCTGGCGCTGTCGGACACCGGCCACCGCATCGCCTCGCCCTACCAGACACTCGCCCGCAAGAAATTTAGTGCGGATGCCGCCGAATTACAGCGCATCGTGGCCAAGGAAGGCGTCGCCGCCCTGGTGCTCGGCCTGCCGGTCAACATGGACGGCACCGAGGGCCCGCGCTGCCAGGCGACCCGCGCCTTCGCCCGCAATATCTCGCAGCTGATGCCGCTGCCGATCGCGCTGTGGGACGAGCGGATGAGCACCATGGCGGTGCAGCGGATGATGACCGATGAGGCCGACCTGAGCCGGGCGCGCCGCGCCGAACTGGTCGACAAGCTGGCCGCCAGCTACATCCTGCAGAGCTATCTCGACTGGGTTGGCGGACAGCCGACCTGACTCACTCCATCCCGAGCAGACGGTAGATGCGTTTGGTATAGGCGCCGAACTGTTCGGTGGTCTTCATGTCGAGCCGGCGCGGGAACGGCAAATCAATCGTGAAGCAATCGGCCATGCGAGCCGGCCCGGCCGTCAGCACCGCGCAGCGCGAGCCGAGGAAGACGGCTTCCTGAATGCTGTGGGTGACGAAGATGATGGTCTTGCGGCTCTGCTGCCAGATGCGCAGCATTTCCAGGTTCATCTTCTCGCGCGTCAGCGCATCCAGCGCGCCGAAGGGTTCGTCCATCAGGATCAGCTTGGGGTCGTGCACCAGGGCGCGGGCGATGGCGGCGCGCTGCTGCATGCCGCCGGAAAGCTCGTAAGGATATTTGCTCTCGAAGCCGGCCAGCCCGACCATGGCCAGCAGGTCGCGCGCCCGCGCCTTCGCCGCCTTGCGCGGCAGGCCGAGGATATCGGCCGGCAGCAGCACGTTGTCGAGAATGGTGCGCCATTTCAGCAGCAGGGCCTGCTGGAACACCATGCCGACATCGCGGCCCGGCGTGAACACGCTGCCGCCGCCGATCTCGACCGTGCCGCCGGCGTCGGCCTGATGCAGGTCGGCGAGAATCTTCAGCACGGTGGTCTTGCCGCAACCCGAAGGCCCGACCAGCGAGACCAGGTCGCCCTCATTCACATCGAAGGTGACATCGGAGACGGCAATGAAGTCGCTGCCGCGCCCGCGATAGGTCTTGCGCACATTCTGCAGGTGGATCAGCGGCGCACCCTGCACTGTTGCGGTCTGCGGCGTCATGACAGCCAGCGCTCCAGATTGGCCTTGACGAAGGCGTCGTCGGAGAGATCGGCATGGTCGCGGCTGACGCGGTCGAGCAGTTCGGCCTGCCCCGGGCTCAGCCCCTCCTTCGGATCGAGACACCAGATGCCTTCGAGCAGGCCCTGGCGGCGCAGGATTTCATGGCAGCCGGCGATGCAGCCATGGAAATCGTTGGCGACATCGAAGAAGGCGGCGTTGCAGTCGGTGACGCGCGCATCGAGGCCGAGCAGGTCCGGCGTGACGCTGCCGGCGGCGACGGCGGCATGCGCCTTCTCCAGCAGTTTCACCGCCTGCTGCGTCCAGACCGACCAGTGGCCGAGCAGGCCGCCGACGAAACGCAGGTTCACCGTTTCGTCGCCGCGCTTCACCGTGAAGGGAATGGTGAGGTCGAGCACGATATGGTCGTCATTGCCGGTATAGAGCGAGATGCGCTTCTCGGCCCGTGCCGCCGCCACGCCGCGCATCACATCCAGCGTGCGATAGCGGTGGAACGGCGCCACCTTGATGGCGATCACGTTGTCGATGCCGGCAAAGCGGCGCCAGAAGTCTGCGTCCAGTACGACACCGCCGACGGCGGGCTGCAGGTAGAAACCGACCAGCGGGATTTCGGCGGCCACCGCCTCGCAATGGGCGATGATGGCATCGACGCCGGCGTCTTTCATGGCGGCTAGGCTGAGCAGGCCGGCATGATAGCCGAGCTTCACCGCCGTCTGTGCTTCCTGCACCGCCTGCGCGGTCTTGCCGGCCAGGCCGCCGATCATCACCAGCGGCCGGTCGGTCCAGGCTTTGGCATCCTCCATCGCCGCCGACAGCACCGGCTCGTAAAGGCCGACATCGCGGATGGCGAATTGCGTGGTGTGCACGCCCACGGCCAGGCCGCCGGCACCGGCATCGACATAGTAGCGACTGAGCGCGCGCTGGCGCCGGCGGTCGAGCTTGCGGCTGGCATCGAGCGCCAGCGGATGCGCCGGAATCACCGTGCCCTTGCGCAGGGCGGCCAGGACATTCACCGGCAGTTTGGAATAATGCAGCCCCATGATCTATGTCCCCTGCTATCCGAATTCAGGCCCGGCCAGCACGAAGCTCTGGTCGGGATTGCCATTGAGAACCGAAGTGTTGAGCGCCATGCGGCGGAAGCCGCGCTGGATGGTGAAGCCGCGCGCCTTGAGTTCGTCGCTCAGCGCGGTCCAGCGATCCGGCACATCGAGGAAAACCGGGCCGGTGGCGCGGTCGAGCGCCATACGAAGCAATGCCAGTGCATCCGCCTCGCTGTCGGCGCCGAGCGGTCCGATCTGGATGGCGAGCCGACCGCTGCGGGCAGCGACGAAGCCGTTGTTGCTGCGGATCGCGAGTTCCGGAACGCCGCTCAGGAAAGCCCGCAGCAGCGGTTCGCGGCTGGCGCCGAAGGCAATCGTGTCGCGCGCCAGGCAGGCATCAAGCTCGGCGAGCGACGCCGGCACCGTCAGCCCCGCACCGCGGCCCTGCCAGCGGGTGATATCCATGACCGGCCGGAAGCCGAGCGGTAGGTAAACCTGCTCCCCGGCCGGGGTGGCATCGAGGTAGGGCGTGCAACCCATGCGTTGCAATTCGGCAATACAGTGACGCAGCAGCAGGGTGCCGAGCCCGCGCTGGCGATGACTGGCGGTGACCAGCACCATGCTGATCCATGCAAAATCGCCGTATGGCAGGATGGCGGCCGTGGCGACGATGCGACCTTCATCGCGAATGGTGAAGACCTGGCCCTGTTCGAGAAAAACGCGCCAGTCATCCGCGCTCTGGTTCCAGCCGGCCTCGGCCGACAGCGCCAGCGCCCCCGGAAGATCGGCGCTATCAAGACGATCGATCTCGAACGTCTTAATAGGTGCCATCGCGCACCTCGAAATGCGTCGGCTTGCCGAGGCTGCGGCCGCTGCGCGACACCCAGTCGGCCACCCAGTCCATCATGCTGGCCAGCGGGATACGCGGATAGCCGAACAGGCGCGCCGCCTCGGCGGCATTGTTGAGCCAAGCGGTCGGCGCCTCCTGCCCCACGATCTGCGCCGTCTTGCCGAAGCGCGCAGCGAAGCTCTCGGCCAGCCAGCGCACGGCAATCGTCTCCGGGCCGGTGACGTTGAGCGGCGACGTCGGCACGGTGGCGGCCTTCAGGCAGCGCAGCGCCTGTGCATTGGCATCGCCCTGCCAGATCACGTTGACGTGGCCCATGGTGACATCGACCGGCGTACCCTGCATGACCAGACGGGCAATGTCATGCAGCACGCCGTAGCGCAGGTCGATGGCGTAGTTGAGGCGGAACAGCCGGCCGGGCGTATTATGCACCTGCGAGAAATGCTCGAACATGCGTTCGCGGCCGATGCAGGACATCGCATATTCGCCCGGCGGGTTGGGCTCCATCTGCTCGGTGGCGCCCTGGCTGTCTGTGGCGACGAAGGGATAGACGCAGCCCGTGGAGAAAGCGACGATCCGCGACGCCGCGAAGCTTTCCGCCACCAGTGCCGGGACATGCGCATTCATCGCCCAGGTCAGCGCCTGGTTGCCGCTGGCGCCGAATTTGCGCCCGGCCATGAAGATCACATTCTTCACGCGCGGCAGTTTTTCGACCGCCGCGCGATCCATCAGGTCGGCGGCGATGGTTTCGATGCCATGGCTTGCCAGGCCTTCCCGCAGGCCGGTCTCGCTGAATCGCGCCACGCCGATGATGCGTTTGTCCGGCGCTGCGCGTTTGGCCAGCCGCGCCATGGTCGGACCCATCTTGCCGCCGACGCCGAGGATCATGATATCGCCGTCCAGCGCTTCCAGATCGGCGGCGAGCGCGCGGCTTGGCCGGGTCATGAATTCTTCCAGCGCCGCCTCGTCGGTGAAACCGGCGGGCAATGCACTGTCGTCGAGCCAGAGGTCTTTCTTCACATCGAGCTTGGTCATGACGCGATCCTTGCATCCTTGCGGACAAGCAGATGCTCGAGCAGCAGCACCAGCAGGTACAGCGCGATGCCGAGCAAGGTGATAACGATGACAGCCATGAACATGGCCGGCGTATCCAGCGAGGCCTGCACCTGGATCATCAGGTAGCCGAGCCCCTTATCGGAGGAGATGAATTCGCCGACGATGGCGCCGGCGACCGCGAGGATCGCGGCCACCTTCATGCCGGCGAAGATATAGGGCAAAGAACCCGGCAGCTGGATATAGATGAAGGTCTGCCAGCGCGAGCCTTTCAGCCACTTCACCAGATCGAGCAGGTCGGGCTCCACCTCCTTCAGGCCGCGCACCGTGGTAAGCAGGATCGGGAAGAAGCAGAGCGACAGGGTGATCAGGATGTTGGTGCCGATACCGTAGGAGAACCACACGATGATCAGCGGGCCGAGTGCGACCTTAGGGATCATGTTCAGCGTGATGAACAGCGGAAAGACCGCGAGCGTCAGCAGCCGCGACCAGGTGAACATCAGCGCCAGCACCACGCCGGCTACCACGGACAGCAGATAGCCGCCGTAGATTTCCTGCGCCGTCACCCAGGTGTTGCTGAGCCAGGCATAGTTGGTCTTGGCCAGGGTGGCGAAAATGGCGCTCGGCGCCGGCAGGATGAAGGCCGGCAGTTTGGTGGCGCGGACGAGGATTTCCCACAGGATGATGGCGGCGACATGGATCGCGAGGATGGCCAGCCAGCGCAGCAGCGGCACGGCTTTCGGCTTGTCCTGCGGCGTTTCCGGTTCCGTGACGGCCATATCCTCTCCCCTGTCGCTGGCTGGAACCTAGCAGGCCGCCGGACTTTAATCAACCAACCAGTTGATTGATTGCTGTCACGGCCGCAGGCGCCCCCAGCGTCCCTTTACGGGCGCAAAGCACCCATGGCGAAGGCAATGATATGCCGGCGCCGCTCGGCCACCACCTTGGGCGTATCCAGCGCGCGGCCGAAAATCGCCGACAGCGTGCGGTTGTTGGAAAAGAAGAAATACGACAGGCCGGCGATCGAGATGTAGAGCTGCACCGGGTCGAGGTCGCGGCGGAACACGCCCTCTCCGGCGCCGCGCGCGATGGTCTCCTGCATCAGGCTGACCAGCGGCGAATGCATCTGCTCCAGCCGTTCGGAACCGCGGATATGGCGGGCGTCCTGGCGGTTCTCGTCATTCAGCAGGGCGAGAAATTCCGGGTGTTCGGCGAGATAGTCGAAGGAAAAGCCGATCAGGCGCTCCATGGCGGCCAGCGGCGGCAGGTCGCCCAGATGCAGCGCCTTTTCGCGCTCGCGGATCTCGGCATAGACCGTCTCCAGGGCGGCGGCGTAAATCTCATCCTTGCTGCCGAAATAATGGTAGACGAGCTGCTTGTTGACCCCGGCACGCTGGGCGATTTCGTCGATCCGGGCGCCGGCCAGCCCCTTGGCAGCGAACTCCGCCACCGCCGCCCGCAGCAGCGCAGCCTTGGTCGCTACCGGGTCGCGGCGGCGTTCCGTCCCCTCTTCCCGGGCCTGAACCCTGGCCTGAATCTTGGCCGGTACGCGGTCTGATGCGGGATTTGCCATACCCTTACCTTATCATCCAACTAGTTGATTAATTATTGAACCTTCCGGGCCGTCTGGCTAGAGTTTCCTTATGACCGGCGGGGGCCGGCGACTCAGACTTGGCGAATCACACACAGAGGGGATCATCATGACAGTCCGTGGACTTCTTGCCATCGCGGTTGCGGCCGCAATGCTGCCGGCCGGCGGCGCCTTCGCCCAGGCCAAGGACAAGGTCAACCTGCTGCTCAACTGGGTGCCGACCGCCGACCACTCCCCCTATTACTACGCCAAGGCGCAGGGCTGGTACGACCAGGCCGGCCTGGATGTGAATATCGAAAGCGGCAAGGGCTCGGGCGTCTCGGCCCAGCGCGTCGGCGCCGGCAACACCGAATTCGCCATTGCCGACATGGCCACCGCGCTGGTCGCCAGGAGCAAGGGCGCCGACCTGGTGGCGGTGATGACCGTCTATGCCAATTCGCCGCAGGGCTTCTACTGGCTCAAGAGTTCCGGGATCACTGGGGCTAAAGACTTCCCCGGCAAGAAGCTGGGCAACCCGCCGGGCGATGCCTCGCGCGTGATGTGGCCGGCTTTCGCCAAGCAGGTCGGCATCGCCACCGACAGCGTCACCTTCGTCAACATCACGCCGCAGGCCAAGGTCGCCTCACTGAAAAGCAAGGCGATCGACATCACCAGCGACTTCTACAACGAGCATGACCTGAAGGTACGCGAGTTCGGCCCCGATCTCGGCTTCCTGGCCTGGCGCAACATCGGCCTGAACCTCTATGGCAATTCGATCATCGTCAACGGCGCCTATATCGGCAAGAATCCGGACAAGGTGGCCAAGTTCGTCAGCGTCTCGCAGAAGGCCTTCGCCGCCTGCGTGGCCGATGTCAGTCCCTGCCTCAAGGCCCTGATGGGCAGCGTCAGCGGCCTCGACGAAGCCAACCAGCGGGACCAGTGGAACCGCATCAAGGAACTGATGACCGATCCGGCCACCACCGGCGTGGCGCTCGGCGCCTTCGATGCCAAGCGCATGCAGAGCGACTACGACATGGTGAAGACCTATTTCGGCATGGAGCAGGCCTTCGATGTCGGCACCGTCTATACCAACAAATATCTCGACACCGCCGTGAAGATGAAGAAATGAGGCGCGGCTCCCCGCACGGGAGTTGCCACCTGGCGCGGGGCCGCAAGCCCCGCGCTTTTTTTATGCTGCGATTACTCCGTGACAGGAGTTTTTGCTGGCCGACCGGCCATTCTCTGCTACCCTGACTCCGTACCGGCGACACAGCCGGAGGAAACGCGTCCGTTCCCGTCCCGCAGGCCCAGATGACCGATTTCGCCCTCCCCGCCGGCAGCCCCTCCTCGATTCCGAACCGCGACATCAAGGTGATGGCGCTGATCAGCGTCGCACATGGCTGCAGCCATTTCTTCCAGCTGGTGCTGCCGCCGCTGTTCCCTTTCCTGAAGCAAGATTTCAGCGTCAGCTACACCGAGCTCGGCCTGGTGATGACGCTGTTCTACGTCACCTCCGGCGTGCTGCAGACGCCGGCCGGTTTCCTGGTCGACCGTGTCGGCGCGCGTAACGTGCTGATCGGCGGCCTCGCCATCTTCTGCACCGCGATCCTGCTCTATGGCCTGGCGCCGAGCTACTGGCTGCTGCTGCCGGTCGCCGTGCTCGCCGGCATCGGCAACAGCGTGTTCCACCCGGCGGACTTCTCAATTCTCAATGCCTCGGTCGACCAGAGGCGGCTCGGTCGCGCCTATGGCAGCCATACGCTGGGCGGCAATCTGGGCTGGGGCCTGGCACCGGTGCTGATGGCCGGCGGCGCGGCACTCTTCGGCTGGCGCGCCGCGCCGATCATCGCGGCCCTGGTGGGCTATGCCGTGCTCGCTGCCCTGCTGATGAACCGCGACCTGCTGAAGGAAGATGCCGGCGCCGCGCGCCGTGCCGCCGCCAAGGCCGGCGAGAAGGCGGAAGCGCTCGGCCCCCTGCTCACGCTGCCGGTGCTGATGTGCTTCGGCTATTTCCTGCTGCTGTCCTTTGCGCTGATCGGCACGCAGAATTTCCTGCCGGCGACACTGGCTGCGCTCTACGGCACGCCGCTGACGCTGGCGACCACGGCGCTGACCGGCTTCCTGCTCGGTGCGTCCGCTGGCGTGATGGTCGGCGGCTGGGTGGCCGACAGGGGCGTGAAACTGGAAGCCATCGTGATCACCGGTCTGCTGGGAGCTGCCGCCCTGATCCTGGTGGTGGCGAATCTCGATCTGCCGGCTGCGGCGCTGGTGGCGGCAATTGCCGGTGCCGGTTTCCTGCAGGGCTTCACGACACCGTCGCGCGACCTGATCGTGCGCGGCGCCGCCCCCAAGGGCGCCTCGGGCCGCGTCTTCGGCTTCGTCTATTCCGGTCTCGATGCCGGCTCGGCCATGGCACCACTGGTGCTCGGCCTGCTGCTCGACCATGGCCGCGCGGATTATGTGCTGTGGTTCGTCGCCGCCATGCTGGCGCTCACCACGCTGACCGCCGTGGCGATCCGGCAGAGTTCGACGCGGAAGACAACCGCCGCACCTGCTGAATAGCCTGACGACCTAATCCGACCAGGGCAGCAGGCTGGCCATCACATAGCTGGCCGGCCGTCGCAGGCCGGATGCAAGCGGTGGATTGTAGGTCGCCGGCGGCAATATGGCATCAAGGCGCGCCCCCTGCAGCGTGAGCCCGGTCAGCAGCAGGTAATCCCGCGCCGCCTCGGCCCGGCGCAAGGCCAGCCGCCGGCCAGCCGCCTCGTCGGTATATTCCTGCGGATCGGCGAAGCCATAGAGGATCACCCGCGCCCGGGGCTGGGCGCGCATAAGAGCGGCCAGCTTGTCCAGCGAACGGATTGCCGCAGCGGGCAAGGCCGCCTCGCCGGCCCCGAAAGGAATGATCGCCTGCTCCTGCGGCTGCGATGGCAGATGGCGGCGCAGCACCGGCGGGATGATACCGCCATCCCGTCCGACCTGCGCATGGACTGAGGCTGCGGCCAGCAAGCTGGCTACCAGGACAGACCCCACCCACCATCGCGACATCGTCCATCACCCAGCGTCATCTGCGCGGAATGCTAGCGTCCGGATTATGGCGGAAGTCGGGCGCCTAGTCCTGCGCCGTGCAGTTCGGCGCCGACTTGCACCAGCTGCGGGCGCCGGCGGCCAGCGTGGTTGCCGGATCTGCGCAGGCCGATACGGCGAGCAGCAGGGCAAAGATCGCGAACGCACGCATGATCATGCCGGCAACGGCTCGGCGGTATAGGTCTTGTTGATCACCTGCCAGCGGCCGTCCAGTTTGATCAGACTCAGGTAGTCGGTGAAGAAGCGTGGCGTGATGGCGCAGTTGACCTTCACCATCGCCGTGTTCGGCCCGGTGATATCGACCGACAGAATGCGGTCGTATTCACGACTCTGGCCGTTGGCCTTGGGCGACGGCCGGCTCTCGATCATCCTGCACCAGTCTTCGCGCGGCACATTGACCAGCTTGTTGTCGATAGCGGCAAAAAGGCTGGAGGCCGGGTGGAAGGCCAGGCGGATCTTCGCCGTATCGCCCTCGTAGAGGCCGTCGAGATAGGTCTGCACGACGGCGAGGATGTCACTGACCTGCGGATTGTTCATGCGGGCTCCTTTTCCGTCAGCAGACCAGCGCCGGCCGCGACCGTCAAGCCATGCCCAGGCCATACATTGTCCCGGCACATTTCCGCTTCACAGGTCTCACAAGGCGGGTAATGCTGTGGTGAATGAGGGGCGCATGAAACTCAGCTGGACCGCACTGGCCGATGACCGCACCGCCGACGGGCTGGCCGGCGCCTGGATCGAAATCGAGGGCTGGATGGCCGGCATGGCCAGCGCCGCCCCGCAAACCCACTTCGCCCTGGTGGCCGAGCCGGCCTGCTGCAACGACTGCCTGCCGCGCAGCGCGAAAGCCCGCATTGAAGTGTTCACCGACGAGCCGGTGCTGCCGACCGGCCATGCGCTGCGGCTGGCAGGCCGCTGGTGCGTGCTGCAGGACGATGCCGCCGGCTGGCGCTATCAGCTGCGGGAGGCACGGCTGCTGCCATCTCCGGTGCACAACGGTTTTACGCGCCGCGCAGCCCTTGCCGCCGGCATGGCCGGCGGCGTGCTGGCCGGACTCTCGGCCTGGCTACCCGATGCGACGGCCGCCCCTGACGAGGCCGCGCTGGCGGTCGCGACCCAGGCGCTGGGTGACGCCGTCACGGTCGATCTGCACAGCCATGCCGGTTCGATCGGCGGACTCAAACGGATTCAGGAACAGGCGCCATTCACGCCGGTGGCCGATCCGATGCGCGCTGGCCGCATGGCGGTGATCTGCCTGGCCATGGTGGCGGATACGCCGGCAATCAGGACCACCGAGGACAAACGCATCCGGCCGTTCCGCGATCCGGCGCCGGGTGAGCTTTATGCCTATGCGCAACAGGCCTTCGGCCGCCTGCATGGCATGGTCAAAGCACAGAAGCTCGGCGTCATCACCGATGCCGCCAGCATGAAGGCGGCCCATGCCGACCGGCCGTCGGTGATCGTGGCGGCCGAAGGCGGCGATTTCCTGGAAGGCAATCCGGACCGCCTCGATGAAGCCTGTGAAAAATGGAAACTGCGACACCTGCAGCTGACGCATTACCGCGTCAACGAACTGGGTGACATCCAGACCGAGGACCCAGTGCATGGCGGCCTGACCGCGGCCGGCGCCACGATGATCCGCCGCTGCAACGAACGCGGTGTGATCGTCGATATCGCCCATGGCACCTACGACCTGGTCAAACGCGCGGTCGATGTCACCACCAAACCGCTGGTTCTGTCGCATACCTCGCTGACCATGACCGCCCGCCCCTATACGCGCCTGATCCTGCCCAATCACGCAAAGCTGGTGGCCAAAACCGGCGGCGTGATCGGCGTCTGGCCGCCAACGACGATCTTCACGACCATGGACGAATACGCCGCCGGCATCGCCCGGCTGGTCGATCTCACCAGCATCGACAATGTCGGTCTGGGCAGCGACATGCAGGGCCTGCTCAGCCCCTCGATCTTCCCGAGTTACCGGCAACTGCCGGCGCTGGCCGCCGCGCTGATGGCGCGCGGCTTCCGGCGCGAGGACATGCTAAAGCTGCTGGGTGGGAATTACCTGCGCGTGGCGCTCGCCACACTCAGCTGAAACGCCGCCTATGGCTTGCGGTGATATTTGAGCGGCAGCAGTTCGGAAGGATTATAGGATTTCAGCGCGCCGCCTTCGTCAGCCAGCAGGACGCGTGAATCAGGCGCGAAATCGCGCAGCATCTCGCGGCAGATGCCGCAGGGCGCCACCACCTGGATATTCTGGTTCTGCTCGGTCGGACGCGGATGCCGCACGGAAACAATGGCGGTGATCGGATCGGCAGCGCCGATCTGCGCCATCGCCTGCCCGACGGCGACCGCCTCGGCACAGACCGAGGCGCGGCCGACATAGGTATCGAGATGCAGGCCGGTGACGATCCGACCTGACTGCGTACGCAACGCGGCGGCGATATGGTGGCGGCCGACGGCATAGCGCTGCCGGATCAGCGCGGTGGCGGCATCGAGCAGTTCCTGGTCGTCCGGCGACAGCATCTCAGCCCAGCTGCTGCAGGGCGTCGGCCAGCTTCTCGGCCAGCGACGACTGGGTGGCGCGGCGCTCATGCTGCTCGTCGACCACGGCCTGCGGCGCGCGCGACATGAAGGTGGCATCGGCCAGCTTGGCGTCGATCTTGGCGATCTCGGCCACGGCCTTGTCGCGTTCCTTGCCCAGGCGCTGCTTTTCCTTCGCGATGTCGATCACATCGGCCAGCGGCAGCACGAAGGTCGCCTCGTCGATGACGATGCGGGCCGAACCCTGCGGCGCGGGCTGGTTCTCGGTTATCGTCTCGATACGGGCGAGCCGCTTGACCGGATCGGCATGGCGGGCCAGCCGGGCGGCCGTCTCGGCATTGCCGCCATTGGCAATCATGGCGATCTTGGCACCGGCCGGCACGTTCAGCGCCGAGCGCGCCGCGCGCACGCCATCGATCAGGCGGATCAGCCAGTCGATCTCGGCCGCCGCCGCCTCGTCCTCGGCCCGGGCGCCGTCTTTCGGCCAGTCGCGCAGCATCAGGAAGCCGCCAGGCTTGCCATACAGCTTGTCCCACAGCTCTTCGGTCACAAACGGCATGAAGGGATGCAGCAGGTGGATCAGCTGGCGCAGCACATAGGCGCAGGTCGCCTGCGTCTCGGCCTTCAGCGCCGCATCCTCACCGGTCAGCGCCGGCTTGATCAGTTCCAGATACCAGTCGCAGAAGCTGCCCCAGGTGAAGTGATACAGCGCACCGGCGGCCTCGTTGAACTTGTAGGCAGCCAGCGCGGCTTCCACATCGCGCGCCGCCTTGCCCAGCTCGCCGATGGCCCATTTGTTGACCGTGCCTTGCACCCCGGCCGGATCGAAATCGGCCGGTAACGTGCAGCCGTTCATTTCGGCGAAACGCGCGGCATTCCACAGCTTGGTGGCAAAGTTGCGATAACCCTCGACGCGCTGTTCCGACATCTTCACGTCGCGGCCCTGCGCGGCGAAGATGGTGAGCGCGAAGCGCAGCGCATCGGCGCCGTATTTGCCGATGACGTCGAGCGGGTCCATCACGTTGCCCTTGGTCTTCGACATCTTCTGGCCCTTCTCGTCGCGGACCAGGGCGTGGATGTAGACCGTGTGGAACGGCGCCTTCTTGGTGAAGTGCAGCCCCATCATGATCATGCGGGCGACCCAGAAGAAGATGATGTCGAAGCCGGTGACCAGCACATCGGTCGGATAATGCGACTGCAGCACCGGCGTCTGCTCGGGCCAGCCCAGCGTGGAGAACGGCCACAGCGCCGAGGAGAACCAGGTGTCGAGCACGTCCTCGTCGCGGCGCAGCGCCACCGCCTTGCCATAATGCTTCGTCGCTTCCGCCTGCGCCTCGGCCTCGTCATAGGCGACGAACACCTTGTCGTCCGGACCGTACCAGGCCGGAATCTGGTGGCCCCACCAGAGCTGGCGCGAGATGCACCAGGGCTGGATGTTGCGCATCCATTCGAAATAAGTCTTTTCCCAGGTCTTGGGCACGAACTGGATATCGCCCTGCTCCACCGCCGCGATGGCGGGACGGGCGAGCACCTCGGCATTCACATACCACTGCTCGGTCAGCCAGGGCTCGATCACCACCTGCGAGCGGTCGCCATGCGGCACCATATGGGTGTTGGGCTCGATCTTCTCGACCAGGCCCAGTGCTTCCAGATCGGCAACGATCTGCTTGCGCGCCGCAAAGCGCTCCATGCCGCGATACGTCTCGGGCACGGCATCGTTCAGCTTGGCATGCCTGTCGAAGATGTTGATCATTTCGAGGTTATGGCGCTTGCCGACCTCGAAATCGTTGAAGTCATGTGCCGGCGTCATCTTCACCGCGCCCGAGCCCTTCTCGGGATCGGAGTATTCGTCGGCCACGATGGGAATGCGGCGGCCGACCAGCGGCAGGATGGCGAACTTGCCGACCAGATCCTTGTAGCGCTCGTCCTCGGGATGCACCGCAATGCCGGTATCGCCCAGCATGGTCTCGGGTCGCGTGGTCGCCACGGTAATGTATGTCTCCGGCATATCCTCGACCGGATAGCGGAAATACCAGAGATGGGATTTCACCTCATGCTGCTCGACCTCCAGATCGGAAATCGCAGTCAGCAGCTTGGGGTCCCAGTTCACCAGGCGCTGGTCCTTGTAGATCAGGCCTTCGCGATACAGTTCGACGAAAACTTTCCGCACGGCCGCGGAAAGCCCCTCGTCCATGGTGAAGCGCTCGCGGCTCCAGTCGCAGCTCTCGCCCAGACGGCGCTGCTGCCCGGTGATCATGCCGCCGGATTCCGCCTTCCAGTCCCAGATGCGCTCGACGAATGCCTCGCGGCCCATCTGGTGGCGGTTGATCTGCTTCTCGGCCAGCTGGCGCTCCACCACCATCTGGGTGGCGATGCCGGCATGGTCGGTGCCCGGCTGCCACAGCGCGTCGCGACCCAGCATGCGCTGGTAGCGGATCAGGATGTCCTGCAGGGTGTGATTGAGCGCATGGCCCATATGCAGGCTGCCGGTCACGTTCGGCGGCGGCAGCGCGATGGTGTAGGGCTTGCCGGACTTGACCCCGGCTTTGAACGCGCCGCTCTCCTCCCAAGCCTTGTACAGGCGGGCTTCGACGTCCTGGGGTGAAAAACTCTTGTCCAGCATAGGGGGCTACTCGGGTCTTCGGGCTTGGGAAAGGGCGCAAATAAAAGACGATCCGGCCGCGCCCGTCCAGCCCCGGGAGCCACTGGGGGCGGTTTGGCCGGCAGCCTTCCGCGGCGCGGAAAGCGCGGTTTTAGAGGTGGTCCTGCTCTTCTTCCGCCTGGATGGTCAGGCGGGCGACCTCGCGCTCGACGATGCGCTGGACGATGGTGGCCAGATGGGCGTCCAGCCATTCCTTCAGCATCGGACGCAGCAGTTCCTTGACCAGTTCTTCCAGGGTGCGCTGGCTGTTGCCCATCGCCATGGCGCGCGAACCGGCAACGGCGCCGGACAGCTGGCCCAGATGGGCGGCGGCACGGGCGGCGGTCGGCGGCGACACCAGACCTTCCATCTCGTCGCGCACCACATCGGTGAGTTCGAGGATATCGTCGCGCGGCGGTGGCGGCGGCGGCGCAGCGGCACGACGCTGCGGACGCGGTGGCGGCGGCGGCATCGGCGGCGGTTCGTCGAAGTCGGGTTCGGGCTCCGGCTCGGCCATCATCGGCTCGGGCTCGGGTTCCATCATCATCGGGTCGGGTTCCGGCTCCGGCTCGGGCTCCGGTTCCGGCATGGCCATCATCGGCTCGGGTTCGGGCTCCGGCTCAGGGGCCGGCGGCGGCGCGGACTCGGCTGCAGGCGCGGCAGCCGGCTGATCGGCACCGTCTTCGGAAATGATCCGGCGAATGGAGGCAAGGATTTCCTCCATGGTCGGTTCATTCTGGCCTGCCTTGGGGTCGCTCATCCCTTGCCCGATACACTCATTCTGTTACGCGGAGCCTTCATTCCGACCGTGGTCAGCATGACAGGCCATGGCATGCAGGCCATCGCCAACCCGGCCGGGGCAGAGTAGCCGGGGCCGAATCAATCAGGTCAATGGTATGCGCGGGAAAGATAACCGAACTGTTAACCTGGGTTAAGGGATTTCTCCCCGAATTCCCGGTCCGGCTGCGCTTTTCGCCCGATTCGCCAGCATTTCAGCCGCGAACCGGGCTTCGGACAGAAATCGAAGATGGTTAATCGGCGTTCAGGCCGCCATCGGTGCCGAACCACTTGGCCCGCACGCGCTCGTAGTTGTCGGTCGGATCGTAATACTCGACCGGCAGGCTCAGCGAACGCGCATTGAGACGACCGACCGCCGACAGCAGCGTGAAGCCGGCGACATATTCGTCGCGGCGGGCACGAACCTCGGCGACGCGAGCATCGAGATATTCCTGCTCCTGGTCCAGCACGTCCAGCGTGGTGCGCGAGCCGACCTCGGCTTCCTGCTGCACGCCGTCCAGTGCGATGCGGGCCGCTTCGACCTGGCTGGTACGCGCCGTGATGTTCGAACGCGCCGTGCTCAGATTCTCCCAGGCCTGCACCACAGACTGACGCACGCTGCGACGCTGTTCCTCGACCTGGATGCGGCGCTGGTTATGCGTCTGCTTGCGCTGGCGCGTCTGGCTGTAGACCGCGCCGCCTTCATACAGCGGCACCGTCACGGTCAGGGCGATCTTCTGGGTATCGGTTTCGAAATTGTTGCGCGTGGTTTCGTCGGCCCTGGTCACCGTGCCGTTCAGCGACACGGTCGGCAGCAGCGCGCCGGAGGCGACACGCACGTCGTTCTTGGCGGCGACCTCGCGAAACCGCGCGCCGAGCAGATCGGGATTCTCGTCGTAGGAAATCCCCAGCGCGTCTTCCTCGCTTTTCGGCAGTTGCGGCAGCGGCGGCGGCGACGACAGCGTGCGCGGCATTTCGCCGATCACGCGGGCCAGCACGGCACGCGACGACACCAGCGCGCCCTCGGCCGAAATACGATCGGCGGTGGCGCGGGCGAGGCGCGATTCAGACTGCGCCACGTCGGTGCGGGTGATTTCGCCAACGCGGAAACGCTCGCGCACCGCTTCAAGCTGGCGGCGCAGCACTTCCTCGTTGTTACGGTTCAGGTCGAGCACCGCCTGGTTCTGCACCACATCCATATAGGCGGTGACGGCGTCGAGCAGAACGCGGCGTTCGGTGCTGGCGAGATCCTGACGGCCCGCCAGGATCAGGGCTTCGGCCGAATCGGTCGCCGCCTCGGTGCGGCCGCCGCGATACAGCGGCTGCGAGACCGTGAGCTGCAGCGAGTTCGGATTCATCCAGCCGCTCTGGCTGCTCGCCGATTCCGGCGAGTATTCGATATTCTGTCGGCCGGCCTCGCCCGTCAGGCTGACGGTCGGGCGCCAGTTCGACAATGCCTGCGGCACGCCTTCATCGGTGGCGCGCAACCCCGCACGCGCCGCAAGCAACGTGGGATTGTTGTTATAGGCAGCGCTGAAGACTTCGTTCAGCGACTGCGCCCGGGCCGGCTGCACCATCGCGATGCAGCTCACGGCAACAGCCGTTGCCAGAATGGTTTTCGTGAAGCTCATGACGCGCATCCGTCCTTCATCTCGTTTCATCGTTTTCGTCGCGGCGCGTCCCAATCGTAGTCCCCAAACTCTTATTGTTTTGTTATGCACTCAGTACGTCGCCATGCCCGGTTCGATCCGCTCGGCCCAGGCATGAATACCCCCGGCGAGATTGCTCGCCTGCGTAAATCCGTTCTGCCGCAGCCAGCCGGTCACCTGGCGACTGCGACCGCCATGATGGCACATCACCACCAGCGGCTTGTCATGTGGCAATTCGGTAACCCGCTGCGGCACCTGACGCATCGGGATATTCAGCGTGCCGGGCAAAGCCACGGTGGCCACTTCCCAGTCCTCGCGCACATCCAGCACCACGATGTCCTGGCCGTTCCTGCGCCAGGCATCCAGGTCAGTGACGTCGATTTCCAGCGGGGCTTCGGCCATTGCGGATCAGAACACGAAAGCGGCGGGACGCTCGAAGCCGGGCAGAACCGGCGTGCCGGCATCGAACAGCACACGCTGCGGAAACAGGTTGCCGGCCCGCTTGATCAGCACGGCCTGGCCGATCGGCGCCTCCGGTGCCCGCAGCACGCCGATCAGGCGGCCGCCATCGGCCAGCTGGTCGAGCAGGGCGGGCGAAATCTCCGGCACGGCACCGGCGAGCAGAATGATGTTGAACGGGCCCTGCTTGGCCAGCCCGTCCTTGAGGGCGCCTTCGACCAGGGCGGTGTTGTCGATGCCCAGCGCCTGCAGGGTCTGGCCGGCCAGCTGGCTCAGCGTGGCATCGCTCTCCAGACCGATCACCGTGCTGGTCAGCCTGGCCAGAACCGCGACCTCGTAGCCGGTGGCCGCGCCGACCACCAGGGCGACCTCGGCGGGCTGGATTTCGGCTTCCTGCAGCAGGCGGGCCAGAACCATCGGTTCCATCAGATAGCGGCCCGGCGCCACCGCCACGTCCTCGTCCATATAAGCCACGCCGCGATAGGTCTTGGGCACGAACTGCTCGCGCGGCAGCGCAGCCATGGCATCGATCACCTGCTCGTCGATCACCTTGTTGGGGCGGAGCTGGGTAAGCACCATCTGGCGGCGCGCTTCGGCGAATTGGCGTTCTGCTGTGGCCATGGGGACGGAATCCGGGGCTGGTACAACGGGATCGGGACAGGCGCCGTTTATAATGCTGCGATGCCGCAAAAACAACGGTTGTATTATGGGTTAGCCGGTTTCCCCGGCCCGGTCGGTAACCCCCGTCACAGCCCTGCGGCAGCCCTGACACCGTTTGGCAAAGCCTTGACCCCGCCGGGCGGCAACCCTTAGTAAGGGGCGCGCTCGCGAGGTCCGGTGGCGGAGTGGTGACGCAGCGGACTGCAAATCCGCGTACGCCGGTTCAATTCCGGCCCGGACCTCCAAAATCCCCTCCCCCAAACTGCATTCAGGCCGTTTTCCCCTGCCAGGTCCCCCTGTCAGGGCCGGCCGACGGAACCTTAATTAGCGGTAACACCCCCTTCTATACCCGTCGCCGCCTGTCTATCTTTGTATTTCAGGCATTTATCGCGGCAGGAGGCGGCGGTGAGAATCCTCGGCTACAGCAAGAACGAAAAAGTCGACCATCTGGTCAGCAAAGACATGCTGGACCGGGAGTCGCAGCGCAGGCTGCAGAAATTCCTCGAAGAAGTCGAAATGGCAATCTTCAGCGCCAACCGCGAGGTAATGAAGAAGGCGGTGCCGGAGCTGACCCGGGACGCCTTCATGGCTTTCGCCGTCCGTGTCGCCGAGGCGCGCGCACGCTACCTGAAGATCGCCCTCGAACTCTCGTCCCTCACTAATCCCACGGCTGACGATATCGGCCGGCTGAAAGCCGCGCGCGAAGCCAATGACGAACTGGTTCACGCCTTCGAGGCCACCAAGCGCGTGATCGAACGCGGCTACACCACCCTCGCCCGCTAGCCTCTTGCCCGCCCGTCGGCCGCATCCTCCGCAAACGGCGACGTGTCGCTCGCGAGATTGAAAACCATTTGCCAGGGACGGAGCGTCGCCTGCAGCAGCCCGGACCGCACGGCCGGGTCATCCTCCATCATCCGTCGGGCCGCCGCCTCGTCGCTGCTGTCCAGCACCGCAATGCCGCCGCCGGCCGCATCGCGGAACAACCCGGCGATCAGCAGTTTGCCGGTCTCCATCAACCGTTGCAGATAGATCTGATGATCGTGAAGCGCCTGTTTGGGCGCTGGCTGTTCCGCCGGCCAGGCCGGGCCGCGCTGGTAATCGATCCAGTAGACCGGACGCGGCTTCGGCATTCCCTGCTCCGTCAGTTGCGCTTCCCTGCCGCCCAGTCCTGCGCCTGCTGCAGGGCCTCCGGATCGATTCGCGTCTCCCCGAGCTGGCGCATGAGCGTGGCGAGATCGTAGTAGAATCGCTCCTCTACGAACAGCCCGTCGCGGAATTTCACGAAGACCGTGAAGGGCAGCACAAAAGGCCGGCCGGTTGGCGCCAGCCCGAGGAAATCGCCGATATGGCGGCCGGTATATTGCGGCTCGGCCACATAAGTCTCGTCGTCGATCCAGTGCGCACCGCCGATCGGCGAACGTTCCACCACATTGCCGAAAGCCGTCCACCATTGGCGGTAATGGCGTTCTGCCCCGGCATGGCCGTGAAATTCCTGCCTGATCGCGAGGTCGCGGAAAATGCAGTCCGGATGCACGGTTGCCAGGGTGGCGGCCATGTCATGGGCATTTTCGGCGGCCAGATGGCGTTGCAGCATCAGGCGGTTCGGGTGGGTCTGCTGGGCGGGAGCATTCATGGTTTCCTCCGGGTTTCCATGCCTAAGACGCGGCAAGCCCCGTTCTTGTGACAGGCCTGCCTTGTGACAGCCGGCCGAACCGGGCATGATTTCCATGTCCCTCGCTCCAAATTGGCCTCGCCCCAGATCGTAAGCTTATGACCGCCCTGCCCCCATCTGCCTTGCCAGAGTCAATTGATGCCGTCGAAACCCTGCTGAACAGCGGTGACTATGTCGCCGACCGTTCGCTCGCCACCACGCTGTTCCTGGCCCTGAAGATGGGCCGGCCGCTGTTCCTCGAAGGCGAGGCCGGTGTCGGCAAGACCGAGATCGCCAAAGTGCTGGCGGCCACGCTGAACCGCCGGCTGGTGCGCCTGCAATGCTACGAGGGCCTCGATCTGTCGTCCGCCGTCTATGAATGGAACTACCCGCGCCAGATGCTGGAGATTCGTCTGGCCGAAGCCGCCGGCAGCGACAAGGAATCCTTGGCCCGCGATCTGTTCAGCCCCGATTTCCTGATCGAGCGGCCGCTGCTGCAGGCGCTGAAGCCCGATCCGCAGGGCGCGCCGGTGCTGCTGATCGACGAACTCGATCGTACCGATGAGCCGTTCGAGGCCTATCTGCTGGAAGTGCTGTCCGACTTCCAGATCACCATTCCCGAGATCGGCCCGATCAAGGCGGTCGAGCCGCCGGTCGTCATCATCACCTCGAACCGCACGCGCGAAATCCACGACGCGCTGAAACGCCGCTGCCTGTATTACTGGGTCGATTATCCGACGGCCGAACGCGAACTGGCGATCCTCAAGCGCAAGGTGCCCGGTGCACCGCAGCGACTCAGCCGCGAGATCGTCGGCTTCGTGCAGCATCTGCGCGAGACGGAACTGTTCAAGCTGCCCGGCGTCGCCGAGACCATCGACTGGACCCGCGCGCTGGCCTTCCTCGACAAGGTCAGCCTCGATCCGGAAACCATCGACAACACTCTGGGTGTGCTGCTGAAATACCAGGACGACATCGCCAAGATGAAAGGCACCGAAGCCGCCACCATCCTGCGCCAGGTGCAGCAGGATATGGCCGCGCTCGGCGTCTGAGGCCCGGCATGCTGCTGCCCGAACCACCCGCAGCAGTACCAGACGGGGCTGGTGCCTTCGCCACAAATATCGTGCATTTCGTGCGCCTGCTGCGCGCCTCCGGGTTGCGGCTCGGGCCGGGCAAGGCGATGGATGCCGTACGCGCCGTGGAAGTCGCCGGCATCCGGCGCCGCGACGATCTGTACTGGACGCTGTTCTCGGTGCTGGTGAACCGGCGCGACCAGCGCGAGTTGTTCGACCAGGCGTTCCACATTTTCTGGCGCGATCCGAAAATTCTCGAACGCATGATGAGCCTGCTGCTGCCGCAGACAGACGGCACCGCCGAGCCGCGCAAGGGCGGCGTGTCGCAGCGCCTGCGTGAGGCTCTGCTGCCCGGTGGCGGCGGAAGCCGGCCGGCGCAGGAGCCCAAGGAAGTCGAGATCGACGCCACGCTGACCTTCTCGGCCGACGAACTGCTGCAGAAAAAGGACTTCGCCGAGATGACGGCGGAGGAGATGGAGCATGCCAAGACGGCGATGGCACGCATCGCCTGGCCGTTCCGCCCCATGCGCACCCGCCGCCTGCGCCCCGATGCGCGCGGTCATCGCATCGATCTGCGTGCCAGCCTGCAGGCATCTTTACGTACCGGCGGCACGATCATTCCGCTGAAGCGCAGGAGCCCGGGCGAAAAGCCGCCGCCGCTGGTGGTGCTGTGTGACATTTCCGGCTCGATGAGCCAGTACAGCCGCATGTTCCTGCATTTCATGCATGCACTCAGCAATGACCGCAGCCGGGTGCACAGTTTCCTGTTCGGCACGCGGCTGACCAACATCAGCCGGCTTCTCAGACAGCGCGATGTCGACAAGGCGCTGGAGGCCGTCAGCGAGAAAGTGCCCGACTGGTCGGGTGGCACCCGCATCGGCACGACCCTCGCCGAGTTCAACCGGCTGTGGTCGCGGCGCGTGCTGGGCCAGGGCGCCGTCGTGCTGCTGCTGACCGACGGGCTGGATCGCGAGGGCGGCGAAGGCCTGCCGCGCGAGGTGGAGCGGCTGCAGAAATCCTGTCGCCGGCTGATCTGGCTCAATCCGCTGCTGCGCTGGGACGGGTTCGAACCGAAAGCCGCCGGAATCCGCGCGATCCTGCCCCATGTTGACGATTTCCGCCCGGTTCACAATCTTAGCTCCATCGCCGACCTCGCCAATGCGCTGAGCCAGGCCAGCGACGAGGGCAACCGGCTCAAACTCAATCTCGGGAGACTGGCCGCATGAGCACCGATCCCACTGCTAATTTTTCTGGTGATATCGCCGGCGATATTCTCACCACCGCGCTGGACTGGAAAAATGCCGGCAAGGGCGTGGCGCTCGCCACTGTCGTCACCACCTGGGGCTCGGCGCCGCGCCCGGTCGGCAGCCAGCTGGCCGTGGATGACGAAGGCAAATTCATCGGCTCGGTGTCGGGCGGCTGCATCGAGGGCGCCGTGGTGACCGAGGCGCTGGATGCCATTGCCGACGGCAAGCCGCGTCTGCTCGATTTCGGTGTCTCCGACGCGCAGGCCTGGGAAGTCGGCCTCGCCTGTGGCGGCAAGATCCAGGTCTATGTCGAACGGCTGGACTCATGAAACGCGAGATTCTCGAACAGCTGCAGGCCGACCGCGCCGACAAGCGCCCGGTGGTGCTGGCCACTTTCCTGAAGACTGGCGAACAGCGCCTGCTCTATCTGGTCGGCAAGAAGGGCCTGAAAGACCTCGATCCGCGCATCGGCGAGGCGGCGCGCGCCGCCCTGATCGAGGACAAGCCGCGCACGCTGGATACCGAGCAGGGCCCCCTCTTCCTCAACGTGTTCAATCCGCCGCTGCGGCTGATCCTGGTCGGTGCCGTGCATATCGCACAGGCTCTGGTGCCGATGGCACAGCTCGCCGGCTACGAAGTGATCGTGATCGATCCGCGCAGCGCCTTCGGCTCGGTCGAGCGTTTCCCCGGCATCACGCTGTCGAACGACTGGCCGGATGAGGCGATGGCCCAGCTCAGGCCCGACCTGCGCACGGCGCTGGTCACTCTGACGCATGATCCCAAAATCGACGATCCGGCGCTGATCGCCGGACTGAAATCCGATGTGTTCTATATCGGCGCGCTGGGCAGCAAGAAGACGCATGCCTCGCGGCTGGAGCGCCTGACGGCCGAAGGGTTTGGCCCGGATGATTTCGCCCGCATCCATGGCCCGGTCGGCCTGAGCATCGGCGCCAAGTCGCCGGCCGAGATTTCCATCTCGATCCTGGCGCAGATGACGGCGGCGCTGCGGCAGCCGGCCGCGACGCCCGCCTCGTCTTCAGCGGCGGCCTGAGATGTTCTTCGGTCCGGTGCCGGTGCGCGAAGCGGCCGGCGGCATTCTCGGTCACAGCCTGTCGCTCGGCGGCGAGCGCTTCCGCAAGGGCCGCCTGCTCAGCGCTGCTGATATCGCCGCGCTGGAACGCGCCGGCCATGCCTCGGTTCATATCGCGCGGCTGGATGACGGCGACGTGGCGGAAGACGAGGCCGCGCGCCGCATCGCCACAGCACTCGCCGGCCCGCATGCCCGGACTGCCGCCGCTTTCACCGGGCGCGCCAATCTCTATGCCGAAACCGCCGGTCTGGCCCGTATCGATACCGCGCGGCTGGATGCGCTGAACGAACTCGATGAAGCCCTGACGGTGGCGACGCTGGCCGATTATGAGCCGGTCGAGGCCGGCCAGATGCTGGCCACGGTGAAGATCATTCCCTTCGCCGCGCCGCGCACCGCCGTCGAACGCGGCGAGCAGCTTCTGCAGGGCGACGCACCGCTGGTACGGGTGGCGCCCTTCACGCCGCAGGATGTCGGCCTGGTGCTGACGCGCGTGGCAGACACCAAGGACAGCGTGCTGGCCAAGACCGAGCTGGCAGTGGCGCAGCGGCTGGCCCAGTTCGGCAGCCGCATCAAGGCGCAGCGTATCGTGGCGCATGACGAGACCGCAGTGGCCGGCGCCATTGCCGATCTCCGGACCACGGGCTGCGCCCCGATTCTGGTGTTCGGCGCTTCCGCGACCGTCGACCGGCATGACGTGGTGCCGGCCGGCCTGACCCGCGCCGGCGGCGAGGTGCTGCATTTCGGCATGCCGGTCGATCCCGGCAACCTGCTGATGCTCGGCCGCCACGATAACGTATGTGTGATCGGTGTGCCGGGCTGTGCGCGCTCGCCCAAGCTGAACGGTTTTGACTGGGTGCTGCAGCGGCTCTGTGCCGGTATCGAGATCGGACGCCGCGACATCATGCGGATGGGCAGCGGCGGCCTGCTGAAGGAAATCCCGAGCCGGCCCATGCCCCGCGATCGAGGGCCGCGCGCCGGCGGCGACGCCGTGCCGGCCCCGGCGCCGCGTCGGCCGAAGATTGCGGCCCTGATCCTGGCGGCCGGCCTGTCCAGCCGCTTCGGCGACGGCCACAAACTGCTGGCGCCGCTCGACGGCAAACCGGTACTGCGCCATGCGGTGGAGCATGCGCTGGCTTCCTCTGCCAGTCCGGTTCTGCTGGTGACCGGGCACCGCGCCGAAGACGTCCGCACCGCCGCCGGACCCGGTATCGAGATCGTGCATAACCCGGCCTATGCCGAAGGACTTGCCAGTTCGCTGCGCGCCGGTCTGAGCGCATTACCACAGGGGCTGGACGGAGTTTTAGTCTGTCTGGGCGATATGCCGGATGTCACCACTGCAACCTATGAGGCACTGATTGCCGCCTTCAACCCGGTCGAAGGCCGGGCGATCTGCCTGCCCGTTGTCGGCGGCAAGCGCGGCAATCCGACACTCTGGGGCCTGCAGTTCCTGCCCGAGCTGATGCGCCTGGAAGGCGACAGCGGTGCACGCAGCCTGTTTGGGCCGCATGCGGAATGGGTCTGCGAGGTGCCGGTGGACGACCCCGGCATCCTGCATGACTACGATACCCCGGCCGCGCTGGCGGCCCGGGGGGTTATCAACTCTTAACCGCAAGTCCTTGGCATTAAGCGAATATTATCCACAACCACGGCATTAACTATGTCTTGCGGCTTTTTCCAAAGAGTGGAATTTGCCATAGTGCCGCAGGGGGCAGCCTAGATTGGCTGGTTGTCGCCCTCTCCACGACCGTTACCGGAGAAAGCGACTAATTAATGAGTGAGGCACAACAGAACCAATCGTCTGACGACGAGAAGATGTTCACCGATTTCGACCGCCTGGCGCGGGGCAAGATTTTCGGTGGCCGTCTGTCGGCAGTGATTCAGTTCGTTAATCCAAAGACGTTCGAGCGCAATCGGGAAAGCTACAACATCGTTGTGCATTCGATGCGCTCCCTCATGTCGAAATACGAGGGCACGTTCTACACGCTGCACGACTATTCGATCGTGATGTTCATCCGACTCTCCGAGCGGTTTTTCGACCAGACCTTCGAAAAGCTGGTGCTCGAGATCGACGACATTCTGACCCGCAACAACGTCGCCATCGGCCTCACCCCTGAGGAAGCCGAGAATGCCGTGCGCTGGTATCGCTTCGACAGCCAGTTCGAAGACCTGCAGGAGCTGATGGATAACATCCAGCAGCGCTTCCGTGTCTTTGCCGAGCGCCGCAAGCGCCTGCTGGCCAAGGCCGGCACCGCCGCCGCCACCGGCGACGGCACACCGCTGACCCCGGGCGCGTTGCAGCAGATCGACGACATTCTGAAGAAGGCGGATGTGTCCACCTTCATGAAACGCCAGCCGGTGACGCTGTGTTTCGGCAACCAGCCGCCGAAGCCGATCTTCCAGGAAATCTTCGTCGGCGTGAACGAACTGCGCCAGGCGATTGCGCCGACCGTCAACCTGCGTGGCGCGCGCTCGCTGTTCCACCATCTGACCCGCACGCTGGATACCCGCGTGTTCCGCGCCCTGCTCGATGGCTACGTCACCCGCAACAGTGGCCCGTTCAGCATCAACCTGAATGTCAGCACCATCCTGAGCGACACCTTCCGCGATTTCGACAGCCGCATCGGCAATATCGTGAAGAAGGAACAGATCATCATCGAGATGCAGCGCTACGATGTGTTCTGGGATTACAACGAGTATCTGCTGGCCTGCGAATTCCTGCACAATTCCGGCTACCGTATCCTGATCGACGGCATCACGCCCGATCTGCTGCAGCTGTTCGGCCGCAAGGAACTGAAGGCCGACTTCGTCAAGCTGTTCTATTTCAAGGACCGCCACGAAGACTGGATCGACAAGGAACTGGCGAGCAAGATCGCCGAGACCGATGCCAACCGTGTGATCATGGCGCGTTGCGAGACGGAAGAGGCGCTGAAGGCCGGCATGGCCGCCGGTATCCGCCTGTTCCAGGGCTGGCATATCGACAACATGATCCGCGCGTCGCGTGAAGTGGTGAACTGAGCCGGCGCTGCGGCGCCGGCCCACACTTTCCTTAGCAACCTGCAGGGTTCAGTATCATGTGGAACCGTTCCGGCCAGAGACCCAACCAGACCGAGAACCAGGCGACGGAAGTCCGCGCCATTGCAAGTTCGGGCAGTGCACCGCGTAAATCGGTAACGCCGAAGGACAACGAGCGGATCGAGAAGATCCTGGCCAGTATCGCGATCGACACGTCGCAGACCTTCAACGCGATGCTGGACTCGCTGATGGGCGAACGCCCGGTCACGCATCATGAAAGCAACCAGACCCGCGAGTTCATCTGCACCGTGTTCGATGAAATCCGCATGGAAAGCAATCGTGACGCCGTGATCCTGGCGCGCAAATTTGCCGATATGTGCATGCGTGCCGCCGATCAGCTGAACGACAACCATCAGCGTACCGTGGCGCGTTGCGTGTCCGAGCTGTTCGAGCAGTTCGCCGCCAAGCTCGACCATCGCGAGCCGGCCAACTCCAACTGACTATCGCCTGACCGATTGCCTGCCCGCTGTCAGGTCGGCGGTCGATACTGCTCCAGTTCGGCCAGAAAGCCGCCGACCGTACGGGCCGGATCCTCGCCCGTGGCGCTGCGATACAGTTCGGCATCGGCCGGGCTGAGCTGCGCCAGCGGCCGCACCAGCCCGTCGAAGAACAGGAAAAATTCGCGGTTCCCGAAGGGCAGCGCCTGGCCCTCGAACGGCCGCTCGATATAGACATTGGACGACAGTCCCACTGCGGTGGGGTCGTGCTGCATCACCTTCATCACCCAGTCGCGCCGCGTCTCGAAAATGCGGAAGGCGCGGATCACCCGGGCGATCACCCTGAAGTAAAGCCGCTTGACGCGCGGATCCGCATAGAAGCTGGCCCAGTCGAGATTGCCGCCGGCCTGGCCGCGGATTTCCTCGGCGATCGTCGCGGCCTCGTCGGCCATCAGCTCGACTTCATCGCCGAACAGCGACCGCACGAAGAAGAAATAATTGCCGATCAGGCGGCGGTCGAGCCGCTCCTCGCTGAACAGCGGATCGAGCGGATGCACCAGCAGGCGGCCGAACGCATTGACCCGGGCGCCGCGGCGGGCGTCTTCCTCCACCACCTTCATCAGGCTGTCGTAGGAGGCACGATAGTAGTGGTCGTAATCCGGCGCCGACTTCATCGCCTCGACGAGCTGGCGCAGCATCTCGATGCTGAACGGCGCCTTGCGAGCCTCTGCCTCGGCGCCCTGCAACAGGGCATCGAACAGCTTGTTGGCCATCTGGCGCAGAAAGTCCGGACCGCGGGTAATCATGGTTTTCCAGTCTGGATGCCGAATCCGTTCAGGTTGGCTGCAGCTTAATGAAGCGCCAAAGCCGATGCGAGCCTCTTATTGGCCGGAAGCCGGTCATCGCATCCACACTTTGTTAACCCCTGCCATTGCGACTCTGCCGCCACCGGGGCTACTGTGCCCGCCTGGTACCCGGTCCGAGACTTCCCGCCCCCGCACGATTGCAGTTCCCCATGAGCCTGATCCTGACGCTGTCCTGCCAAGACCGCCCCGGCATCGTTGCCGCGGTCTCCGGTTTCCTCGCCGCGCATCGTTTCAACATCCGCGATTCCGCCCAGTTCGGCGATAGCGAAACCGGCCTGTTCTTCATGCGCGTCAGCGTTGAGGACCTGGAAGCCGGCCCAGACGGCAAGGGCCGGCCGCTGGATCAGCTGCGTGCCGCTTTCGCACCGGTGGTGGCGCCCTTCGAAATGAACTGGGACATCCATGACGAGGCGGAACGGCCGCGCGTACTGATCCTGGTCTCGAAATTCGGCCACTGCCTGAACGACCTGCTCTACCGCTACTCGATCGGCGCTCTGCCGGTGGAGATTCCAGCCATCGTCTCCAATCACCGCGACTGGTATCAGCGCGCCGCCAACCACAACATCCCCTTCCATCACTGGCCGGTGGCGCCGGAGAGCAAGGCACGGCAGGAGAAGATGCTGCGCGAGCTGATCGAACAGGAGAAGATCGACCTGGTCGTGCTCGCCCGCTATATGCAGGTGCTGTCGCCTGAATTCAGCCGTGACTATGCCGGCCGGATCATCAACATCCATCATTCATTCCTGCCCAGCTTCAAGGGCGCGAACCCTTACAAGCAGGCGCATGCGCGCGGTGTGAAGCTGATCGGCGCCACGGCGCATTATGTGACGGCCGATCTGGATGAAGGTCCGATCATCGAGCAGGAAGTCGCGCGTGTCGATCATGGCTATTCGCCGGAGCAGCTCGCGGCGACGGGGCGAGACATCGAAAGTCTGGTTCTGGCTCGCGCGGTGAAATACCACGTCGAACACCGCATCTTCCCGAACGGCAACAAGACGGTTGTTTTTCGCGGCTGACGGTCGCCGGTCCGCGTCCTATACGGCGCGCGGGCCGACGCCGGTTTTCGGCAACGGCAGCGGCATGCCGCTGCCCGACACACCGAGCGCCTCCAAAGTGCCGAGCAATGCGGTATCGTCATAGGGCTTGGCCAGAATGCGGCTGAACCGGCTGCCGACGAAACCGGCAGCCACGACCTTTTCGTCATAACCGGTCGCCAGCACGATCGGCAGTTGCGGCGCCAGGGCACGGAACTCGCTCGCCAGCAGATCGCCGCGGCAATCAGGCAGGCCGAGATCGCAGATCACCGCGACGAAACGATCGTTTTTCTGCCATGCGGCGCGCGCCTCGGCGCCGGATCCGGCCTCTTCGACACGGAAGCCGGCGGCTTCGAGATTGCCGGCCACCACCATGCGCATGAGCGGATCGTCTTCGACCAGCAGCAGAGCCGGCGGATCGACACCATCGGCTTCCTCGTTGGCAGCGTCCGCCCGGCCAAGACTGTCGGCGATCACCAGCACGGATGTCAGACTGTCGCCGACAATATCGAGTTCGGGAGCCGGATCGGCCGCCGTGAAAGTCACGGTGATGCAGGCCCCGCTCGGCCGCGTCTCGATATTGATGGCGCCGCCGATCTTTTCCACCATGGCCAGCACGATCTTGTTGCCGATACCCCGGCTCTTGCGCCAGTCGGTTTCGTCAATGCCGATGCCGTCATCCTCGACCTGCAAGGTGATGAGGTCGCCGTTACGCTCGACCTTGACGCGGATCGGACCGTCGCCGATCGGATAGGCGTATTTCAGGGCATTGATGACCAGTTCGGTGACGATCAGGCCGATCGGGATGGCAAAATCGGTGCCGATGCGAGTCTGGCTGGCGAGAAATTGCAGCGAACGGCCGCCCTGATCGGCTGACTGACGCAAATCCTCGACCAGGCCGCAGAGGTAATCGGCGAGATCGACGAAACGCACATTGACAGAGGAATACAGGCGCTTGTGCACGCGGGCGACCGCCGCAACGCGCTTATAGGCATCGAGCAGGGTTTGTGCCGATTTCATGTCGCTTTGCGCCGCGGACTGTACCTGGAGCAGGCTGGCAATCAGCTGCAGGCTGTTCGACACGCGGTGATTCACCTCGTTGATCAGCATGGCGCGTTCGTTGGCCAGGGCTTCGAAGCGGTCGCGCGCCGCGCGCATCTCCGCCTCGGCCTGTGCGCGCAGGAATTTCTGTCGCCGTCCCTCCAGCGCGCCGTCGATCGCCGCGCGCAGCAGGGTCAGGAATTCCGGGCTGGCATCCTTGATCACGTAATCCGCGGCACCTGCCTTCAAGGCGGCAACCGCGACACGGCCTTCGGATTCGCCGGTGACATAGACCACCGGCGGCGGGTTCGGCAGGCTGGCGATCACCGCCAGCGTATCGAGCCCAAGCTGATCCGGCATGTGATGATCCAGCGCCACCACATCAACCTCCGCGCCGCTCCGCAGCCGCTCAACTCCGGCCGTGCCGCTGCTCAGCAGTTCGACCGTGAATCCGTTGCGCTCGAATTCCTTCTGCACCAGGCGCCCGAGGCCCGGATCGTCATCGATATAAAGCAGGCGCGGCCGAATGCTCATCAGGGCGTCTCTGGAACCTGCATGACCATGAAAAACAGACCCAACTGTCGGATCGCCTGGGCGAAGTTCTCGTAGTTCACCGGCTTGGTGATATAGACATTGCAGCCCAGATCGTAGCAACGCTGAATCTCGTGCTTGTCGTCGGTGGTGGTCAGCACGACGACCGGCATGCGCCGCAGGCCCGGATGCTCCTTCACGCGTCGCAGGATATCGATACCCGACATGTCTGGCAGATTCAGATCAAGCAGCACCAGATAAGCGCCACCGTGCGTCCCCGTATCGCTGTCTCCGGCCTTCATCAGGTAGTCGACCGCCGGTCCGCCGGCGGAAAACGGCACGATCCGGTTATTAACGCCGGCGCGGCGAATGTTTTTTTCGATCAGACGGGCGTGCCCCTCGTCATCTTCGATCATCACAATGGTTACGGCGTTATCGTCGCTCATCCTGTGTCCCGCTGCCTGTCACCTGCTCGGCAGACCGCCCAGCTTACAACCTTGACGGCACCGCCTGAGTGAAAAGCTTCCCGCCATTCACCTGGCCGCGCTGGCACCACGCAAGTTACGATCCAAGGCGAAGCGGATGCCTTCACCCACACGATTCTGCACCCCGTCGCGGCGGAACATATCAATCTAAGCGATTAAAAGACCCTCCAGGCGCTTCACGACGATAGTCCGTGATGGGCCGGAGAAATCGGATTTTTTGCCGGCTACAAATGCCAACCGACCATCATATTCCGCATATATTTGAATACGTTGTCAATTGTAATGGTCAGGGTTTGTTCGAGCCGGCATGTATGCAATCACTCTGGGGTTGTTCGCCGGCTTTCCCGCTTCGCCCCGGCATTCGGATAAATTTCCGGAAAACCCGGCGCCCATCATCTGGAAGCGATTCGACTTTCAGTAGAACGCAGGACTGAAAAAAGAATGGGCCAGCTTAACCGATAGCCTCACTGCCCAGACTGCGTGCCAGCTTCCTGAGCAAACGGTTCAGGGTCGTGCGCTCCGAGGGCGTCAGCCCCGCCACAATATTCTTCTCGTGCTGTTCGACCTTGGTCATCAGTTCCGCCAGCAGCGTTTCGCCGGCCGGGCTTAATGACAGCGCATAGGTCCGGCGATCCGCTGCCGTGCGGTGGCGCTGGATCAGCCCCTTTTTCTCCAGCTGGTCGAGCGCCGGGGTCAGGGTCGACTTGTCGACGCCCACGCCCCGGCTGAGGTCGGTCTGGTTAATGCCCGGATTCGCCTGCAGCAGAACCAGCAGGCTGAAACGGCCAGGCGTCAGTCCGCCCATGCGGCCCGCCAGGCTGCTGCCGACAACCTGAAGGAAATTCTCGAAGACGGCGACCTGGGCGATTCGCAGATTGTAGCCATACAGGCCGGGCAGCGGACCGCGATCCAGCTTGCGGGGCTTCTTGCGCGGGACGGCTGTGACTTCGCCGCGACCGTTGGTGCCCTGAGACGCCTTGCCCTTCATATCAGTTCATATGCCCTGGCAGATAAAGCGCGATGGCCGGGAACAGCACCAGCAGGGCCAGACGGAGGAGGTCGACGAGAATGAACGGCATCACACCCTTGTAGATTTGCCACAGGCTGATATCTCGGGCAATCGAGTTGATGACAAAGACATTGATCCCCACCGGCGGCATCACCATGCCCAGGGTGGTGACCATGACGATGATGACGCCGAACCAGATCGGGTCGAAACCGAGCTGCAGCATCACCGGATAGATGATCGGCACGGTCACCAGGATGATGGCCAGTTCGTCCATCAGGGCGCCGAGGATCAGATACATGATCAGGATCAGCGTCAGCACGCCATAGGGTCCGACCGGCAGGCCGGTGAGGAAGTCGCTCACCTTCTGCGGCGTCTGGGTGATCACCAGGAAATAGCCGAACAGGAAGGCGCCGACCACGATGGTGAAGATCGAAGCAGAGGTGCGCACGGCCTCGATCAGGCTGGTCGTGATCTCGCTCCAGCCGAGCCGCCCGCGCAGGATTCCGATCAACAGGGCACCGACGGCGCCGCAGCCGGCCGCTTCCGTGGCAGTGAACACGCCGCCATACATACCGCCGACGATGCCGGCAAACAGCAGCACGGTGGCCCAGATGTCGCGCAGCGACTGGAGACGCTCACGCCAGGTCGCTTTCGGCCCGCGCGGCATCAGATCCGGCCGCAGCCAGCCGATCACCTGGATCAGGGTCATGTAGAGCACGACAGCCAGCAGGCCGGGCAGGAGGCCGGAAATGAACAGCTTGCCGATATCCTGTTCAGTGAGGATGCCGTAGAGCGCGAACACGACTGAAGGCGGGATCATGATGCCCAGCGTGCCGCCGGCGGCGATCACACCGGTGGAAAAACCGGGATGGTAGCCGAAACGCCGCATCTCGGGCAGCGTCACCGTGGTCATGGTGGCTGCGGTCGCCACCGACGAACCGTTGATCGCGGCAAAGCCGGCGCAGGCGGCCACGGTGGCCATGGCCAGCCCGCCACGGCGATGCCCCAGCCAGGCCTCGCCGGCACGGAACAGCTCGCGGCTCATGCCGGCAGCGGTGGCAAAGGCACCCATCAGAATGAACATCGGGATGACGGCCAGGTCATAATCGGTGGCGACCCGGATCGGCGACTGCGCCAGCAGATTGAGCGCCGGCGCGGTGGCGGCCAGAATACCGAAACCGCCAACGCCGACGATGCCCATGGCGATGCCGACCGGCACGCGCAGCACCATCAGAACGAACAGAACGACGAAACCGGCAATGGTGATAAAATCCTGACTCACGATCACGCCTCTTTCTTGCCGGCCAGCAGGCGGACCAGGCGCAACAGCAGCAGGATGGCCGCCAGCGCAATGCCCAGCGCCGCCACGGCATGGAACGGCCAGACCGGCAGGCGCAGGTCGAAGGTCTGCTCGTTGCTGGCCAGCACGCTCCTCACCTTGCCTTCCAGCATCCAGGCAAACAGCGCCATGAAAGCCAGCGTCACCGTCGTGGCGAAAATGTCGATCAGCCGCTTGCCCCAGGCCGGGGCCAATTCCCAGAACCCGTCGACCTGGATATGGCGATTATGAAATCCGGCCAGTGCAATGCCCCAGAACATCGCGGTGCCGAGCAGCAGGCGGGAAAAATCGAAGGCATCGGGCAGGCCGTAATTGAACAGCCAGCGCAGCATCACGGCGCTGAAGGTCAGTACGGCAATGGCGCCCAGCAGCAGGCCGGCGATCAGCTCGACCTTGTCGATGAACGATTTCATCAGGCAATTCCCCCTGCCGGCAGTCTAGCGGCAACTGCTGTGCCGGCGCAAACCGGGCCGAAAAAAAACGGGACTGCGGCCGGAGGACCAGCCGCAGTCCCGTCCGGACCCGATCAGAACGCGGCGTTGCGCTTCTTCAGCTCGGCTTTCAGCTCGCTCAGGGCCTGCTCGCCGTTGACGCCCACTTTCTTGGTGTCTTCGTACCAGGCCTTGGTCATTTCATCCGACAGCTTGCGCCAGGCGGCGATGTCGCTGTCGCTCGGCTTCACGCCTTCATGGCCCGGCAAAGCCAGCATCTTGGCCTTGCCCGAGGATTCGGCATCCGACCAGGCCGTATTGACCTTCTCCGACATTTCGGAGGTGCAATGGGCGTCGAGGGCCTTCTTCTGCGCCGCCGACAGCTTGCCGTAGGTCGCCTTGTTCACCGCCAGCACGAAGTTGCTGATATAGAGCGGCGCATCCATGTGGTACTTCACGGCCTTCTCGAAGCCGAAGATGAACACGCTGCCCCAGGGGAAGCTGATCGCATCGGCCAGGCCGCGCTCCAGCGCATCGCGGGCTTCCGGCGCCGTCACCTGCACGTTGGTGCCGCCGGCCAGCGTGACCAGGCGCGCCACCGAGGCATTGCCCGGGCGGATCTTCAGTCCCTTCAGGTCATCGGGCTTGGCGATCTTCACCTTGCTGTGGAAGGTGCCCGGATCGTGCACGAAGGTCATGCAGACCTTCACATCGGCCATCTCCTTCTCGGCATATTTGCGATACCAGGAATCGATCGCCGCCGAACCGCTTTTGCCGTTGGAGAACAGGAACGGGATTTCGCTGCCGGCGATCACCGGGAAGCGGCCCGGCGTGTAGCCCGGATTGACATAGGTGATGTCGGCGATGCCGTCGCGTGCCATGTCGTAATGGTCCTTGGCCTGGCCAAGCTGCTGCGACGGGAAAATCTGCGTCTTCACCGTGCCGCCGGTCGCCTTCTCCAG
Organism: Ferrovibrio sp.; assembly: GCF_025869515.1. GTDB lineage: Bacteria > Pseudomonadota > Alphaproteobacteria > Ferrovibrionales > Ferrovibrionaceae > Ferrovibrio. Next base: position 51,389 of record NZ_JAOZVR010000042.1, read on the forward strand.
CGAGGCGCCCCAGTCGGTGAAGGCCGGATGCAGCGGGTGCGACGGCGGCAGCCAGTGACCGAGCCGGAGCGTGACCGGCTTGTCCTGGGCCAGAACCGGCTGCGCTGCCGCAAGGCCGAGCGCGGCACCAAGACCGAGAACGGTGGCGCAGGCATAGAGGTGACGTTGAATGGCCATGTGTTTTTTCCTCCGCTGGCGGGCCGTCAGCAAAACCTGACAGCCCTCTTTTTGTTTTTGCGCGGACAGCCTAGCAGCGCCGCCCCGGATCTGTCCATATTGTTTTGTTTGACATCAAACTAATTTCTTGACGCTACAGGTGTGCGGTGCAAGATTCGGCCAGGTTTGGGAGGAATCGATGGAACGCTCTTTCGCCAAAGAGATTGAATCGCTGCGTCTGGGTGATGGCGACATCTTCCGTGGCGAAGGCATCCTGGCTGTCACCAAGGCCCTGCTGCAGTCTGGCGTTTCCTATGTCGGCGGCTATCAGGGCGCGCCGGTGTCGCACCTGATCGACGTGCTGGTGCAGGCGCAGGACATGCTGGACGATCTCGGCATCCATCTCGAAACCTGCACCAATGAAGCCTCCGCCGCCGCCCTGCTCGGTGCCTCGATTCATTATCCCGCGCGCGGCTGCGTCACCTGGAAGGCCATCGTCGGTACCAACGTGGCGTCCGACGCCCTTAGCAATCTGGCTTCGGCCGGCGTTACCGGCGGCGCGCTGATCGTGGTCGGCGAGGATTACGGCGAAGGCGCCAGCGTGATCCAGGAACGCAGCCATGCCTATGCGATGAAATCCTCGATGTGGCTGCTCGATCCGCGGCCCGACCTGCCCACCATCACGCGCAGCGTCGAACAGGGTTTCGAGCTCTCGGAAGCCACCAACACGCCGGTCATGCTGGAACTGCGCATCCGCGCCTGTCATGTCACCGGCGAATTCCCGGCCAGGGACAACAAGCCGGCCAAGGTGTCGCGCAACAGCCGCCTGCCCGGCCCGTCCGCCTTCAACTACGATCGCCTGGCCCACCCGCCCGCCACCTTCATGCAGGAAAAGCTGAAGCTGGAACAGCGCATGCCGGCGGCGCGGAAATTCATTCTGGAGCACGGCCTGAACGAAACCATGCCGGGCGAGTTGTCCGAGATCGGCATTGTCGTGCAGGGCGGATTGTATAATGCGCTGAACCGCGCGCTGATGAATCTCGATCTCGCCGATGCCTTCGGCAACAGCCGGGTGCCGATTCTGGTGCTCAATGTCACCTATCCGCTGGTGCCGGAGCAGCTGGTGCAGTTCTGCGCTGGCAAACGTGCCGTGCTGATGGTGGAGGAAGGTTCGCCCGACTATATCGAGCAGGCCCTGCACACCGCACTGCGCCGGGCCGACGTGAACACCCGTGTGCATGGCAAGGGCATGCTGCCGGCGGCCGGCGAATATACCATTGAGGCGATGACCCGCGGCCTGCTGGCTTTTATGAAAGCCGAGCAGCCGCAGATCGATGTCTCCGCCGCCGATGCCGCCTTCAACATCGCGCTGGATAATCGCAAGACCGCCCAGGCGCTGATCGGCACGAATCTTCCGCTGCGGCCGCCGACCTTCTGCACCGGCTGTCCCGAACGGCCGGTTTTCACCGCGATCAAGCTGGTCGAGCGCGAGATCGGCAAGGTGCATATCGCCGCCGATATCGGCTGCCATGCGCTGGCCACCTTCGCGCCGTTTTCACTCGGCCATTCGATTCTCGGTTACGGCATGTCGCTGGCCTCAGCCGCCGGCGTCGGACCGCTGATGAACACGCGCTCGCTCGCCATCATGGGCGATGGCGGTTTCTGGCATAACGGCGTGCTGTCCGGTGTCGCCTCCTCGATGTTCAATCGCGGCGACGGCGTGCTGATCGTGATGAAGAACGGCTACACCTCCGCGACCGGCGTGCAGTATATCCCCTCCTCCGCCGGCAACCGTGTCGACGGCCTGGGCAGCGGTTCGGATATCGAGACCACGCTGAAGGCGCTGGGCGTCAAATGGGTGCGCACGCTACGCTCCTACGGCCTGAAAGACATGCGCGCTTCGCTGAAAGAGGCGCTGACCACCACCACCAGGGGACTGAAGGTGATTCTGGCCGAGGGCGAATGCCAGCTCGCCCGCCAGCGCCGCCTGCGCACCGACGAGGCTAAGGCGCTGAAAGCCGGCGAACGCGTGGTGCGCACCCGCTTCGGCATCGACGATGCAGTCTGCACCGGCGACCATTCCTGCATCCGGCTGTCGGGCTGCCCGTCGCTGACCATCAAACCCAATCCCGATCCGCTGCGCACCGATCCGGTCGCCAGCGTGAACAGCAGCTGCGTCGGCTGCGGTCATTGCGGCGAGGTCGCCCATGCCGCCGTGCTCTGCCCGTCCTTCTACAGGACCGAGATCGTGCATAACCCGGGCTGGTGGGATCGCGTCAGCGACCGCCTGCATCGCGCCGTGATCGGCTGGCTGGGCGGCGCTCGCCCGGCGCAGACCGTGCAGCCGGCGGCGGGAGAGTAAGATGAACACGTCGTTTTCTTCCGGTCGTCCCCTTTGCATCCTGATCGCCGCCATGGGTGGCGAAGGCGGCGGCGTGCTGACCGGCTGGATCGTCGATGCCGCTGAACGCGCCGGCTATCCGGTGCAGAGCACCTCGATTCCCGGCGTGGCGCAGCGTACCGGTGCCACCACCTATTACATCGAGATCTGGCCGGAGCAGACCGGCAAGCGCCCGGTGATGTGCCTGAACCCGATGCCGGGCCAGGTGGATGTGATGATCGCCAGCGAATTCGTCGAGGCCGGCCGCGCCATCGCCAACGGCTATGTCTCGCCCGACCGCACGCTGCTGATCGCCTCGACGCACCGCATCTTCGCCGTGGCGGAAAAAAGCGCCATGGCCGATGGCCGCTATGATGTCAGCAAGCTGTTCCGGGCCGCGAAGGACCATGCGCGCCGCACCATTCTGTTCGATATGGATCAGGCCGCCAAAGACGCCGGCTCGATCCTCAATGCCGTGCTGCTCGGCGCGCTGGCCGGGTCCGGTGCCCTGCCGCTGCCGTCACAGGCCTTCGAGGACGGCATCCGCGCCGAGGGCAAGGCCGTGGACAGCAACCTTGCCGGCTTCCGCTTCGGTCTCTCGCATGGCGAGGATGATCTCGCCGCACGCGCCGCCGTGCTGTCATCCCTGCCGCCAGCCGCTGCCGTACCGGCGCTGGCCGACCGCATCGCGCGGCTGCCGCTCGCCGTGCAGACATTCGCCGCCGAAGGCATCAAGCGCCTGATCGATTACCAGGGCGAAGCTTATGCACGGCTCTATCTCGACCGGCTCGATACAGTAGTAAGGCTGGGCGATGAAGCCCTCGCCAATGAGACTGCGCGGCATCTGGCGCTGCGCATGAGCTTCGAGGATGTGATCCGCGTCGCGCAGCTCAAGCTGAAACCGGAACGGTTCGATGCCATCGCGCGCGAGCAGCGCATCAGGCCCGGTCAGCCGTATATGGTGGCGGAATTCCTCAAGCCCGGCGTGGAAGAAATCGCCTCGCTGCTGCCGCCGGCGCTGGCGCGCCGCATCATCGCGCTGAGCGACCGGCGCGGCTGGACCGAGAAATTTCATCTCGGCATGACAGTGCAGTCCAACCGCGTCGGCGGTTATCTCAGGCTGCGGTTGCTGGCATCCTTGCGCGGCTGGCGCCCGCGCAGCTTCCGCTATGCCGAGGAACAGGCGCGCATCGAAGACTGGCTCGACCTGATCCGCCGCGCCGCCGGGCTCGACCCGCAGCTGGCGCGCGAGATCGTCGACTGCGCCCGCCTGATCAAGGGCTATGGCGATACCTTCAAGCGTGGTGCCGGCAATTTCGAGCGTATCCGCGACCGCGTCATCCTGCCGGCGCTGGAACATCGCCTTGCGCCGGCTGCCGCCACCGATGCCCTGGTGCAGGCGCGCACGGCGGCGCTGGCCGACCCCGACGGCCAGTCGCTCGGCAATATGCTGGCCGATTTCGAGGCCAGCCTGCGCCCGGCCATCCCGCAGGCGGCGGAATAAAAAAACGCCCGGCTTTTGACCGGGCGTTTTCATTTTTACGATGACCGCGACGGCGATCAGGTCGTCTGGTCAAGTCGTCGGCGGCGCATATTTCACCGTGCAGCCATAGGGCCGCGAGGTCGCGGTGCTGACCTGCTTGCCCTGGGCCAGTTCGCTCAGCGCGGCATCGACATAATTCTTCGCACCGGCCAGGTCATCGATCCGGGTCGAGGGCTTGTCATCGATGCCGCCGGCGTAAGCGAGCCTGCCGGTCTTGTCGATCACATACATATGCGGCGTTACCTGCGCGCCATAGGCGCGGGCGATCTGGCTCTTCGGATCGAGCAGCACGGCCGACGGCGCCGCGCCGCGATCAGTAGTCAGCTTGTTGGCCTGGGCAGGATGGACATAGCCCTGCTCGCCCTCCGGCGAAGAGACAATGGTGAGCCAGACGACATTCTGCGCCGTCCACTTCTTCTGCAGCGCCTGCATGTTGTTACCGCTGTAATGCTTCTTCACGAAGGGGCAGTCGTGGTTCGACCATTCCAGCACCACGGTCTTGCCCTTGAGATCGGCCAGCGACACGGTCTTGCCGTTGGTATCTTTGACGGTGAAGGCCGGCGCCGGCTGGCCCACGGTCACGCCGGAGGCAAGACCGAGCTGCGGCATGGCGAGAAGTCCGGCGGCGCCGATGGCAGCGGCAGAAAGCAGGAAACGACGAGAGACGGTCATGGTTGCACACTCCTTGTCGTAGAGAGGTTGGACAGAGACGCGGTTTGCGGCTGCCGGCCGTGCGAACCGACACGGTCCAGCAGGTCGAGATGCTCCAGCACGATGGCCGGCGTGAGAATCTGCGGCAGCACGACGGTCTGCCCTGCCGCATAGAGGAGATAGAGCGGCACGCCGCTGCGGCCATGCTGCTCCAGCACGCGGGTGATCTCCGGATCCTGGTTGGTCCAGTCGCCCTTCATGTAGACGATGTCGCGGTCGCGGAAAGCCGCCTGCACCCTGTCGCTGCTCAGCGCGGTACGTTCATTGACCATGCAGGTGATGCACCAGGCCGCCGTCATATTGACGAAAACCGGCTGCTGCTGCGCCACCAGAGTATCCAGTCTGGCGCGGGTGAAAGCTTCGGTCCGGATGCCGGATGGCGCGATCTGGGCCTGCTGCGGAGCGGCCGACCGCACCGGGTTGCGCGCCACGCCATAGAGCGCGATGCCGGTGACCAGCAAAAGCAGTCCGGCCGTGGCGCCAGCCATCTGGCCGCGCAGACTGAACGTCCAGGCAGCGGCCCCCACCAGCACCAGCCCCAGCAGGGCGGCGAGCAGGCCTTTTTCGCCGACCTGCTGGCTCAGCACCCAGATCAGCCATGCCACGGTGGCATAGAGCGGAAAAGCCAGGGCCTGCTTCACGCGGTCCATCCACAGGCCGGGCCGCGGCAGGCGGTCGGCGAGCTGCGGCACGAAGGTGAGGACCAGGAAGGGCAACGCCAGGCCGAAACCGAGTGCCAGGAAAATCGCCATGCCGATGGCGGCCGGCTGGGTCAGCGCGAAGCCGGTCGCAGCACCCATGAACGGCGCCGTGCAGGGCGTGGCGACCACGGCCGCCAGCACGCCGGTGAAGAACGAGCCCTGATAACCGCCGCGCCGCGTCAGCGCCTCGCCGATGCCGGCAAAGCTGCCGCCGACATGAAAGACACCGGACAGACTGAGACCCATGGCGAACAGCAGATAGGCCAGCACGGCAATCACCAGCGGCATCTGCAGCTGGAAGCCCCAGCCGATCTGCGCGCCGGTCGCCCGCAGACCCAGCAGCAGTCCGGCCAGCGCGCCGAAACTGAGCAGGATGCCGAGCATATAGGCCATGCCATGGCGGCGCATCTGCGCCCTGCCCGCGCCTGCATGGCTCACCAGGGCGAGAATCTTGATCGACAGCACCGGGAAGACGCAGGGCATCAGGTTGAGCAAGATGCCGCCCAGCATGGCAAGCAGGGCCGCCTGCAGGATGGTGCTCCAGCCTGCTGCACTGACCGTGGCTGCCGGTGCGCCATAGGCGATCTCGGCGAATTCGAAAGCCTGCCGCTGCTGCGTGCCGCCGGTATCTTCGGTGAGCACCAGCAGGCCGCCGGTCTGCTGCGGCAGGCCGGCCGCGGCAAAGCTGCCGCGCTTCAGCGTCAGGGTCAGCCGGTCGGCCTCGACCTTGAAGGCCTGCGGCGCGGCATGTTCGATCATCGCTTCCTGATGCGGCAGGAAGGCGGCGCTGTGAATGCGATCTGCCCGCAGGCCCGGCACGGCGACATGCAACACATAGCCATCGCTGCCGGTTTCTATCCGCGCCGACCAGGGCGAGGCCTGCGCTATTTTCTGCCGCGCGGCATCGAAGGCGGCGGCGGTGGCGGGACTGGCGCCGCCTGTACCCGTGGGCAATGCGAGATCGAGCGCGGCCTCGCCGGGGATGCATTCTTTCTGGCAGACCAGCCAGTTCACATCGGCCTTCAGCGCCAGCTCACCGGATGGCAGTGCCGCCGGCGGCGTGATCTGCGTCAGCAGCAGGATTTCGCCGTCGTAGCCATAGTTGACCAGATGCGCGACCGGAATGCGCTCGGGGACCGGCCAGACGATCGGCCCGGCGCTGAAGCCCGGCGGCAGGGTCCAGCGGATTTCGGTGGCCAGTCCTGAATCGCCCGGATTGCGCCAGTAGGTATGCCAGTGCTCCGCCATGCGCAGACGGATGCCGAGCCAGAAAGCCTCGCCGGCGCGGATGCTCTGCGGCTCGGCGAGCAGTTCGGCCTGCACCAGGTCGTTGCCCGAAAGCGGCGCCTGAGCCTGGACAGCAGGCATGAGGCCGAGCACCAGGACAGCCGCCAGGGCGGCCTGATACAGGCGGGAAAGAAAACCGGGGCGGCGCATGGGCATAAAATTCCCGTAAATCGCGATCCCGGGCAAGCGATATCGGGTCACAACCGCGCGAGCCGAAACCGGGCTGCCGTTACTGACCGGCTAGAAAGCAAATGACACGCTGAAGGCGCCGAACTGGTCGCTGGCATCCTGGCCTTCATATTCGCGGGTACGCAGCACATGCGTATAGGCCAGGCGCACGCCGTCGACGACGACAGCGAGGCCGAACTGGGCATCGCCGACGAAGGTTTCCTTGTTCACGCTGCGGCTGCTGCGGAAGGTGTTGCCGTCGAGGAAGATGTTATGCGCCACCGCGCGGCCGTCGACGCCGGCGAACAGATACCAGCCGATACCGCCCGGCGCCTTCTCGAAATAACCCGAACCCGGCAGGCTGGGCTGCACGCGCGGCGGGCCGTAGTCGATCGGCAGGTTCTGGCCGAAACGGAACATCATGCCCATATTGGCGTAGTCGTAGACATTGCCGATGGCGGCGCCGGCATGCGGCGTGGCATCGATACCGAAGCCGGCCGGCAGCTTGAATTCCGGCGACTGCCAGCTGCGCTGATAGGTCAACTGCAGGGTCGGTTCGTTCCTGAGCTGGGTGTCCCAGCCCTGGGCTTCCGGCGAGTTGACGATGGAATGGATGAAGTCCTGCGTCTCCTGCGCCATCGATGCCGGACCGACAACGCCGACGCTGACCAGGAACTGGTCGAGCACCTGGCCAGTGCGCGCCACCACGCCGACCGAGCCATACAGCCAGCCGGCATAGGGCCGGTCGGTTGCCGGCGGATCGCGCAGCAGCTTGTTGGAAGCGGTGTACATATTCTGGCCGAGGGCATATTCGACGCGGATATCGCTGTGCCAGCGCAGCATCGGCACTTCATAGGCCAGGTCGCGCAGCCATTCGGGTTCGGCATTCTTCGGCGTCAGGTAGCTGAACCGCGCGCCGCTCGTGTAGCGGCGGTCGGTGTTGTAAAAAAGATCGTTTTCCAGCACGAAACTGAAGATGCCGACCTGCGGCTCAGCCTGCTTGGCGAGATCGGGCGGATCGGCCGCGAAGCTGAGCGGCGCAGCCAGCAGGGTGGCAACGAAGGCGGCAGCGGAAATTTTCGGGGACATCAGGCGGAAGCCCATCTTTACAGGGTGAGGCCTGGCCGTCTTGCCCGGCGAATGTGGCATGAAGGCGGCAGACATGATGTTTCGTGTCATTCCATACCGGGCCGCGAGCGCATGCTCTTCACGCCGGACCGCTTGGTCTTGGATTCCAGCCGGCGCTTTTTCGACCCCAGGGTCGGCCGCGTGGCCCGGCGCGGCTTCGGCGCCACGGCGGCGGTCTGGATCAGCGCCACCAGGCGGTCGATGGCATCCTGGCGGTTGCGCTCCTGGCTGCGATGCTGCTGTGCGGTCATCACCAGCACGCCGTCCAGGGTCAGCCGGCTGCCGGCCAGCTTTTCCAGCCGGGCGCGCACATCGTCGGAAAACGCCTGCGACCGCCGCACGTCGAAACGCAGCTGCACCGCCGTCGACACCTTGTTGACATTCTGGCCGCCGGGGCCGGAGGCGCGGACGAAGCTGATCTCGATCTCGCGCGGATCGAGGCTGATGCGGGGGGTGACGCGAATCATGGCGGCACCCTAGCCGTCCCCTGCCGCCTTGCCCAGCGCAGCCGGACCGTTTCCACACCGGCCGTGCCGGAATGATATCACTGCTATCAAACCGGCCTTATCCGATGCTTATCCGGCCTTATTCCGGCTTATCCGGTGTCTATTCCGGCTTATGCCGGGCTTACCAAGGCTTAAACGGGGCTTAAACGAGGCTTATCGGCGCTTATTCCGGGCTTATTCGCACCTTTCCGCTTGCCCCAAGCGCCGAATTGAGATAGGAACATAATAGCAACTTTATGCCCTGCCCACAAGCTGGCTTTCCGCGGAGCCTGCCCACAGAATGCTGCCTGCCGATGGCGGGCCGGAGTCGCCTGCCGCTGCTCCGGGTGGGACCACGCGTGATGAAAACCGTTCTGCATGTCGGCTGCGGCCCGCGCGATGCCAGCCCGCTGCATGCCACCTTCCGCCAGCCGGACTGGCGCGAGCTGCGGCTCGATATCGACCCCGAGGTGAAGCCCGACATCGTCGGCAGCATGACCGACATGCATGCGGTGCCGGCCGCCTCGGTCGACGCCATCTGGTCGTCACATAATATCGAGCATGTCGAAGCGCATGAGGTGGCCCAGGCGCTGAATGAATTCCGCCGCGTGCTGAAACCCGCCGGCTTTGCCCTGATCGCGACGCCGGACCTGCAGGAGGTCTGCCGCCATGTCGCGGAGGGCCGGCTGGAAGACACGCTCTATACCGTGGCGGCCGGGCCGATTGCCGCCATCGACATCCTGTATGGCTGGCGCCGCGATCTCGCCCGGGGCCGCAGCTACATGGCGCATCGCACCGGCTTCACCCGCGACACGCTGAAGGCCAGGCTGAAAGACGCGGGCTTTGCCCCGGTTGCGGTGCAGGCCAACCAGAAGGCGCTGGAACTGACAGCGATTGCCTTCAACGGCGCGCCGGACGAAGCGACGCTGCGCGCGGTGCTGAAAACACTGTAAGGCAGCGAATCAAAGCGCCCTTTGCTCCGGTGTCTTGCGCATGAATTCGTCGCCCAGGGTATCGAAACACTCTGTTATCACCCTCGGTCGCAGACGGCCCCAGGCCTCCCAATCGAATTTAGGCCAGGGTTCAATCAGTTTTGTCTGCTCCGGTTTGAACTCGGGCACGGTCCAGTAGCCGGGATTCCAGAAGCAGTTTCCGGCGTCATTGAAAGCGCCATGCTTGAGCGGTTCGCCGGGACCCTGGCCGAAAACCTTGAGGACAACCTGGCCACTCACATCCTGCGGCAGGATCGCGCGCGTCATCCTGACGTTACGCCATTTCCCCAACGTGCGATCCAGAATGGTCTTGGGCGGCTCGTACATCTCGTCGATCCATTCCAGCAGGCTGCCGCTTGGCACAGCTCCGCCAGCCGTCAGCTCCATCGCTTCCCGTTGCGGATGCAGCATCAGGTTATAAAAGCGCGCATCCGGATGATCGCGGAGATACGGAACCACGGATCGTGAGAATTCCGCGATGCTGGTTGCCGCGCCCATATAGACGATGTCGCGATAGGACAGACCGGGAAACAGGCGGATCACGTCGCCGAGTATGATCGTGCCCATGCTGTGGCCGATCAACGTGATCTGAAGTTGTTCTCTCTCCTTAGCCTTCCCGGCATTCCACTTCTCAATTGCGACAAACAGCTCGGCAAATGCGCCAGTACCACGCGGCTCCGCCAGCAGCTTCTCCGCTAACGGCGATCCTTCATAGACACATGCGGGGTCGAATTCCGCCGTCTGATGGATCACGGTGCGCGCCCGCCGCAGCATGTTTTCCCACGCGGTTGTGCCGAGAGAGTCGACGAAAGGCGATGATATCACCCGGCCGGGAAAGGTGAGCGCGTAACTCGCTTGCTCCGACAGTTTCGGATGCTCGTGGTCGACATTGCCGTGGACAATGATGTTGCTGCGTCTGCCCACCTTGCCTTCAGCATAACGGCCCGGCTCCCCCGCGAGCTTCCAGCCGTGTTCGGGTGACGACTCATAATAATCGAAAACCCGCCCCATCTGCTTGAGATAGGTGACCGGGGCACGGACCACACCCTGGGCCAGATCGGTTGCGATATAGACCGGGGTGTCCCAGATCGTCCGCTCGAAGCGCTGGCCGCCGCGCACGCGCGAGGTCTGCTCCCACCAGGTCTCCAGGCCGCCGGTGCGCCACAGCAGAAAAAGCGGGATATGTCCGTCTTCCGCCATCGCATCGACAATTTTCGTGAGGTCACCCGCCTCAACGATGGCTTTTTCGCTGTTCAGTCCGCCATGAACGTAAATCAGAAGCTTCCGGCGCCCCAATGCCCACTGCTCGTCCAGCAGAGCGTTGACCCGCGCCGCCATATCTTCCTTGTAGGCCAGGCGTCCGTGATCGTCGGCGACGACGAGATGGCGATAGACCTTGTTTTCAGGCAGAGGCTCGCCGTCCTTGATGGAACAGGCCGCGCCCGGCGCGGTCATCGCCTGATCACCCGGCGTAACGGCGCAGCCCGATACAATCGTCATGAACAGAAAGGCAAAAATCGCGCGCAAGATGTCGCCTTGCGCCGGCCGCAGCTGATACCGCATCGCCTGTTCCCCCCATATTCCCCGCGGGACAGTGAAGCGCAGTTTCACTGCGACGCAATCTAAATCACGGCCGGGCGGTCCGGCCAGTCTGCGAAAGATACGATGGTATGCAGCGCTGTCGCGCCGCGCTCAGCTCTTGCGCAGGAAGTCGCGCAGCTCGTCGTAGATCCGCTTGGTCATCGGATCGGCGCCGTTGAGGATCAGGCCGAGCTGGGTGCGGTTGAGGCCGAGTTTCAGCGCCAGGTCTTCCAGCGTCATCTTCGACTCCGCGCAGGCCTCGGCCACCGCCTGCACCGACACGCCATCGGCATAGTAGCTGCCGTAGACGATCTTGACCTTGAACTCGACCGGCTTGCGTTTCTGCGTCACGCCGCCGAATTCGCTGGGCGCGCGCAGGCGCGGCTGCGCCGCGGCGACCAGGTCCTGGCTGCTCTGCTGCATGGCCTCGGCCAGCAGATCGGGCAGCGAGTTGCTTTTGCCGATGGCGTTATCCAGCAGGCGCCGCACGGTGTCGACCAGCTCGGTCTCGATCCTCGGCAGGGTATGGGCCTCGCCGAAACGGTCGTGGAAACCGGCGATGTCGCTCAGGCGGTCGCGGCGGCGCAGCAGGAAGTCGCGGCTGCCGAAGGGCATGCTGCGGCCCTGCTCGCCGACCCGCAGGATGAAGATGCGGGTGGCATTGACCTCGACGATGCAGACCTGCCAGCGCAGGTTCACCAGGTTATGCGCGAGCTTGTCGCGCCGCGCCGGCTCGAACAGCGGCAGCTGGTCTTCCACCAGGTCGACCAGCACATAGAATTTGTCGATCTCGTCGATATAGCTGCGGAAATTGTCGAAGCTGGCGGCGAAGGTGTCGGGCTCGGCCATCCTGCGGATGATGGCCACGCCATGCAGCTCCGCTTTGTTCAGCAGATCGTTAAGCTGAGCGAGTTTGGTTGGCGCGGCCATGGTTGTCAGGCGAATTATACCGCCCGGTCCGGTTTAACCGCAATCTGCAATAGTTTTCAGATCGGATACAAATCTGACGAATTCTTTGCAGATCGCCGCAGAAAACAGGCAGCAGTGCCCGCGCCGCCCGGCCGGCTGCAACCGGCGCGGCGCCACCTCAGACGCCGATATCCTCGTTCCACAATTCCGGCTTCGCGGCGATGAAACCGCGCATCAGGTCGATGCAGGTGGCGTCCTGCAGCACCTCGACGGCCACGCCGCGACTGCGCAGCAGGTCTTCCTCGCCCATGAACGTGCGGTTCTCGCCGACGATCACCCTGGGGATGCCGTAGAGCAGGATGGCGCCGCTGCACATCGCGCAGGGCGACAGCGTGGTGTAGAGCGTGGCGGCACGATAGACGCTGGCCTTCTGGCGGCCGGCATTCTCGAAGGCATCCATCTCGCCATGCAGAATGGCGCTGCCCTGCTGCACCCGGCGGTTATGGCCGCGCCCGATGATGCGGCCCTGATGCACGATCACCGAACCGATGGGAATCCCGCCCTCGGCCAGCCCGGCGCGGGCCTCGTCGATGGCGGCCTGCATGAATGGGTCCATGATTTCTCCCCTCATCTACAGCCTGGCGAGGATAACCCCGATCTCGTCCGCGCTCAGGACTTTGCCGCTGGAGACGAGTTTTTCATCGATCACCAGCCCCGGCGTCGACATCACACCATAGGACGCGATATCGGCAAAGTCGGTCACCTTGACGATCTCGGCTTCCCTGCCCGCCGTCACCGCCGCCGCTTTGGCATTGTCGCCGAGCGCGACGCATTTCTTGCAGCCCGATCCCAGAATCTTGATGATCATTGCGGTCTCCTTCACAGAAACAGATAGCCGAAGGCATTGAACAGGTAACCGATGCCGATGATGCCGGCGGTGACGATGCCGGTGAAGGCGGCCAGCAGCGGCAGCCTGACCACCCGTTTCAGCAGGATCAGCGACGGCAGCGAGAGCGCGGTGACCGCCATCATGAAGGCCAGCGCCGTGCCCAGCCCGGCGCCGTGGGCGACCAGCGCCTCGGCAATCGGCAGCGTTCCGAAGATATCGGCATACATCGGCACGCCGGCCAGCGTCGCCAGCAGCACCGACCACCATTTGTCCTGACCGAGCAGCGCCGCGATCAGGTCTTGCGGAATCCAGTTATGGATGGCCGCGCCGATACCGACGCCGATCAGGATATAAGGCCAGACGCGGGAAACGATATCGGCGACCTGGTCCCGCGCGAACTGCAGCCGCTCGCGGCGCGTCAGCGCAGCCTCGGCGCCGTCATGCGCTATCACCGGGTTGCGGAAGACGAAACTCTCGACATAGCGGTCCATGCCGGCGCGGCCGAGCAGCGTGCCGCCGACGACAGCGATGACGAGGCCGACGACGACATAGGCCAGCGCGATCGGCCAGCTGAAAATGCTGGCCAGCAGGATGACCGAGGCGAGATCGACCAGCGGTGAGGAAATCAGGAAGGAAAAGGTGATGCCGACCGGCAGGCCGGCGCTGGTGAAGCCGATGAAAATCGGTATCGACGAGCAGGAGCAGAACGGCGTCACCGTGCCCAGCAGCGCGGCGAGGATATTGGCCGGCAGGCCGCTGACGCCGCCGAGAATGCGCCGGGTGCGCTCGGGCGGGAAATAGCTCTGGATATAGGACATGCCGAAGATCAGCACGCCCAGCAGGATGAAGATCTTGATCACGTCGTAGATGAAGAAATGGATGCTGGCGCCGATGCGGCCGGCGGTATCCAGGCCGAAGCCGTCGCGCAGCAGCAACGTCACCAGATCGGCCAGCCACTGCATGCGCAGCAGCTGGTCGTTCAGCCATCCGAAACCGTCGCCGATCATTCACTGTCCAGGAGGAAACTGCAGCCCGGGGAGCATGAAAGCAGACACCGCCCCCGGCGCCCTTGATTTAGATCAGGAGCAGCACTCCGCAGCCATTAACGGCTCTTGGGCAACACGATCACACACGCCCCCGGAGCAGCAATACGAGCAGGATGATCAGGATGATGAGTCCGAGGCCGCCGCCGCCATAGCCGAAATGCGGCGGCATGAATCCCATGAAGCCGCTGATGAACGACAGCAGGACAAGAACAAGGACGACGATCAGTATAGTTCTCAGCATAGTCAAATCTCTCTTCCGTTGCAGTGTCGAACGCGCTCAGGTCGCGCAGCAGCATCACACGCCGCATCAGCGCTGCGGCGGCTAAGAGAAAGCGTGTCATGTCGGATGTCTGTCGAGAAGCGATTACCGGAACGGCGCCGGCGCACATGGCACAAACATCGCTTTGTCCATGGCTTTTATCGTTTGTATGATACGCTTCGCTTCGACCGATCCAAAGACAAATCGGAAAATTCACCGCGCAGAATCGCGTCGGATGACCTGCCGTTTTCTGACGAAGCCATATCCCAGCAAGGGCCGTGCAAATAAACATGCTTTCCGATGGAACCAAATCCATCCATCCCAACAGGCCGCGCCGGAGACCCCTGTCGCGACGCGGCGTTTTGATGGCCGGCTGCGCTGGCGTGGCGATCCATCTGCTGCCTCGTATCGCATGCGCGGCAACCGCCATCGTCCTGCCCAGCGCCGCGGATCAGCGGCAATTCTCGGTGTATTACAAGGGCAGCCGGATCGGCGCCCACACAATCCTGTATTCATCGGCAACCGGCGAGACGCAGGTGAGCACCCGGATCAGCCTGCTGGTCAAAGCCGCCTTTTTCACCATGTTCCGGTTCAGCCACAGCTCGACCGAAATCTGGCGCGACGGACAGTTGATGAGCCTGCGCAGCGAAACGGTGGAGCACGGCGAAACCCTTCGCGTCGATGGCGTGGCGACACCGCAGGGCTTTCGCGTGGTGAGCAAGGGCGGGCCTTTCATCGCTCCGGCTGCGACCCTGACCTCGAACAGCCTGTGGACTCCGGCCGTGCTGGAACAGACCACGCTGGTCGATGCGCAATACGGCGGCATCATCGGCGTGAGCGCCCGCAAATTCGCCGACGAGCAGATCGTGATCGCGGGCCGGCAGATTGCCGTGACGCGCTATACGCTGATCACGCCCTATCTTGCCGGCAGTATCTGGTACGACGAGAAGAACCTGTGGGTCCGCGGCGAGTTCGAGCGCGACGGATCGCATATCCAGTACCAGCTGGACCTGTGAGGCGCCGATGCGGCGAACAAGGGAGCGCCCGTGATGACTTTGAAGCCTGCGCTGATTTTTAAAACCCCATTGCGGCTAGCGGCCATCATCCTGGCGGGCGCGGTTGCCGGCTGCGCCGCCGTGTCCGTCGTGCTCGCCCCTCCCCCGGTCACGCTCGCCAGCGGCACGCCCGGCGGCATCTATCATCCGGTCGGCAATGCGATCTGCCGCATGTTCAATCTGCCAGACGCACAGCAGACGACGCCCTGCCTGGCGGTGAGTTCCGAAGGGTCGGTGGCGAATATCCGGCGGATCGAAACCCGCAAGGCCGCCTTCGGCCTGTCGCAGACCGATCTTGCCTATGCGGCCTTTCATGGCGAGGGGCCGTTTGCCGCCGCCGGTCCCGATCCGAAGCTGCGCATGCTGATTGCGCTCTACCCGGAAGCCTTTACCGCGATCGTGCGCGCCGATACCGGCATTCGCGACTTCGAAGACCTGCATGGCCGGCGCATCGGCATCGGCAAAAGCGGGGCCGGATATGGCTTCACCCGCGATGTCGTGCTCGGGTTTTACCGCCAGTCGATCCCGAATCCGGAGCATGCGCTGGAATTCGGACCGGCCGAGCAGAATCCGGCGCTGTGCAACAACCTCGTCGATGCGATCATCTTCCAGGCCGGACATCCCAACGGCCTGACCCAGGAAGCCACGACCGGCTGCCCGGCAAGACTGGTGCGCGTGGCCGGCCCGCCGATCGACCGGCTGCTCGCCGCGCATGCCTTTTACACCGCCACCGTCATCCCCGGCGGCATGTATGCCGGCAATCCCGAGGATGTGGCGACCATCGGCACGCGGGCCATCCTGATCACCTCCAGCAGCCAGCCGGACCGGCTGGCCTATGCCATGGTGAAAGCGGTGTTCGAGCATTTCGACGATTTCAGGCGGCTGCATCCCGCGCTGGCGACCCTGTCCGTCAAGGATATGGTGCCGAGTGAGGCTGTCATCCCGATCCATCCGGGCGCGCTGGCCTATTACCGCGAGGCCGGTCTCCTGCGCGCCGGCACAGCGGCCCGCTGAGGCTGCGGGAGCATGGTCAGGGAATGTGCGGGCGTCCGTCGCGCTTGGCGACCCCAACGGGAAGAGAACGCCGTTTTTGACGGCCCCTCTGAAGCGTTGTTTTTACTTCATTTTTTCCAACATACCGCCAATAGCTTTTAGATGATTTTTCCAGTTTTTGTCCAGCCAATAGATATTTCCGGTGACTTTGATTGCAGTTTCACGAAGAGTCTGCGATCCTGACCGAGCTCCAATGAGCACCTATCCGCGCGCCGGCTTCGACACCCGGCAGACTGTGGACCGGCTAGGAGAGCGATTGGAGCCTTGAAGCGGCCGTCACTGGCCGCGTCCCAAATTGCCTCAAGGCGCGGAAGCAAGGTGTAACTGCGCAAAGGCATACCGGCAGGCGGTCGAAGTCCCAAGGTGGATCGCCAGGCTAGGTCGAAAGCTCGACAAGCGTTGCGGATGCAAGCGCCGCACACCTCCGGTCTATCGAGGTCGCGCAATGCAATTCGCCATCAGCAAATCTGCCCTAGAAAAACTTAAGCCCGCCAGGTGGATCCAGCGGGCTTAAGAGGCATGCCGCCGGCTCGACATTCCGGCTAACCGCTATATAGGTTAGATTCGGAATTCCGTCAAGCGGCGGCGCTTCCAGGCGCCGGCAATGTCCGCGCTTCCCGTCCTGTCGTTGTCGCAGATTCCTAAGTGGACCTACTGCGCGAACGATCGCCTATACCGAGATAATCAACGCCGACCTCGTGAAGAGGCCGTGACGTTCAAGAAAATTGCGATCAACCATACGGCTCGTGTCAATTACCTGATTTTTGACTGCGACCATGATGACGAGTACCGGTTTCGCCACATTGGCCTACCCGCCCCGAGTTGGATCGCTGCAACGCGCCAGACGCGTCGCCATCATATTGTCTGGCGACTCTCAACACCCGTGCTTACCGGCTACGATGCTCGTCCTAAGCCAAAATGGTTCCTGGCGGGTGTAGCAGGTGCACTCCGAGAAGCTCTGCAGGCAGATCCTGGATACAGCGGCCTTCTTACAAAGAACCCACTACTCAATGGCGAGGAAGATTGGGATGTCCAGGCATGGAGCGGAAAGCCGGTCACACTCCAAGAAATGGCCGACCGCGTTGGTTTCAGTCTTGGGAATCTCAAGGGCAAGCCGACAAACGACGTTGGGACTGCTCTAGGTCGCAATTGCCAACTGTTTGACTGGTTACGCCACTGGGCATATCGAAACTTTGCCCACTATTCGAACCAAGATCATTGGAAGGTTTCGGTTCTAAAAACTGCTTATGAACTCAATGCCAAGTTCGATTACCCGTTGCCTCATACGGAGGTCAAATCAACGGCTAAATCTGTCGCCAAGTGGGTTTGGACCCGATACACCGGAAGCAAGACCATCCTGACCGGACTGGCATTGAAGTCTGCCCTTCAACGCGGAGGCATTATCGCATCAATAAAGAGAAAGGCTGCATCGGATGCACGTGTGCAGGCCATCTATTCATGCCTCTTAGAAGCCGGAGTACAGGTGTCCATTTCTAGTTTGGCTATGGAGGCCAAATGCAACAGGCGGGTTGCTCGACGCGTTATTGCCGCCTTACCACCTGAGCATTGATCTCTCTGCCCACTAATACCTGATGTGCGGACAGCGAATGGTCCACCCCTCGATACAGCCCAATTTTAAGCACAGGCATTTAGCAGCAGTCTTCCAAAAGGGAGCAGGTAGTATGTTAGGTATCCGGCCTGATGTTTATGAGCACAGCCAAGGTCCACCAATCGGTCAAGTGATACCGTGATTTCATCAGGAGCCAAGCTAATTGCGGCACTGAGATTATTCATTTCCTCCGGCTTCATAGAAAGATTGCTTCTACTATGCAGGGTCTTTAGGACCACTGCATCCGCAGGGTCGAATTTCTTAAGAGCGTCGATGTACGATTGACGTATTGTCGGTGCGTTCTTGTCCATCGCATTTGCCAGCAGACGTGCCCACAGCTCCTGAAGCTCAGGCCGGCTTTCATCTTGAGCGGCAGACAGAAGTGGTATTGCAATAGTCGGTGACACCGCTTCGATTTCGACGTTCGGTCTGCCGGCTAATATTTCTTCGGTTCGCTGCTGCATCCGTGAAAAGTTTCGAATACGCAAATGCCGAAGATAGTCGCCAAACAGGCCAATAGTGTCTTCTGGGACCGTCCCGAATACTTTCCCAAGAAAGCCACCAAATTGCTGTAGCGCCTCAATCGCCCTATCACTGGTCTTCGCGACAGCAGAAACTGCTTCTGCTTCCTCCTTGCTGAGGACCTCACTCCTTTTTCCCATTTACCCCAGCCTTCCCCACGAATAATCGAGTATCGCCTTTTGAAACGTTTGCAGCTGCCGACCATTGTTGACCGAGATAATAGCCCCAAGCGCGATGGCACCCAAGGCGCCTATCGTCACCCCGACATTTCCTGCCAATAAACCTAAAAATCCAAAAAACACCCCGCCGATGACCAAGGCGGCTACTATGAACACGTTGCTAAAATGCCCATCTACAAAGCTTCCATTCAACAGGAAGCCCTTGTCGGTAGCGTGATTGGCAACGAAGTAAGGTGCAGAGCGATTGCTGCGTCCAACGACGCACAAGGTTACCTGGTGACCAATATTGGCAATCTCGATTGGCCCTTTAAATTCAAACTCTCTGCCTTCGTCGGTACGGATCCAATAGTGACGTAGATTCGTTACAGACGATGACACGTTTCCGTTGACGCCACCGACTCTTGTTTCAGAATACAAATCGGCGGAATAGACCTCGCCAGTAGTTTTCGTAAATTTGAAGCCGTTGAAATCCATACTCTCCCCCTTTGATCTGGTTTCAGTTTCTGGATATCAGGGCTGGGATTCATGGCTCAAGGGAAAAGTACTTCTTGATGTAGCACGCGACTCATTTCTGCGAGTACAAGCGTATTCAGCTTGCCAACGGCTTCCTAACGTCTCCAGCGAATTCCGACTGCCTCCATTAGTTTCTGAGCAAAGCCATTTGATTCCCGGTTGGGTGTCTGAGCGCGCTCCAAGATGGTGCTCAGAACCTTTCCCCGTTCTTCTTCCGACCTCTGCCTGAATTCGGCAGGGGAAGCCCACCGCTTGCCTTCACCACCATCGCTGCCGCCCTCCCCCTCTTCCTCTTTCTGGTTCTTGGCGGTCCACAGGTCCCATTCCCGCTGTTCCGCTTTCTTTTTGGCGAAGTTATGGGCGTGCTCTTGCTCTTTCAGCCATTCCCGCATTTCCTGGCCGTCTTGCATGGTTAGCTTCAGCGCCTTCCGGGTGGGCATGCGCTGAACGTTTACCCTTGTAAATATTGACATCCGTCCTCTCCATTTCCTGCTTCAGTACTTGGATCCCTTTTTCAGCCAGCACCTTTGCCGCCCTTGCTTTGAACTCGGGCGACCCGTCTAGCGTCACTTGCTGCCAACCTTTGGCCGCAGCAATCTCGATCATCAACCTGATAGCGTCGTCTTCTAGCAACTTACTGCGCGGCGCAGTGGCGTTGATCGTCTCGCCTCGGTCAGTTATGAGCGCGCCACTGCGGGATTTTACCGTATTCCCATCAATAAACCCGATGATGTCACCAATATCATCGGGCAGATCATCCACTTCGATGCCATATAGAAGCGCCAGCCGCATCACCTTGTAACCGGCCTTGGCTCTATTGGTCTGCGGACCACGAATGACAGCATTTACCTCTGCCGGCCGTTTAGCCCGAATCCGCAGAGGTTTTAACCGACGCATTTCGTACGCCGTCATCGCTTCGGTGTAAGCGGTGGGGTAAAGAGTAGCCCTTAACTTGTTGATCTGGCCTGCCTCGATCCGAGGCAGGCCATTGGCTCTAAGAGCTTGGTTGAGTGCTCGTCCAACCTCTTGGACCGCGCCATTGGATGACCGAACTAGGACCAAACCCCTGCGCTCGCCCTTTTGCAGCATTACACCACGCTCGGCGAGCTGTTTGATAAGCACGGTCGGGGAGTTGTCGGCGGCCAGCCAGGCGGCGAGCAATGCGGCTCTGAGGTCGCGGGGATCGTCGCCGGTCCGCTTCTTCATTTCTCGCTCGGCCGAGGTCAATTCGGCAACGGGCCGAGAGCCCTTGTCGAAGTCCCCTGCCGCTAGCCAACTAGCTGCAGCTGGATTCTCTGTCGCAAGTGCCCGCTGGATCGCCTTGTTATGAGCGCCCTTCGTCGGCGTCATTCCGAGGCTGAATTCGATCAGGCGCGCTACCTTCTCACCGCGAACCTTCGAAAATCTGTCCCTAAACTTGAAACCTAATATCGGATCCTCGGTGGCCCAAACCAAATGACGGTGCCGCGCTCGGTCTATTCCATCGCCGGGTTTGGCATGTTGCACCGCCGCCCGAGGGACGTCCGCCAGACCAAACTCCATCTCGTACAGACCAACAGCCAGATCCCACTCCTGATCAGTCATGGGACGATCTGGGTTAAAGGTGACGTGCCATAGTCGTTTTCTGCCAGACAGCGCCGCAATCTCAGTCAGTTGAGATTCCAGGTCGTCCGACAGCACGTGGCGACCCGGAAGGTGTGTGACTTCTTCGTTCTCCGGCTTCAAAAGGTGCCTGGCGAGATTTTGGGCGGAGCTATTAAAATTGCTGGTGAGAATCACCTTCCTGCCTCCCGGTCTCCCACCAAGTTAACGAGTTCGCGGACAACGCGTCCTGTTTTACGCACCTCTTCCAGCACACGTCCGAGCGCCACTCGGTCGGCCGAACCGCTACGGGACAGCGCCAGCTTTAGCAGACCTCCCGCCCGCCCCAACTGCGCGGCAAGCGAACGGGCAACCGTAATTTCCTCGGCTTGAAGGCGGTCATACCGGCGGCGGATCACCCGATTTGGGGCACCGTAACAAGCCTCCAATGCTCGCCGTATCAGTGTCGCCATAGACAACTGTTCACGCTCAGCAGCGCGGCGCAGTCGCTCCTTCAGTTCGGCTGGCAGCCGGACCGCAGTGTACGCGTCAGCCAGCGTCGCAGACTGTCCCCCCGACCGAGAGGAAGAGGCCAGCACGCGGCATGTAGTGCCGTCGTATGGCTGTGGGGGTGAAGGTTTCGAAGGTGGCAATCGAGACTCCTATCGGGGTTCACGGGGCATCGCCCCTGACAAGCTGCTTCGGCACATGCGCCAGCATGTAAACGAAGCACT